>CAZVZJ010000063.1:0-19681 GCA_964631055.1 uncultured Marinicella sp.
CCATGATTTTTGTTTTTTACAATGAATAAGTTGTTTCCAACGCTTCTTTTTTGATTTGGGTTTGCGGTACTTAAAAACTTTTTAACTTCTGAAACAGTGTTTAATGGTTTATTTTTCTTACTCATTAATTCAGTATATCAAAAAATGACGTATTTCTTACGTAATTTAACCTTAATTAAATAGAATTAAATGAAACAAGCAGAAACATCAATTTTTATAATTTATTGATATTGTTAGTGTTTTAAACTTGGTGGAATGCGTTGAAACAAGAAAATGGCGCGCCCAGAGAGATTCGAACTCCCGACCAACCGGTTCGAAGCCGGTTACTCTATCCAGCTGAGCTATGGGCGCGGATATGATAGTGAATTTTAACTTGTTTGTGATGTTGAGTAATTAACTATTTCATTAAATCTCAAACCATTTTTCAAGCGGTGCCCAGAGAGATTGTTTCGTACATCCATGCATTTCACCCTTTCGGGGTCGTTGGCGAGCCAACGGGCTAAAATGTTCCTGACAGAGTCAGTAAGTTCTTGGGCCTTTTTTCATATTGATCAAAAAAAAAATCAGCATGTATCAATGTAAAAGTGGCCACTTCGAACGTTTCTCTGTTCTCTTGTAACTGTTCGAACTCCCGACCAACCGGTTCCAAAGTCGGTGACTCTATCCAGCTGAGCTATGGGCGCGGATTAGATAGGTGTATTTTAGCGGGTAACTTTTTGAGTACAAGCTTAATTTTGGTTTTAAAATTGGCAGCGTAAGATAGCTTAGTCATATTTTAGATAAACTGGGTGGATTCCTGTACTCGCCTTTGGGCTCGACTGGAATGACGGTGAAAGTGTATTTGTGGTTTCTAATAATTAACGCCGTGGCAATTAAAATGAGGTTGTCATTTATATGCCAAAAGACAGGATTGATATTGCCGGTGCCGCCCAAAAGTCTTTGAGATGTTTGAAATATTAATTAAAATATTATGGGTAACAGGGGGCTTGTTGTTGGCTTATCATGTGATTTCAAATTTATTTATGAGCCGAGAGATCCTGATTTGGGTGCCCAACAAAAAGCGCAAAATAAAACTGCTATTATTGGTTTGGTTGATTCCCATCTTTGGGCTGAGGCTGGCTAATAAGAAAACCCAGCTGGGTTTGTTTGAAGCAAAAAAACAAACTGGCTCTGGAGAATCTATGGGCATGGGCTTATTAGAGCTTGAAGCCATTTTCAACCCGGGGGCAAAACACCGAATTGAAGCGGTGCAAGAACATAAAGTTCAGGTGGCCAAGAAAAGCGAACAACCCAAAGACAATCAACTTAAAAAAGATCAAACTGAATAAAGTATTTAAGATGACTGGGCTATAAACCTTGTAGCGTAAGCTCCAGTATTCTTGCCAACACAGATTGCACTTTAAAAACACCATTGTCATCATCGATACCACCACCTGAATCATTGGTCATGCCTACTACCACAATCGGCCACCTGCCATTGTCTTCTAGCAGCCAAGCATGGGTCAGCACATGAAGGCCAGTGGTGCCAGAGGCCAGGCTACCACCTTTGTACCAAACACGATCCCAGTTAGGTCTGATTCTGAATTGAGCAGCTTGGGCACCAAACGCACGATCAACCACCTGCATGGCATCTGAGCCTGAATCATATTGGCGTAAAGTGGCCATATTGTTACAAATGTCCATTGGGCTGGCACGCCAACTGCCAGAAGTTAATAAGCTGTCGTTGACAAACGGAAAGCTGGTCACGGGACCTAATGGAACGATTTGTTTGTTGATGAAACTGAGCTGATTGGGTTCGGTGTCATTAACAAAATTATTGGCTGTGGCAAGTGGAAAAGAAAAGAATAAATGGAATTGTTCATTGACTGATAATAACGGTTTTAATATATCTGTGTCATCTACTCCTGATATATCTATGAAATCGTCTATCACATTACGCCCCACAACTTCATGCACTAAATCGGTTGCGGTGTTATCACTGTTGCCCAACATTAAGGTGGCTAAATCAGCCAATTTGAATTGTGTGCCAAAGGGCTCTAAGTTAACCAAAGTATTATTAAAGACCCGTTCTGATGCAACAAATTCAACATTTTGTTCCGGCAATAGCGTCTCTTGATCAATCGCTTCTGCCAAGCCACCTAACACCCAAGGCTTGAACAGGGAGCCAGTTGCCAGCAGTTGATCAGGGTTGTGAGCATCAATAATTTGGCATTGATTATCGTCATTGATATAAGCAATCAATACACCCGTATCGCCTGCCAATGTAGTGAATTTTGTAATGGCTTCACTCAAGCTTAAGTTATTGTCTTCAGGAAATTGAACCACATCATCTCGGCCTTGTACCTGTAAAAAATTAATCCCTTGGTTGGCAGAGTACAAAGCTTGTAGTCGGATAAATCCAGTATTTCCGGTATCACCAGTTATGAACACAAATGCCTCCATTGGTGATAAAGCAACCAGGTCAGTGATTTTTGCCTGAGGGTAACCGTCTCGTATGGATTGAATAAAGTTTTGGGTGTCAGTGACTGAAATTTGTGACAACCAGTTGGCTGAAAATTGGGCATTGATTTCTGCCAGACTGGTTTGATCAACGGCTAATTGAGCCAACAGCCATTGTAGTCGATTGGCTGCAGGTTCGTCAGGTAAGGTAAAAACACCGTTACTCTCAGGAAATAATGGCTGAACATCTAGTGGCCCAAAATCACCGCGAAAGATCAGCTGAGCTTGGATGTGTCCAGTTAACAAGATAAATAATAAACCAATCCAAATTTTCATACACACCTCAAAATAATAATGACTGTTATTATTATAAAATAACTGGACATGTGACGCACCTTAGTGCGCAATGGAATCATGGAATGTCTGGCAGTGTCTTACAATGTCTGCCAATGTCTTCGATCAATCACAAATGAATCGGTGGTAAAGCAATCAATAGATCGGTATCATGATTAAATTAAGATGCCAATGTTGGTAAATAAGAGGTGAGCTTATGAAAAAAATAAAGATGACTGTTCTGTTGTTATTGAGTTTTCAGTGTCTGTTTCAGTCGGCATGGGCAGCAGACATTCCAGCAGAACTGTCAGCTTGGCAAGATTGGGTTAAATACGATCAAGCCTACCGAGATTGTCCCTATTTTTCAAATCAGCAGGCGATGAGCAAAGACCAACATGTGTGCGCTTGGCCACAAACGCTAGACATCAAGGTCAACTCGACTAAAGCTACTTTTTCACTGACTTGGGAAGTGCTGGCTGATACTTGGGTCCCCTTACCTGGTGACCAAGATTCTTGGCCTCAAGCTGTGATGGTGGGCCAAAGCCCAGCAGTGGTACAAAACCTCAATCGTCAACCCAGGTTGTGGCTCAAACCAGGAACACATCGAATTAGCGGGCAGTTCAATTGGCACAAACGCCCTGAAAAGATAAATATACCAACTGAGTTAGCAGACATCCAATTGTTACTTGATGATGAAGCGGTCAAGTTCCCAGTTCGTCAAAACAATACTTTGTGGTTAGGTGAGTCCGTTAATGAACAGCAGGTTGAAGCCAACAGTTTAGACATTGAAGTCAGTCGGTTGATCATTGATGGTCATCCGATGACTTTATTCATGGCCATAGACTTAAGTGTTTCTGGTGTGGCTCGTAGCGAGAAATTGGGCCAGGTTTTAGAGCCGTACCTACAGATCACAGATGTCAGTGGCGATTTGAATGCTTATGTTGATCAACAAGGAGATTTATGGGCACAGTTGAAACCAGGATACAGTAAGCTTCGCATCAGCATGAACATCAATGACTGGCCATCGGCACTTAAGTTTAATGCCGACGGAGTTCATTGGCCTAAACAAGAAATATGGGCTTATCAAGACAATAAGAACATTCGCTTGACTCAAATTGAAGGGGTGACTGCCATTAACCCCGAACAGTCATCATCGCTATGGAACCAAGTGCCTAATTACTTGGTTAATGATGGTGATACCTTTGTGATCAATGAACAAAAAAGGGGTACTTTAAACCAAAGTGAACAGCTGAGTTTGCACCGTCAGGCATGGTTGTCATTTTCAGGTGAGACTTATCGAACCAAAGATCGCATCAGTGGTGGTAAGTTTGGTAGCTGGCGTTTGAATGCCCATAACAACCATCGATTATTGAGTGCCAGCAGTCACAATGAAACGTTGTTGATCACTGAGTCTGAAACAGGCCACCAAGGAGTTGAGTTACGTAAACCAGAAGTGTCGCTACAGGTTAACGGTGAATTCAGTGCTGGTTTTTTGTCACAAATCAGTGGTTGGGAAATTAATTTTGATGCCGTACAAACAGAACTGTTCTTACCTCATGGTTATATGGCATTGGCCACACACAATGTGGACAGTAGCCAAAATGTTTGGTTAGAGCAATGGCGTTTATGGGATATTTTTATCGTCATGTTGCTGACTGTTTTGAGCTTTAAGGCCATTGGTATCAAGTCTGCCTTGGCGGCCTTTGTGACCTTGGTGTTGAGTTACCATGGCTTGAATGTACCGTTGTATGCATGGGCAAATTTAATTGTGGCTATTGCAGTCATCAGTTGGTTACCCAAAGGTCGATGGCTCAGTTTGATTCAACTTTATGCTTTGATCAGTGTGTTGGGCTTGTTGTCAATACTGGTTCCTCACTTGGTTACACAAGCCAGATTAATGATTCATCCGCAGCTGGAAAAGAGTCATCAGTTGTCAGGTCGATTTGAACCCGCACCTGCACCATCTTTGAAAAAAGCCAAGGACTTAAGCCAAGTTTATACCCAAACTTATGATGCCAAAAATGCGATTGTGGCAGATGTGGTAGAGCTGGGTGACGAAGTGCAAGAAGAAGGAAAATTAACTGTTACCGGTTCAAGACTAAGAAGGTCGGACATCTTGAACAGATATCAGGCAGATGCTGTATTACAGGCAGGTAAAGGTACGCCAGAATGGCAATATAATTCAGTCAGATTATTTTGGGATGGGCCCATTACTGCGAATCAAGGTTATCAGTTGATTTTATTGACGCCAACCATGCGAATATTCTGGCGTTTGATATTGATCTTGGCTTCCGTGTATTGGTTGTTGATGATTTTGCAGAAAATGCGCGCATCATTTAAGCCTGCACGGGTGATTCAAACTTCGTTGTTATTGATGGTGCTTTCAAGTTCAGCGATGGCCAATCAATTCCCTTCTGAAAGTTTATTAAAACAACTGCAAGATCGTATTTATGAACCCTCGTTATGTGCGCCTAACTGTGCTGCCATAGAATCTGTAGAGGCCACTGCGACTGGTGACCAACTTAAAATGAGTTTGCGTTATCATGTTCAAGATGACGTGATGGTACCCCTGCCAACTTCATTGGATTGGCAGTTGGTTTCCGTCGCAGTGGATCAGCAAAAAGTAGCCAGTCGCTTTAAACAACAAAACAATCATTGGTTGTTCTTAAATCAAGGAATTCGAGTAGTGGAGTTGGTCGGCACGCTGGCTAATCGCAACAGTATTTCAGTGCGTTTTCCCTTGCTTCCTGGTCAAGTTAGTGCCAGTTCAGAAAATTGGCAATTTGCTGGTTTGGAGGGGCTACAACTCAGTAGTAACACCTTACAATTGATTGCCACCACCCAAGCCGAATCGAATGAACAATCCAAAACCACTGACATAAAACCATTCATTAAAGTCAAAAGGGCAATTACTTTTGATGATCAATGGCACATCAATACTTATGTCACACGAGTGGCACCCCAACAAGGTGTGATCAATGTATCGGTGCCTTTAGTCAATCATGAATTTCCCACTGAGAAAGTACAACTTGATAACAAGGGTGCTGTGAAAGTCAGTTTTGGGCCTGGGCAGAATACATTTCATTGGAGTTCACGACTTGAACGGGTACCGGATCTTACCCTCACAGCACAAAAAAGTGAGCACTATATTGAAACCTGGGAAGTGGTGTCTTCACCACAGTGGCATGTCAATATTGAAGGCGTCCCTTTGGTGGCATCTGAGCAGATGGTTGATGACGGTGATGATTATTTCGTCCATGTTTATACACCCAGGCCCGGTGAATCATTGGCATTAAAAGTTAACAGGCCCTCAGCTGTGGAAGGTGATGTTTTGTCTATTGATGGCATTAATAACACTTTCACTTTGGGAAAAAGAACCACCAAAGTGGTTACAAAGATACGTTATCGAGCCACCCAAGGAGGGCATTTTGATGTTAATTTAGATCCAGAAGCACAAGTCAAGAAAGTCACATTTGATGGTATTGAATCAAATTTAATTAATGAAAATGGTCTGGTTGCTGTGAGTTTCTTACCTGGAAATCACAGTGTTTCCATCGAGTGGCATGTTAATCAAGAACTAGGTAGTTTCCATCGAACCCCGACGATCAATTTGAGCAACCATTTCAGTAATTTAAGTCAAACCATCCATGTGCCTCGGGATCGATGGTTGTTATGGGGTCAATCGGATGGTGTGGGTCCAGCGTTTTTATATTGGGGTGAGCTATTGGTCTTTGCAGTTTTGGCTTTTTTCTTGGCGAGGGTTCGATTTTCTCCGTTGAAATTTTGGCAGTGGTTGGTTTTGGGGTGTGCCTTTGGTACATTCTCTTGGTTGGCATTCTCTGTGGTCGCCGGTTGGTTGTTCTTTGTGGGCTGGAAGCAACAGTTCGCTGGTTTTGAATCCAGAGCCAAAAATATCTTACTGCAGTGGTTCAGTCTGTTCTTCACAGTAACGACCATTGCATTATTAATAGTAACAGTGGCATATGGTTTGTTGTCCTATCCTGATATGGGTGTGGCTGGACAAAACGCGTCTTCATCTAAATTGTATTGGTACTTGGATTCTGGTTTTGATTTATTGCCGAGCATCACTTTATTAAGTGTTCACTTGTGGTGGTATAAACTGTTGATTCTATTGTGGTCAATTTGGGTAAGTTTTGCGGTACTTTCATGGTTGAAAAAAATGTTTTTAAGTTTGAACCGAAATGATTGGTGGCCGAAATTTAAACCCAAAATTAAAAACAAGGACAAAGAAAAAACAGCTGATTCAAAGATGAGTGAAAAACCTGTCACAGAAAAAAGTATAGCACCAGAAAAAGAGCCTTGATCTCATCAATTTGACGCTAAGAAACTGAATTAAATCGGCAAACCCAAGCCCATATCTTGGGTTTGCTTTAAATCAAAGCCACAGGTGTTTGATTTTTAGCATATAATTATTCTTTTTTTTCTGAAAATTGAAATGCCATTTGAAGACTCTTTAGCCTTTGCAAACAACCTAGATAGAGAAGACCCTCTGGCACACATGCGTGATGCTTTTCATATCCCACAGATTAAGGACAGTGACCAAGATGAGATATATTTTTGTGGGAATTCATTAGGTTTACAGCCCAAGCTGACTGCACAGTATTTACAAGATGAATTAACTAAATGGCAAAAGCTGGGTGTTAAAGGGCATTTTGATAGTCAATATCCGTGGATGCCATACCATGAGTTTTTAACTGAAGAGTCCGCAAACTTGGTGGGCGCGAAATCAACCGAAGTCGTTTGTATGAACTCTCTGACCGCCAATTTACATTTCATGATGGCCAGTTTTTATCGACCCACTGCTGAGAAGTTTAAAGTACTGCTCGAAGATCATGCTTTTCCATCTGACCATTATGCGGTTGAGTCCCAAGTTAAATTTCATGGATTTGACCCTGATCAAGCAATGATTTTACTGAAGCCAAGGAAAGGAGAGGAATGCTTACACTTGGAAGATATTCTTGCCACCATTAAAATTCATGCCAATGAGCTGGCATTGGTTATGTTACCAGGGGTGCAATACTACACAGGACAGGTTTTTGACATGCAAGCAATCACCCAAGTGGCTCAAGCTCATGACATCATTGTGGGTTTTGATTTAGCCCATGCAACGGGCAATGTAGAAATGCATTTACATGACTGGGGTGTAGATTTCGCGGCTTGGTGTACCTATAAATACCTCAATTCCGGGCCAGGTTCTGTGGCTGGTTGTTTTGTCCATGAAAAACATCATGATAATGCGGATTTACCACGTTTTTCCGGTTGGTGGGGGCATGATAAAGACACTCGGTTTAAAATGGAAAACCAGTTCATACCAATCAAATCGGCCGAAGGTTGGCAGTTGTCCAATCCGCCTATTCTGTCTTTGGCTGCGATTCGCGCCTCTTTAGATACCATTAAACAAGCTGGAGGTATTGGTGAATTACGTAAAAAATCAAAACGATTAACCAGGTATTTGCGATTTTTACTACAAACAAGATTGGCCGAACATGTCGATATCATAACCCCTGATGAGCCATTGAGTGGTTGTCAGTTATCCATTTGTATCACCAGTGATGATAAACCAGGAAAAGCAGTATTTGATGCCATTGAAGCCGCAGGTGTTACTTGTGATTGGCGCGAGCCCAATGTCATTCGTGTGGCGCCTGTGCCCTTGTATAACTCTTATTTTGATTGTGTAAAGTTTGTTGATATTTTGGAGGCATCGTTATGAGTGATCAACAAGGTCAACCCAAAAACATAGTCATTATGGGAGCCGGTCTGGTGGGTTCGATGCATGCCATTTTTCTGGCCAGGCGTGGTTACCAAGTGTCTGTTTATGAACAGTTGCCAGATATCAGAAAAGAACGTATTTCGGCTGGCCGCTCCATTAATTTGGCTTTGGCAAACCGTGGTATTGATGCCTTAAATCGTTTGGATTTGATGGCTAAAGTTGAGCCTTTGTTGATTCCAATGCGAGGCAGAATGTTGCATGATGAACAAGGTGAGCTAAAATTACAAAGTTATGGACAAAGAGCTGAGGAGGTGATTTATTCTGTATCGCGAGCAGGGCTGGTTAGTTTGCTGCGTGATGCTGCTGAAGCAACTGGCCAAGTAGAATTCTTTTTTAAACATGAATGTTTAACGATAGATTTTGACCAGAACCAATGTGAAATTAACAACAAACCCAACGATAAAAAAGTAACCGTTCAATTTGATTATTTAATTGGCGCAGATGGTGGTGGCAGTCAAGTGCGAGCGTCCATGAAGGCCTTGAATGAAACCAACTTCAGTGCAGAGCTTCTGGATCATTCCTATAAAGAACTCAATATACCTGCTGGGCCCAATGGGGAATTTCAATTGGACAAAGATGCTTTGCATATTTGGCCACGAGGCGATTACATGATGATAGGCCTACCCAATCCAGATGCCAGTTTTACCTTGACTTTATTTATGCCTAATGAAGGTGAAGTGAGTTTCGCTGCCATCAATGATGTAAATAGCTTAAATGCTGTATTTGATCAATATTTTGCAGATGCCAAAGGCCTCATTCCTGAATTAGAAACTGAATATTTTAATAACCCAACTGGCTATTTAGGAACCATTCGTTGTGAAGACTGGCATTATAAAAATGCAGTACTTACCGGTGATGCGGCCCATGCTATTGTGCCCTTTCATGGCCAAGGTATGAATGCAGGTTTTGAAGATTGTGTGGCCATGGAAAAGGCGCTAGACGCTTTCTCAGATAATTGGGATTTGGCCATGCCAGCCTTTGTAGAAAGCCGCATGGATAACAGCAATGCCATTGCAGATATGGCACTAGAAAATTACATTGAAATGCGTTCAACGGTCAATGACCCAAAGTTTCATTTAAAAAAAGCGATTGCCTTCGAATTAGAACAGAGACTACCTGATTACTTTATTCCAAGGTACTCTATGGTCATGTTTCATTTGATTCCTTACGCCGAAGCTTTTGCCCGAGGGAAAATCCAGTATAGAATTTTAGATGAACTCACCGACGGTATCAGTGATGTCAAACAAGTTGACTTTGATCGCGCTGAACGTCTGGTAAAACAAAAACTACCGCGGTTATAAATGGAAAATCTATTTAAACAAGGCCTGAAAATTGCCAGCTTATTCGATAACATCATTAATTCATTGCCCCTGCCTGTATTTGTGAAAGATGTAGATCATAGGTTCATATTGGTTAATGACGCGTTTTGTGAGTTTGTGGGAATCAACCGCTCTGATTTATTAGGAAAAAGCGATTATGATTTTTTCCCCAAAGAAGAGGCCGACGTTTTTTGGGCCATGGATGACCAAGTTTTTGCAACACGAAAGCTCAATGTCAACCAGGAAAAATTAACCAATTATCAAGGTGTACACCGCACGCTAGAAACCAGAAAAATGGTTTATCACGATGACAGTTTGGGTGATGTTCTTTGTTGTGTGATTTCAGATATTTCGGAGCTGAAACGTTATCAAAAAGAGTTGAATGAAGCCAACGAAAAGCTGAAGTTGAAAGTAGAAAACCGCAATCAAGAACTGAAAAGCGTAAATGAAAAACTTGATTGGGTGACCAATGTTGATCCCATCACAGAATTAATGAATCGTTCAGCATTGGAAGAGGTGGCAGCGGAATTCATTCAAAGAGCTGACCAAGGGGGCGATCATTTTGCGATGATGTTTTTAGACCTAGATGGTTTTAAGTTCATCAATGAAAGTTACGGTCACCCGGTTGGTAATGCCTTGATCAAAGCAGTTGGCAACCGCCTTAATAAACTGCTCAAAGGAAATGGTGAGGTGGCTCGAGTCGGTGGTGATGAGTTTATGCTGTTATTTGCCTATAAACTAAAGTCTGACATCGTGACCATCACCAATAAAATTCAACAAATCATTGAAAAGCCGTTCGACTCTAATCGACATCGCTTATTCGTAACTGCGAGTATAGGAATAGCTTGTTATCCTGAAGATGGTTCTGACCTGACCACTTTGGCTCAATATGCTGATGCGGCCATGTATGTGGCTAAAAAGAATAATAAAGGGGGGCATCAGTTTTATCAAGAAGCTTACACTTTGATCATTAAAAGAAAATTAGAACTGAACGTATATTTACGAGATGCGATTACCTCAGAAAATCTGCAGGTACATTTCCAGCCTATTTTTGTTGCTGACAGTGAAGAAATTGCTGGGTATGAAGCTTTGGCAAGGTGGGAGGATGAAAAATTTGGTGCGGTTAAACCGAATGAGTTCATAGCCATAGCCGAAGAGTCTGATTTGATTTTACTGTTAGGTGAACAAGTCATTAGTCAGGCTGTACAATTTATTAAAAACTTTTGTCAAAAAGATCAATATGTTTCCATCAACGTTTCTCCCAAACAACTGATGCACCCTTCTTTGAAAGCGTGCTTAATTGATCAGTTAACAAAGGCAAATGTTAATCCTAAGCAACTGGTAATTGAGATCACAGAAAATGTAATGGTTGAAATGAATGATTACATCAATCAGATAACACAAGTGGCACTACTCAACGGCATCAGATTTTTTGTTGATGATTTTGGTACAGGTTATTCAAATTTGTCTCAACTGAAAAAAATTAAGTTCGATGCTTTAAAAATTGACCGCAGTTTTGTTAAAGAATTACCTGATTCAAGCACTGACAAGTCATTGGTTAAAATCATGATAATGATGGCACAGGAACTTGGTTTGGAAGTGATAGCTGAAGGTGTCGAAACACAACAGCAGTTAGATTGTTTGAACCAGTTGGGTTGTCAGTATATTCAAGGCTTTTTGCTGGGTCGACCAGCGGAAAAACCGGCTAAAAATAACACTTAATTAAGTTGGATATAACTTTTTCATAAACCGCTTCATTTCTGGGTCTGTTCTGTCTAATGGGACCTCATCTTTATGGAACCAACGTACCTGGCTGAACTCACTGTCATCATAATGAAAATTCATTTTGCGACTTCCTTTTAATGCATACCAAATTGAAACGTCGGTATGTCCAGCAGTTTTCCCCACGGTTTCAGTGCATGTGATCAGAATTGGTTTTTGCAGCAGAAACTCACCATCAATACCCAACTCTTCTTTGGCTTCTCTCAGAACCGTATCACGAGGGTGTTCATTGGGGTCAACATGCCCACCAGTGGGTAGCCAAAGTTCTGCGTTGATGTGGTCAACCAACAGTATATGGTCACCATCGATCAATGCAAAATAAGCAATCAGATGTTTAGGTGGGATATCTGGTTTCTGAATTCGACACAATTCAACCCCGGAATCAATCCATTGAAGAATTTCAGTTTGTGTGGAGAGTTCCTTGTTATCCATAGGCAGGATAGAGGCGACTTCATTACGGATTTTATTTCGCATATTTACATTTGGGTATTGTTTTCTGCCACAATCAATTCGTTATTGAGGTCTTGATCAATGTGTTTAAATGCTCGAACATAGGCTTGGTTGATGGGTGATGAAGCGTCTTCACGCAGTTCACCCAATTTATCATCAGCCAACATCTTAACTACAGAATTTAAATCTTGTAGTTTGGCAGCCCGAACATTCATTGATTCAGTTTCGCATTTAAATATAACTTAATTCCAGGCCATTCACTTTTGAGGATACTGAATACCACGGTATCACGCATTCGACCATCTGCCATGATCATGTGGTTACGTAATGTGCCTTCTTTTTTTGCGCCCAAGCGTGATATGGCATTTTGTGAACGCAGATTTAAATGATCCGTTCTGAATGCCACACGATTCATCTTCAAAGCTTCAAAAGCATGACCTAACATCAATAATTTTGCTTCAGTATTGATAGCTGTTCTTTGTTTGCTTTTGGCGATAAAAGTAAAACCAATTTCTGTGCGTTTGTGTGACCAATCAGTATTCATAAAACGACTTGAGCCTATGATCTGGTTTGTCTGTTGATCAATGCTGCAAAATACCGATGATTGATTGTTACTTTGTTCCGATTCGGCTTGATTCAAGAAATGCTGTAAATCATCAGGATGTGGCACATTGGTGACCATCAACTTATGTAGTTGTCCATCTTTGATTGCGTTTGACAACCCGGGTAAATGAGACGCGTTAAGTAATTCCAATCGCACATGAGCGCCTTGTAATGTGATGTTTTGAAAGCCCATATTATTCCGACCAAACAGCAAATTCATTGCCGTTAGGGTCTAAAAAATGAAATCGTCTGCCACCTGGAAATTCAAAAACAGCTTGACTGATTTGACCGCCGGCTTGTTCTATTTGTGTTTGTGTGTTGGCTAAATCTTCACTGTAAAAAACCACCAGCACACTTCCTGTTGCTGCTTTGGCTTCTTGTTTTGAAAGATAAAAACCACCATCTAAACCTGCACTTTTATCAAAAGCCATGTATTCAGGCCCATAATCAGTGAACTGCCAGTTAAACACCGCTTTAAAAAAAGCTTTGGTGGCACTCAGGTCTTTGGCGGGAAGTTCTAAGTAGTTTATTTTGGGCGCTTGGCTCATTGTTATTCAGTTGCATTGTTTTTAACGATTGTAATTTATTCGGTGGTATTTTGTGCAAACAAATATCAGAAGTTTTGCGACCCTTAGCAATGCGAAGAGTAATCGAGGGACATGTAAAACGTAGACTATTAACTGTATTAATAACCTCCTGTAGTTGATCGAATTACTTGTGGCTCCTTCAGAGTGGCGGGAATATACTTAAACCCTTTGCGTCCATTTATGCATTAAAAGCCAATAAGAAAAATGTTGGGCTTCGCTTTGCTCAGCCCAACCTAAAACTATTTTGAAAGACGCGGATCAATCAAAACCTGGCTTTAATACCGGCATAGACTGCCGAGCCGGGGCGAGCAAACCCCAAAACCTCTTCATAAGACTCATCAAATAAATTTTGAGCTTTGGCGTATAACTGAACTGTCGAATTCAACTGCCAACTGAAAGTTAAATCAACTGTGGTGTAAGCATCAAGTTTAACATTGGATGAAACAAAAGTAATCGGATCAAAGAACACATCCAACTGATCATCTTGGTAGTTAAGCTGTGCATACAAAGTTGCACGATCAGCTGCAAATCGATAATCAAAACCAATATGAGCCATGTTTTCTGGCCGGCGCACTTCTGGTACTTGCATACCATTACTGTTTTCTTCTGTGGTGTCGGTATAGGTGTAGTTAAAATTTAAACCCATTTGTTCATTGATTTGACTTGACCAATTGAACTCCAGACCTTGGCGTTCACTTGTTCCAACTTGGTTACCCGCAGTGAATAAACCCGAAGATACATCAAAAACAAATCCATTGATTTCATTTTCTAGGTTTTGATCAAAATAGACCAGTTCCAGTTTATTGTTTAACCATGTTTTCTCTACTGCCAATTCAAAGGCATCAGACTCTTCAGGCTCTAAATTGGGGTTGCCAATGAAGTTGGCCGGAAAAAATCCAAATCGTTCAATAAATGAAGGTGCTTTACTACCGGTACCGAGCGAACCACGTAATCGCCATTGGTTATTCAATTGATATGAAGCGCCGAGTTTAAAATTACTGACGTCCTCAAATCGATCAAAATCATCTTGTCTGGCTGAGACATTCCAATTAAACCGCTCATTCAATTGATGATGGTACTCAACAGCAACCCCAGTTACTGAATAATCTTGCCGTTGATTCGGATCACCAAAAGGTGAGGCAACACCCCTTTGTAAAAAGTCCACTTGCCGATGGTCAAGTAAAGCTGACAGGCGATGTTTTTGGTCCGTTCCAAAAAACAAGGATGTATTGAACTTAACTTCGTCAGTTTGTGCGGCAGTAGCACTGGTTTCACCCAAACCAAAAGTAAAGTTTTGAGCATCAATATCAGTCCATTGGTAACTCAAATCGCTGTGCCAGTGAGCAGTGGGTCTGAAATTGGCCATAAACTGTACAGTTGTTTGTTCTCTCTTTGTCCACAAATCTGCATCCGTTGGCAACCCTGTCACTGCAAAGTCAACCCCATCAAACTCATTCAATGCATCAGAATGGTTGGCTCTCAATTGCAAGCTCACAGTATCTGTGGCATCCACACCAAAACTAAAATGGGATGCAACATTATCATAACCATCGTCTTCTGTACCTTGGCGAGCAACATTTGTCCCACCCGTATCTAAATAATTAATACCTGCATCAATGCGCCAATTTTCTTTGGCCAAACCGCCATCTAAAGCGATACGTTTGGTGTTAAAAGAACCCAGCTCAACATCAAACCCCCAATTGTTTTGAACCGTTTCTTTGCTGATGATATTAATCACCGCACTCATGGCATCAGTCCCCCAAACAGCACTTTGTGGACCGCGAATGACTTCAATGCGCTCAATATTATCCAATAAGGCATAATTGAATAGAAACTCATCACCTGCAGTTGGATCATTGACGCGAACACCGTTCAATAAAACCATAACATGGTTGGCCTCAGAACCACGAACGCGTAATTGTGTTTGCGTTCCTGGCCCACCTGATTGATTGATCGCAAACCCTGGTACTTGACGCAAGATATCTGATAAATAACTGGCTTGCGACTTGGCAATGTCTGCAGCTGTGATAACAGTGACTGAACCGCCGTATTGATCAATTTCAACAGGCGCAATACCTGCTGTAACGATCAATTTACTGAGGTCATTGCTTTGACTTTGATTAGAAAATGTTGTGTTTTGTGCTTGTAAAGACGCTGACAACGTTAACAAGCACGCCACAGTTTTGTGGTGTATAAGTTTCATATTTTCTCCTGTTCCACCCGAACATGTTGAGGTTATTAAATATCAAACTGGCCGGTCTCCGGACTCAAAAGTTAGCGTCATAAAAATGAAACCAAACCCCATTACCTTCCCATGATGATTCACAGTGGCTTTACTTAATGGGTATTACTTCTTTACCGTTGCGGGGGCAGCGTTGGGATTGAGGAATCAATGAATAAATCACTCGCACCAACTTCCCGTTTAACCATTCGCTTTACTTAAAACAAATAGCACCTGTTTGAAGGTGGGTGTATGGTATGGGTACTGTTGGCTGATGTCAATTGGTTAAAACAATGATGATAAGAATTCTTTTAAATAAGAGCTAATCTTGCTATATTTCAGGAACGAAGTGTTTAATGGAATTAAATCTTTAGACTTGTGTTTTGGCTTTCTTCATTTCAGTTTAAGATTATCAGAAGAACAATCAAACAAAAGCTTCTTCTTTAATCAGTGAATCACTGAACTCAACATCAATCCACCGCAACATCAATAAATGCCGAATAGCTGAAGCAATGGCTTGTTTTTTAGATCCATCTTTCTTCCAAGATTTTTTCCAGTCGAGAATATAATGCATAACTGCTTCTTCTGATATAAATGTGTTATCTTTCTTTAATTGTCTGACAGCATAGAAAACTGTAACGACCTCTTCAGCCTGTTTGGTGTCTTTGATGCGACTAAACAAATCTACGGTTCTAGAAATTTTGCTCTCAATTGACCTCAAGTAAAACTGATGTTTCTCTCTGAATTTTTCATATTCCGTGCCAATTTTTAGTTCAGTCATTTTTCCCAGTTGTGACTCATGAGCGAGATTGGCATTAGCAAAAACAGACAAAGCTTCTTTGACATCATAAGAAAAAGGCCCATAACTCCCTGGCTTGAATTCAAAGCCAGTTTCAATTCTTTGTTCAGTTATAACATAACAAATTTTTTGAAAAATAATTCGGCCAATCGACGGCGCATAAGTTTTGTTGTTTAATCTGTATAAGACCTCAAGAAGTGCCACCCATTGATTCTTCAAACTTTGCTTTTTCCGACCTTTAACCTCAGTCTCGACATAAATTTCTTTTGACAAATATTCAAAAGTTAATTGAGGTTTTTTAGTTCCATAAGGCGCATAAATTTCAATGTCGATGTCTAAGTGAGATAACATTTGAAAAATTACTCTGCCAACAGTTTCCCATTCCAAACCACCATTGCCACAACCTAAAGGTGGAAATGCAATTGATTTAACACCCCATGATTGATAATTTTCAATGAAATAATTTAAACCATTTATTACATCATGCAGCCTTGAAACAGCACGCCAATGATCTTTAGTTGGAAAGTTCAAAATTGACTTACCAAACATGTTTTCATACAAATAAGGTTTGCCCAATTTGACCAATCCAGAATCACAGCGGGCTTTATAGTCCTTCATCATGTCTGGATAACGTTTTTTAAATTGTAAAGCAATGCCTTTACCCATCACGCCAACGCAATTCACAGTATTAACCAGAATTTCTGCCTCGCTTTCAAAAAGATCGCCAATTAAAACTTTAATACTCATTATTTCACCTGAAGAACCATCTTGATTCTATAACAATTGGGAGCGTAAATCCCGACTTCTTCAATTTATCTTTGGCTGCTTGATTCACCACATAAGCACCTCGAATAAATTCAGGTCTAATTTCATGCGGCACTAAAATTTCAGCACACTTTGCTGACTTCTTACGCATTTTCTCAATCGGATCATCATCTGTCCAATACTCAGCGAACACCCAATCAAAATTAATGCTTGATTTAACTTCATTGTGAGACAAAAACCGTACATAATCACTCGCTGCATTTTGATCAGTAAAGACAACACCATCTTTTTTACTAACAGCTGTGCCAATTTTAAGCACACATAAATTTTCAGCGTTGCCTTCACTTACTTTCATATACATCATTGGATTACGGGCACAAAAATATAAGTTGGCATAATCATGAAGCTTAAGCCCATTTGGCACTTGTTTCTCGTCTCTTCTTTTCTGCACATCTGACATTGAAATATCATCATGAGGAAACTTTTCAGAACGCTTGTGCGAGAGAATCCCATGACTTAATACTGAAGCTATGTTGGCTATCGGCATTATAGAGTGAAATTCTTTGACTCGTTCAGGCATAGACTTTTCTACGGTTAAGGATGGAGTTCAATATTGTTTAGTATTTTAAGCAATCAACAATATTATAATCTTGCAATTGATATGCGGTATGCTAAAGTGCATCCTGATCCGTTTCCCCTGTTCTGATGCGTATAACTTTTTCTAAGTCATGAATGAAAATTTTACCGTCACCGACTTTGTTATTATTGGCCGTTTCAACCAAAGTTTCAACAATGGCATCGACTTGATCCGCCGAGGTGGCAATTTCAATCTTTAGCTTAGGCAAAAAATCAACCACATATTCAGCACCACGGTATAACTCTGTGTGTCCCTTTTGACGGCCAAACCCTTTGACCTCTGTGACTGTGATACCTCGTACGCCAACCGTTTCAAGGGCATCTCTTACATCATCTAATTTAAAAGGTTTGATGATGGCTGTGATCATTTTCATGCAACTGACTCCAAAAAATTAAAGAAACTTTACCACGGCAACTCCTCACCATCAGCATGCCAGAAGGTGCCTGAATTTTCCAGATTTAATTCACCCATTCTGGCCAACAATCCTGTCGCAGCATGAGCGGTATCAACATATCCTTGACCACCAGTCATGTCAGTCTTCACATAACCTGGGTGTAATAAACCAACCGCTATACCTTTGGGTTTTAAATCAATGGCTAAACTTGTTCCCACCATATTCACTGCAGCTTTACTCATGCGGTAACCATAATAACCACCTGAGTCATTGTCCGACATTGAACCCATACGACTGGTTACGATGGCAACTTTAGCACCTGCATTAAAATGTTCCATCAATGCTTCCGTCACCATCAAAGGTGCTACCGCATTAACCTGAAATTGTTGTAGCACTGAACTGTACTCAATGTCACCCAGTGTATTGTGGGCCAAAACACCGGCATTGTTGATGATCAAATCGAATTTCTGGGTGCCCAGTTTTTCTACCATGTGCCTGACAGAAGCTTGATCCGCCACATCACATTGGTCCAACACTTGAACATTTAATCCATCTAATGCTTCACTGCTGTTTCGACAAACAGCAGTCACCTCATGCCCTTGTGCTTTGAGTTGACGACATAACTCCAATCCTATACCTCGATTGGCTCCTGTTACTAATACCTGTTGCATGAACACTCCGGAAGTTGCGAAAAAAATATGAAAAGCATAACATGGTTATAAATTCATGATTTTAAATCTTACATGTTACAAATGAAACAACATTGTGAACGTTATGAAACAGGCGTTTATGATCTACAAAAAGATGTTTATATTTGCAGTTATGAATGTACTTTCTGCACGTCATGTAATGAGACAGTGTTCAAAGGCAAATGCCCGAATTGTGGCGGTGATTTAGTCCTCAGACCCACCCGAAAAAAGAAGGAATGAACTCATTAATGACTTATACGGACCCTTGCATTATTCATGTGTCATGCAAAGATCGTTGACAATAGCTATTCGAAATAATCGCTCTTTACATCATCTATATTGGTGTGACGCACATCTTTACCTATCACCAAGTATATGATGTTTTCACAAATATTTTTTGCATGATCACCAATTCTCTCTAGAGCTTGTCCGCATTGACTTAATTTTAAATAAGGTTTTACCTTATTTGGGTCCTTAACCATATTTTTGATTAAATGCCCGTTTAACTCATCAAAATGGGCATCAACAACCTGGTCTTTTTGCGCTATTTTAATGGCCTCCTCGGCGTCTAGTCGGGCCAATGCATTCAAAGCATCAGATAAGTTCTTCAGTACTTCTTGTCCAAGGTGATCAATTTCTTGATAATATTTCGAATCAAAACTGCGGACAATTAATTTTTTCAATAAACGAGCCATCTTTTCTGTTTCATCACCAATTCGCTCAATGTCAGTGATACTTTTCATCACCGCCACTATCAAACGCAAATCACTGGCCGCAGGCTGTCTTCTTGCTATGATGCGCGTACATTCTTGATCAAGCTCTACTTCCATTTGATCGATGTCATCACCATGAGCCAACAATTCATCTGCCAA
>CAZVZJ010000064.1:0-6321 GCA_964631055.1 uncultured Marinicella sp.
CTTGCTCATTATTCATTTTTTTGAAACAATAGAGACAGTTTAAAAATTTATATCATCATGATTGATCGAGATGGTTTTAGGCCCAATGTGGGTATCATCTTGCTCGACAATGAAGGTCAGGTTTTCTGGGCGAAAAGAACCAGAGGCAATGGTTGGCAGTTCCCCCAAGGGGGTGTCAATGAAGATGAGTCTCCCGAGGAGGCCATGTTCAGAGAATTATATGAAGAAGTGGGGTTGAAACCTCACCATGTGGATGTATTGGGTTCAACACCTGGGTGGTTGAAATACCAGTTACCCAAAAAATTCCATAAACGCGATTCTGACCCGTCATTTGTTGGGCAAAAACAAGTTTATTATTTGTTAAAGCTATTAGAAGACGAATCCAAAGTGGATTTTAATACCACCAATAAGCCAGAGTTTGAGGACTATCGCTGGGTTGATTTCTGGTATCCAGCTGAGCATGTTATTCACTTTAAAAAAGGTGTTTATAAACGTGCCTTAAAACATTTGGCTTTCTTAAACAAATAATTATGAGCATCGCGGTCATTGTCACTGACCGTAACACAGATTTGTTGTGTCAATTAATACAAGCACAACTACCTGAAGTCAATATTCAACAATGGCCTGCTATCAGAGCACCTGAAGCTGTGCGTATGGCAGTGCTTTGGAAACACCCGCCTGGCGTTACTCAAGACATGTCTAATTTAAAATGTGTGGTTTCAATGGGTGCAGGTCTGGATCACATCATTGCTGATACAACTATTGCTGAGGATATCAAATATCACCGTATTGTTACCAATGCCTTGAAACAGAATATGGCACAGTATGTATTACAGCATATTTTAAATGATCACCGCCATCAAAAAGATTATCAAAAACAGCAAACCCAAAAGCATTGGCAAGTACTTGAGAATGGAGAAAACATTCCTGTTGTGGGTCTGTTAGGCTTAGGTGAGCTGGGTTGTTTTGTGGCCGACCGTTGTGCTGAGTTGGGTCTTAGAATCATGGCATGGACTGCAAAACAAACACATCCTGAATACCCTTGTTTTCATGGAAAAAGTGGTTTGCGTTTAGTGTGTCAAGCCAGCCAGTACTTGGTTGTCTTATTACCTTTGAATGACGATACTTTTGGCATCATCAATAAGGAAACGCTCTCTTGGTGTGGTTCTGATACTGTATTGATTCAAGTGGGCAGAGGTGCTCATGTGGTTGAAGCTGATTTAAAGTCAGCGTTGGACCTAGGGGTCATAAAGCACGCAGTACTTGATGTATTTAATGAGGAACCTCTGCCGACGAATCATCCTTTTTGGGAACATGAGAAAATAACCATCACGCCTCACTGTTCTGCAAGATCAGATATCAAAGAATCAGCTGCTCATATTATCAAGTTCTACAACCAATTGTAATCCTATTGAAGGCCTGTGGTAGCAAGGGGTTTGCTACAAATATCACTGTGTTTTGCTATTAATATTACACGTTTTTGTTATAATAAAATAATGTGTGAGAATTTAAGACCTAAAAGTTTATTTATTCTATTGTTTTATATGCTTTCATCAAATGATGTCAGTGCAATGCTTGATACCAATACAGTTTGTTCTCAGCCAGGAATCAATGCAGAATTTTTAGAATGTGCTTCATTAGTGAACTTATACAACATCACTGATGGTGATAATTGGTTTAACAACACCAACTGGGGTAATGCGGATATCAACAGTTGGTATGGTGTCAGTGCGTTTGGCCCAGCTACATTGAATGTATGGTTTTTAGAGTTAGGTTCTAATAATTTGAATGGGATCATTCCAGGTAACTTAGGAGAGCTGTCTGAGTTGCGTAGATTGGACTTGAGCAATAACAGCTTATTCAGCTTTATTCCTTCACAGCTAGGGGGATTGTCTGAGCTTGAAGTGATTTTATTGGGTAATAACTTTCTTGACGGTGCTGTACCGGTCAGTTTTGCTGAGTTATCCCAACTGCGAATTTTGCAATTGCAAAATAACCAGCTTACTGGACAATTAATGTCGACGGTTAATGGTTTAAATGCATTGACTGATTTATGGATCGACAACAACAATTTCACTGAACAGATACCAGAAGCAATCGAACAAATGGTTTCTTTAGAATTCTTTTCTGCATTTAATGTAGGGTTTTTTGGACCTTTGCCGAGATCATTGGTTGAACTTGATCAATTGGAGTTTTTGTTTTTGCCTGGGAATAATTTAACTGGGAAAATTCCATCATGTATTGGGCAAATGTCTAGTCTGCGTCAATTTGATTTTTCAAATAATTCAATGCGAGGTTATTTACCTGCTTCATTGGGTGCTTTAACAAATTTTGATTTCATCACTTTAACTGGAAATGATTTCTCTGGCCCGATTCCTGAATCTTGGTCAAATATGACCCTTCTGCAAGGGCTTTACTTAAACAATAATGCCATCACTGGTCAAGTGCCAATTGGCTTTGGTAACATGAGTTTAATGAATCAATTTTTTCTAGATAGCAACAACATGAATGCTGATGTGATACCCGAATCAATAGATAGCTGGTTCCAACAGATTCCATTGAAGAACATCATGTTTCAAGGAGTTTCAGATGAAATATTCTATGCAGATTTTGAAGGTTCTTGTGGTTTTGACTTCAATTAATTTGTTCAGCTTTTGGGTAATCGCTTTAAAAATTCATTAATTGGTTGATCAGTTGACCAACTCGAGGTGTGGTTTTTCCATAATATCTGGCCGCTGCCTTTATGCACCAGAAATGCACTGGCATGTTTCTTATTGCTTAAATTGACGTTCACGTATCCATAATCAGCTTGGCTGGCAATTGCACCACCTAATAAAACCTGACCTAATTGTTTGATGATACCAACTGCCGATTGATTGATATGTATATAAAGAATGGCCGTGCTGTCAGCCAGATCAATTGATTGAAAATGATACCCCATTTGCATGCCGCGATGATTGTTTTCATCATCAGTATGATGGCGTCTGGTTGCTATGTATTTAATCATGATACCTAAAACTTCTTGATGTTGTGTTATTTGTTCATCATTGGTGCTTTTAAAGGCTAAGGTGTATGGCGGATGGAGTAGTTCTGGTTGTAACTGTTCTTTATTGTAATGTTCCACAGGGAAGTCACCTTTGATCAGCAAGCCACTGGATAGCAAATAAGATTCGATGGGTGGGAAACCATTGTTCTTCAGGGTAGTTTTGACCTGTAGGAATAAATTGTCTAAAGTTTTTTGGTGGTAGTAACTGTCAAAGTCCCAAAATTTTCCAGTGTCATCACGTAAATTCAAGTAATCTATCACCACCATCAATTGCTTGATTTCAATCTTTTCAGCACCCTGGTATTGATAGATTAAACTGCCCTTGGGCTGACACCCCATCAATCCCAAAATACAAATGAATCCTATCAGTTTAAAGTGTTTCATTCCATGGTGTTTTTATATATTTGGGCATTTTTCATGACAAAGTCAACATCCAGTAATTCTTTGATGTCATCAATGGGTGAGCCAGAAGTGGCGATGATGTCAGCGAATTTGCCTACTTCCAGCGTGCCAAGATGAGCGCTCATACCTATTAAATCGGCGGCATTGATTGTGGCACTGACCAGAACTTCTGCATTAGGCATGCCTGCTTCACTCATCAGAACTGCCTCGTCGGCATTGGTGCCGTGCTTAGAAATGCCGCTGTCGGTTCCAAAGGCTATTTTTACGCCTCCATTATAAGCTTTAATAAAATTGCCTTGCATATCACTGCCCACCTTGATGGCTTTTTTGGCAACGGCAGGTGGCAGGATGTCGGTGTTTTTAGCTATCTTGACCACTGTATCTCCAGCCAATAGTGTTGGGACTAAATAGGCACCCGTTTGTTTAAATAGTTTGATTGCTTCTTTACCTGTGTAAGTGCCATGCTCGATACTGTGTACACCTGCTTTAAGCGCGGCGATGATGCCATCTTCGTGATGGGCATGGGAGGCGACTTTTTTACCCATGCGTTTGGCAGCAAGCACAACCTCTTTGAGTTCGTCCATCTCCATTTGCTGTCCAGTACCTGTGGCCCTGTCAGTCATCACGCCACCGGTAGAAGTTATTTTAATCAAATCAGCGCCGTATTTAATGGCATCACGAGCAGCACGCCTACAATCATAAGGACCATCACAGATTGATTTATCGGTATAAAATTCCATCAAGTCAGGCTTTATGCCGCTGACATCAGCATGGCCGCCTGTAATCCCTACACCACCTGCAGCAATGATGCGAGGTCCATCAACCCAGCCTTTTTCAATGGCGTCCCGGTACGCATACATGTATTGAGAGTCAGAGCCGACATCTCTGACCGTGGTGAACCCCGCCAGTAAGGTTTTCATGCCATGGTGGACGGTACGCATGCCAACCAGCTGGGATGACATTTTCAAAGCATCCCGATCGTTATTGGGTCCTAATTCGCCTTGTAAGTGAACATGCATATCCATGAGTCCAGGCATCACAAAGGCGTTACGTAAATCTATCACGGTCAAATCATCTGTTTGATCGTGTCGTGTGAAGCCAGCTTCAACTGCTGAAATTTTTCCATCTACAATGGTTATGGTTTGATTTATTAATGTGGGCTTGCCTGGTACAGCAAGTAGTTCACCCGCATAAATGACAGTTTTGGCTGCATTTGATGTGTTTATATTGAAAGAAAGTAACAATAATAAGGTCAATAAATTACGAGGCATGATCAAGAGGCTCAAAATTAAGGTCAAATTATCATAACAGAATTGAATAATTTATAGTTTGTTAAATTTGACAAGTTGATAGTGACTGATATCATGTAATTAAATCACTAAATAGCAATCATACTAGGAAGCAAGAATGACTGATACATTAAAAGTAGGCTTGATTCAAATCGCGCCGGTCTGGCTTGACCGCCAAAAAACCACAGCAAAAATCATTGATTATTTGCACCAAGCTGGAAAAGAGGCGTGTCAGTTGGTTGCTTTGGGCGAAGGGTTGTTGCCTGGTTATCCTTTTTGGATTGAATTAACCCATGGAGCCAGGTTCAATGCCAAAGACCAAAAAGAGTTTCATGCGCATTATTGCCGGCAAGCAGTGCAGATCGAACGGGGTGACTTAGATGAAATTTGTGCGGTATTAAAACAGCACAAAATGGCTTGTTACCTAGGTATCATTGAACGGCCAAGCGACCGTGGTGGTCACAGTTTATATTGTTCCATCGTTTATATTAATGAACAAGGTGTCATTAAATCTGTACACCGTAAGCTACAGCCAACTTATGAAGAGCGTTTAACCTGGTCTCCTGGTGATGGAAATGGGCTGCAAACACATGCTTTAGGCGCTTTTACTGTTGGTGGGTTAAATTGTTGGGAAAATTGGATGCCATTGGCAAGAACGGCTTTGTATGCTCAAGGCGAGGATTTGCATGTAGCTAATTGGCCAGGCAGCATCCGCAATACGCATGACATCACACCTATGATGGCCAAGGAAGGGCGTTCTTTTGTGATTTCCGTCAGTGGCTTAATGCGACCGCAAGATTTTCCAAAGAGTAGCCCTCATTATGCGGCTTTGATGCAAGATTGTCCGTCAGATTTTTTAACGGATGGTGGATCGTGTTTATGTGCTCCAGATGGCTCTTTCATCATTGAGCCACAAGTAGGTGAAGAGGGGTTGTATACGGCTTCCATTGATCACAATAAAGTCTATGAAGAGCGACAAAATTTTGATCCGGTTGGACATTATTCACGCCCTGATGTGTTGCAACTTACTGTGGATAAAATTCGTTTGAGTAACCTCATTATCAAGTAGTAGCAACCGTACGAAATGAATTTACGGTAATCAGTTACAATAATTAAAAATTGAACCTGAATCCCAGGGTGGCTCCTATGTTGTTATCAAAGGCATTGCCATCAAAATTTTGTAAACCAGCAGAAATGGCATGGTTTTTTGAGAGTATAAACAGGCCTTTCAATTCAACTTCAAAGTAACCGTCATTGATTGGGTCAATCTGGGTATAGCCTATTTTACTGATGAGTTCAAATTGGGGATTAACAGCGGCTCTGGTTCCAATATTTAGTCCATAAATAAGCATGCTACCATCAAGCACCGTATCAAACCTGCCTAGTATTAATTCACTGTAAAAGTCAGTTGATTTTGAAACGTCTGTATGGAGACCAAAAGACAAACCATATCGATCAAAATTAAAGCGACCGGTATTTTTCCTGCCATAATAACCTTTTAAATATGTTTTTTCAGTTAATTCAAACCCGCCTAGTATTAATTCACTGTAAAAGTCAGTTGATTTTGAAACGTCTGTATGGAGA
>CAZVZJ010000064.1:6421-16087 GCA_964631055.1 uncultured Marinicella sp.
GTTTTAATGTTGATGTAATTGGTCTAAATATGGTTCAACAGAAACCAGCAACTGAAATAAAGGAGTAATAAAAACTGTCTCTTCAATAAGTCCGCCTATTTCTATTGTGATATGGTAATTTTCAGAAGACTTAGAGGAATTTATAGCAGATTGGTTCAAACCATACTGCGAATTTTAATTTTTAAGCTGTGTTTTGATTTGCTCACCGGATGGTTCTTTTGCCATTTAGCCACAAGTTGGCTAATGTTCAATAGCTAACTTTATTTTGTGTAAAGTCGTGTATAAGTGGCTGAGTATTTTCTTTTGATTGTTTTGATTATTGCTGTACCTGGCTTGTAAGTAAGTGGCTACAAAATGTTCAACCAGGGTCTGGGCTTGGGGGTGTGTTTCGATCAGCTGTGCAGCAAAAGGTTCAATGCCTTGCGGATGGGTGGTATAAACCTCAGGTGTTTTCTTACTTAGTTTTACGAAATCTAAATACAGTTTTTGTAATGAGTGGTAACGTTTTCTTTTTAGCCACCACAATGGAATTAAACTTAACAAGGCAGTGACAAATAAAATGCCAATCATCATCAAAGCCAAGGATTTGCCATCACGATGTTCAATGCCAATGGCACGGAATAAAGCCTCTTGTTTGCTGACGTTGAAGTCTCTGACCCATTTGTTCCATTTGTATCGATATTGATCAGTGGATTCCCTGAAGTTTTTTAACCATTCATAATCAAAAAGGTTTCGCTTTGAGTCCATGATTTGTCTGGCGCCATTTTCGACGCGTTCAGGAGCAACCACTGAAGTGGGGTCAACGCGAAGCCAATAGCCAGATTGTTCATTTGCTGATTTTTCTGTCTCAATATAAACCTCAGCCCAGGCATGTGCATCTGATTGTTTGACCAAAAGATAGTCACCATTATCCACCCCGCCTTGGTAACCGGTAACCACACGAGCAGGGATGCCAGCCATACGCATCATGATCACAAAAGAAGAGGCATAGTGTTCACAGAAGCCTCGTTTTGAATCGAACAGAAAAGCATCAATTACTTCACCCTCCAACGGTGGAGGTGTATAGGAATAATAAAATTCATCTTGGTTAAACCATTGCAAGGCACGATTGATGATTTGCAGGTCATCATTGCCCTGGGTTCGCCAATCTTGCATCAAAGCTAAAGTTTGTTGGTTTTGTTGTGCAGGATAAGCCAGTAACAAATCTTTGTCCGATTGTGTCAGCGGTTGATAGAAACGGTCTAAGAGTAAAGATTTTAGATCATAGTATTTCAGCTGATTGATTTTTGTTGCTGAATACATGAGAGAGTCTGGTAATAAGAAAGCGCTATCAGGTGCCCTTGTTACATAATCGAGCCCAAATAAGTAGTTTTGCCCAGTACTTTCTAATTCAACTTGATATTCAACAACCTCATCAGTTTGATAGTTGCGGATTGTTTTACGGAGGTTGTTTGATTTTTTTCTGGTCCAATTTCGTCCATCAAAATTCCACAGTACAGGCCCACGCCAATACAGTTTATTGTTACTGGGTATTTGTTTGGACTTAAAAGTCACTCTGAATGCGGGTGAGTCATCCATGAACAGTTCAACGATAGAGCCAGGGCTCATGGTGTCGCTGATGCCGGTTTTGCCTTCACCAAAAATATCTGGAGAACCCCAAATTGGAGAGCCCAAGCGTGGGAAAACCAGAAAAAATAATACAGCGAAAGGAATGGCTAGGGTCAATGAAGACGCTGTTGATTTCAATTGTTTGCGATCAAACCAGGTGTTGGTTCTATCAAAATTCAAAACGGATAAAGCATGAGTGGTGACAAAGGCAGATGCGAATAGGTAAAAAATCAATAACAGGTCTTGTGAGTACAAAAACCGGGTCATGGTAACGAAATAGCACAGCATCACCACCAATAAGGCATCTCGCATGGCGTAAGTTTCCAACATTTTTAAAACGGTCATGGTGATTAAGATGGTTACACTGATTTCTCTGGACAAGCCAAAACCCTGACTATAAATGATCATTGTTAAAGCCAATACTGCAATCAGCATCAATAATATGTTGTAGGTTTTTTTAACGTGATGTAACTGCGCATAGAATCGATAAGTAACAACAACAATACTCATAGGTAAAAACCAGATCGGTAACCTGTAGAGCTGAGGCAATACTGCCAGCATCACCGCAAATGTGATCCAAAAAAGTTGTTTAAGACTCAGTTGTGATTTTATGCGGGCGATGAATCACCTCCCTTTGAATGTGGTGTGTTAGGTGTCTGAAATAAAGATAAAGCGCTTAAGCAATGATGTTTGTGCTGGTCGCCGTAACTCATGCCAGAATCGAAACCTGGGAGTAAAACTTGATATTCAGCTTGTTGATTTTCTGCGGCCAATACCCAAGCAGTCATCCGAGATAGTTTGTTTTCAAGGCTGCCACTTGTTATCTGGGAAAAATCAAACAGCAAGTGTTTCCCTTGGGTTTGGTTGAATTCTTTAACCCAAGTTTGGTTACCTTGTGCTGATTTTTTCCAAGCGATGTCACGAATGGGGTCACCAGGCCGATAATGTCTGATACCACTGAGTTCCTCACCTTTGGATGGGGTGCTTTTTTCGCCGTCTAATCCTCCGTGTGATGGAAAATCGGGGCAGGGTGAAGTAGGTTTTGGGTACACCATGATTGACTCTTGAGGTAAGCAATATACCCAAACAGTGAACAGACCGAGTGGAAAACGAGTCAAAAATTTAATTCGATCTACTGCTTGCATGCCGCGATGTTTACTGTGCATGAGTAGTTTGAGTTCACCCCACTGGTCGGTGATGTTGCACACATCTGTACTGAGTGAGTTTTCACTGCGGATTTGCCATTTTTCATGATCAGCAGCAATTGACATGTTCAGTGTAATGTTTTCTCCCAGAAAAACAGGTTCTGCATTGATTTGTTGTAAGCGTAAATTGCGCAGATTAAAGAAGGTTTTGTGTAGCATAACTTGGGCCAAACCAAACAACAAGAAAACCAACATCAAGCTCATGTTATTGTTGAAATTCAAGCCTGCCAACATCATCAAAAACCAAATCACGGAAAAAAACCAACCGGCTTTGCTGGGTAAAACATAGATGCGTCGCCAACCAAAAACCACAGGCAAAGATTCTCTGCCCCGACGGTTGAAAAAATTGTTTAGTTTGCGCTTAAATAATTTCAGTATCATGCAAAATATCTGTGATGAGATCACCGGCAGCTTGACCATCAAATGTCAGCAAGCGGTGACGAGATATGGGGTAAAAAGACTGTTGAACATCTGCGGGGGTCATGAAATCACGTTGCCTCATTAAGGCAAAACTTTGAGCCAGTTTAAACATTGCTAACCCTGCTCTGGGTGAAAGTCCATGTTGAATGTCGCCATGATTTCGGGTTTTAAGGATTAATGTTTGTAGCGTGTTCAGTACCTCTTCACTGGCATGGACCTGACTGGCTTGGTGTCGCCAATTGGATAATTGAGAGGGTGAGCTGATTGCTGTTAAGGGTTCTTTGAATTGATTTAAGTAGCTTGAATCATATAGTTTTCGTTCGCTCTTTTGATCGGGGTAACCCAGAGACAAACTGATTAAAAATCGATCTAATTGTGATTGAGGCAAAGCATAAGTCCCAGCTTCGTCTATGGGGTTTTGTGTTGCCATTACAAAAAAAACTTTGTCCAGGGCATACGTTTTGCCGTCCATACTGACCTGGTTCTCTGCCATCGCTTCAAGCAAAGCACTTTGTGTTTTTGGTGTGGCTCTGTTCAATTCATCAGCCAATAAAAACTGAGTAAAGACAGGGCCTTTGTGGTAACTGAATGTTTGGCTGGCTGCATCATAAATACTGACACCCAATACATCGCTTGGCATCATGTCCGAAGTCAATTGAATGCGGTTGTAGTCCATCCCAAAGACCTGCGCTATTGCAGTGGCTAATGTGGTTTTTCCTAGCCCCGGTAAATCTTCTAGTAATACATGCCCGCCAGCTATTAATGCTGCAATGATGGTCTTGATAGACGATTCCTTATCTAAGATTTTCCTTCCAATTGTATCAATGATTTGTTGGATTGAGGCAGTGTTTTTGGGTTCAACTTTGAGGTTGGTTTCTGTTAGTTTTTCTGACATACTTTTTAATTTTAAAGGTTTTGATTTAAATTCATGGCTGGTTTTAAATACCTAAGCTATATTAACACTGCTGCCTTTGTATTTTTGTGAAAATTGTTCAGACATACATGCGGGTCTTTTTCATTATGATAAGACCTGATTATTGGTAAATAATTTCAAACTGATCGAAATCTTTATCAATGTATTTTTTATAGAAGAAATGTTTAAATTAATTTAACAATTAACGCCAGGGCTGATGAGGCTATATTTGCTTTAATCTAATGTCTCAACTCGAATTAAATTAGTGGTTCCTGAATGTCCGAAGGGTACACCTGCCGTAACAACAAATTGGTCTCCATGTTTCGCCATTTCATTGGTTTTTATGACTTGTTGAGCTATATCTACCATTTCATCACTGCTGCTGGCGTCATTGTTCAATACAGGGTTGATGCCCCAAGACACAGTCAATTGGTTACATGATTTGATGGACGGAGAAATGGCAATGACATCAGTATGAATTCTGTTTCGGGCCACGCGTAAAGCCGTGGCACCAGAACTTGAAAAGCAACACATCACTTGGGCTGCCAAAATTCTGGCAATATGGCAGGCAGCAGAAGAAACTGCATCTGGGGTATTTTTCTCAGCTTTGAATTTACGTTCGATCATTCGTTTACGATAGTCGGCATCAGCTTCTACTGTCTTTGCTATGCGATCCATGGTTTCAACGGCCTTAATGGGGTGTTGTCCAGTGGCTGTTTCAGCAGATAACATCACTGCATCTGTGCCATCGAAAATGGCATTGGCCACGTCGTTTGCTTCTGCCCTGGTTGGTATGGCTTGTTCGGTCATAGATTCAAGCATTTGCGTGGCAGTGATGACTGGTTTCCCTTTACGGCGTGCTTTCCTGATCAGCCTTTTTTGTAACATGGGAACGTTTTCTGCTGAAAGCTCAACCCCTAAATCACCACGAGCCACCATGATGCCATCGGCTTCATTGAGGATTTCTCTGTAATTTCGAATGGCGCCTGGTTTTTCTATTTTAGCCATTAACTTCGCATTGGAATGATTCAGTTTAAGGTGTTTCCTGGCCAACAACAAATCATCACGACTTCTGACGAAACTTAATGCAACCCAATCAACGTCAAGTTCAGCGCCAGTAGCAATGTCTTCGATGTCTTTGTTAGTCACAGCTGCGATACTGAGATCAGCACCAGGCACATTGATACCCTTTTTATTACTCAATATCCCACCGCGTATGACAATGGTATGAATGACACCTTGTTCAATATTTTTAACTTCAAGTAATAATTTGCCATCGTCAATCAGTAAAGAGTCACCTGCAGATACATCTTGATGTAATTGCGCATAGCTGATGCCAATACCTGCTTGATTACCGATTTTGTTTTTATCAGGGTATAAAGCAAAGGGCTGGTTTGCAGTTAAAGTGATTGAACCATCTGTGAATTCGCCAACACGAATCTTAGGGCCTTGAAGGTCTTGTAAAATACCAACAATAACATCGAGGTTCTTTGCCACTGATCTGATGTTGTTGACATTTCTTAAATGGTCATCGGCTGTTCCATGTGAAAAATTCAAGCGAAAAACATTAACGCCTGCTTTGATGAGAGATTCAATATTTTCAGGGTTTTGACTGGCAGGACCTAAGGTGGCAACAATTTTAGTTTTTCTTTTCATCGGTGTATGTCATTTTGTTCAGATCGAATAATAGTTCTTATGATAGGTGGTTTTGATTAATTATTCATGTCAGAATTGCTATAATCTTAATTTATTTATCGGAGTTACTATGGCCTTAGTTAAATGTCCTGCCTGTCGCACCAGAATGTCTTCAGTAGCCAAAGTTTGTCCAAAATGTAATTACAGCCGAGACCCAGAAGCTGAAGCGGATCCAGAACAAGTTAAGTTATTTCAAAAGCGGTTGTTTCGAGATCGCATGTATAAATTTAGAATGTTCAGTTATGTAGCAATGACCATCACCATGATTGGTGCGCTTCCTATGCTATGGGATTATATTCAGGGTGTAGAAAAGGGTGAACCAGTTATCTTACTGAAACATTGGGGTATATATGCTATTGCAGTGGGTTTTTTCTTATACATGGTAATTCGCTTATTGATGATTTCAACCAGAAAGCGCTATCGGGCCAATTTGCCGCTTGATCAAACACGGACATCTCCGGTGCGTTGATTTTTCCATCACAGTTTCATACCGTTTTATCAAGGACAAACTGTTCTACTTGATCTAAAATCTCTTGCTCTCGCTTGGTATCTGCTTGTTCACGTAACATATTGAGGTGTTCAAACCAAGTATTGTAATCTTCACCAAATCGTTGTTCTAAACGATTAAATGTGTCTTGTCGCCATTGGTTTTGTTGTTCTTCATTGAGCGCCTCTGGAAAGTTTCGCGCTTTATATCTTTGAATGAGTGTGGCAGCACGGGTGTCATCAAAATCATCACCTGGAGAAGCAGAAATGTCCCAAGGAATTTGATCAGCAGGTAATTGACGAATGGACTCCAGTCGGGCGCGTTCTTTGAAACTGAAAAATCCAGCATAGATCATTTCATCTACATCATCGGTTGTGTTGTTAAAAGGTTGGTTAAAAACCTCAGCGACTTTTTTATCAATACCGACTGTTTGGTCTTTTATCTGTAACAGGTTTTTTTGGCATTGGTCATAATCTAAGCCTATGCGCTCAAGGTCAACACCTTTCAAAACCGATATAGGTGATACAAATGGTGCTTTATTCAAGTGTATGGTTTTCAAATGGACTCTTTCAACACCTTCTGGTAGGTCAGCTTGGGGTGTATACAAACGGTCTTGAATGTCTGCTATTGATAGGTTCAGTAAATCTGATGGGTCATAATGCAAGTCGTAACAAATGATGCCATTTTTGTTGGTGGGATGTTGTGCTAGTGGTAACATCAAAGCCAAACAACCCCGTTCAGCTGGAATTTTATTAGATACATGAACTATAGGCTGTAACAACTGCCAATTCAATAGGCTGCGAACCGAGTCCTTACTCCTCAGTTTTAAAGCAAAATCGAATAACCGTGGTTGGTTATTTTGGATTAATTTAGCCATTTGAATGGTGGCTTCAACATCAGAAAGTGCATCATGCGCTGCTTCATGAATCAAGCCATTGGCTTTGGCTAATTCTTCTAACTTAAAGCTGGGTTTACCAGGTTCATGCATGGGCCATTTAATGTTCTCTGGTCTCAGGGCATAAGTGGCTCTGACGATATCAATTAAATCCCAACGAGAATTTCCGTTCAAGTATTCGCGTTGGTAAGGGTCATATAGATTGCGATAAAACAAAGAGCGTACACATTCATCATCAAAGCGAATGCTGTTGTAACCGACGCCACAGGTATTTTCAGTGCTGAGTATTTCATGGACCTTGGCTGCAAATTTGTGCTCGGGAAGCCCTTTTTCTTCACATAATTGGGGTGTGATGCCTGTGACTAAACAGCTGGATGGATCAGGTAGGTAATCATAGATGGGTTGACAGTAAAACATATCAGGTTCGCCCACTGGATTTAAATGTTCGTCAGTACGGATACCCGCAAATTGTGCGATCCTGTCATAGCGGGTGTTGATGCCAAAAGTTTCTAAGTCATACCAGTAAAATGTTTTCAAGCTGTCCTCAGTGAAAAATGAGCTTTCAATATTATATATAAAGAAAGCCCATGACTTGAATTTTAGTTAGCTGTAATTACCCAACTGTTTTCATCAGTATCCAGATCAAAACCATGAACTAATAACAAACCCATGGTAAATGCTGTCACATCTACACAATCAGCCGCTATTGTTACTTTTTTATCGCCGAGTAAATCGCTACCTTTGATTTCCATATTTTGCGAAAGGCTGATTAACGAAACGATCGATTTTAATTCAATGTCATTAAAGTTATAACTTACTTTTTGATGAGATTGATCTGTGCTACCACAATCGGGTACGGGTATTTCTTCAGGGGTGATGGATTCCGCTATGGCAAAGCTTGTATTCAGTGATCCAAATATCATGAATGTAGCGATTGCTTTGAATTTTTTAGATGAAGTTAATAAATTATTTTTCATTTTAATTTTCCTGTTGTTGTCTTGAATTAAATAAATTGTTTTATAGTTTTGAGAATTGCCAGATATTGTCTTGCCGATTGACTTTTAAGCCATGGTCATTAAGTAAGGCGTCAAAAAAATCGAAAGCATGAACCTCAATGGCATCAGCTGTAATTAACTTTCCATGTAATAGCTCCAACCCATTCAATGTTTTTTTACCTGGAGTGGCATCTGAAATTAACATCGCAATTGTCTCCATAGGAATGTCTTTGAAATTAAAACTAACTAGCTGTCCATGTTGCTCTATGTTCTTTTGTTTAAAGGATATTGGGGTTTTAGTTAACATTACATAAGCAATGCTTACAAAAATAACTAAGCCTGCCACGGTAACTAATAGGTTGTTTTTATGCTTGGATAGCATGATGAAACGTTCATGTTTGTGGTTGAAAAATGTCAGTGAATTCGGTGTAAGCAGTGCACTTAGACCTTTGCTGAGTGTGAGACCATATTCATGTCTGGTTTTATGATCGGCATGCTTTAAGACCTGATGATCGCAGGCCAACTCTTGGTCTTGTTGAAATTTAGTCCAAGCGATATGAATCAAAGGATTGAACCAAAATACAGCTTTAAATACTTCTGCCAGAAACTGCGCCCATAAATCTTTACGTTTCGCATGGGTTAGTTCATGTTCAATGATGTGATGACGTTGGTTTTCATTGTAAGCTTCGAAAAAATCATCAGGCAGGTACACTGTATTATTGAGCAGTCCTGAAATGAATGGACCATCAATCGCGCTGCTTTGTTTAAATTCAATGTTTGAACTGAATTTCAAAGACAGTGCTGGTGTTAGTACTGAATCGGTTGGTATGTCTTTTGAATATTTTTTGAGTAAGGATTTAAACTTAATTGCTTGGGCTGTTTTCAAAAGAACCCAAAAAATTAAACCAAGCACCCATATAACAGTCAAAACTTCAAGTTGTGAATCATTGGGTTGTAAGGGCCCTGTATAAACAGGTATCAGGTCATTAGATGCAGGAATAGGTAAGTATTCAGTGATCACTGCTGGCCTTTCAAACTTTTTTGAAAAGATCAAACGCAACAGTGGCAGTGCCCACAGCCAATAACTGATATGGGCTCCTAATAATCGCCTGACTGGATTGCGAATGATCAGAATCAATACAATGATGATACTGATATCCAGTGTGCTTTGGTACAGCCAATCAATCATGCCATCAGTCATCACGTTTCATTTGCTCCAATATGGCTTCAATTTCCTTGATATCAGAATGGGTGATTTTTTTCTGATCTGCAAAGTGGGCAATTAAGGGTGATATCTTGCCATCGAAGAAACGGCTCAGTAGTCCGTTTGAAGCTTGTTCGACCACCGCACTTTGTGCAATGACAGGACTGTAAAAAAATTGTTTGCCATCTTTTTTTCTGCTTAGCAGTTCTTTTTTGAGTAATCGGGTAACGATGGTTTTGGTGGT
>CAZVZJ010000064.1:16187-19650 GCA_964631055.1 uncultured Marinicella sp.
TTTTTCTGCTTAGCAGTTCTTTTTTGAGTAATCGGGTAACGATGGTTTTGGTGGTGTTGTCATGCCATTCCGTTTGTTTATGAGCGCGAGCAATGATTTGGCCTATAGATAAGGGTGCTTCAGCCCAAAGGATTTTGAGGATAATGAGTTCAGTGTCGGCAACTTTCATGGTATTTGTTTTAATGAATTGACTATAGACTACACTAGTAGTCTAAAAGATGTCAAATGTAAATTTGAGTTTAATAGCTTGAAGCATCAAATCACAGACACCTTAGTTGAGTATGAGGTGTTGAGGGTAGGTAAATAGGTGTGGGTGTTCAATGTTTAGTCAAAATGGCAATGATGATGAAGTTTTCTGAGGTTTTTAATTTATAAATTAGCAAAACATTTTTTTTAATGGTTAAAATTAATAGAGTTTTTATAGAAACTGATGAATTATGTGCACAGATCCCTGCTCTCGCCTACCGGCTCGGCTGGGATGACGGGATAGAGTTGGGCTGGTTGACTGGCTCGGCTGGGATAACTTGGTTTGTAGGGTTAGCTAGTGGACTCTGCTGGAATGATATGTGACTTTGGCTTGATTAACTTGTCCAGTTGTGATGAGGTTGTAGGAATATTTATCTGTTTTGATAAAGGTGATTGCTGAGGTTTAACTGATTAAACAAATTGAGATATCAGGGCATAGTTTTGAATTTTAAAGTGAAGTTAAACTATGTAGTTATATATTGTATTGATGAATTGTATGAGGCTAGCTAAATTAACGATCTCGATTAACACCCATTTTAAATAGCAGCCAAACAAAGAGGCCAGCCAATGCCATTAACAACATTGCTGGTATCAACTGTGGCTCACTATGTGTAAATGGAGATGTGTTTTGTAAACCGGACTTCCAAGGCCAAACTTTAAACAACGTACCCAGCATCAAACCAGCTAAGGTATAGATGGTGGCTTTATAATGTCGAGCAAGTAACCATTTAAGTAAACGAGAAAAAACCAATAAACCGATCAAACAGCCAAAGGTAAATATAAAGAGCAAGAGCCAGTCCCTTGTTTCAACTGCATTAAGTATCAATTGGTATTTACCCAATAGAATTAATATCAATGAGCCGGATATACCAGGAAGAATCATCGCACAAATAGCTATTGACCCTGCCAAAAATACACCGATATGACCACCTGGTAGGGCGCCTATGCTTTGCGTGCTGAGAAAGTAGCCCAGGGCAACCCCTGTTAGTAATAGCAAGACATTGATTATGGAGTTGTCTTTGTTCTTTTGAATCAGTAAAAAGGCAGAAACCAAAATCAAACCAAAGAAAAACGACCAGGTCAGCACAGCGTGATGAGTCAGTAGTTGTTTGATTAAACTGGCCAATAGAAATATAGCACTTAACATACCAGCAAACACTGCCAACAAAAACCATCCATCAACTTGTTGCCACGCCAGTTTGATTTTTCCTGAGATCAGTAATTTTAAGCTGGTGATATTAACTGCAACAATGGCATTGATCAGTCTTTGGTAAATACCTGTGATCAATGCGATGGTGCCGCCTGAAACACCAGGTACCAGGTCTGCAATGCCCATCAGCATGCCTTTTAAGTAGGTGTATAAAAATGCCACAATTCTTTTTATATGAGGGAGTATTTGTATTATAGACAACTCATGCAATTAAAACTAAGTCTTGAGAAATTAATTTGATCAGTGGAACAGGTGAAAGGCCATTTGATTTTGTGAAACAAATTATTTTTTCATAAAAAAACCAGCAGAAGTTACCTTCTGCTGGTTTTAAAGCTCAAATATGTATTTTTATTTTAATTACTGATTTGATTGAGTCTTGATCTGTATTCAGTTCCAGCTCCAGAACTGTTGGTTCTGGATTGTGTTTTCATCACATACAAAAAATTCTCTTCTGCGATAAATGTTACGGATGAATCACCCACACTGTTATTATTGCCCACCTGTTCCATATCGTTAATTATGAATCTATTTTGATTGGGATAATTTGGATTAATAATAATATCTGTGACTTTGTAAACAGCTACTTTGGCATCTGAATTAGGGCCAATCATTTCTGCGCTGAACTTTAGGGTGCGTGTTGCTCCCGACCAAACCATGGTCCAGTCTGTGTCGCCATTGTCATGGAAATTATGTACTTGGGATTGTCCAACTGATAAGCCTTCTGCATCTCCTTCATAATCATCACTATATCCTCTCAATGAAACATCATCCAAAGGATCTGCTGCTATCGGTACTGCACTTGAAGTGAGTGTGTACTCAGTGTCATCACCAAAACTATTGGTTCTGGATTGTGTCTTAATTACATAAAGGAATTGAGCTTCAGTATTAATTGTAACGGTTGAGTTACCACTGCTGTTATCACTGCCAACTAAAACCATATCATCAATGATGAATCTGTTTTGATTTGGGTAGTTGGGGTTTAATCGAACATCTGTTACTTTATATATTTCCATGGCGGTGTCGGAGTTTGCACCAATCAGTTGAGTTTGTAGTTTCATTGCTTTAGGTACACTTGACCAAAACATGCTCCAATCTTGGTCTCCTGCATCATGAAAATTATGTGTGTGTGTTTGACCTATAGAAATTGACTCAGCATCACCCTCGTAATCATCGTCATATCCTCGAAGGCTCACATCATCAAAATCATCTTCATCAAAAACAGGAGGAGGTGTTGGTACATTAAAAACATGGCCAGTTAATAAGCTAGATGCACCTAAGTTGTCAGTTACTGATAAATTTACAATGTAATTTCCAGGAGCGGGTTTGTTAAAGGTGAATGTGCCTGGTGTGGTCGAATTTGCAACACCTGGAATAAACCAAAACCATGAAGTAATAATGCCATCAAGGTCAAAACTGCTTCTTCCATCAGCTATACATTGATTGGTAAGACAAGTGACAAAAGAAATGATGGCATTGGGAGGTTGGTTTTTTCGAGAGCTGTTACTTAATGACTTCTCATCTTCAAATAATTCAAGAGCAGTAATTTCCTGAGCAGGTAAAAAAGCTTCTAGCTCATGTGAAAAGTTTAAAAACAAAATTTCTTGTTGATCAAGTTTATAGTCATATTCATGATCGAACTCTTCACAATAATTGGTTTCAGTGTCACAGCCTCCTTTAACAGAAAATTCGATGGTTCTGGGTTTGTGTTGCCCTTTGATCACTTCATCTACAGAAAACGTATATGTGGTATATACAACGCCATCTGGGTTAATTGATTTATTATTTTGTGAATCAATATACTGAGTTTCACTGTTACGCATCGTGCCTTTGATGATGTGACTGGCATTCATTAAAGTATCGCTGACATGGGTGACTTCTATTTTTTCAGCACTTACTTGAACAGATAAAAGCGCCAAGGATGTGATTTTTATGGGCGTGCTAACCGCACTTAAAAAAGTTTTAATATTGATCATATTTTTCTCATTTTGATGTTTTGATTTTGAATTA
>CAZVZJ010000065.1:0-18630 GCA_964631055.1 uncultured Marinicella sp.
TAATTATTTTACTACTAATATCACTTTCAGGGCTATTTAGTTGTCATCAAAAGGAAGGCTCCAAATCAATTGAATCACATTTTTTATTCAATATTCAAAATGCTATTTCTGAACAAAATTATCTCTGGGTAAGAAATAATTTTAATGAACAAAACATCAAAGAAGAAAATTTAATCCATGCATACACTATGGCTGCAAGTGCTTGGTCTTCAGGCAGCAATCAGAATTTATATAAAACACTCAATTATTTATTGCTGGCGGAAACATTAGATACTGATGATCAAAACATAAAAAATTTAATTATTAAAAACCTCAACACTTCAGGTGACTGGGAAGCTTTAGAGAACAGATTAAGGGTCAATAATAACCACCTTTTCAAAGCCCAAATATATTTAGAAATCAACCCAGAAAAAGTAAACCATGAACTACAACAAGTACCATTAAATTTACAAAACCTTTTGTATCACGAGATAAAAGCACGACACCACCACGGTCAACACAGCCCTTCAAAAGCCATTCAATCAGTCAAAGATGCAGAAAAACTTGGGTCAATGAATTCTTTGATTTATTACATTGGCCACCTATCAGCCAACCAACTCAATCAGCATTTAATAGCATCACAGTATTTTCAAATTTATACAACTTTAAAATCTTTGAAAACTGAAAACACACCTGCTAAATTGTTGTCGCTTATGGAAAATTTGCTCACGCTTAACCCTGCACTTAGTCTTAATGATGAATTCAATGTCCTATTCGTAAGAGTGCTGTTATCAAATACCATGCTGGTTCAAGCTGAGAAGTTATTGCAACAAATTGATATTGATTTGTTGCCAGAAGAATACCTTTTTGAATTACTTTTATCTTTTGCGCAAACAAGAAATCACAGTACGGGGTTTGCATGGATTGACGAGATATCTTTATCAAATACAAGCGCTCGAAATAACCATTTATTATGCGTAATCAAAAGTAAAAACTTAAATTATGAACAAGCTCTAACAGGCTGTAAAACTGCAAGCAATTTATTTCCTTGGAACGCCCAGCTACATCATCAAATCAGTATTTTACACGCAAAAACTGACAAGCCAGAATCTGCTAAAGAGCGATTAAACAAAGCAATTTTATTAGCTCCATGGCATGACACCTGGAGAATTCAATTAGCCCAAATGTATTTAACAGATGGCCATATTGAACAAGCAAATGAAGTATTAAACCAAACTCAAAATAAAGATTCTGTCATAATTCGTCAATTTAAAATTAAAAATGGATTGCTGTTATGAATCTATTAAGAAAAAAACTGATTGTTTGCATATTTGCCTGGGTTCTATTCATTACACCTGATTGTTCCTATGCAGCTATATTTAAAAGTATGAATAAGGAATTAAATATCGAATTCATTCATTCTGATAACAGAAATGGCACCTATCAATTCACGGAAACCTCTGGTAGTGGTACTGCTTGGGTTGACTACGATGAAGATGGTGACTTGGACCTCTTATATTTAAATGGCTCAAACCAAATGATGGCCAATGGTAAAACTGCGACACATCAACTATTAGAAAATAAAGATGGTCATTTTATTGATGTAACCAAACAGTCAGGCTTATCAACAAGTAATAAAACGATGGGCGTGTGTGCTGCTGATGTCAATGCTGATCGCAAGGTTGACTTGTATATAACTCAATATGGTCAAGACTATTTATATTTAAATCAGAGCGGAATTGAAAATACGAATCTTTTTAAACTTAAAATCATAGATCCAGATGCTGCAAAAAACCAATGGTCTACAAGTTGCGCATTTGGAGATGTAGATAACGATGGTGATGTTGATTTATATGTTACTCGTTATGTTGAATATTCAATGAATGGAAACAAGGATTGTGTATCATCATTGACTCAAGGCTATTGTAACCCAATTGCTTATAGTGGCCAGCAAGATGCTTTGTTTCTTAATGATGGGGATGGGAATTTCACCAATGTTACTTTACAAAGAGGGCTTAAACAAACTAAAAATGATCGCGGTTTTGGCGTTGTTTTGACAGACTTAGATAATGATGAAGATTTAGATATTTACGTCGCTAATGATGGCAGTGAAAATCGCCTCTATGTTAATAATGGCAGTGGTTTTTTTAATGATCAAGGGCTGATTTCAGGGACAGCAATCAATCTTAATGGGGAAGTTGAAGCCGGTATGGGAATTGCTTTAGGAGATGTGAATAATGATGGTTTGTTTGATATTTTTGTGACTCATTTTTCTATGGAGTCCAATACTTTGTATATTAATTCAAAAAGTGGCTTTTTTAGTGATTCCACCAATCGATATGGTATTTTAAAACCTTCATATTTACAGGTTGGTTGGGGCGCATCTTTTATAGATATAAACAATGATGGCTTTCAGGATATTGTCGTTGCAAATGGCAATATTGACGAAAAAATTAAAGACATTCAACCCAGCCTTTCCTATTCACAGCCGAATCAAATATTAATTAATCAACAAGGAAAAAAATTCATTACACTGTCTTCAAAAGATGCTTTTTTGGGTACAACTCTAAAATCAAGCCGTGGGTTGGCTGTAGGTGATTACAATAACGATGGATTAGCTGATTTAAGCATCAATAATGTCGATGATACTGCCGAAGTATTTAAAAATATTCATGACGACAAAAACAACTGGGTTGGCATATCCTTAATAGGTTCAAGAAAAAATCATTCTGCAATTGGAGCAAAAGTAGTAATCAAAACAAAGAATCAAGTTTTACAAAAAGAAGTTATCAGTGGCGGCAGTTTTTTAAGCCAGTCTGATTTTAGGCTAATTTTTGGCTTAAAAAAATCAACAGAAGCTGTTACAGCAGATATAATTTGGCCTGACTCGACTCGGTCCACTCATACCATACAGAACTTAAATCGTTACCATGAATTCAAGCACCCCACTCATTAAATCAGCGCCTTTTGCTTACCATCCACAACCATATCAATGTCAACGATTTGACACCAATTAAAATTGGTGATTAATTAAATCATCGAATTAATCACAGTATGTGATCTATAAAAATATAAATTAATTAAAATTATAGAATCTTCAATCATTAGCATACCGATGAAACCTTTATAAAAATGGTCACATTAAATTTAAAGGTTTAACTAAATTTTCAAAAAATAAAAGCCCATGGTACAATTAAATTTAATAAAATTTGTTGTAAATTAACTAATTACAACCAATTCATTATTCAATACTTTAGATTAAGTTATTCACAAATGAAACCACTATTTTTTTCAATTTTGCTCCTAATTCTGATGGGCTGTCAACAGCAAGAAACGCCACCTAGTGCCGCATGGTCGAAGAACAATTTAGGTGTTGGTCAGATGGGGTCTTTTAACTATGACCTTGCCTATGAAACTTTTGAAGAACTTCATAATAGCTATCCAGACGAAAAGCTATTTCATCACAATTTTATAATTGCCATTATCAATCGGCAAAAAGCTGATGATGAAGCTACCGCTATCAAAGAACTCAATGAGATATTAACGTCTAAAAAAGGTGACGCCACCACTCACTACTTATTGGGCTTGTTATATTTCAATAATGGTGATTGTGAATCATCCATTGAACAATTTAAATCAGTCATAGATATAGATCCAACAGATGCATACGCACTTTACTTCTTAGGTCAATGTAGGCTTCAAGATGGACAAGTAAAATCAGCCTATACTCAATTCACTCATGCAATTAAAGTAGATCCCTATTTAAGGTCCGCCTATTATGGTGCTTTCATAACATCACAGCGGCTAAACCAAACTGAGTCAGCTCAAAAGCATTTACATGATTACCAAAAACTAGAAATGAACCCTCAGTCTAAATTGGCTGAAATTAAGTATACCAAAATGGGACCAAAAGCTATGGCCCTGGTCAACACACCATTAAACTTAAAAGATGATAATAATCAATTAGAGATGCTTAAAGAACCATTTGCAGATAGAACATTATTTACAAAAGAATTTGAAGCAAAAAACTTTACACTGGTTTCATTAGGCACGACAGAAGTTTGGGTGGCTGCCAATGACAGAATAGAAGTATTCCATAAAACAGCAACAGGATTGAAATCAGCATATAAAATTACTGCTCCTGGCATATTAAAAGAAGATTTAATTTCTATTATTGATGTAAACCAAGATGGTCTATTAGATGGCTATGTTACAAGCGAAAATGCACCAGATCGCATATTTCTAAACACAGAGAACAATCATTGGAAATTGATAGACAAGCCACTATCATCAGGTACCTTGCCTCAGTCAAAAAGAGTGCAAGTTGTTGATTTTGACCATGATGGTGACTTAGATATTCTAAGCATAAATCACTCAGGATCAGTAAAAGTTATCAGTAATAATAATAACTTAAGCTTTAGAATCTTAAGCAAAGAATTAATTACTGATGAAAAAAATAATTCATTTATAAACACAGCCTTACTTGATGTTGATGGAGATCGTGATTTAGATATTCTCTTATTAAAAAATAATGAACTGATTATTTTGCTTAATGATCGGATGTGGAGTTACCAACAAAAAAGCCATACATTATCAGAAGAAGCCCGACAATTAGCTGTCAATTACAACAAGGAAGGCGTTCCTCTGATTCACATCAGTTCAAATAACGGCATTAATACCGGCTCGTATGATTATTTATCTGATACATTTAAATGGGACAAAACTACTTTCGAAAATGAATTCAATGCGTTTCATTTGACTGACGTCAATGGTGATGGCATTGACGACTATATATTACACTCACCCAGTCAATCTGTGATCAGAAGTTCAAATGACAACGCTTTGTTACAAACATTAAATCACAGTTCAAACCAATCAAATTTTCATGTCATTGCTGGATTAAAGGGGCCTGAATTATTAACCACAAACATGAGTCACTTTAGCCATTGGCCTGCGAGCGATCAACGCCATCAGTTTTTAATGTTACACCTTTCTGGTAAAGAGTTGGAAGCAGATTCAATGCGATCCAATGCCTTGGGGTTTGGAACAGAAGTTACGGTTCATAATAATCAATTTTCTAAAAAACAACTCTACTTAAATCAATCATATCAACCAAACCAACCCTATATTGCATCAAATATTGCTGCATTGATACCTAAAGACAAAAGTACACCAGTTGATTTCATATCATTGCTCTGGTCTGATGGGGTATACCAAACAGAATTATCAGTTGAAACTTCAAAAACTCTCAAGATAACAGAAACTCAAAGACAACTTTCTTCATGTCCAGTTTTATTTATGAGTATGAATGATGAGTTTGAGTTTCTCACTGATGTAATGGGTGTAGGTGCCATGGGCTTTTTGGTTGGAAAAGACCAATATGCACAACCCAGAGATTGGGAGTTTTTACTTTTAGATCAAGCAGATGTGGACCAAAGTGACTTTACATTCTTAGTGACTGAACCTATGGAAGAAACCATGTTTTTAGACGCTATTGCAATGAAAGTGTATGAAGCGGATGACGATTTGTTCGCCGTTCTTGATGAGCGTTTATCTATCAACTCTTCCCAGCCTTCAGGTGATTTAATGTTCTATACTGAGCAGTTATTACCCAAACAAATTATCAGTCAAGATGGCAGTGATCAAACCAGCGCAAATATGGCAGTTGATGCTGTACCTCTGGCAGTTGGCGAATTGGACCTGCGTTTTTTGGGACACCTGAAAGAACCACAGATTCATACCATGTATTATGACCAGCCGCTTCAAGGTGAATTCATACTAATGGTCAATGGTTGGGTAGAATATGGCTATTCTCAAACCAGTTTTAATGCATGGCAGGCAGGTCAATCATTGCAATACCCTAGTTTAGATGCAGAAATTGATGGTCAATGGGTCACTTTATTAGATAACTGGGGCTTTCCAGCCGGCATGCCCAAAATGGCTGCCATCGAATTTGCAATACCAGCAGGAAAAAATGTTAAAAAACTGAGATTTCGAAGTACACAAGAAGTTTACATAGATCAAGTCAGTATCGCGCAAAGAACTTATCCGGAGATATCAGTAAAAACCTTGCCTTTAATCAATGCCAAGCAATCAGTGATTGGTTTTCCTGACCGTCAAAATGGCCCCAACCGTTATCCAATCTATGACTTCAGCCGACGTCAACCTTTTGCAGATACACGGCATATGACAGGCGCTTACACACAATTGGGGCCAGTTGAACCATTGGTAGAAGAAAAGGACAATGCACTTGCCATTGTTTCCGGAGGGGAAGCAGTTACCTTCCAGTTTAAAAAGCCTGACAATAACCCACCAAAAGGTAAACAGCGATTTTATGTGATGGAGTTTTATGGTTGGGCTAAAGACATGGATATGTTGACAGAAAATGATAAGTACTTACAACCATTGCCACAATCGGGACCTATATCAGAAGCTGCAGATAAATTAAATCAAAAATATAACACCCGATTTATGTCTGGTAATTAAACGTGCAAAAAGTCAATAAATACAGCCGTGCTGTAGGTCCCAAACTTTATCCATTGTTAATATTGGTGATGATAATCACTGCAGTGTTGCTGGTTAATTCTCTTTACTTAAGTGGCGTTACTTTTTATCAATGGTTAACTGACACCAATATCCAAGATGGATTCTATTTGTGGATGTTTTTATTACATTTAATCATCGGTTTGATCTTAGTGGCACCTTTTGTAGTTTATGCAGTGATTCATGCCATTAATACCAGAGGTTATCAAAACAATACAGCTAAACGCGCTGGATACTTGTTGTTGTTTTCGGCATTGATTGTTTTAATCACTGGTTTGTTATTAACTCGTTACAACACAGATATCGAAGCCTTAAACAGTCAATATCGATCTTTGTTGTATTGGCTTCATGTTTTGATACCCATATTAGGTATTTGGCTTTTTGTTTTACATCGTTTATCAGGTAGGTCAATTAACTTTAAAATTGGAAAATGGTTGTTTGGCATCAGTTTATGTGCAGTTGCGTCTTATCTTCTTTTCAATAGTGATTTACCTGAAACAACACAACAAAACGAGTTATTTGCTCCTTCTTTATCTACCACAAAATCCGGAGATTTAATCCCTAGTAACCAGCTTAATAATAATGAATTTTGCATAACATGTCATGAAGATTCACACCAACAATGGATCAGTTCAGCACATCACTTTTCCAGTTTCAACAATCAAGCATATGCATTCTCTGTCAACAACACCAAAGCCGCCCTTAAATCCCGAGATGGACATGCAAACGCTGCTCGTTTTTGTGCATCTTGTCATGACCCAGTATTGTTTTTCAGTGGCCAATTTGATGACCTATCACCAGCTGAACAAACCGGCAAAGATGCCATGGCAGGCATTACATGCAGTTCCTGTCATTTGGTCGAAAAAATAAATAGTCATCAAGGAAATGGTGCCTATCAATTGGCGCTACCTATAGACTATCCATTGACTGGTAGCACCTATGAACCGTTTAAATGGATTAACCAATTCTTAATTAAAAGTAAACCTGACCAGCACAAAACTTCATATTTAAAACCGTTGCATTCTGATGCTGAGTTTTGTTCAGTATGTCACAAGGTTTCCTTACCTGAATCATTAAACAATTATCGCTGGTTACGAGGTCAAAATCATTATGACAGCTTTTTACTTAGTGGCGTTTCAGGTCATAAAGTGACCAGTTTTTACTATCCAGACAAAGCCAAAGATGCATGTCAAGATTGTCACATGAAACCTGTAAAATCAGATGACATTTCAGCTAAATTCAACCCCAGTTCATTAAACAGGGAAATCAATGACCACAGCTTTGATGTGGCCAATACAGCCATGCGATTTCTCAATGATCAACCATTTGATGAGCAAAGCTCTGCCTTACTCAAAAGTTCTTTAGAAATTGATCTGTTTGGCTTAAAAGAACAAAATATTGAAAACAGCAATAACAATGAAATACAAATCAATGCAAATAATCAATTCACTGTTAAACCTGGTCAAACTTACCAACTAGAAACAATTCTCAAAACCAAAACTTTGGGACATATGTTTACTCAAGGAACAGCTGATTCTAATCAAATTTGGTTAGAACTTTCACTTTACGACAATGAACAATTAATCGCCATTAATGGTGGACTCAACCAAGCAGGTGAATTAAACCCATTCAGCCACCTTGTTAATGCCTATGTTATTGATCGAGATGGCAATCAAATCAGCATGCGTAATCCTGAAGATATATTCGCAACCTTATACAACAATCAAATACCACCTGGTGCTGCTTCAATCATACATTATCAATTAACAATACCGACTGAAATTAAAGGGCCTCTAAAAATTGAAGCCAAGTTGTTATATAGAAAATTTAATACTCCCTATTACCGTGCATTCATGAGTCAAACTGGCCTGAAAAACGATTTACCTGTAGTGGTTATTGATCATTCGACGGTAAATTTATCCATTACAGATAAACCGCTAACAAAGCCCTCGGAGATTCATTGGCAGCGTTGGAATGATTATGGCATCGCTTTATTTCGATCTGGAGAATACAAACAGGCAATGAAAGCATTTAATCACGTTATTAACATGGGTCAAACACAAGGGTTGATTAATGCAATTCGGGTTCACTTAAAAGAAGGGCAAATTACATTAGCTCAACAAAATTTAACTCAAGCTCAAAAAGATGCTACATTCCCCTATCCTTGGCAAATTGATTATTATGAAGGACGACTTCATTTTATCAATGGTCGGATCACTCAGGCAATCAATGCATATCACCTGATACTGAACAATAATTACCCACGTACAAAACAAGCAAATTTTGACTTCAGTAAAGATTATGAATTTCTTACAGAACTGGCACAAATTTATCTTCAAAAAGCGCTGCAAGATGAAACCCCAGAAACTTGGTTACAAAAATCACAAGACATGTTTGAACAAATTCTCGCCATTAACTCTGAATGGTCTGCTGCATATTACGGGTTATTTAGAATCGCAAAAATGCGAGGCGATGATAAAGAAGCTGAATTGATGGATCAAAAATACCAGTATTACAAATTAGATGATCAAAACATGGACCAAGCCATACAACTGGCACGCAAGAAAAACCCAGCTGCAGATAAAGCTGCCAATCGGGTTGTGATCTACCCATTTCAATACAATAAAAGTTATCCCCTCACATTGGAAGACTATCAAACTTCTTCAAACATAGATGTCTTAGAGTAATATGAGCACGTTAAATCAAAAATATAAAAAGTTCTATCGCAATACCGTCATTGTAATAATGGGTTCATTGGTCGTATTGTCGCTGCTATTTTGGCTAAAAAGCTCATCTAATCAACCAAAAAAAATAACGGCACCTGCGATAGCTCAAACTCAAGTTTTAAAACCTGAAGTAAAAGACATTCCTAAGATTACATTCACTGAAGAGAGTCAAGCCAGGGGAATCAATTTCAGCCACAACAATGCCGCAGTTGGAAACAAATGGTTACCTGAAGCTATGGGGGCAGGTATAGCGATTTTAGATGTTGAAAATGATGGAGATTTAGATATTTATTTATCTAACGGAACCAGTTGGGACAATCAAATGCCAACCATGGGTCGGTTGTATATAAATGATGGCAAAGGACATTTCAGTGACCACTCTAAAAACAGTGGTTTAGATGTTTCTTTCTACGGTACAGGAGTCGCTGTGGGTGATATCAACCAAGATGGCCTCCAAGATTTATTTGTCGCCGCAGTGGGGGAAAACCGATTGTTTACTAACCTTGGAGGTGGTCAATTTAAACAAAGTACTGAAAATTTAAATTGTGGTACATCAGATTGGAGCAGTTCAGCTGGTTTTTTTGATTATGATGGTGATGGTGATGATGATTTATTGATTTTAAATTACATCCAATGGTCACCTGACATAGACACCAAAGTTAATTATCAGATAGAGGGTATAGGCAAAGCCTATGGACCACCAACGAACTTTCCTGGCACACAACTATGTCTATTCAATAATCATTCTGGAAAGTTTACTGACGTCACATCAGCCAGTGGCATAGCAAATGCCAAATTATCAACCCAGAGTAAAGCTTTGGGTTTGGCTTTCTGGGACTTAAACGATGACCAAAAACTAGATTTCATAGTGGCCAATGACACTGTAGCAAACCAAGTTTTCATCAATAATGGTAAAGCAGCGTTCACAGAAATTGGTGGTCAATCCGGTATTGGATTTGATGCCGCAGGAAAATCAACTGGCGCCATGGGAATAGATATTGCCCGTTATCAGAATGATCAACGTTTAGCTATAGCCATGGGAAACTTTGGCAGTGAAGCCACATCATTTTTCGTGTCACGCGATGGCAGTTTTTTTACTGACGAATCCATGCTTTCTGGAATTGGAGCTGCTACCAGGCCTGTTGTTACATTTGGTGTATTCTTTTTTGATTATGATTTAGACGGCAGACTTGATTATTTTCAAACCAATGGTCATGTTGAAAACCTTATTCAACAAGTAGAAAGCGGGGTCAGCTATAGACAACCAAACCAATTGTTTTGGAATTGTGGCTCAACTTGTCAAACCATATTTGAGCCGATTAACTTTGCCGGAGACTTGCTGGAACAAAAATTGGTAGGTAGAGCTGCTGCTTATGCAGATATTGATAAAGATGGAGACCTTGATGTTATCGTTAATCAAGTTAATGGCCCTGTTAAACTGTACATCAATCAATCAGAGAACAATCATCAGTGGTTAACATTAAATCTATCAACAGCAAATAATCGTTCTTTGATTGGCGCGGTGATTCATATTAATAGTCAACTAGGCATGCAAACCAGAATGTTTTCTCAAACCAGAAGTTATCAAGCACAAACACAACCTTGGGTAACTATTGGTTTAGGTGATAATTTAAATCAACCAGTTGAAATTCTAATAACTGAACTCAATGGTCAAAAGCACAGCCGACAATTCAGTACTTTTAATCAAATTATTAACTGGCAATTAAATTAACAATTGAATTGTCACAGGGTTTTAATTCATTGACTTTGTAATTTGAAGCCAGTCATAATCTCCCGAACAATTTGCAAGCCCTCTTTGATTAATTCATCAGAAATAGTTAAGGGTGGTAAAAAGCGAATCACATTTGACCTCACACCACAATTGATTAAAACCAAACCTTGCTGGTATGCTTCATTAACAATGCGATTAGTCAGATCAACATCTGGTTGATTAACATCACCATTTTTCACTAATTCCATGGCAATCATTGCACCATGAACTCGGACATCACCGATAGAATCATTGGTTGTTTGCATCGACTCTAAAAATTGCTTAAATTGCTGCCCAATTTCATTGGCCCTGGCTATTAATCCTTCATCATCTATTATTTTAATGACTTCCAAAGCAGCTATACAAGAAATAGGTGAGCCCGCATATGTGCCACCTAGACCACCTGGTATAGGGGCATCCATGATTTCAGATTTACCCACTACTGCTGCCAACGGAAATCCACCCGCTATGCCTTTAGCCATGGTAATCAAGTCAGGTTCCACACCAGTTTGATCCATGTAAAACATGTTGCCAGTTCTACCGAATCCAGATTGCACTTCATCAGCTATTAATACGATACCATGTTGATCACACAGATTTCTTAAGGCTGTTAAAAATTCAGCAGGTGCAGCATAAAACCCACCTTCACCCTGGATGGGTTCAATGACAATAGCAGCTATGTCTTCAGGAACAACACTGGTTTTAAAAAGGTTGTGCAAAGCATCTAAACTGGCTTGAGCACTTATACCCAGGTATTCAATGGGAAAAGGAACGTGATAAATGTCATTAGGGAATGGGCCAAATCTGTGTTTATAAGGCATGATTTTTCCAGTTAAACCCATGGTCATATTGGTTCTGCCATGAAAACCGCCATCGAAGGCAATGATTCCTCTTCGCCGTGTATATGCCCGAGCCACTTTGATACAATTTTCAACGGCTTCAGCACCAGTTGTTACAAGAATGGCTTTTTTGTCGCTATCGCCTGGGGCAATCTCAACTAATTTTTCAGCTAAACTAATGGCTGCTTCATAAGGCGTAATTATGATGGCACTGTGAATAAATTCATCTAATTGCTTTTTTACGGCAGCATTTACTTTAGGGTGTGCATGTCCTGTGTTATTAACTGCAATACCACTACCAAAATCAATATACCGATTATCTTCAACATCCCAAAGCTCTGAATTTCTCGCTGATTTAATGTATACAGATGCTAAATTTCCTAACCCCCTGGCCATGACTTTATCTTTACGTTCTTGTAAACTTTTATTACTCACATCTTGACCTTTGGCATTTATTTTCATTGATTCCTTATACTCCTGAATAAGAACGTAAAATTATAAACAAAACACCAGTGATAGGTATACGAATGAATTTGCTTATTTAGTCTCATGAGTAAAACTCACATGAATAAGTTTACTGATGACTCAGGTTAATTGTAAAACTTAGACTTTGCTGTGAAAATGGTGGTCTTATTTGATAAATAATTTTTTATAAAATAAACCTAACCTATAAAAAGAGCCGAATTGCTCGGCTCTTAACTTTCTTTTAAAGGCCTGTTTGGCCCCTTGTCTCTTCGCTTTATTGGATTTTTCATGCACCCCACCCTTTCTCATGATGGCAGCTCTGGCAACCCAGTTTCTGTTATTTCTATTAGGCATGTATACCTCCTTTGTTTAAGTTCAACAAATGCCATTGAGGCGTTATTTTCTTTTGAATCTTTTTTAATTTTCTAACCACATATCGATCCTGCTGTAAAAACAGCGGTGGTTCTTTGGTTGATTCAAAACCAAATTTTTTCGGCAACTTAGTATAAAGAGATTTAGGTGGCTGCGTATATTCCATCGACTTCAAAGCCACGCCAGTTTGATGATCATGCATATAGATTTTTTCAGCGCCTATATGATTAACCACATATTCAATAGTGGCACATAAAACCGCTTCATCCCAAATTGACATGATTGGCTTAATCACCTGTTTAAAATATGCATCTAATCGGTTCCAATTGGGTTTGAATCCGTAACGTTTCAGTCGTGTGCGCTGAGGGTTTTCAACTAAATTTAAATAGGCTTCCCAGGCATACCTGAGCCAGTCATTTTGTACTTCTTCAATCAACACTTCAGATAAATCTTCACTGAAGTCTAATCGAGCCCAAGCAATGGTGTTGCGATGGGTACTGATTGGATGCGAATCACAGCTGAATGGCTGAAATTCCGCTTCGTCATCCATAATGTTTTCATAAAGTCGGTCATGAAATCGGCTAAAGTTTAGTTGTAGAACCAAATTAAAGCCTGGCCTTGCTGTTTGTTGCCAATACGGATCATCTCCTCCCCATTGACCCAAGGTCAAAGTAAAATGGAATAACTCAACAGGCCACATAGTCGTTATCATTTCTGACTGGAACTGCTTACTTCCTTGTTGAGCCAACCATTTTTTAACCAAAGGTTTGTGGCAGAATCGAGCCAAATCGCTGTTCTTTATATTTTTAATCGGTGTGTCTTCTTTGATGTAATGAGCCAACAAAAACATACAGTATTTGTCTTTAAAATAATGGTATGTATGGCGATCATCAGATAAGCAGTACAGCACCTCGTCTAATAGTTGTTTGTTCATTGTATATTCTCAAGTAATTGTTTTTATTCATAAAATATTTCATATTCTTATTTTGAAAATTGATCAACATATATTTTCCTGTTAAATGCCACAACGTACTGTGGTTGTTGTGGCTTGACTTATTATCACCCTTTGACACAAACCACTTGTTTCAAAGTGTGAACCACTGACACCAAATCATGTTGATTTTTCATCACCACATCAATGTCTTTGTATGCACCTGGTATTTCATCTAACATGTTTTTATCTTTACGACATTCAACTCCTGAAGTTTGTTTCTTCAAATCCTCAGTGTTGAATGATCGCTTGGCCTCAGTACGGCTCATACTGCGTCCAGCACCGTGTGCACATGAACAGAATGAAGCTTTAGAGCCTCTTCCAGCAACGATGTAAGACTTGGCGCCCATTGAACCTGGGATAATACCTAACTCGCCATCCCCTGCCCTGATTGCACCTTTTCTTGTCACATACACAGCTTGCCCATAATGTGTTTCATGTGAAATATAATTGTGATGGCAATTAATGGCTTTCTTGGTCAGTTTAAAATTAGGCAATGCGCTGTTTTGCAACGCCTTAATAACCAATTTCATCATTTCTTGCCTATTCATCCACGCATATTCCTGCGCCCAGTTAACCGCCATAACGTAATCATTAAAATGATCACTGCCTTCTGACAAGTATGACAAGTTCACATCGGGTAAATGATGTTGATGCCTTTGCATGTCTTTTTTAGCCAAGTTAATGAAATACCGGCCAATGACATTACCAATACCTCGTGATCCAGAGTGAAGCATGATCCATACATCATTATTTTCATCCAAACACAACTCAATGAAATGATTACCACCACCTAATGTTCCTAGCTGATTTTGCCAGGTAGGGTTGAAGTTTTTTAACATTTTCATGATACCTGGATGCTTATAAACTATCTCATCCAATGGTTTATCCAGCCCATTTAAACTGGATCGATTAACCACAGATTTTTTATGACGATTAAAGCCTACTGGCACCAACCTTTCAATTTCACGCCTAACACTGTACAAATGATCTGGTAAATCATTGGCAGTAAGGCTGATCCTTACAGCATTCATACCACAACCTATATCAACGCCTACAGCGGCAGGAATCACGGCATTCAGTGTCGGTATCACTGAGCCAACGGTGGCTCCAATACCCACATGCACATCTGGCATGGCGGCCACATGGTGATGCACAATAGGTAAATTGGCTATGTTAACTAACTGATTAATGGCTTGAGGTGCGATGTCATCAGTGAATATTTTTATGGGTACTTTACCCTTATTAATTTGTTTTAAAATTGGCATATTTAAATTCCTTGTTATATTTTCCAAGCTTTTTATTAACCAATTGGTAAAAAAAAAGCCTGATATGCAATGCATTTCAGGCTTTTAATAGTCTGAAAGGCACACATTAATTAATGGCCTTCCAAACAAAATTTTGTTGTTAGGCGCTTATCTTATAATTCTCGATTGATTGTTTTGCATGTTTAAGCCTCCTAATGATGCTGTTATTAATGCCTGTGGCATTGGTAAAATATAAACACTTGTTCGAACTGATTCGAACAAGTGCGCATATTTTTCATATTATTTAATCGATGTCAATACTTTTACACTCAAAATTCGCTGGGTGCTGGTGGTGACTGGATTACTTTTCTGGGGTTCTGCGGCAAATCTTTCATAAGTTCTTGTACCGCTCTTTCAATTGATGGGTCACGTCCTTGAGCCACTAATTCTGGTCGATCAATCACTTCGATATCTGGAGTAACACCTTCATTCTCTACCGCCCAATTACCTTCTGTATCCATAAACCTGAATGTGGATGCTATTATAGAACCACCATCAACCAGACCAGGGTTACCACTGATGCCAATTAAACCTCCCCAAGTCCTGGTACCTATAATTTTACCCAAACCAGCTTTACGGAAATAATAAGGTAACGCATCTCCGCCTGAGCTTGATTGACCATTGGTTAACATCACCTTAGGTCCATCATGAGCAAATAAAGGCGTGGCGTTGCTGTCTAAATCCAAACCTCGGCGTTTCCAGTAGTTCATCGTTTTACGTGACAATAACTCAATCATCCGATCAGGAATAAAGCCACCACCATTATATCGATCATCAATGATCAAGGCGTCTTTATTGATTTGCGGTAGCATTTGCTTAAACAATTCTCGATTACCAGGTGCTGCGGTATTCGGTAAATGTACATAACCAATGCGACCATCAGATAATTGGTCGACCATCATCCTGCGCTCTTCAACCCAATTGTAATACCTGAGCTGATTTTCAGAAGTGATTGGTTTAACATGTGCTTGCCAAGAACCTTTGAGCTTTGGTGTACTGTTCAATGTAATGTTAATGGTGCGATCTGCAGTGTGTTCTAGTAATTGATATAGGTTAGCTATACCCTCAGTACTCTGCGAATTGATGGCAACAATAAAATCACCCACTTTTGCTTTAACGCCAGCTTGAGTTAATGGTGAACGACGTGCAGGCACCCAATTTTCACCTTTGAAGATCTTAGTGATTTTAAAATAACCACTCGAGTGCTTTTCAAATTCTGCACCTAAAAGACCATTATCTGCTCTCTTCACACTAGGCTGATCTCCTGAATTAACATAAATATGGCCCGCATTCATTTCACCGGCAATCTCCCCAAAGACATAATCTATATCAGTTCTGTGTGTTGCCGCTTGAGCCATAGGTAAGTATTTATCATGAATCTCTTGCCAATCATTACCATGCATTCCTGGATCATAGAACCAATCTCTGAGTATCCGCCAAGCATCTGTATACATTTGTCGCCACTCAACTTGCGGGTCAATTTTTAGCGTAAGATGAGTTAAATCTAGTTTATTTTCAGTTACTTTCTGGCCGGGCTTGGCTTCGACCACTGCATAATCACTGCCTTTTTGCACCAACATGTGCGTACCGTCGGCACTCAAGATGAAATTACCTGCGCCTGCGACAACCAATTTTGGTTCATCTTCTTTGCTGAGATCTATCATTTTAATGCTAGGGCCACCCGCATTTTCAGCAACGAATACCGCTTGATCATTGGCTTGTAAATTGAAGTAATTACTGGCTTTGCCAGGTAATGGTCTGACCCGATCATCTAAACCTTGTAGTTGAAAATTGATATCCAAGACTTTCTTATCATCCTTGTCGCTTTGATTGGTTTTATTGGCTTGAATGATGCCATCATCTTCAAACGGAAATAAAGCGGGTACATCATCATGCAATGGTACTGCATATACCCGTGTTGCTTGATGGTATAGGTAATTAAATTCGTAGCTGCTGAATGACAAATTGTAATCACGGTTAGATAAGAAAAATAAGTAATGTCCCTTTGGGTCAATGACTGGCGAAAAATCATCGAATGACGAACTGGTAACTCGGTTAACCTTTGCACTTTTAAAATCATAAGCGAAAATTGAATTATAACCACTGGCTTCAGTTTTGGTGTATACAACCCATTGACTGTCTGGCGACCAGTTGTAATCAGTGATGTCATTTCGTCTTGAACGATCAAGTTTCTGGGTTTTTGCAGTCTTAATATTCACTGCCCATAAGGTTTGATTGGTATCGGCGTAAGCAATTTTCTCACTGTCTGGAGACCAGACTGGTGCATAACGCCAGACATCACCATCTGTGGTTACACGCGTACTTTGACCTGATTGAGCATTTTTAATGTAAACTTCATATTCACCAGAAGCATCACTTAAATAAGCCAAATATTTCCCATCAGGAGACCATGTAACTGCTATTTCTCTTGCTGTGGATGTGTGGCTTAGATTATGAATTTCACCCTTTTTTGCGGGTACTGAGAACAGCTCACCTCGAGCAGCGACGGCTACCCTTTTGCCGTCAGGTGAGAGATCCATAGACTCAATGAATTGCTGTACATTTTTTCGTTTGGCAATTAAATTTTCTTGATTGGCTGAGATGTTAATCGTTAACTGACGTGTGGTCGATGTTTTGGGGTCAAAACGCCATAAAAAACCGGCATTTTCATATACAATTGCTGTGGGGCCAGCTGAGGCCCATAATGAATCATAATAATCATGATTGGTTACTTTTTCAGGATTACCGCCGGGCACGTATTTATATAGGTTTAAGTGATAATCACGATCACTGATAAAATAAATGTCTTCACCCACCCAAACAGGTTGATGATCTGTCGCCACATGGGATGTTATTTGTTCACTGCTGTTTGCTGCTAAATCATATATCCAAACATCTTGTGCTCGACCACCTCGAGTGCGCTTCCAGGTTCTGAATTCACGATCTATAGGCGTATAAACAAATTTTGAACCATCTGGTGATAACATCCCACCACCTGTTTCAGGAACAGCTAACGGTTGTTCCATGCCACCATCAACAGGAATCCAGTAAGGCTGTCCCATTCGAATGCCCCACGGCAATCGATTGGCTCTGACTAGAATATTTTTATCATCTGCAGACCAATCTAGAATGCGGTAATCATAACCACCTCGAGGAGGCATGGCACCGACATCGTTATACCAAGTAAGTTGTTTCAAATTACTGCCATCAACATTCATCACATACACTTGTCTTGACCCAGTGTATTCAGCTGAAAAGGCAATTTTTTGACCATCACGAGAAAACTTTGGAAACACCTCAAACCCTTCATCAGCAGTTAATCGTGTTGATTCACCGCTATTGATATCGGCTATGTATATATCACCAGCATATACAAAAGTAACTTGATTATTATGAATATCAGCATATCGCAACAATTGAGTGCCTTTATTGGCTGAAACTACATTAGAAATCAATAAAGAGATGACTAGGAAAAAGGTTATTTGTATGGGTTTGTTTTTAGGGTGAATTTGGTTTGGCATGGTGTCTTCACTTGTATTTTTAAAAAGGGAGATTTTAGCACTAAATCTGAGGTTATATATTTTTTGCATTGATAACTTTTAATTTTTCATTAAGATACTATCGACTTGTCTTAAAC
>CAZVZJ010000066.1:0-18599 GCA_964631055.1 uncultured Marinicella sp.
CAGGATAGTAAGCATTTGATATACAACCCTGTTTACATTAATTATTCACATCTAGTTAAAGTAATTTAATTTATTATTCAAAACCATTGGTGAAAATCAAATCTGGAAGAGGTTGCACATCTAACTCCCATACCCGTTGATAAAATGGTAGATCGACTTCTCGATTTGAATCAACCAAAGGTGAACGATCTTTAATCCTAACCATAACTTCCACCACTCCTGCACTTGAAGGTATGTATTCAAATGTTTGGACAATATCTGAAGATGCGATGTCTTCAACCATAACGCCATCTACAAACCACCTGATACTTAAATCATGAGTTGGCTGTAGCGTTTTAAGACTAAAATCAAATGGCACAGAAACTGTTCCAGTTGGCGTAAAATCTGATGGTATTACTGTTCCAGGCTCAATCAAACTGATCTTTCTAAACCCATCACCCGCATATAAACCTGTATATAATTCAAATATATAAGCTTCCTGGCAAACCTCACAAAACTCGGTACCCAAAGTTCTCATATTACAAATTCTTTTGGGCCGATACATACCTGAAGACTGATAACGTGCACCTTCAAATAAGCCAACTTCATTATCATATGCACTTGTGTCAGGTGTTGGGATAGGTGTTGAACCATCAATTAGATAACTCCACTTTATATCAGCTTGATTCACCTCATCAGTGACATTAGCCTCACAACTTACACCGCCACCCGTGTCACTACACGCAGGAAAACCAGGAAAAGGCGTGTCATATTCATCAGCTAATCCTGTAAACGAATGACCATATTCATGAATAAAGACATCGGCCGCAGCCGTGTTGGTAGAAATGGTTGAGAAAGAGCCGCCTGCACCGCCGTAGGTTGTATCATTAACTATAACTACAATCGCATCCCAGTTAGGTATGGCTGCTGCTGCAGTAAAAACCTTTGCAGAATCTACGGTTAACAAGCGATGGATACCGGCTGTGCAATAAGTGGCATCAAAAGCCGTATCAACAAATAAAGGAGCTAAAGGGTCAGTCACACCATCGCCACAAGGATCGGCTGGATGATCAGCTCCTGATTCATTACTGGCAGTAAATAACCTGTCAAAGCTAATGAACTCGCTATATGACTTATATGGTTCAAAGGTCAACATTTTATCGATGACTGCATCGGCATGGGTATTAAAACTATTTTCTTCAGCGCTGGTATAACCATCACCCATGATTAACAAATTCACTCTATTTTCGACATTTCCAAGAATTTGCTTAGAATCTGTTGTTTTCGGAGTTACTTTTTCAAGTAGGTCTTTAACTCGATAAATTCGAGAAGCTTGTTGTTGAATATGATTGAAAACCTGCAAGGACAAGTCCTGTGTGTGAGGAATTTTTAATACAAAAACTTGCTCTTCATTTTCTATATATTTACCATCAATATGCTCGTGTCCGTGGTGTTCAGAACGGGTTAAACCTTCATTTTCAAGTGAAACATAAAAAGTGTTATCAATGTTGTCATTATCAATCAGACTCAAATACCCACCTCTATTTGGAGGGGATTTAAGTGGATGTTGACCCTCAGGTAAATCTACAACTTGATATGACTTCACTTGAAGGCCATTTAATTCGGACCAGCTTAAAACCACATAATCAGTTGGTATAGCCCAAACTGATGTACTCATTAAGACCGTCAAAATAGCGATCATCAGATATCTCATAGCTTTCATGTTATTCCTTATTATTGATAAGGATCAAATATTACAAACACAGCTCATTCAATACCTGAATGTTTTCTTAAATTTACTGAAAATGTTCTGAAATAGTTCTGAATTTCAACCAAAAGCGCTTCAAATCATAAGCTGATCTGAGTATCAGCATTTAAAGCGCTTCTATTTAAAGTTAAAAAACTAAATCTTAAATTATAGTCAGTTTACTGATTACCAGCGTCAGTTTTATATTTCTCAAACCAAGCCAGAATACTGACAACTTTAGCAACCAAATTACTGGGGCGGTTGGCAATGCCATGACCAGAGCCTGGAATTCGCACCATGGCAGATTCTACTTGCTGTAGTTTCAAAGCTGCATAGTATTGCTCAGATTCAGCAATGGGCGTTCTATAATCCTCTTCACCTGTTAATAACATGGTTGGCGTTTCAACATTGCCGACATAGGAAAGTGGCGATCTTTTAAAGTAGTTTTCAGGATCATTCCAAGGTTTATCAGCAAACCAGTATTTATAAAAAAAACCAGGGTTATCTGCATACAAAACAAAGCTGGTCCAATTAATAACCGGCTTAGCCACAACTGCAGCTTTAAAACGATTTGTATGGCCGATGATCCATGCAGTCAATACACCACCTCCACTTCCTCCGGTTACATACAGTTGTTCTTCATCTACATAACCTTCGGCTATGGCTTTATCAACACCAGACATCAAATCATGGTAGTCATTATTCGGATAATCATGATGAATTAAATTAGCAAATTCCTGTCCATAACCTGTACTGCCACGAGGGTTGGTATATAAAACCACATAGCCAGCCGCTGCAAACAATTGAACTTCAGCTGAGAACACTGAACCGTAACTGGCAAATGGCCCACCATGAATTTCAAGAATAAGCGGGTATTTTTTAGCGGGGTCAAAATCAGGCGGTGTTACCAACCAACCTTGAATGGCTCGCTGATCAGCAGATGACTCCCACCACAGTTCTTTGACCTGTCCTAATTTCTTATGACTGAATAAATCTTCATTGACTTGGGTTAAACGTTTTACTTGATTGTTTTTGACCACTGCCAGGTCAGAAGGGTGTGAAGTCCCGCCTAAAGTCATGGCTACTCGGTTATTATTTGAAACAGAAAACGCTGCCGCATTGTAAGGTCTGCCTAAAGACAATCCACCCAGTTCTTTAGCTACTGTTGTCACTTTTCCAGTTAATTTAATAAGTGCCAACTTCCCATCACCCTGATCAGTGTATTGAATATATAGACCTTTAGAATCAGCAGCCCAAGCCATAGTTTGTATGGAACGATCCAATTGACTTGATATCAACCTATGGTTTTTACCATTCACGTCCATGGTATAAAGTTCGCGAATGGAATGACCTTGAAAAGTATCGTCAAAACCCATATACGCTAATTTCTTACCGTCAGGAGATAACATCGCATTAGTATCAGGACCAAATCTATCGGTCAATGCATTGATACTAAGATCAGCTAAATTTAATTGATATATTTCAGCATTCAATGGTTCAAACTCATGGTTTTTATGTAGATTGGCAGTAAAAAATATACTCTTTTTATCAGCAGACCAAATAGGCGACTGGTGATTATGATCTGAAGCAGTCAATTGGCGAGGAGTTCCGCCATCAATTGGTAAACTAAATATTTGTTGATTTCCTGGCTTAATATACCCTCGACCATCAGCACGATAGGTCATGTCATCTATATAAATCGGCGCATTATTCCATTGAGCCCCTTCAGGTTTGGCCGGCATCTTAACCAATGAAGACTTTGATTTAGCAACAAATTGAGTAAAAACCAAATGTTTATCATCGCCTGACCAAGCGACCTGACTCGGTGCATGAACCCCGTTGGTCAAAGCCATTGATTCACGACTGTCTAACCACATCAGGTATAGTTTTGTTTTGTTATCTGCATGATTAGATAGGTAGACAATTTTTTTACCATCATTGGACCATTTGGGTGCTCGCGCATTGTGATTTCCTGTGGTTAATGGGCGATTATTTTTGCCATCAAAGTCGATCAACCACAAATTACTGTGGTTTTTATCTGTCATCACATCTTTAAAGTTGCGGGTGTATATAACTTGAGAGCCATCAGGTGAAATTTGAGGGTCAGAAACATACTCAAGATTAAAAACATCAAGCAATTCAAGTTGTTGTGAACTCTGTGCTTGCGAATAGCCAACCATAAGAAATAAAAGAAAGAAGCCGTAAAGTTTTTTCATGATTAAATGCAGCAAAAAAATGAATGATTAGTATAAACCAGGCACTAGTAAGACAACAACCAGACAGTCTAATTCTTAAAGATTAATGACTTAAAGTTTGAATCGTTATTAAACTCATACTAAATCAGTTAAACTGTGCGCCTGACCATACACATGAACAAAGAAAAAACCAATGAACAACAATGACATCTTTCGCAGAACGCGATATATTTTAGATTTAAGGGACAATCAAATCGCTAAAATTTTTACTCATGTTGATGTGACAGCCACTGAACAACAAGTCAACTTCTGGCTTAAACGTGAAGAAGACGAAGGTTTTAAAGCACTATCAGATGAACTGCTGATTGACTTTTTAGATGCATTAATCATTGAAAAGCGGGGACCAAAAAAAGATGCAACTGTTCCAAAAGTCAGACCAAAATTAGATAACAACCTGATTCTAATGAAATTAAAAATAGCTTTTCATCTTAAAGCAGAAGAAGCTTTAGCCATTATGGATTTGGCTGGGTTTAAAATCAGCAAGCATGAATTCAGCGCCCTATTCCGTAAAAAAGACCATAAACATTACCGCGCCTGTAAAAATCAAATGTTACGAAAGTTCATGAAAGGCTTACAAATAAAATACCGCGGGAAAAATTACAGTCAACAAAAAACCCATTTAACTGATCTCCAAGCTGAAACTAAAAAAGGGAAACTCAGCTTAAAAAGAAAAGAGACCAAACCCCAAACACCTTCTAAAAAAACTGCGACAAAAAGTTTAGATAAAAAACCTGTGAAAAGCATTAAAGCTCAATCATCAGATGACAAAGCTAATAGTGATACTCAAACTGCAGCCAGTGTTTGGAAAATTCCGAAAAAGCCAATCAGGTGATTTCTAATACCTGATCAATCACCTTCATCATTTAAACTGAATTGCATAGCGCTGTAAACAGACATATCAAAAGAACCTTAATGTGCCAAGCTTAAGCATACGAAACACAAGAACAGTGATACTCGAGTGCCTTAAACTGTAAAATTAAAAACTTACGTTTTGATGAAACTTTCGAATGCTAAACTAACCGTTCTTATGTTCTGCATAAGGATTCGTCATGTTTTTGGCCAAAAATTGACCCACAACATAACCACCATAGACAGTCACAAACCAAACCCAAACTGAATGGCCTTCAACTCTACCCATCCAGTAAACTGGCCAGGTAATGGCAGTCACAAAGTTCATCAATGAATTGATGAAAAAGTTCACCAAGTCTCCCACACCTAATTCAGCAATGGTGGCCATGATAGATGCTTCACTGGTTAACAGATCCAACACCTCATTGAACTCTACCACCAAATAGGTCAATACAGCCATGACACCATAAAAACCACCACCAAAAGCAACCCATTTTGACATCACTGTGTTTTGCCAAGAAAATTGACTTGTTTTTAATTCTTTTTTTAGCTTCTTAAGCCCTGCTTTATCCTTATTCTCTATTGCTTGAATAGAGTCATCTTTTTTACTTTTTATCAGTATATAAAACAACAGAAAACTGATAACAGCAGTACTAACAAAAGCCATAATTAATTTTAAATACACCATGTTTTTAACTGTTCCTTTTCTTATATACTAAATAAATTACCGTTTAAGTTGATTTAATTCACAGTCAATTAAATCCGATAATTACGGCTTTGCATATCTACTAAAAGACTAACCAATGATTCTTGTGCGTGTTTAATGCATACATTGAAATTGTAATATAATTATTTACTTACCAATTATATTACAATTAATTATTTCTGATTTAACTTATGGACGTCGCATCTCATTACAGTGAATACTTAAGCTTATTTATCGCATTGATTGTGGCCGGCATGGGTTTAAAACTTGCTTTTAAACAGTCAAATAATCAAACATATCGAATTGGAGATAAAGACTATTCCAAACAAAAAGTTCATACCACAGCCACTTTATTGTTGTTAGGTTTAGTTATACAACTGGTTTCAAACAGCATGGAGTACTTAGATGGCCGAACACTGCTTTTGGATCAAAAAATATTGGCAGCCTATGCGTTTTGTTTTTTTGTTTTGGTCATGAGGAAGTCATAAATTAAAAAACATTAGACCTTAGTCGTATATACCAATGGCTAATATCGCCTATATTTAAACTTCAATAACATAACACCATCGATTATTTGGAGGTGTTGATGAAAACAAGAAAAAAATTACTATTAGCTGTTATTTCAACAGTCTTATTCTCAGGCAATGGTTCAGCATCTGGAGATGAATTCCAAAGGCTAGAAGATAAAATCACCGCTTTAGAAAATATGTTACTCTCGTTAAAAAATGAATTGGCTGAGAAAGACAGGTCTGAACGACAAGCAAAGGCTCAGATGATGGCGGATAAAAAAGCCAAGAAAATGGCCGAAATTAAAGCCAAAGAAAAAGAAAAAGATAAACCAGACGCACCTCAAAACAGCTACACATTTGGTGGTTTCGTGAAAACCACTGGTTCATTCTCTGCATACAGTGATGGCGATTTAGCAGCGGGGTCAGCTGGACGTGATTTTTATATTCCTGGCACCATACCCGTTGGTGGTGAAGGAGAAAGTACTGACTTTGATTTTCATGCCAAAGAAACCAGGTTTAATTTAAAAACCACACATAAACTTGCTAATGGCGATAATTTAGGCAGCTTCATTGAACTTGACTTTTTACTCCCCCCTAGCGGCAATGAACGGGTCAGTAATTCATACCAACCCAGAGTCAGACATGCTTTCATCACTTATAACAATTGGCTTTTCGGACAGACTTGGTCAACCTTTCAAGATGTTGGCGCGCTGCCAGAATCAGCAGATTTCTTGGCCGCGTCTGATGGCATCATTTTTGAACGACAAGCCATGGTTAGATACACCAAAGGCCCCTGGTCTGTAGCACTTGAAAATCCCGAAACAACCATTACACCTTTTGGTGGCGGAACAAGAATAGTTTCTGATGACAATGGCACCCCTGATTTTGTAGCCAAGTACACTCACAAAGCTGATTGGGGTCATTTGGCATTCGCCGGCTTACTCAGAACCCTAGAACTAGATCAAATAAATGATAATAATTCTGAAACATCATTTGGTTTAAGTTTAACGGGTAAATTTAAAGTTGGCAGCAAAGATGACATCAGGCTCAACCTGGCATCAGGTGCTGGCATGGGAAGGTATGTAGGTTTGAATACTGCCAATGGCGCTGTGATTACCGATACGGGTTCGTTAGAGGCCATTGACTCTACTGCTGTGGCTGTGGCTTATCGTCATCACTGGACTGACCAACTACGATCTAACTTCATTCTATCCACAATAGACATTGATAATGATGCCGATTACACAGGCGGCAATGTAACCAAGTCTACGCAAAGTGCACAAATTAATTTGTTGTATTCACCCGCGCCAAAACTAACCCTGGGCGTCGGTTACCTTCATGGTAAACGTGAAATAGAAAGTGGCACCGATGGTGAACTCAATCGTTTGATATTCACTGCAAAGTACGCGTTTTAATAAAACGATTCAAACAAACACTAACAGGAGCTTGTGCTCCTGTTAGTGTTTTGAACAAGTTATAATCACTGTTAGTTAACAAAGAATATATATGCCCAAAAATCAATGAACAGACATTTAAAACTGGCTATTTTTATTGCACCATTTCTTGCCGTTGGCTCCTATGTCATGACTGGTTACTTCATAGCAGAAGAGCAACAGGGTGAAAATCACGGTACCATGCGATTAGCTGGTTCTTGTCTACCCAATGAAAATGCTTGTCTATTTGTTTCATCAGAAGTTGAACTCAAACTCATCAGCAATGAAAAACAAGGTCAACAACAACTCGCAATCATCAGCACTCAAGATATTAACAGTTTAAGTGTGGGCTTGGGACACAATGATACATTCAAGCAATTTCCGATGATGAAAACTGATACCAACAGGTATTGGCAAATCAAACTCGAAAAGCAAGATACCATCAAAAATTTTAATCAAGTCAGAATGGCTTTCACTTTCAAAAGCATCAGTTATTTTGCACAGTCGGAGATAAAACTGTGAAACAGGGCATTCACGGTATGAGAACAAGAGATAAAACTTGATTATCTAGACGCGAATCAATCATCGACAGCAGCTCAGAGACCGGCTATGATAAATAAGGTATAAAAAGTTGAGTCATATAAGAGGTCACCATGAATAAAGATTTGAAAATTGCCATTGTTGTCATAGCCATTATTTTAATGATTATCATCTTAGGGGACTCTGGCCCTAATCATGCAACCGCAAGTGGTTTCACCCCTTCCAACAAATATCAGTCTAGTCAAGCCAGTCAAAACAATTCAGAAACTGCCAGCAGCAGTTCAGAAAAATCTTGTTACCACAATGGTATTGAATTAAAAGGAAAAGTCGAATTTGTTGATTCATTTCCTGATTTAAAAGTTAAATTCGTCAGTTCGTTTGCTGATATAGATGTTAAATTTGTTTCCTCATTCCCAGATGATTGTGGAGAGTGGCAAGAAGTCAGTAGCTTCCCTGATTTCACCATTCAAGTGGTTGACTCTTTTCCTGATATAGAGGTCAAAAAAGTCAGCTCATTTCCAGGCATGAACTAACAGTTCATTGACCTTATGCGACCATAGTCTAATGGGCACACATTAACTCCCATGGCAAAGTAATCTATTTTTAAACTTAGACAGAGATTTTAATGAAAACACGTTATCCGGTGAGTTCATCATTTGCATCACATACCCTTTGTGACAACGACACCTACTTGTCCATGTACCAACAAAGCATTGAAAACAACGATGATTTTTGGGATCAACATGGGAAAAGATTGGATTGGATTCAACCATACACACAAGTAAAAGACGTTTCATTTGCAAAGGATGATTTGCACATCAATTGGTTTGCAGATGGCATACTTAATGTCAGTTATAATTGCATCGATCGCCATTTAGCCCAAAAAGCCGATCAAACAGCCATCATTTGGGAAGGTGACAATCCAGAAGAGTCTAAGCACATCACTTATGCAACGCTTCACACAGAAGTTTGTCGTTTTGCAAATACTTTAAAAAAACTTGGCGTCCATAAAGGCGATCGCGTTACCTTATACATGCCAATGATTCCAGAAGCAGCATATGCCATGTTGGCATGCGCTCGAATTGGTGCTATTCACTCTGTGGTTTTTGGTGGTTTTTCACCAGATGCGTTGGGGGATAGAATCATTAATTGTAAATCTAAACTGGTCATTACTGCTGATAGAGGCATGCGAGGCAATAAGTCGATTCCACTGAAAGCCAATGTTGACTTAGCCACAGAAAAAGCGGGTGTCAAAGATTACTTAGAAACAGTGTTGGTCATCAAAACAGCGGATGAAAACATCAATTGGCATGATCACGACCACTGGTATCATGAAGCCAGTGAACATGTTAGTACCAGCTGTGAGCCAGAACCCATGAATGCTGAAGACCCATTATTCATACTCTATACATCTGGCTCAACGGGTCAACCCAAGGGTGTTTTACATACTTCAGGTGGTTATTTGGTCTATGCATCTATGACTCATGAGTATGTCTTCGATATTCATGCCAATGACACTTATTGGTGTACTGCTGATATAGGCTGGATTACCGGTCACAGTTACGTTATCTATGGCCCATTAGCCAATGGCGGTACAACATTGATGTTTGAAGGTGTTCCAAACTATCCTGACAGCAGTCGCTTTTGGCAAATTTGTGACAAACACGAAGTAAATGTTTGTTACACCGCGCCCACAGCCATCAGGGCATTGATGAAAGAAGGTGATGAACCCGTTAAGTCTACTTCCAGAAACTCATTACGTGTTCTGGGTTCAGTAGGTGAACCCATTAACCCAGAAGCTTGGAAATGGTACCACGAAGTGGTTGGTGATGAAAGGTGTCCTATTGTTGATACATGGTGGCAAACAGAAACTGGCGGCATCATGATCACACCATTACCTGGCGCAACTGATTTAAAACCTGGTTCTGCTACCCGTCCATTTTTTGGTATCCAACCAGCCCTGCTCGATAACGAAGGCAATGAACTTATTGGTGAAGCAGCAGGCAACTTAGTGATTAAAGATTCATGGCCTGGTCAGATGCGCACCGTTTTTGGGGATCACGACAGATTTTATAGCACATACTTCTCAGCATTTGATGATGTATATACCACAGGTGACGGTGCCAAGCGTGATGCCGATGGATACTATTGGATCACTGGCAGAACCGATGATGTCCTCAATGTATCGGGTCACAGGATGGGGACCGCAGAAGTAGAAAGTGCCTTGGTGGCTCACAAAGCTGTGGCTGAAGCCGCAGTTGTTGGATATCCACATGACATCAAAGGTCAAGGAATCTATGCCTATGTTACTTTAATTAATGGGATCAGCGAGTCTGAAGAATTACATGCAGAATTGATCCAATGGGTACGCAAAGAAATTGGCCCCATTGCTACACCTGATCTACTCCAGTGGGCACCCGGCTTACCTAAAACACGCTCAGGAAAAATCATGCGACGAATACTGCGAAAAATTGCAGCCAATGAACATGAGGACTTAGGCGACACCTCGACACTGGCTGAACCAGAAGTGGTTAATCATTTGATCAAAAATCGATTGAATCAATAAACCATGAATTGGAACATTGAAAACATCTCAATAGATAAAATAGTTATCGCAGATGATCATCCGATGTTTCGCAACGCCCTCAGACAAGCATTGAATTTAGACATCACTGGTTGCCAAATCATTGAAGTAGAATCGTCAGAGACTTTACGTCTTGAACTGCGAGATCATCACAACGCCGATTTATTGATTTTAGATTTAAATATGCCAGGAGTAGAAGGTTTCTCGGCACTGGCTTATGTACAAAAAAAATACCCTTCTTTACCCATCATCATGATTTCAGCCAATGACAAACCGGAAACAATCATGCATGCCAAACACTTTGGCGCACTGGGCTTTGTCAGTAAATCTGCAGATATAAATGACATTCGAGTCGGATTACAAACTGTGCTAGAAGGTAATACTTACTTTCCGTATCAGTTCAATGAAAGTGCGTTTAATACCCAAGCTAACGCTATTAATGAAACCACTCGCCAAGTGGCCGAGCTCACACCACAACAACACAAAGTTCTTAGCATGATTAAACAAGGTTTATTGAATAAACAAATTGCTTATGACTTAAACATTTCAGAAGCCACAGTGAAAGCTCATGTCACTGCCATTATGCGAAAACTTGAAGTTAATAACCGCACTCAAGCTGTGATGAAAGTTGCAAACATTGAAATGGCCGATTGACAAGCAAGTTTTATAAAAGTTGATTGAATAATTGCCTTAATTTAATTGGTTTCAATGGTTTAAGCAACAAATGAAACCCAGCCGCTTTGACTGAATTTTTCAATTCTTCTGTATGATTGGCAGTGATAACTATGACAGGACAGTCCAACTCATGTTGTTTAAACAAATCCACTACCACGTCTGTACCAAACTCATCATTCAATTGATAATCCACCAAAAGTAAGTCAGGACTTATCCCTTGACTTAATAGCGCATGAGCTTGAACAGATCCTTCAACCCCATGAACTTCTAAACCCCAACCTGATAGCAATTGTTGCATACCATTAAGGATTTGTGGTTCGTTGTCGATACAAATCACAGTTTTTTGTTGTTGAGCTGACGTATGTTGCAACCAATTTTCATCACCTGTCTTTGTGGATCTATGATGTTGTTTTGCCAATGGGACTGTTAACATAAAAGATGAGCCTTGGTTGGGTATTGAGCGGATTGACAAAGGTATATTTAATTGTTTAAGAATCCTTTCTACAATGCTTAAACCCAAACCTAAACCTTTGTCTGGAACATCTTCATTTCTGGATCCAATCGAGTTTTTGTTGAGTCGTTTAAATTCATTAAATATCTCAATTTGTTCGCGCTCAGTTAAGCCAACCCCAGTATCAAAAACCCAAATTTGAATATGTGGTTCAACATTAATGAAATCCCGACGTGCAGCAACCAACACACCACCTTTTTCTGTATACCTGATGGCATTACTGGTCAGGTTCTGTAAAACCCTATATAACAGTTTTTCATCAGAACTAACCCAATGTTTACACAGCCTCACCGTCAACTTCAAGCCTTTCTTTCTTGCTCTCGGTTTATATTGTGTAGCCAATTGTTTAAATAATTGCTCCAAAGGAAAATCAGTGTTGACCACATCTACCCCACCTGCATCAAACTTAGCGATGTCTAACAATGCACTGAGCATGTTTTCTGCAGCTCTGAGAGATTGATCAAGGTTGGTAACAGTAGAGGCAATGTCATCTGGCAAATCATGACTCTTTTCGTTTAAAACAGCTGCAAACAATCGGGCAGCATTAAATGGTTGCAATAAATCATGACTCGCATCAGCAATGAATTTGGTTTTACTTAAATTGGCTTGTTGGGCAACTGCTGTTGCATTTTCTAACTCTTGATTAGTTCTCGATAACTCTAAGGTACGCTGTGCCACCCTATTTTCTAAATTGGTTTTGGCTTGTTCTAATGCCACTTCAGCTTTATGTCGAGTAGAAATGTCTTGCAGGATCACAAAAACCCCATTAACTGAACTTTTATATGATTGATTGTTTTTTACATCAGGCACATAGGTACCTAATATAAATACTTCTTGCCCTGAATGATCTATTGTAGGCATTTCAAAAGACTGTGTTTCTCCTTTAAAAGCGGCTTTTAAGTAAGGTTCACGCTTGGCCAACTCAGTTGCACTGAATAAATCATTTAAAGTACTGCCAATTAATTGCTCCTTATTTTTACCCACAAATTGTTCATAGGCTTTATTGACAAATAAAATATGTTTATCTTGATCAAGATAAGCCAACATCGCTGGAGAATGATCGGTATAAAACTGGATTTGCTTTTGACTCTCGATCAAATCTTGTTGAGCCCGTTTATACTGAGTGATGTCATTATAAGTAGTCACATAACCACCGTTTGGCATGGGATGTCCTTCAATTTGTAGGTATTTACCATGATCAAACGCCCTCTCCGATTGGTAACTGCGTCTTTGCCTCAGTAAGACCAAGCGTTTTTCAATTTCTTGCTGAACATCTTTGTTGGGCATCAACCCTCGCTCGGCATTAAATTGCAAGACTGTGGTAATCGACATCCCGCGATGAATGAAGTTTTCAGGGTAATTCAATAGTTCGATGTATTGTTTATTCCAAGCCACAATTCTGAGGTTTTCATCAACCACACTGACGCCTTGTGAAATACTTTCTAATGTGGCTTCGGTGAGTGAACGATTAAACCGTATCGCTTGCTTGGTTTCGTCCAATAAGTTAAGAATTTCGTCCACTGCCAAACCTTTACTTTGTAGCATTGCAGTGATCACCGCACGAGCAGAAGAAGAACCAATTGACCCTGCTAAAAGTTTTTCAGTGAATTGAATCAATGGGGTGCTGACTTGATCTTGGTCCGTCATTTCATGACTCAAACCTTCAGCAAAGTTAGTAAAAGATTGGTCAGCAAAGTTGATGCCAATTAATCGCCTGACTACTTGCTTTAAATCTCCTACCGTTAAATCATCGGCTTTAGAATGATGATCAATAAATCCTGCCTTAGCGATCTGTCGTTGATTCAACCAATGAGTACCCAGTGCATACAAGACATGAATAGCAACATTAGTGGCTAATGTATAGCTGAATAATTTAAACAAAGGTGGTGTGGCACTGGTCAGTTGTTGCATGGTAGTCAATATGCCATATTGTGCTGAGTTAACGCCTGCTATGGGTTGTGGAAAAAAAACCATTACCATCCAAGCAGCTAAACCAGCCATCATGCCAACAAAAGCAGCTTGTTTATTAGACTTATGCCAATACATCCCCAACAGCATGGCCGGTGCAAACTGTACCATCAGCAAGAATGACAAATTCCCCATTGCTGCCAATGGCACATTGTTATGTGCCATCACATAAAAAACAAATGCCGCAAGACTGATCACAAAAATACTGATTCGCCGACTCCACAATACCATTCGTTTAAGACCATCTTTTCTTTGTAAATGATACTTTTTGAGGTGTAAATACAGTGGCAGAATTAGATCATTACTGATCATGGTACTCAGCGCGATGGTAGAAATGATGACCATACCAGATGCCGCAGCTAAACCTCCCAAGAAAACCAACATGGCTAAAGAGGGTTGTTGGTAATGCATAGGTAATTGCAGCACATACAAATCAGGTCTGCCTGAGCCAATTAAGAAATCACTACCAGCTAATGCAATTGGGATGACAAATAAAGTAAAGATCAATAAATAAGCAATAAAGATTAACCTGGCTTTGCCCAAGTCTTGTTGGTTTTCACTTTCAATAACTGTCACATGAAACTGACGTGGTAAACACATAAATACCAACAATGCCAGCATGGATTGAGCCATGAAATTGATCGATAAATTGGGCCCATTGGCCACTTGTTCAGATGCGGCACCGCGTGACAACATTTCAGCAGGATTGGCATAAACAAACCACAACACAAAAACACCTACACCAACAAAAGCCAGAAGCTTCAAGGCTGATTCAAACGCAATGGCCATCATCAAGCCTCGATGGTGCTCTGTCACATCCAGTTTGCGCGTGCCAAATACAGTTGAGAAAAAAGCCAATAACACACTGATTAAAAAGGCGTTGATTAAATCACTGACAGTGGCATTGTTTTGCTCAAAGCTGATGACATCAATGCTGGCTGTTATGGCTTCTAACTGTAAAGCAATATAAGGAATTGCTGCAGCCACAGCGATGACAGTCACCAAAACTGCAATGCGCCTGGATTTACCGTACAAACTTGCGATAAAGTCAGCAATTGAAGTCACATGGTTGGCTTTACTCATACCAATGATTTTTTTGACCAACGGCCAACCTAAGGTAAACAGCAAGAGTGGACCTAAATAAATGGGTAAAAAATCCCAACCTTTTGAAGCTGCGGTTCCCACTGCTCCAAAGAAAGTCCATGAAGTACAATAGACCGCCAATGACAAACCATAAACCCAACTGCGAAGCTGTGGTCTTTGCTGTAAATTAAGACCATCACCCCACCGAGCAACCACATACATTAAACCAATGTATATACATATAATGGCATAAACACCATATTCAGAAATCATCACCAAACCTCTGCAGTCGAAGCCAAGTTATTGAAAGTATATATAATTTCTATCATATTCATAAGCTTATCATAACTCAAAAAGTCCAGTTCTAGTCAGCAGGTAGACCAAAGTCTAAGTTTAATTAATTCTTGCATTTGCTACATTAAGGTCACTTAATTTTTAATGAGGGTAATCATGTCATCAAATAGCAATCACGCTGACTATTGGAAAGCCAATCTCAAGCTCATGGGATTGCTGCTATCCATTTGGTTTTTTGTGTCATTTATGTGTAGTGTTGTGCTTGTTGATGCGCTTAACCAAATCCAATTTGCCGGTTTTAAATTAGGCTTCTGGATGGCGCAACAAGGTTCAATTTATGTTTTTTTAATTCTTATTTGGGTTTATGTCAGAGGCATGAATAAGCTTGATAAAAAATTTGATGTGGAGGAATAATCATGGAATTAAAAACTTTAACTATCATTGTTGTTGTCCTCTCCTTTGCCCTCTATATTGGGATAGCTATATGGTCAAAAGCAAAAAGCACTGGTGATTTCTATATTGCTGGCAAAGGCGTTAATCCAGTTGCCAATGGTATGGCAACAGCAGCTGATTGGATGTCAGCGGCCTCATTTATCTCAATGGCTGGAATTATTGCATTCGCTGGATATGATGCGTCTGTGTACCTCATGGGTTGGACTGGGGGTTATGTATTACTGGCCTTATTATTGGCACCCTATCTGCGTAAATTTGGCAAATTCACAGTGCCACAATTTATCGGAGACAGGTATTATTCAAAAACTGCACGTTTAGTGGCTGTTATTTGCTTAATCATTATTTCCTTTACTTATGTGGCAGGCCAAATGCGCGGTGTAGGTATCGTATTTTCTAGGTTCTTAGAAGTGGAGATTGTCACCGGTTTAATTATCGGTATGGGCATTGTGTTTTTTTACGCAGTTTTAGGTGGTATGAAAGGCATCACATATACCCAAGTTGCACAATACTGTGTACTGATATTTGCTTATATGGTTCCTGCTATATTCATTTCTATTCAAGCCACAGGCAACCCCATTCCTCAATTGGCCTTTGGTAGTGAAATGACAGGCGAAGGCATGTACCTCTTAACCAAGCTAGATAATGTGGTACAGTCTTTAGGTTTTACCGCATACACCGAAGGATCAAAAAGTACCATAGATGTATTCTTCATTACTGCAGCATTGATGGTTGGTACCGCTGGCTTACCCCATGTGATCGTTCGCTTCTTTACGGTTCCAAAAGTATCTGATGCCAGAAAATCAGCTTTCTGGGCTTTATTCTTCATCACCATCTTATATACCACGGCACCAGCTGTTGGCGCACTTGGCCGCATGAACCTGATTGAAACCATTCAACCTGGTGCCATTGGTTCTGTTGATGGCAATATGGAGTATTCGAAGAAACCAGATTGGTTTACTACCTGGGAAAAAACAGGTTTATTGGCATTTGATGATAAAAATGGTGATGGAAGAATTCAATACTACAACGACAGTAACACTGAATTTAAAGCCACTGCAGACAGTTATGGCTGGCAAGGCAATGAACTTAAAGTCGATCGAGACATCATGGTTCTGGCCAACCCAGAAATCGCACAGTTACCCAATTGGGTGATAGCCTTAATTGCAGCGGGTGGTATTGCTGCCGCACTATCAACCGCAGCAGGTCTGTTACTGGTTATTTCAGCAGCCATCTCACATGACTTAGTCAAAGGTATGATTGCACCACATATTTCCGAGAAGAAAGAGTTGATGGTTGGACGGATAGCCGCCGCAGTCGCCATCATCATTGCAGGCTATCTGGGGGCCAATCCGCCAGGCTTTGTGGCGCAAGTGGTGGCACTGGCCTTTGGCTTGGCAGCGTCATCACTTTTTCCCGCAATCCTGATGGGAATCTTTTCTAAACGAGCCAATAAAGCTGGTGCCATTGCCGGCATGATCGTTGGTATTGTATTTACCTTAAGTTACATCATTTACTTCAAGACCTTGAATGTTGAGATCAATAATGCCGAGCATTGGTGGTTTGGTATATCGCCAGAAGGCATTGGCTCGATCGGTATGATCCTGAATTTCATTGTCTCCTTGGTGGTATCAAGGATGACGCCACCACCACCAAAACATGTTCAGGATATGGTCGATGAAATCCGGGTGCCGACGGGCTATCAGGTCGGACGTGTGGATGATTTAGCGGAAGCTGCTGAATAATTCGCTACAATTCTTTTGGCTTTGATTTTCGGCGTAGGGTCCGACCGGTTACGATCGCATCCTTGCCAAATTTTGCGCGTGCGATGTCGCTGGCGCGTTCCGCTTTACCGCGTTTGGTCGCTTGGGGGTCCAACAGATCGCCTGCATCGCCGACCGGCGGGCACAACTCGGAAATACCTGCACCAATCAGACGGAATTTCCGATGGGCGTTAACGCCCCGGATTTCGGATTGAAGAAGCGGTAGGCATGTATGGAATATCGTATCCGCAAGTTGCACCGGCTCAGCCAATTTGCGACGTCGGGACAGGGTTTTGAAATCATGGGTTTTGAGTTTCATGGTCACCACATACCCAGCCATATCTTTGGCTTTGGCCCGGTCCGCGGTCTGCACACAGACCTGCCAGAGCCGGTCTGACAATTCAGTTTCGTCGCCGATGTCTGTGTTGAAAGTGATTTCACTGGAAATGCTCTTGCGTACGTTTTCCGATTTCACCGGTCTGAAATCTTCCGCTCTTGAAAGTTGGGCAAGTCGGAGGCCGGCTTCTCCGAAGTGTTTCATCATTTCACTGTCTGAACGCTGTCGAACATCGGCGATGGTGACAATGCCCCGTTTTTTGAGACTGCGTTTAAACGCCGGACCGACGCCGAAAATGAAATCGACTGGTTTGGGTGCTAAGAAATCCAACGCTTCCGCGCGGCCGATGACCGAGAAGCCGTTGGGCTTGTCCAGGTCAGACGCGGTTTTAGCGAGAAACTTGTTATAGGATAGTCCGACACTTACGGTTACGCCAACTTCTTTGAGAACGTTCTGCTGGAGCTTGATCAGGGCTTCAGCAGGAGGGCCGCCATGCAGTCGTTCCGTTCCTGTCAAATCCAGAAAGGCTTCATCAATGGAGAGCGATTGCACAGAGGGCGTAAGGTCAAGCATCATCTTTTTTATCCGCTGCCCTTCGTGGCTATATTTAGCGATATCCGGGCTAATGACGACGGCATGTGGGCAGGCTTTTAGCGCTTTAAACATCGGCATGGCAGACCGAACACCATAAACCCGCGCAACATAACAGGCCGCGGAAACCACGCCTCGTTTCCGACCACCGATAATCACCGGCTTATCCACCAGGTCAGGATTGTCGCGTTTTTCAACAGATGCGTAGAACGCGTCACAATCCACGTGCGCGATGGAAAGGGTATGAAGTTCAGGGTGAAACAGGAGTTTATGGGAATGGCAGGTTGGACACAGGTTGATACCGCCGGGTGTAAGGCGACTACAA
>CAZVZJ010000067.1:0-17078 GCA_964631055.1 uncultured Marinicella sp.
ATTAAATATCAGTGCCCTGTCATTATTCGCTTTAATAATGGCGTGTAAAAATGAAACTCAAGTAATAGACAAAGCCATTACTCATTCAACTAACATCTACAGTTCTGCATTCTTCAAGCCTACCCTGCAAATGAAGACACATCAAGTGGCTGCCTTTGTAGAGCCTACTGATCAAGCCAGTTTATCATTTCAAGTCAGTGGCATGATTGATGAGCAGTTCATAAAAATTGGTGATTCAGTAGAAACTGGACAAAATTTATTTAAAATATCTAACCCTTCATTAGAACCACAAATCCAACAATTTCGAAGTCAAATAGATGCCATCAAAGCAACGTTGGAACAAAATCAAGCAGAGGTAAAACGATTTCAAAATCTAAAAAAAACCAATGCCATCAGTCAAAATGAATTAGATAGATTGACTAATCAAAGAGCCAATTTATTGGCCAATCAAAGAAGTGTTGAAGCACAACTTGAACAAGCTCAATCTCTTTTTGATGAAAGTTATCTGAAAGCACCGTTTGCAGGCAATGTGGCTGAAATTTATAAAGAAGCAGGTGAAGTCATCAGCCCTGGGGAATTGGTTTTGGTATTGGGTGGTGTGACTTCTTTGGAAGCGCCTGTTTACATACCATCATTTTTACACCGGAATTTAAATTTTAGCCAAACACTGGACGTTGTTTATGAACAAAAAAAAATCACAGCTACAATCAAAGAAATCAGTTTAACAGCTAACCCCAAGTCTCAGCTTTTTAAAGTAATGCTAGATGTGCCTATCATGCATCAAATAAAATCTGGTGAAAAAATCACAGTGCAAATCAAAGAAAACATTGGAGAGTATTTTAAATTGCCGATTGAAAGCGTAATCGATGATGGCATTAATCAACCTTTTGTCTTTTTGATTAAAAACAATCAAGTCATTCAATCTACAATCAAATTAATTGAAATCATCAATGACGAGGTGATTGTAGAAATGTCACAACAAGGCGAAATTGAAGTGGTGACTGGTGGCCAAGTTAATTTGTCCCCATCCCAAAAACTGGCACGCTCATGAGTGTTGTCAGATTGTTGGTTAGCCAAAAAAGGCTGATATTAACCACTTCAATTTTTCTGGCTTTATTTGGGATGTTTTCATGGTCAAACATGAACACGCAAGAAGATCCATTTTTTCCATACCGTCAAGGATTTATTCTGGTGCAATACCCCGGGGCTGATGTTAAAAAAATTGAGAAACAGGTCTTAAAACCACTTGAAGAAGAACTGGCACAAATTGAAGAACTACAAGAGATCAGGTCTGTAGTTCGCTCAGGCTTTACCCAAGTTATTGTTAGAATGAATGATCATATTACTGACACAGACCGGGTTTGGGACCGTGTCAGATTAGCAGTGGATAAAGCGGAAGTTAAGTTTCCAGATGGTGTGCAAACGCCTGCCGTAGAAGATCGATTACTAGATACTGCGGTGGCTGTATACAGTCTTTCAGGTATCAATGACATCATGCAATTACGAGCTGCTGCTAAATCAATAAAAAATCGCATGTTTAATCTACCTGGCATCGGCAAGGTGTCTTTATATGGTATGCCTGAAGAACAATTAACCATTACTTTAAAAGAAGCTTTCAATAACAGTGCCATCATTAATCATGAGTCAGTGGCTCAACAAATCAATGAAAGAACCAATGCCCAGCCGATCAATGCATTACACGTAGGAAATAATCTCGTTAATATTGATGCGCACACTGAATTCAAAGATATTGAAGAAATCAAAAACACCAGTATTGAATTGACCAACGGTGAACAGCTGCCTTTATCGGCCATTGCTGATATTAAACTTGAGGCTGAGAATGTTTCAAATTCAGGTTTCTGGCACCAACAAGAACGTGCCATTGCGTTGTCTTTATATGTTCCAATCAATGAATTAAATGTGGTTGATTTTGGAGAAGAACTCAGGCTTTATATGGATGAAATAAGAGATTTATACCCTGATGTAAGCATTGAAGAAGTGTTTTTTCAACCTGACCGTGTCACTGACCGAATCAATGAGTTAGGTGGTTCTTTGTTAACTGGCATGTTGTTGGTCACCATCATTTTGGCATTCTTTTTAGGACTAAGGCCAGGACTAGTCGTTGCTACAGTGATTCCCTTGGTTACTTTCTCATCTTTGGCAATATTTAACATGGGAGGTGGCGTATTACATCAAATGGCCATTGCGGGTATGGTTATTGGCTTAGGCATGTTGGTTGATAATGCAATTGTTATGGTCGAGAATATTCAATATCACATCGATGAAGGCATGCGAGGTTCTGATGCATCAGTCACATCTGTAAAAAACTTAGCCATGTCTTTGGGGTCTGCAACGGGTACAACCATAGCTGCATTTATGCCCATGTTGTTATCACAAGGAAATTCCGCCGACTTTACTCGAGCCATACCCACCATGATCATATTATCAATCACCGTAAGTTACATCTATGCGATTATGGTGACTCCCGCTTTCAGTCACATATTCCTCAAACAACACGCTGATAATAAAGAGTCTAAATTACAAAAGCTGGGTCGTAAATTAGGCCGCATCGCAGTTAATAAAACACATATCATCATCACCTGTGCATTATTATTTTTGGTTCTATCTGGTTATATGTTCAGCTTTGTTCAAAAAGAATTTTTTCCAGATACAGATCGAAATCAAGTAATTGTTGATATCAAATATTCTGAGAATTCTCACATCATACAAAATACGGAAAATACCCTGGTCATAGCTGAACAATTAGCCGCGCGTAAACATGTACAAAAAACGGTTACCTTCGTGGGAAATTCTGGGCCAGTTTTTTATTATAATTTAGCCGAAAAACCACGTGCGCCTCATGTTTCTCGAATTGTGGCCATATTAGATTCAGTTGATAACAGCAATGAAATTATTGAATGGATTACCCAAGAAATTTCGCCCAATTATCCACAAGCGGAAATTGTAGCCAAAAGATTAGGCCAAGGCCCACCATCTGAAGCACCTATAGAAATCAAAGTAATTGCAGAAGATCGTCAAGACTTGACCGAATCAGTCCGGAAAATACAAGACTTACTGGCCGCAACAGAAGGTACCAGAACTCTACGAAACACCATTGGTTTAGGCATGGCCAAATTAACCCTCTCGCCCAAGGATGCCCTACTCAATCGCAATGACATTACCAGAGATAAATTAGCCAGCGGTTTAGCTTTAAGAACTTCTGGACAAGTAATCGGTCAATATCGAGGCAGTGATGACCCAGTCAATATTGTCATGCAATCACCTGAAAATGTTAACTTCAAGATCCAAGAACTGGACGATATTTCTATTCATAATGGCGAACATCAACTATCGTTAAATGCATTAACTGACAAATCCATAGAATGGTTACCGGCTTCAATCAATCATTACAACTTACAAAGGACAGCCTCAATATTTTCTGAAACCAAAGATGGTTATACTTATGATGACGTGTTATCTGTTTTCTTACCACAAGTTGAACAAACAGAATTTCCAAAGGGCGTCAGCTATTTTGTCGCAGGCTCAGTACAAGAATCAGGAAAAGCCAACAAATCATTAGGCAAGGCACTACCCATAGGTTTGATCATGTTACTGGTATTTTTGTTGTTTGAGTTCAACTCATTCAAGAAAATGTTGATTATTTTGGTTACCGTACCGTTGGCTTTTGCAGGCGTCCCTTTTGGCTTATTATTAACCCAAACCCCATTTGGTTTCACTGCCACTTTAGGTGTTTTGGCATTAGTTGGCATTGTCGTAAACAATGCGATCGTTCTGCTTGATTTAATCCAAAAAAATCAGGATGCGGGGCTTGATATGTCTACCTCCATTCAAGAGGCTGTGGCCAGAAGAACCCGCCCAATAATATTAACTACGCTAACCACAATTGCTGGTTTATTGCCTTTAGTAATGACCGAGTCAACTTTGTGGCCACCATTGGCATGGTCGATCATATCAGGATTAATTGTATCTACCGCTTTATCCTTACTGGTGGTCCCATCGATGTATCAAAAAATGATTAAACCTAAAGAGTTTGTAACTACAAAGCCAGCTGAAGCATATTAAACACATGATATTAAGTAATCAATATGCTGACCTAGGTAGTCAATTTAGTCGCCTGGCAACTCCTGAAAAGCCAACGCAACCTCAGCTCCTGTTATGGAATAAAGTACTGGAAACTGAACTAAATTTAGAGATAAGCAATGAACAAAAAGCGGGTTATTTTTCTGGTCAACAACTTTTACCTGGATCAAAACCCATAGCTACTGCCTATTCTGGTCATCAGTTTGGACATTTCAATCCCCAACTGGGTGATGGTCGGGCACACTTACTTGGTGAACTGACTGATAAACAAGGCAAGACTCAAGAAATCCAACTCAAAGGCTCAGGCCAAACGCCCTTTTCACGCAATGGCGATGGCAAATGCGGCATAAAACCAGCCGTCAGGGAATACATCATGTCAGAAGCCATGCATGCCATTGGCGTCCCAACCACACGGTGTTTATCAATCACAACCACTGGTGAATACATTCAACGTGAAACGAACACACCAGGGGCAGTGGTGGCTCGCATTGCTGATTCTCATATACGTGTAGGCACTTTCGAGTACTTTGCTGCCAGAGGCAAACAAGCTGAAATTAAAGTATTGGCAGATCTAACCATCGCACGTCATTATCCAGCAATCAGTCAACATAGTGAAAGTAAATACTTGAGCTTATTATCTGATGTTATTGATAAACAAATAGATTTAATTGTTAACTGGATGCGTGTAGGCTTCATTCACGGAGTCATGAATACTGACAACACACTGCTTTCAGGACAAACCATAGATTACGGACCTTGTGCCATGCTAGGGGTTTATGACCCATCCACTGTATTCAGTTCTATTGATCACAATGGCCGCTATGCTTTTGGTAATCAAGCCAACATCGCTCAATGGAATATGACCCGATTAGCTGAATGCTTTCTCAACTTGGTTGACGTGAATGAGCAAAAAGCCATAGAAATGGTGACTCCGCTGTTACAAGAGTTTCCAGAAAAATACAACCAAGCCTTTAATCACATGATGGCCCGTAAAATAGGTTTTGAGTACAGCAGTGCTGAAGTTAACGGGCTACAACAAGAACTGTTGAGTTTGATGTTCAAACATCAACTTGATTACACCCAAACATTCACCCAATTAATGCAGTCTATATATTCAAATGAATCCAATCAAAAGAAAGAGCTCAATTCTAATCTATCAAATTGGCAGCAACAGTGGGTTAAATATATAGATTCAAAGCAATACAATCACACCCAAGTGCTCAAACTGATGCAGTTAAATAACCCGGTAGTTATTCCCAGAAATCACCACATTGAAAAAGTCTTAGAACAGGTGGAAAATGAGCTTTCAAATCAAGGAGCAATGCCTTTTTTAGAAGTTATTCAATCACCTTATTCTATGCTTAAAAACACGTCTAAATACCAGGACTTATCACCTGATAACGATTTAAATTATCAAACTTTTTGTGGCACTTAGATATTATTCAAACCCATCTTTAAAAATAATGTCATCAATTGGTAAGTTAGGCCTCAAAATAAATATGCCTCGCACAACATCAGAAACCAATACCAGGCCATTGTCAAAAAAGGGATATACATTCCAAGCACCAGGAAAGCCCTGTCCGTCATTTTCTGGATAAGTATCAAAATACGCCACCTCTTCCATTTCAGCTTTGCTTAAGTCATTCAATTTTAAGATTCTTAAGCCGCGCGTATAATTCGCTTGATAAGTAAAATCACCAACAATATATTGATTGTGGTCTATAGAAGAACCATCTGACTCATGAAAACCTTTATATTCTGGATTATCAAGATCACTGAAATCCATTACATGCGTTCGGGTATTGACTTCATCTCGCCTTTCATCTAGTTCGTCATCAATGACAAAATATCGCTGATCTTCAGTCAACCATCCTTGATGGGTATATTGGCTGCCTTTGTATCCGGTTCTTGAAAGCATACTGGGGTTGGATTTATTGGTTACATCAACAACAGTCACAGTGTCTTCATTGCTGGCAAAACAAATTTCACGACCTGAATAATCAGTATCAGGACCGTTATAAGTCAGACACTGGGCATCATGTGTATATCCATCATTCGAAAAACAGCCCGCAAAAACAGGTTTCAATGGATTATTGATGTCGACCATATGTAGGCCACCTGAACAAGTCCTGCCACCAACTAGATAGGCAAAACCAGTTTCTTCGTTGATAACAATGTTGTGAGTTTCTGTAAATGAACCACCTCGATAAACCAAATCAGGCTTAAAAGTAGCGGGTGCATTTTTAACATTTAACAATTGACTCAAATCAAACACTTGCATGCCATGATCACCAATGATATCAGCCACTATAAAAGCATAACCATTGTAAGTTTTGATATCTCGCCAAGGACTGGACGAAATTTCACTTGGAAGATTTCCTACGAAAACCGGATTAACTGGATCGGTAATCTCGACAAAAGAAGTACCGTTGGTACGACCAACCAAGGCAAAATACCGACCACTTTCTTCATGCTTCCAACCCCACGAATCAGAACCCTGGCCGCCACCAATATTGGGCAAATCCAAATGCCCCATTAAATCTACATTTAAACAAGCAAATTGGTCTGCTGAACCAGCTGTGCAAGTTTCCGTTCCCTTAAACTTATACCCAGTATAAGGTTGATTATGAGCCGCATGCATCATTTTTGCAAAATCCCAATCAGGGTATTTTTTACCCATTTCAGCAGCTTTTTGAGGGGTTTGACATGCATGCACTGGTAGCCAGATAACCAGTACAGACAAAACAATCAGTTGTTTAACATTCATGGGTAAGATGATTTCTTATTAAATAATTAAAAGCTATCTTACACCAATTTGTAGCTCACCGTTTTTTATCACTGCTTGAATATCTGTCATCACAGATATATCAGACAATGGATTTTTATTAACAACCACCAAATCTGCATAGAAACCGGGGCTTATTTGGCCTAATTGTGATGCTTGACCTAATAATTCTGCTGCATGTATTGTGGCTGCTTGCAAAGCTTCACCAGCTGTCATTCCATTATTGACCATCAGTACAAATTCTTCACCATTCCTGCCATGTTCTGATACACCACTGTCAGTCCCAAATGCTATATTCACTCCTGCTTTATGAGCTTGATTAAATGCGCCAGCCAATAACGGCCCAATGGTTGCAGCTTTTCTTGCCACTACTGCAGGAAAAAATCCTTCGATTTTAGATTTTTCAGTCACCCAATCACCAGCGATCAACGTAGGTACTAAATAAGTACCGTGTTTTTTCATGGCTTTAATCACTTCCTCATCTAAGTAAGTACCATGTTCAATGCTGGCTACACCTGCTTTTATGGCACGTAACATGCCGGCTTTACCATGTGCATGCGCTGTTACTTTAAATCCGTAATCATTAGCAGTGGCAATAAGAGCATTTAATTCAGCATCACTGAACTGTGCATTATCACCGCTGGCTGCTTGGCTTAACACACCACCCGTGGCGGTGATTTTAATCAGGTCAGCACCATCCTGATAACGTTGTCTGACTGCACGCATCGCATCACTGGGCCCATTCACAACGCCATGCTCTGGTGTTGTATGAGGAAATAAACCGTCACGATAACCATTACTTGGATCTGCATGGCCACCAGTTGTGGCCAATGATTTAGCAGCAGTAAAAATACGAGGTCCAACTATTTTACCCTGGTTAATGGCTTTTTTTAATGCCACAGACACATTGAATGCATCACCCAAGTCCCTGATGGTGGTAAATCCAGCATCGATGGTTCGCTGTGCAAAAACAACCGCATTCAAAGCCACATCTGCTTCATTGTCTTGAAACTTTTCAATGTAGCGTGAGGCACTGTTTTCATGAGTGATGTGCGTATGCATATCGATTAAGCCAGGCAAACAATAAGCATCAGAATAATCAAGGTCAATCTGTTGATTGGTATACGCTTGAATGCCTTTAAAACGATCACCTTCCATCTGCACAACCTTGTCTTGCAACATACGAGCAGAAGTGGCATCAAAGACCTGACCACAATGGATATTGAGTGCTAGAGCAGATTGAATGCTCAAAGCACTCATTAATAGTAAACTTTTAATCATATTTTCTTTATTTAACATGGTAACCTAACCTTTCATAGTTTGTTCAATTGCTGAAATGGTTTTGGGTGCGTGACAACTCAAAACCACAGGACCTTTTTTAGTGACTTGGATGTCATCTTCAATTCTGATGCCCATACCTCGCCATTCTTCAGGCACATTGGCTTGTTCACTGATATAAAGTCCAGGCTCAACTGTCAACACCATATTTTCTTCCAATTCTACCCATAAATCATCAACGCGATAATCACCCACATCATGAACATCTAAACCCAGCCAGTGACCAGTCATGTGCATATAGTAATTTGCATATGTTTTTTCTTCCAAGACTTGAGCCAAATTTCCTTTAAGAATTTTTAAATCTAACAAACCTTGGCTGATGGTTTTCGCAGCTGCATCATGAAACTCGTTCCAGTGTTTGCCAACTTTTACTTGTTCTATCGCATCAAGTTGAGCTTGAAGAACCACTTCATACAGATCCTTTTGTCTGGCTGTAAAACGCCCATTCACAGGAAATGTTCTGGTTATATCAGATGCATAAAAATCATATTCTGCACCAGCATCAACTAATACCAAATCACCATCTAACATTTTTTTATTATTATTGATGTAGTGCAAAATATTCCCATTCTCTCCACTACCTATGATGGGTGTATAGCTGCGATGTGATTGGTTTTTAGTGAGATGATATACGTAGTGAGCTTGTAAATCATATTCATAATCTCCAGGTTTACAATGCTGCATCATTCGAATATGTGCTTCAGCAGCAATATCAGCTGCTTTTTTCATGCATTTTATTTCTGCATTACTTTTATATAAGCGCATATCATGAATGACATGTGTGATTGACATAAACTCTTCTGGGGAATTTGATTTCTGACCTATTCTGTTTTCAATCGCTTTTACCCATGCTGTCAATCTTTGATCAAAATCATGATTCTCTCCAATTTTAAAACATACTTTTTCACAACCTTGAATCATTAACGGTAAACGGCGATCTATCTCTTTGATATCGTATGCAGCATCGAAACCATAATGATCAACTGCACCTTGTGTACCAATCATTGGCCCATCCCACATTATTTTTTTAGGGTCAGCTTCACGACAAAACAACACATGTTGTTGTCCTTTCTGACTGGGAATCAACACTAAAACAGCATCTGGTTCATTAAAACCTGTCAAGTAATAAAAATCACTGTCTTGTCGGTAATAATGATGTGCATCACCATTTCTGATTAATTCTTGACGACTACTGAGCAAGGTTATTGACTGACTGCCGGTAATTTTCATCAGTTGCTGTCGGCGCTTAATGTACTCTGTGATTTTGATCATCGAAAATTAAAAGCTTGGGTCTAACCCAATCATTGGCCCGACCACTGGTATAAAGAAAGGTCTATTGTATCACCCAAGCCAAATTCAATACCTTCTTGTTCTAACTTTTTCTTTTGTCTTAAAAAAGCTGAACGACCTTTAGGGATTGATATTTTACCAGCTGCTCCAATGACTCGGTGCCAAGGAAGTTGATACTTACTTGTACAGGTATGCAAAACACGAGATACTTGCCTGGCTGCGCGATGGTTTCCTGCTAGGGTGGCAATTTGTCCATAAGTTGCCACCTTTCCTGCAGGAATGGCTGCAATGGATTGTATGACTTTAAGAGTAAATTCTTGCAAAACAATCCAGCCTACACATCTAACTATTTTTCATCCAATTGAGGAGCGTCTTGGTCTTTTCCACCAAACTTAGACTTACCCCAAGCCACAGCTTTGTCTTTGAGCGCTGTGAACTTTTTAGAGCCACGTTCTAATTTTGCTTCCCACTCAGGGTTTGGCTCCTGCCCTTCTGTTACTTTGAAAAAAACTTGCATCAAAGCAGTCATAGCTATAGGGTCAATCAAAGCCGCTTTAATTCCCCAAGCTGTCACAATAGCAAGTATGAACACCCAGGCATTACCGCTGTATCCGATCAAGCTAAGTCCAGCCGCCAGTGGCGCAAAAACAATGATCAAGACCAGTAATGATAAAACCCAAGTGATGATGGTTAAAAACAATGCATTTTTTAAGAATGTTTTATAGTTTTGTGCATACAGCACCAATGCTTTTCTTGAGTCTTCCCATGGGTTTTGCGAATTATTTCGAATGTAGTAGGCCAAAATCACTTCATCAACATAAGTTAATGACATATTCACTACACCATTGATGAACTTCACTATGGGAGGAGGGATAATGGGTAGAAACGACATCACACCAGAAAATATTCTACTGAAAGTCTTTAATACACCTTTAATTAATTGATCAACACCAAACAAAACTGAAGATTCCTTGAAACGTGCTTTCACCACTTCTTGGGCATACTTAACTTGACCTTTGCCTTCTGGCATGGGCTCACCGTCCAAGTGCTTAACAATCACCGCAATATGGCCAGCTTTAACCAAATATAACAAGTATTCCCTGACATAAAATAATATGCCACTGACTAAAGAAAAGCCTCCAACCATGCCATAGAACAAGCCTGTTTCTTTACCGTCTCCAACACTTCCTAACATATACCCAATGCCACCACCGCCACCAGTACCGATGATATAAGCCAAGGTGATACCCATATAAATTAAAAATCTGAATAAAACAAATTCTTTGGTTTTCCATAAAGTGGATAACACTTGTCCTAATTTAAAATCTATCATAATTGACCTCTTTTCAATCAACACATCTTAATAACAATGTAAGTTGTGATTACATCAGAGAATTATTAATAATTCTCTAACTAACCGGTCTGATCCCAACAGCAGCTTTTAATTTTGCCAAAAATGGCGTTGCATACTCTCTGGCTCTGACCGCACCCTTTTGTAACTCAGCCTCAATTATATCTGGGTTATTCATCAACTCTTCATATTTTTCGCGGGCAAATTGCAATTCTGTGTTGATCATCTCAAAAAGTATCTGCTTGGCAGCACCCCATGCGATGCCGTTCACAAATTCACTTTTCATTTCGTTAATTTGTTGTTCAGATGCGAAGGCTTTGAATATATCAAAGACAAAAGAATCGTTTGGATCTTTCGGTTCACCAGGCTCTAATGAGTTAGTTTTGATCTTCATGATGTGTTTTCTGAGTTTCTTTTCAGGTAACCACAAAGGAATGGTGTTGTTGTATGATTTACTCATTTTTCGTCCGTCTAAACCTGGTAAAATGGCTACATTGTCATCAACAATTGTTTTAGGCATCACAAAATGTTCACCAAAATGGTGATTAAATCGAGCACCAATATCACGAGCCATTTCTAAATGCTGTGTTTGGTCTTTACCCACCGGAACTTCAGAAGCATTAAACATCAAGATATCTGCTGACATTAACACTGGGTAGCTGAATAAGCCCATTGTTACACCTTTGTCTGGATCGTCTTCACCAGATTTTGAATTTTCATCGACTTGTGCTTTGTAAGCATGCGAACGATTCATCAACCCTTTAGCAGTCATGCAGGTTAATAACCATGTCAATTCAGGGATTTCTGGGATGTCCGATTGGCGATAAAAATAGGCTTGATCAGTATCTAAACCTAATGCCAACCAAGTAGCAGCAATTTCTTTGGTGGACTGGGCAATCCTCTCTGGCTCCCAACATTTAATCAAAGCATGGTGATCTGCTAAAAAGAAATAACTTTTTATGCCATTGTCTTTTGATCTTTCAATGGCTGGTTTTATGGCTCCAACATAGTTACCCAAGTGAGGTGAACCAGTGGTAGTAATTCCTGTTAAAACAGTACTCATGCATGTTCCAATTAATTAAAACAGACCATTGTATTAAACACTATAATATAAATACAATGAGAAAGTTAATAATTAGATCAGGAGCTTATAATGCCATACTGGAAAATATTTTTAATGACTTTGACCATGACCTTGTCCCTGTCATCTTATGCCAAAACATCTGCCAAAGAAGCCAATGAAAAAGGATTAAAAGCGGTCACTATTTTCATGGACGTTAATAAGTTAACCAGAAAAAATTTGGCAGCAAAAAAAATGACCCGATACCACAACGAATTCGCAGCAGAAGGGTTTGAACTGGTATCAGTAAACCCATACACAGAAAATAGCGATTTAGAGGGGTTTTTCTTGTCATACAAGAAGAAGTGAAAATTGATTTAACAACATAACATGTTAAAATAAATCATTTATTATTTTAAACGTTTATATGGCTTGGAATGGCAAATACATCAATCCTTATGTTCCTCATGGAAAAAAAAGTGAGAAAGTAAAAAAAATTACCGTATCAATACCATTTGATGTGTTAAAAATTCTCACCGATGAAAGAACGAGAAGACAAATTGCTAATTTGAAACACGCCACTAACAGTGAATTGCTTTGTGAAGCTTTTCTTCATGCCTATACAGGTCAGCCATTACCCAGTGATGAAGACTTGAGCAAATCTAATACACAATACGACAAAATGCTGCAAAAAGATAAACCATAAATACATCCTATCAGTAACCAAAATTTATTCTAGTTTAACTGTTTGCGTCTCACCTACTTTAATCGTTGTGAAAGAGCCATCAATGGTCTCAGATAGCAACAGTTCTTTCAACAATGTTGCCGGCTCCAATAAGGGTTCATGTGTCAAAGCAAATGTACCCCAATGAATACCGATTGTAAATTGAGCGCGCACATCTTTATGAATTTGTATGGCTTGCTGTGGGTCAACATGCTGAGGCTGCATAAAATACCGAGGCCCATAAGCACCAATAGGAATTAAAGACAAATGATGTGGGCCAAGTTGATTACCAATAGCTGTAAATTTCTCTTGATTGTAACCCGTGTCTCCAGCAAACCAGCTTTTAAAACCATGAATATTAATATGCCAACTGGCCCAAAGTGTGTGATTAGTATCAAAAGGCGTTCGTTTTGACCAATGTTGTGATGGCGCAGCTATAACCTCTACCCCTTCTATATAAGACCATTTCTGCCACCAATCCAATTCAATCACTCGATCCTCATCAATGCCTTTATCAACCATCCACAGCTTTAAGCCTAAAGGGACTACCCAAATAGCCTGGTTACCTAATGCTTTGACTGTCTTACTGTCCAAATGATCATAATGATTGTGCGAAATTACCACAAAATCAATTGCTGGCAATTGATCAACCCTTAAAGCTGGCGGAATTAATCTTTTGGGGCCAACAAGCGGTAGTGGTGAAGCAAACTCAGTTAAATGCGGATCAGTTAAAAAATTTATATTTTGGTATTGAACAAGCGTACTGGCATGCCCTAACCAAGTAACACGAGGATGTTTTGCATGTGAATGAATCAATGTTAAATTTGCAGTTGTTTGAATGCTTTTCAATTCATCAACAGATGGGTTGTGGATTCTTCCTTCTCGAAATCGCATTTGTAAATAAGACCACAACGGTGAGTTGTTTTGAGCAGCACTGATGAATTGCTTATCACCATGGTGTGCCGCAGGAACTTCTGGTTTTATATAAGGCACTGTATTCCAACAACCGGTAAATAATAATACCGCAGACAGAATACACAGGAATAAGGTGATTTTCTTAAGCACTATTTATTCCTATTGACATGAAATGGGTACATAGCTCTTCAATTTCTTCTTTAAGCACTAACTGATTAAATAGTTCTGTTAATTTCTGGCCATTTAATAAAGTCATGATAATGGCCAAAACTGATCCACGGTGCACATTATCTCCTCCTAATTCCGCATTTTTCTGTAATGCCTCAGATGTTGAGTCAGAATACTTACAGGCTAAATATAGAATACTTGGCCACGCATCAGTGATATAACAGGCTGAAGAGTACATACCTCCAATCACTTGATTATCTATACAATCATCTAAATTTTTGTGCTTTAGCTTTTTACCTGCGACTTTTTTAAAGTATTCATACACCACACTTTCTTTGGTTGTTTGGTTGGTTGCTGCTATCAATGCAAAAACCAAATCAATGTATTGAAAACAAACTTGTGTCAAATAACTGTCTGGGTGAGTAAGTTTTAAATGCCGAGCTGCTAATGATTTGCATGAAACCAAGTCTAATCCGTTCATTATGCTAATTAAGACCAGTGGCCCTACCCTGACCAAGCCTCCAATTGAAGGTGTGTCATGTGTCACTGCAGCACAATTTGTAGGTACTGTACCTTGGGCCCAATTGGCAAAAAAGCCTCGGTGATATGACTCTGCATAGGTGTCTGGATGTTGTGGGTTATCTGCTGTCATCCGTTTGATATAAATATCTAGGAAGTGACTTTCATCATAATTCAATTGATTATTATCAATTAACATCGATTGCATCAACCATAAGACAGTGTATGCGTTCAGTGTGTTATCACCCGCTTGCATCCCTTGATGATAATGCACATGAGTTTGGTTCCAAAATTTGGCTTTGTCCTTTAAGATGATTTCACCTACTACATCTTTTTGTTGATCTGACAAATGAGCCCTACCGCCCTGTTTCATTGAGTGTAATGACATGATAGAACTTGGATGTCTCTTTGGCGCAGGATAAAATCGTTTGATGCCATCAGGAAATGCTTCAAGAATATCAGTAACCCTGTAAAACCAATGAACGGGCATTGCCAATGAATCTGCAACAAAACTGTTTTTTATCGCAGTACTAAATATTTTTTTTATGTTGAAATCTTCTTCTATTGAGTGATTATTGCAAACTGTCATAACATGAATTCTTCGGGCTCTATCACGGAGTCATCATACTCAGTCAGAGTGAAATAAACATGAATTTAATTGCTTGCCAATTCAACCAAATCTGAAGTGGAATTAAAATAGAACCACCATCCCGATGTCACACCATCTGGGCCTATATCACGATCATCACCGTCGCTACAACTGCCCCCACCAGGCAACAGATCAAATAAGGTAGATCCACCCACAAGTGGTGTGCCAGCTGGTATTACAATAGATTCTGCAATGTCTTCTGAAACAAAGCCCATCAGCAATCCTTGATCAAGTATAAGCCCTCCTTGGTATCGACTGGCTTGCTGAAATGAATCCAATGGGATACTGATTCCATTCAGATTAATAATTACTTCTGTTGGTTCTGTACTAAAACAAGGTGCTTGGGTGCTCTCAACAGCCGGATCATAAGCAGATGTAGAGCCGACCACAGGTGATAAGCAACTGCTTATATCATCGTAATCACTCTGAATGTCCTCCGCCAGGATTTGATTGATTGTACATGGGGATGAAAATAAAGGTTCAGCACATGAGCCATCTATTAAATTACTGTTTAGGGACTTGCTCACCAGATAAACGGGTTGATCCGTTTTAAATTGCCTCAATAAATTAATATCCAATGCACCATCTCCATCTGTATCAGTTTGAATTTGATTGCTGATGTTACTATTTAAAACGTCAGTGATATCGTTACAACCAAAACCTTCAAAGAATAAGTGTGGATCTTTTAATTCCAGATTATTGACTCTGGTCACCACCAAGCTTTCAAACTGATTGGTAAAAATGTCCTCTGCTTCTACCCAGCCAGCAACTAACAACAAAAAGCAAGTCGAACGAATCATTTTATTTTTTTTCATTGAATTTCTGATAAATGGAATACTTAACATTCTAAGTCACTTTTTACCCATTAGCCATCATCATATCAACTAATACAAAGTAATTGATGGTATGAAATAGACCATCGAAGGTAGATGCGAACCACCTCGATTCGCCTTATCAATAAGTCGATTAGTGTATCAGGCTCGTCGATATATAAAGGCAGCAATTCATTGTATTCCTTTAAAAAATCAGGTCAACATTGCCATGCAGAATCTATGGGGTGTGAGGTTTTTTGAGGATCGACCAATAAAAGTTTACTATCAATGGCAGACTGAATTTGTTCACGTTTAACATGCGGTGCAAATAGTTGGATAAATTCATGCATAAATCCACGCATAAATAAACTGGGGTTAAATGCCAACCAAGTTTTACTCAATGGCAACACACCAACAGTATCTATGGCATGTAGGTCATCATCTAGTTTATCGTCAACGGCCATACTCGCGATTATCCCAACTCCAAGGTCTGATCTGACATAAGTTTTAATGACATCTGAGTCTCTGGCCGTAAACACAATTTTATAGTCTAATTTTTCTGAGTTGAAAGCTTGCACCAAGCTTGAATTAGATTGGTCATTCCCTACATATACAATCAAAGGATGTTCTGAAAGTTCTTTTAAACTCAATGTTGACACTTTCGCTAAAGGGTGGTTTTTTTGAACCACTATTCGCCTTTGCCATTTAAATAAATCAAGTTTAACCAAATCACTGGCTTCATCTGTTCCACCAGAACTGATTACAAAATCCACTTCGCCATCTCTGAGAGACTTGATGTTTTGTTGTGATGTACCCTGTAATAAATTAACTTTGATAGATGGGTATATAGCATGTAACTTCTTCAACACAGATGGCAGCACATAACGTGCTTGAGTATGTGTAGTAGCTATATTTAACTGGCCATTATGTTCATTTGTAAGTTCAAGACTGAAGGCCTTAATATTTTCTACTTCTTTTAATATTTTTTCAGCCCTCGCCAGCACTTCTTTTCCGGCAAAAGTGAGTGCAACCAACGATTTTCCTTGTCTGACAAAAAGACTAAAACCCAACTCATCTTCAAGTAAACGTACTTGTCGGCTTACCCCAGGTTGTGAAGTATATAGTTGTTTAGCCGCAGCAGTTACATTCATGCCGTTATGACAGACAGCAACAAAAAATCTTAATTGTTGTAATTTCATGGTAATAACTTATTTTTGTTCATCCAATAGACCGAATTTTAGCAATCTTATTACATAAGAGCAATATAGACGTCTAAACGTCTAATAACTTTTGGTTATAAGGCCATGCTTTTTTTCTATTTTTTTATTGTATTAAGGGTTGTTATATTGAGATTTAATGTTTTGAA
>CAZVZJ010000068.1:0-16968 GCA_964631055.1 uncultured Marinicella sp.
ACTTTAAGTTGTGGTGCTAATTAAAAATTGCGAATTTTTAGTCAAAAGTTACCAAGCTGGAAATTACTGATAGATACAAGGAAAATAATAAGTGGAGCAAAGAAAGTTCTTTAGTCACAAAATTACAGAGTTAGAAGATATTTATTCTAATTCATCTAATGACTTTGCAATATTAGAAGAGTTGGAAGAGGAACTGCAATTAAGAAAAACGGCACGAGCAAAAAAGTTATTAAAGAATGTTCAGGAAAGTTTAAATTCAGGTGTTGCTGAAAGTGATATAAAGCCTAAAAGTAAAGTTAATTGTTCTGATACAGGTCAAAGTAGCAAAAAGAAAATAAATTGGGATGAATTAAAAAATTCTGAATCAGCTAATATTGATGTTGAAGTCGATTTTCATCATGGAAAAACTCTAAACAATAACCCATCAGATATTCTGGATACCTGGACAGTTCTTGAAGCCCTATCGCCACAATCTTACAAAAAACCAAAAGACCTGGTTATTGGTTCTGGTTCACACGCCTATTTAAAAAACGGTTTAGAGCCTTGGATACAAGGAGAGAAGTCCCGACCAAGTAATAATTTATATTACCTGGTATATCTTGGTGCTGTTGATCTTGAAAAGGCGTCTAATGAACTATTAAAAATATATCAAGATAAGCGAGTTGAGAGGTCGCAGGCTAAGGGCTTGGCAGCAATTGGAGTCATTATGCTTGATAAAAAGGGAGTTCCACTTCCTGATAATGGAATTGTTTTATCAAGTTTTGGTTGGGCATATGCAAGGGCGTTAACCGGTAATTTAGATCAGCTAAAGTTTTGGGAAAATGCTGAAAAAATATTAAAAGAAGGGCTGGAAAAAATAGTTTATCATCAAGATGATAATGGAGAATACCTTCCATTTTCATTAAATAAAGCGTTGGATGCATACAAATGGTTAATAGAAAACTGTGAAATACCCGAACATGATTCTGTTGCTCCGACTTTTGCTATTCGACTATATCAGCCTTTTAGAAAAGGTGAGCCAGATGCACCATTATTGAATAGTTTCTTTTTAGATGATTTACAAAAAGCTAAGCGTGCGTTCAAAATGGAATCACAGGGCAAAGCTTTGTCAGAATATTTAGGGATGATAAAGCCTTCTCATGAATATGATGTTCTCCAGAATAAAAACCACATAGAGAAGGCATTGCAACCTAAAAATACGCCATTAGGGCGTTGGCCAAGTAAAGGTAGGCATTCACTTGCTTTACTGCAGCAAACAGCAATAAACCTTGCGATTAATAAACTTGAAGTTGGTTCTGGGAATTTTTCGGTTAATGGCCCTCCAGGTACTGGAAAGACAACTCTTTTAAGAGATGTTGTCGCTTCAGTTTTAGTTAAAAGATCAAAAGCGCTATGTCAATTTGAAGACCCGGAAAAAGCATTCGTACATGCTGGGAAAATAAAGCTAGGTACTAGTTTTGCTCACCTTTATAAGCTTCATGAATCATTAATAGGGCATGAAATTTTGGTTGCCTCCTCTAATAACAAAGCAGTTGAAAACATTAGCAAAGAGTTACCGCTTAAAGAACAAATTGCAGAAGATATAAAGGAATTTAATTATTTTAAGACAGTTAGCAATGCATTGAACCAAGATCAGTCGGATACTTGGGGATTAATTGCTTCTGTTCTAGGGAATTCAAAAAATCGTAATAATTTCATAAATAAAGTTTGGTGGGATGATAATTCAGGTTTACGTAATTACTTCATGTCAATCACTGGGCAAACCAATTATGAATTAGATGATAATGGGGAAGAAATCATCCCTCTTGTTATTCAAGAGTGCGATCCACCTAAAAGTATTGAAGAAGCAAAACAAAGGTGGAATCAGGCAAGAAAACATTTTGTAGCGGCATTACGTGCGTCCGAAAATATTAACCTTACGGCACAAGAGGCCTACGAATGTTTAGTATTGATGGAAAAATTAGAAAACCAAATAAAAGAAATCAAAGGAGTAATTGCAGCCCAAAATGAAACTCTAGTGGCAATTAGTCTAAAAAAAGAAGAGTTGCATGCTGACCTTCAAGGAAAACAAGTGATTAGAGATAAGTGTTATCAACTGTTGTATTCCTCAACTCAAAGTAAACCTGGAATTTTCAGAATGCTTTTCTTCCGTAAAGAGTGGAAGCAGTGGAAGAGTAATCATTCTGATTTAACAATCAAAAGTGAGAATGCAAATAATATTTTTAAAAAAGCTAATTCTAAGTATGAACGCCTGTGTGAAGAAAAGAAGAAGATAGAACAAACAATATCTTCGCTCGGTGCGGAACGAAATGAACTCAAGAATAAATATAAATTAAAAGAAACAAAGATAAATCAAGCCAGTCAAGTTTGTGGCGGCAAGCTCGTGACGAAAGAACTATGGAAAAAAACACACGAGGATCAACAAGTTTTCACACCTAATTTTACCGCAGAAGCTCAGAGGTTGCGTGATGATGTTTTTATAGCCGCTATTAGACTTCATAAAGCGTTTATTGATGCTTCAGTTAAAAAAATAAGACAAAATTTAGGTGTGTTTTTTAATTGTTTAAGTGGGAGGGCTCTGCCACATGACAAAGAGCATTTGCTTCCTCATTTATGGTCAAGTTTGTTTCTTTTAACGCCAGTTGTCTCCACAGCGTTTGCATCAGTAGGCAGAATGCTAAAAACTATGCCCAAGGAGAGTATAGGATGGCTGCTTATTGACGAAGCAGGTCAAGCAACTCCTCAAGCAGCTATAGGTGCTATATTTCGGTCAAAACGAGTAATTTCAGTTGGGGACCCGCTGCAAATTGAACCAATCGTATCTTTGTCGCCATCACTTATCGATGGTATTTCAAAACATATGGGAGTTGATCCACATCAATGGACAGCCCCAGATGCTTCAGTTCAAACTGTATCTGACAAAGCAAATGAATACGGTACAACTATACCCAGGGATTTGAGTGAGATTAGAATTGGAACACCTCTGCTCGTTCACAGGAGATGTGAAAACCCTATGTTCTTAATTTCTAATAAGCTTGCATACAATGGTCTCATGGTTCATGCGACAGCTCCGAGTGAATCAAAAATAACAGAAGTTCTTGGAATTAAATATGCTTGGTTTGATATTAAGGGAAGCGCAGAAGAAAAATGGTGTCCAGAAGAAGGTGAATGTGTAAGTAAACTGTTTTTAAAAGTATGTGAGCAAAACGCTAATAATCCAGATATATTTGTTATTACACCATTTCGCTATGTCGCATTTCGTATGCGTCAAAGAATGAATCAAGAAATAGAACTTATGAAAAACTATGGTGTTAAGGACCCTAATAGCTTAATCGCGAATAGTATTGGTACCGTGCATACATTTCAAGGTAAAGAAGCAAAAGCTGTGATTTTGCTATTAGGTGCTCCGAGCCCATCCCAATCTGGAGCTAGGGTTTGGGCAACATCGAAAGTGAATATATTAAATGTTGCTGTTTCTCGAGCTAAACAGAATTTTTATGTGGTTGGTAATAAAGAGTTATGGGGGGCATTAGGTAATATGAAAACTGTTTATAGGTATTTAAACTCATGAAAATACAGCGTGATTAGGTGCATACAATGAAAGCTTCAAAAGCATTGGAAGTGTTGAAATTTGCTTTAACTACTTTGAAAGCTACCGGTGAAAATGGCTTTGAGGGATTGTTGGAAATTTGCTTAAGTAATTTAACTGGAAAAAATTTTCGATTGGCTGGTTCTGGTTCGCAACATGGAATGGATGGAAATTCAAATGAAAACTCCTGTCACATTGCATTTGAAGCAAAACTGTATAAGGGGAAAATAGCAGCTAAAGATGTAACCAGTAAGGTTGCTGAAATTATTGCAAATCCTGAACCACCTAACTTATGGGTTTTAGGTGCTACAATTGAAATAAAGTCACAAATTGTTAATGTAGTAAAGCCAGTTTGTGAAAAAAATTCGATCCACTATTTAATTCTGGATTGGATTTCAAATTCTAGTATTCCGCCCCTTTCTGCAATTTGTGTGTATTCAAAAGATTCGGTTGTTGAATTTTTAAAAAGGAATAGTAAAGATCCAAATAGTATTAATTTTCCGGAATTAATTTTAGCTTGTGAACAACTCGAAAATTCAGAAAACTATCTGATGGAAACGACTAAGATCCAGTCGATCTTAAATGAGCCAACGCTTGGATTACCATTAGCTTTTGACAACAACAAAGAATGGATAAGTAGTGTTACTCTTGATGAAACTGATTCGAGGGCTGAGTTAGGGCAAAACCTTGCTGTTAAGAGTTTTAAAAACAATTGCATCCGTACTACTCTTGAAGACAAAGTGTCACAAAAACTTCATGAATTTGATAGTGAATTGATTGCTTTGCTAGGAGTTGAAGGAAGTGGTAAATCGTGCTTGTTCTTAAATAGTTGGTTAAGTATGAATCTCAAAAATACACTGTTGGTCATGTTTACTGCTCATGAAGTTTCAAGTGTAGAAAATTCAAATAGCCAAGAAAAAATTTTAATTCAGCAGCTTATAAAACAGACGAAAGATAGTTCTTCAGAGTTTAAGGAAAAAAGATGGATAAATGTATTTACAAACTGGAGGAATAAGAGAGAGAAACTTGGAGTAGTTGACAGTGATTTTGTTCCCAACTTGATAGTTTATATCGATGGACTTAATGAATACCCTAGTAATGAGTGGGATATTTGGATTGCCCAAATAAATAAATATTTGTCTGAGATCAGCGGCAAATTAATTATATCCTGCAGGCAACAATATTTCACAACAAATATATTACAAAAGAGCCCCAATCTAAAGTTTTATGAAATCGTAGTGCCAATTTGGTCTATTGAAGAATTGAAGCATATTCTTGATGAAAGAAATATATCCCTTGATAATTTAAATCAAAAAGTCGTAAGCGCATTAAGAAACCCAAGATTGTTGTCAATTGCTTTAGATTTAACCACTACAAAAGAGCTAGAAAATTTAAATGAAATTAATCCTGCTAGGTTGTTGTTTGAACATATAAGAAAGCATTTGGTAAAGAACCCCAAAATAAGTAACGTTGATCAGATCAAATCAACATTAACTAAAGTTGCTAAGGAATATATTGATCGCAAGTCGAATAATGAAGTTGAAGTAGTATTTGATACTCAGTCAACTGAAGATGATACATTATTGAGAGGCTTGCAATATGTGTATGAAGGTAGATACATTGAAATCCTACCTGAGGATTCAACACTATATCGATTAAATGAAGAAGGGGTTACTCTGGCACTGGCATTACTTGTAATTTCTCAACTTCAGTCTTCCGTAAGAAATAAAAATGATTTATCTGATTCATTGGTAAAAGTCATTGAGCCAATTGCGTCATTAGATGAAACAGCTGAGGTTGTACTTACGGCAATTCAAATATCTAGTATTGATAATAATTTGGACGACATAACTACTGAGTTAATTCATGAATTTTTGAAGAAAATTCAAAATATTAACAATAACTGGTATTCAATCTTGACTAACGTAGCAAGAAGAAAAACTAAGCTTCAAATGGATTTGCTTTATCGAATTTCAACTTCCAAGGTGCATTATAGAAATAATGATTTATTGGTTTCTACATTATGTGAAGTGCGTGATGATGAAGGTTGCTGGGAGATTATGAAAAATGAAATTAATCAATGGTTGAGTCTTTTCTCATTAAAACCAGGAATGCGAATGACAAATACTCGCGGCAAGAGCGAAGAAGAAGTTGCTAACTTGGCATTAACTGAACAAGAAAAGCTTAATAAAAAGGTAAGAGACTTTTCAGAAGGGGAAACGAATTTTAATTTAGAGTTTATGAATCGTAATGATCACTTAGATACAACTGATTTGATTCGAAATGTGTTTAAGATATTGTCAGGAATGCCTTTGGAGCCGCATGTAGAATACTTGGCCGCATGGAAATTTGGGAAGTCGATCAATCCAGACTTTTATGGAATTACCGATGAATTCAAACACCTAATTCAATTTAATAATTGTGATTGGGAAGTGGTAAGGAAAAGATTCTTAAAAGTAACAAGTTTTTTGAATTTGCCGGAGGTTTCAAAATCCGGGAAATGGGCCTTAGTATCAATACTAAGGGCGTTAGCGACAGAAAAAGATTCTATTTTGGCGCATAAAATTACAAAGGAATTGATTAAGGGTAGGCCTAGTTATCCTGAGTTTCGAGCTAAAGAAAATTATTGCAATACTGATCCTTGCGATCCAAGTTCAGAATTCCCAAGTAATTTTGAGCCAACAATTTTAAGATATGAAAAATTAGATTTTGGTAAAACATATAGATCACATAATTTAACTAGTGAAGATCTTTTTTTAAGAGATATAAACGCTGCTTTTGCTCGATTTAAACCTAGTGTTCCAATAAACAAACATCGATTATTGTTTAAAAAATTATTAGATTTGGAGGGGAAAAATTTTTACAGTTTGTGTAACTTCTTAAAATCAAGTAGTGCATTGATCACTGATGGTTTGATTAAAAAATTAAAAAATAAAGCCGAACAATTATCAAAAAAATTAACATCAAATGAAAATGATGATGACTATATAAGTTTGCAAGAATTATTGTCAGTAATATTGCAGAATTTAAGTGGCCCTAGTCAGCTAAAATTTTTGTGCTCTTTAGATACACAAGGAGGTGGGGCGCCATTCTTGAGCCAATTGGATTTGTATAAAGCTGGGTATAAGGCAACTCTAGAAAGGTTGCTGGTGGAAGTTGAGCAAAAGCAAAATAAGTATAAGTTAAAGACATTGCTTCTAATAACAGGATATTCAAATACTGAAATTACTGAAACAGCATGTAAGATAATTGAAAAATTGATATCCCATGATGATAAATCAATTCGAACAGAAGTAATGGGTATCGCTGCCAAGTACCCCCATAGGTTCAGGGGGATGATTAAGGGTTTGGTTTTAAGTAATTGGGATGCGAACTTGCTAGACCCCTCGAAAGACAGGAGGCTTATTTTCTTCGGCTCTAAACTACTGGCCAAAGCTGAGGAATTTAACATTGTTGCAATGGATGATATTTTTACAAGGATCCCTCCCTCCTATTTTGGATTAGTGGTTAACAGGTTAACAGAGAAACACATCAAGAACTTAATTAGCTTAATTGATGCATCGATACTTAGATTAATTTCAAATAGCAATATTATTGATTTTGGTGAAGTGGAAAACGATAATGATCTAAATAATAATACCCCTCCTTTGTTAGATACCTCAAAAGCACAAAAAGTTGTTGATAACCCTTTCAGTGTATTGACCCAAGATGGCGAGAGTCAAACTGATCAACCTAAGTTTAGTTGGGACGAATTTGATAGATTTTTGGAGACGATATCAAGAAATAGTGCTTATATAATTTTGGATGGCATAGATCACAGAATTATTGATATATGTATTGAAAAGGCCCCAGAGGTTGTAGCAAACTGGGTGGATAGAATATTGAATAAAGATTCTGATCAAATTAGTTTAATATGTAATGTTGGGTTGAGTATTGCGGAAGGGCTGTCAAAGAAAAAGCCAAAAGTATCTGTTAAGTTATTTGAAAAATTGGCAAATAGTAACTCTTTAATAAATCAAACATACGGAGTGGCAAAAATTTCACAGCGCTCACTGTCAATTTGGAGGAGTCATGATTCCCCCGAGATTGATGACTTTAGAAATGAATACTTTTCAATATTAACCAGTGATCAAGAGTTGTCTACAGAGGTGTTAACCGCAAATCTATTTGATAAAGGTAGCAATGTTGAGAAAATTGTCATTGAGTTAATAAATTCTAATAAACCTGTTTTGATTGCCAGAGCATTAACTATATGTGGGTTTGGAATTGACTCCAACACCTCATCAGGAATTTTAACCCGGTATATTGACTCTAAGGGTGTGATTGGAAAAGCCGCCAAAGAAGGTTACTATGCTTATGAAAGAAATATATGGGCAGAGTATTGGTACAGTGAAATGGACAAAGCAAAGAGTAAGACAGATTTTTGGAGATTTAGTGTTTTATTTCTAGAGGTGGTAGATGGCCGTTTTGAAGTGTGGAAATATAAATACTCTCCGCAGACATTGTTAATGAATGCATATTGGCCAAGTTTGATCAATAGATATAAACAAAGACTTAAAAAATTGGAAAAAACCAGAAGTGAAAAATTATTTGGAGACGAAAAACCTAATAAATACTTTATTGAGTTGAACATGAACACTTAGGTTTTTAAAGAATATAAAAAAAGCCCGAAAAATTCGGGCTTAATTTCAACTTATGCGTCGCTCAATTTCACTTTATGAGCTTCAAAAATTCAACTTATATGACGCTTTATGCGTGAATTTAATCAATCCCAACTCAGCGCACCACCGGTCTGATATTCAGTAACCCGGGTCTCAAAGAAATTCTTTTCTTTTCTTAGGTTGGATTGTTCATCCAGCCAGGATAGGGTGCATTCGGCGCCGGGGAATGGCTCGTCGATGCCCAGTTGTCTGGCGCGGCGGTTGGCGATGTAGCGGAATTGTTCGCTGTGGTCTTCGGCTGAGTAGCCCAAGATGGGGCGTTTCAGTAGGAATTTGGCGTAGGTTGACTCGGCTGCCTCACTTTCGTCCCACATTTCGCGGACTTTGGCTGGGTCGAGTTGAACGTTATTTTCTTCGATGATTTGTTTCACCACGCGGATACCGAATGAACAGTGCATGACTTCATCGCGCATGATGTACTGGAGTTGTTCGGCGGTGCCTTTCATCAGGCCGCGTCTTTGTAGCGCGAAGATTGGACTGAAGCCGTTGTAGAACCAGCAGCCTTCAAACACGGCGCCGAAGAACATGTAGGCCAGTACGAAGTTTTCCATTTCGTCTTTGTCATTCAGGTCGATGTCAGGGCGCATGATGGAGTTCAGGCGGCGGTTAGCGACTTGGATTTTTTGGTTGATCTCTGGGATCACGCGGTAGCGGTTGTAGATTTCACCTTGGTCTAGGCCGATGGTTTCAATACAGTGCTGGTAAGTCCACGTGTGCAGGGCTTCTTCATAAACCTGACGTGCTTGGTAGATTTGTAATTCGGGTGCGGTCATTTTTTCCATCACGGCCAGACCAATGTTACGCATCGCCAGGATGTCTGATGTGGTCAGGTAGGACAGCACGTTTTGGTACACGTGTTTTTCGTCTTCGGTCAGGGTTTTGTTGTAGTCATGGACGTCTTGAGTCATGTTGATATCAAGTGGGGTCCAGTGATTTTTGTTGGCGTTAAGGAAAAACTTCCAGGCCCAAGGGTATTTGAAGGGTGCCAGTTGGTTGACATCGGTCAGGCCGTTGATGACCCTTTTATCCTCTGCACGAACTGGTTCCACACCGCTCATGGCATTTTGGTAAGTGTTTTCTGGAGTGACGTTGATGGCAGCGGCAGGTTCTGTAGTTGCTTTAACCGTGGTATCAGTGACCGGCGGTGTTTTTACCTGAGGTTGTTCAGGTATAGCTGGCGTTGACAGGGTGGCTGTCTTTGCCGTTACTTGAGTTGGCTGTGGCACTTGAGGCTTCTTTTCCTCTTGGCTTTTACCGAGTCCGAGCGGGTCGTCCCAATTCATCATGTTTCTTTACTCCACTTAACTTATCAGTTATTTTTTTGATGATATCAAGGCTTTTATAGCTGTTTGTTCGCTGTCCTTTCATCACACACTATTTATTCTACCCAATTTACAGCACCTCATTCAAGGTGATTTGGCTTATTTGGGAAAGTTCAACTGGCCTGTCTTCACGCATATGACAGGCCAGCTGATGATTATTTTAATTATTGGCAGGCTTCACAATCCGGATCGAGGATTGAGCACGCTTGTGGTGCTGCCGATCCAGGTTGTGTGACTTCAGGTTTTTGGTTCGAGCTGGCATCGACACTTTTCTCAACATGTGTGGCGCCCACTGAACGTAAATAATAAGTGGTTTTCAAACCACGTACCCAAGCCAGTTTATACAATGAATCCAGTTTCTTACCTGATGGCTCAACCATGTAAAGGTTCAGTGACTGACCTTGGTCGATCCATTTTTGGCGACGTGAGGCCGCTTCTACCAACCAACGCGAATCCACTTCGAAGGCGGTGGCGTACTTGGCTTTCAAATGATCCGGTACACGGTCGATGGGCTGCACACTGCCATCGAAGTATTTCAGGTCATTAACCATCACATCATCCCATAAATCCAAGGCTTTCAAATCTTCAACCAAGTATGGGTTGATGACGGTGAATTCACCTGAGAGGTTAGATTTCACGAATAAGTTTTGGTAAACCGGTTCAACCGATTGTGACACGCCAGAAATGTTAGAGATCGTTGCTGTCGGTGCGATTGCCATGGTGTTGGAATTACGCATGCCTTGGTTTTTAACCTTCTCACGCAAATCATCCCAGTCCATGCTGACGCTTTGGTCTTGTTCAATGAACTGACCGCGTTCTTGTTTCAATAATTCAACCGAGTCGATCGGTAAAATGCCTTGTGACCACAGTGACCCTTCATAAGATGGGTAGGTGCCGCGTTCTTCGGCTAAATCACTTGATGCGTTGATGGCGTAGTAGGAAACCGCTTCCATGGTTTCATCAGCAAATTGAATCGCTTCTTCAGTGGCATAGGCCATATCCTGAATGTACAGCGAATCTTGAAAACCCATCAAACCCAATCCCACAGGGCGGTGACGCAGGTTAGAACGTCTGGCTTGTGGTACTGAGTAGAAGTTGTAGTCGATCACGTTATCCAACATGCGCATCGCAGTGGTGATGGTTTTCTTCAGTTTCTTGTGGTCGATGCCTTTGTCATTCACATGATGCGGCAAGTTAACCGAACCCAGATTACAAACTGCAATTTCTTCATCCGAAGTATTTAACGTGATTTCAGTACACAAGTTCGATGAATGCACTACGCCTATGTGGCGTTGTGGTGAACGGATGTTACAAGGGTCTTTGAACGTCATCCAAGGATGACCTGTTTCGAACAACATGCTGAGCATCTTGCGCCATAAATCATTGGCTTCAACTGTTTTGAAGTTTTTGATTTTACCTTCGGCGGCCATTTGTTCGTATGACTCGTATTGGGTTTTGAAATCTTTACCGTATAATTCATGCAGTTCAGGCGTTTCTTCTGGCGAGAATAAAGTCCAGCTTTCGTTTTTAGCGACCCGTTCCATGAATAAATCTGGAATCCAGTTAGCGGTGTTCATGTCATGGGTACGGCGGCGATCATCACCGGTGTTTTTCCGTAGCTCCAAGAACTCTTCCATGTCGATGTGCCAGGTTTCTAAGTAAGCACACATGGCGCCTTTGCGCTTACCACCTTGGTTAACGGCGACTGCAGTGTCATTAGCGACTTTCAAAAAGGGCACCACACCTTGAGATTCGCCATTGGTGCCTTTGATGTGCGAGCCTAAACCGCGCACTCTTGACCAATCATTACCCAGACCACCTGCGTATTTAGACAACATCGCATCATCTTTGATGGCGCTGAAAATACCGTCCAAATCATCTGGTACAGTGGTTAAGTAGCAACTTGAAAGTTGTGGTCTTAAAGTGCCTGAGTTGAATAAGGTGGGAGTAGAACTCATGAAGTCGAAAGAACTCAATAAGTCATAAAATTCGATGGCTCTGGCTTCACGATCGATTTCATTGATGGCTAAACCCATAGAAACACGCATGAAGAAAGCTTGTGGTAATTCAATGCGGGTTTTGCCCATGTGAATGAAGTAGCGATCGAACAGGGTTTGTAAGCCTAAATAAGTGAACTTCTTATCGCGTTCTGGCTTGATGGCTTTGGATAAACGTTCAATGTCATAACGAGCCAGTTCAGAATCCAGTAAATTCAGTTCAACACCACGCTGGATGTATTTACCGAAATAATCCGGGTATACATCAGTCATGTCTTTTTGGGTGGCGGTTTTTTCCATGCCATAAATAAAGCTCAATGCTTCAGAGCGGATGCCATCCAATAACAATCTGGCTGTAACCTGAGAATAGTTGGGATCTTTTTCAATCAATACACGTGCCGACATGGTTAAAGAGGCATTCACATCTTCCTCAGCCATGCCATCAAATAAATTTCTGCGAACGTCTTTGATCACCAATTCTTTGGTCACGCCTTTCAGGCCACGAGTCGCATCGGCAATCAATGTTTCAATGCGTGAAAAGTCCAATGGCTTGCGGTTGCCCTTGGCATCTATCACATGCAGTGTATCTTGTTGTTCAGTGGGGGCAGGATCGTTCTTCTCTGCCTTGGCTTTGGCACGGGCACGCTTTTCGTTTTGTTTTTCTCGATACAGTACATAGTTTCGAGCTGCTTTATGTTCACCAGCGCGCATCATGGACAGTTCTACTTGGTCTTGTATGTCTTCGATGTGAACAGTGCCACCATCTTCCATATGACGGAACAATGCTTGAAAAACCTGATCGGCAAGCTTTTCAACTGTCTCCCTGATGCGTCTTGATGCCGCAGCCTGGCCACCTTCAACGGCCAGAAACGCTTTGGTCATGGCCACTTGGATTTTTGATGAGTCAAATGCGGTGACTTTGCCATTTCTTCGAATGACTTTGAATTTTGCGTTGGGGGTGTTGGTGTCCTGGTTGTTGCTGTTTTTTTCTTTGGGTTCAGTTGCTTGAACGGCTTGGTTCTGGTTTTCCTGCTGATCTGTATGCTGCATATGACTCGCTGATAAATTAAATGGTGATTCACACAAGCTCTGAGCTGCTATAAAATGCCCAAAACTCCTCTCCGATACTACTCTCTCTGTGCATGGATAATATCTTACTTTTTCATTCGCTGGCAAGCAGAAAATGGGTTAAATTTTTTGCCTGATGAAATATCAATGACTTAGCAAATTATCTTTATTTTTCGCACAAAGTTTATGCGATATTCTAAGATAAAAAGCGTCGATCAAATGTCAAACATCATCACAGTTTAGGGTTTTGATTTGTATTTGAACCGAAAAATATTCAACACCGCTGCGGCAGTTAAGCCCACAATGATTCCAATCCACAAACCTTCGGCTCCCATGTTCCGTTTGAAACATAAATACCAAGAGGTGACAAAGCCTAAAACCCAAAATGAAGTTATGTTGCTGAACATGATGAAGTTCATGTCTTTGATGCCGCGCAGTGCGCCAGCTGCTGCGACTTGAATGCCATCAGATAATTGGAAAATGGCGGCATAGAAAAGCAGCCCAATAGCGACTTTGGCAACCGCAGCATCATCAATGTATAAACCCACAATTTGTGCGGCGAACAAAACCGTCACAGAGGCAGCAATTATCTGCGTGATCAGTACCAAGGAAATGCCATAAAAACCTGCATTGCGGATATCAATCAGGTTGTTGCGCCCCACCGCATTGCCTACGCGGATGGTGATGCCCATTGATAGGCCCAGTGGCACCATAAATAACAAGGAGGCAAAGTTAAGGGCAATTTGATGGGCCGCGACTGTTTCCGTGGTTAGCGATGAGGCCAGTAAAGTGATGATGGCAAAAAAACCGACTTCAGCAAACATCGACATCCCTACCGGAAAGCCCAGTTTGAAAAAGCGTCCAATTTCAAGCCAATCAGGTCGGTCAATTTGGCTGAATATTCGATAGGAACCAATGACATGATGCCGGTGGGTGATGATGATGTAGGCGAGCATCTGGAAGGTGATGACGATCGCTGTGGCATAACCGCAGCCTTGTGCGCCCATGGCGGGGAAGCCCAGCTTGCCAAACATCAAAACATAGTTCAAAGGAATGTTCAGCATCAGGCCTAAAAAGCTGACGTACATGGTGGTTTTGGTGATCGATAAACCATCGGCTAAATAACGAAAGGCCACAAAAAATGACAGCGGCAAAGCACCCCAAGCCAAGGCATGTAAGTAACTGGTGGCCTCTGGGATCACTTCAGGTTCGGTGTTAAACAGCGCAAACAAAGGATCCATCAATAAAATAATGCCAGTGAAGGTCAGTCCCAATATCAATGCCAGCCACAAGGCTTGTCTGAAAAATGGTGCAATTTGCTGTTGTTCATCGGCACCATCCATGGCAGAGACGACAGATGAAATGGCCATTAAAATACCAAACACAAAGAGGATGGCCGAAGACCACAATGAACTGCCCACTGCCACAGCAGCCAAGGTGGTAGAACCCAGGCGTCCGGCCATTACAGTATCGACAAATGTCATGGCCACCACTGTGATCTGACTGATGATCAGTGGCAGTGATAGTTTGACAGTTTGGGAGATGTGCCTTTTGAATGGCATCACTTCCATGATTTCACCTTTTTAAAACTCAACAGAATAGATTAAACTGTTGGTACTCAAACCAACAGCAGAATAACAGCATGACTGAAACAATGACTCGGACGGCTTTTGTGACCGGTGCAACCGGATTTTTAGGCAGGCATTTGTGTCAACAGTTAGTCATGGCTGATTGGCAGGTCACTGCCATGTGTCGAAGCATACCAGAAAACCCAGTTCAAGGGGTCGATTATGTGCAAGCAGATTTATTGGACAAAGAAGCGATCCAAGCGGTTTTGCCAGAACATGTGAATGCCTTGTTTCATACTGCCGCCGATACCAATACATGGAGCAAGCACAACCCAAGGCAAACCCAAACCAATATTTTGGGCACCTTAAATCTGATCCAAAGTGCCATGCTGCGCCAAACAGAAAAGTTCGTCCATGTTTCATCAATCACCACCTTCGGCGTAGACCATCATGGCATGATAGAACTGACAGAAGACACACCCCAAGAAGGAGGATCCAGTTGGGTTAATTACGTCAAAACCAAAAGTATGGCTGAACAAATTGTTAAAGACCATGCGAAAAAATTGAACGCAGTGGTGGTCAACCCGACGCATATCATTGGTCCAGATGACCAACATAACTGGATACGCCTATTTAAAATGATGATCAAAGATGAATTGCCTACGATTCCAGTTGGTGCGGGTTCTTTTGTTGATGTTCGAGATGTGGCACGGGGTTGTATTCTGGCTGCCGAAAAAGGGCAGGCTGGTGAGAATTATATTTTGGGCGGGCATAACATGAACTTCGAGGCCTTCATTGATCAAGTTGCTGGGGCCTTTGGTTTATCGATCACCAAAAGGCGCAAGCCACAGGCCTTGGTTAAGTTGGCAGCCAAGCTCAAATCTATGATCGCTTATGTGACCAAGAATCCGCCTGATTTAACCCCAGAGTCTTTACAAATCATCTCACATCAGTTTAAAACGGACAGTCAAAAAGCCCAAAAGCAATTAGGTTACCCAATCACAGCTCTCGATGTGACGTTGCGTGACATCCAAATGAATTTGACTGAACGAGGACTTATAATAAAGTCATAAAAGGAGCTTTGAAACCTGTTTATTTGAAATTTTATTTCATCAACAAGATCATCAAATGATAGGATTATTGAGTGCGAATCAATCAACACAGGGGAAATTATGACATTGAATCAATTTAAATTGTGGGCGACATTATTGTCGGTATTTATCTCTACTCAATCAGCTCTGGCAGCTTGGGAATTGAATGAAGTGTACAGCAACAAAAACGGTACGGTTTTATTCATTGAGCTGTATTCAGGTGATGTGCAGGTGGATGATTTCAATCTTGCTGGTAAAATCATCACTGCGACATCAGACGGTGATGTTAAATATTTTGTGTTTCCTAATGATCTATTAGAAATAACAATAATGGAGGGCACTGTGTTGTTAGCTACCAGCAATTTAGCGCAAATTTCTGGAGCGATACCACAGGACTTTACCTTGCCCAATTTTTTCTTTGATGCGAATGCAGCATCAATAACCATTGATTATGATGGCACAAGTTCAATGACATTCAGCGGTACAGATTTGATGCTGGATGATGAAAGCACTTCAATTGATGCCATGAATCAACCCATGACCAACAGCCCACGAAATTTTCAAACTCAAACGGGAGAGTTATTTGCGGACATTGTATTTGCCAACGGTTTTGAGTTGTGTGATGTGCGAGCAACTGCTTATTTTGATGGCGATAATGATGGATTCGGAGACCCGAATCAACCGGAAATGGTTTGTGAAATCTCGTCCATTTTTGTAGCAGACAATACCGATTGTAATGATACCGATGCCTTAATTCACCCTGGTGCAGTTGATGAACCGGACATGCAATTTGTTGACAGTAATTGTGATGGTATTGATGGTGATTTGCTGGACAGTTATTTTGTGGCCAATGGTGGCAGTGGTGATGGTTTGACACCAGATAATCCAGCTGGTGATGCCAATGTTAATAACTTGGTTGCGTCTGCCATCAACAACAATAAAAGTTGGATTTTATTTGCTGGTGGCACATACAGTTTAAATGGTGGTTCTACCATTTTGGGCAATGTCAATTGGGCCGGTGGATACAGTTCGGAGTTTGAACAAAGAACCGCCCCCAGTCAAACCAACTTCAATGTGAGTTTCGATGGTTTTATACTTGCTAATGCCATCAGTGGATTGCAATTGCAAAATTTAAATATGACCAATGTCAATGGTGCACCAGGTGGAAACAGCAGTTATGTGATTAAAATTCTTAATGCGACAGACATCATACTAAACACTGTTGAAATAACATCATTTAACGGTGGTTTTGGCTTAGCTGGTGCCAATGGAAGTAATGGTGGAATTGGTAATATGGGTAGCCCAGGTGGTAACGGTGTAGAGGATGGTGGGTTTGCCTGTGACTCTGGCAATAGACCCAATGCTGGTAATGGTGGAATCAATGGTTTTTGTGGTGCCGATGGTGGTGTTGGAGGGCGCTCAGGTTTAGAAGATAACCCTGGTTTTAATGGGTTAAACGGGATCGGCCCAGGTGGTTTAGGTGGTCAAGGAGGAAGCGGTGGTGGGTCATCGCCAAGCAACTTTGGTGATGACGGCTCTGATGGTGCCGATGGAATAGCTGGTGCTAATGGGTCAGGTGGTACGAATATATCCACATTTATAGGATTGGATT
>CAZVZJ010000069.1:0-15609 GCA_964631055.1 uncultured Marinicella sp.
CCTTATAATGTTACTGTGTTGACTCTAGGAACACATTTGCCTGGTTATATATACGAAAGCTGCCAACCCTATTCAGGCAGTGATGAACAGTTTATCAATGCCATTCATTGTACAGATCAATTGGTTGGCCAATTCGTTAAAGAGCTTGAACAAGCCGGCCTATTGGAAAATACTGTTTTGATGTTAGTTGCCGATCATGGCGTTTTTCGAACTGCCAAAATGGAAGAATTATTTGGAGATGTGGTAGATGACAAAAAACTCATAGGAATCACCAACTACCCACAATTAACAGAGACAACGCTGTCTAGCTACGATTTGGCCCCAACTGTCTTGGATATGCTCAAAGTTGAACACAATGCCAGTTTTTTATTCGGCCAATCAATATTTGATGAAAATAAGAACCAGCAAAAACATGTGACTCGACTCAATGATTGGCAAGACAATAAGATGATCAAAAACCCCAAAGGTGATTGTGATGAAAAAACCAAGCTAGGTTGGCCGTTAATAAAGTGTCAAAAAAACCAGCTGATAGGATTAACGAACCAAATACTTGAGTTTTACTCTTTAAGAGACGCGCCCGAGCCTCTGGGTTGTCATTTAGATGTTCAGTTTACTTATGAACCCAATAAAAATGATCAATGGAAATGGGTGCTGAGGCTGAATAAAAATGATCATTTCGGACATTTTTATCATAAAGGGTATTTATTGAAGACCAACAACCACAAAGCTGGTTACTTTGCATTCATCTTGAATGAAGAGTTAGCTATAGAGCAGCACTTATATTTTAAAGATGACTCTGAGGCTAAGCCAAAACTTAACTTTGTAGCAGGTATGGACAAACATTTACTTATAGTTAAATCCACCCTTCAACAAGATAAAACCTCTCCTATTGGTGAAAAAATGGCCATTCAAGTTGATTTTTATGAATCTAAGGCCAAGTTATGGTCTGAAAAGACCACTTCCTCAAAAATTAAAGGTCTCGACCTCTGTCAAAACACATAGCAATATTGCTGTTTATCACAAGTTGGATAATAAGAACTAAACAAAATACTGCGTTGAAATAAAAAACAAACAGTTTTTAATTAGATTGTTACAATACGCTGTTAGCTCATTGTTCAGGATTCAAGCTTGTCTTTTAAAAAAATCATTCACAATAATTTACTTTATATATTATTGGCACTGCTCTTAGGTTGGGTTGTGACAACAATGAAACTCAACAGTCCAGTAGATTTTAAAGTTGAATTAACCGTCGAAACCGATGCTAAAGATCAGTCAATACAGTTTTACTGTCATATAAACAATACCTATAAAGGAGAAAGCGTTGATGAAAACCATTATTCCGCAGAAAACTTAATTGACGAAAACACCTATCGAATTATCAATGACATTACGTGTGGCAAACAAGCAACACATTTGCGATTTGACCCACTTCCCGCAAAGGGCAAAGTTGACATTGTATCGATGAAAATTCACACACAGTACTGGCATCAAATTCAGTTATCTGAAGCCATCAAACATGTTAAGGCTCTGCACAATATTGAAAGTGTTATGTTGAATGGTAAAAAAATATCAATCATTGCCAACGGAAATGACCCTTACATTGAACTTTCTAACAACCTCCAGTCGTATTTAACACCTACTAAGGAGGACATTGTTTCATTGGTGCTTAGATTCAGTTTCTGGGCCTTTTTATTGGTCAAGCTTTCTACCTGGTTCTTGAGCTACGTTTTAAAAAATGGTGTGGCGATTTATACTGCTGCTAAATCAGCAAAAAATTACTTTGATAACCAATCAGGAAAATTAATAAACCAACTGATTCATCTCACGTCAAAACCTGTTCTTGTCAGCAAATGGCTAGTTTTTCTGGGATTCTCAATCATGCTGTTAGCCAGCTTTAATTTTGCCAATCATTTAAGTCAAGAATTGACTTTCGGCTCTATTTTGATTGTTTTCTTTAGTGCCATCCACTTTTTCTTTATTGTTAGTTTATACACCCTATTTCTCAGCTTTTTAGGTCAATTTAAATGGTTCAGAATCCTACTAGGCTTTATATTTTTATGTTGTTTTTTATTCATCACTGCTGATGTGAGTTTATTTACACTTAATGGCATGCATGTTAGACATGGTTTAGGTATGTTGGTAGATGGTGGAATAGGTGAGTTTTTCAATAACTTAAGATTTACCCAACTATCTAAATCAGAGCTGTCGCTCTATCTGGGCCTTATTTTGTGTTCTATTTTAGTCAGTTTTTTAATGGTTTGGTTTGTTGAGTTCAAGCTAAAACGCAGCCATTTTAAACTTTCAATTAAACTGGCAATGCTAACCAGTATGATTGCTCTTTTATCAATTTATCTCATCCAACACTTCTCACCTAAACACCTCAACCAAAATCAAATTGTAACCTACGAACAACACCACCCGTTAGGGATAAGCTTTTTCAATGTCAATGATTACATCGTTTCATTCGATACAAAGGCAAGACCCTTTGAGAGATTGGATTTTGCCCCTACAATTTCTCAGAAGATTCAAAAAAGCAAAATTCAAAATATTTATTTATTTATTTTTGAATCCATCCGAGAGGACGTGGTTAATTCCCAGGTCACCCCCCGACTGGTTGAGTTCAAAGAAAACTCTTGGCAATTTGAGCAGGCCATTGCCTCTGGAAATGCCACACACTATGGTTGGTTTTCAATGATCAATTCTAGACAGCCGTTTTTTTGGGAACGATACAGGGATTTAGACGATAAAAAAGGATCTGTCCCTTTACAACTAATCAAACAATTAGGCTATCAAATTAACATTTATTCGGCCAAAGACCTTTCATATTTACAATCAGACCAAACCATGTTTGGTCAAAATTTATCACTCCTTGATTATATAAGCCCACACCCTGAGATGAGCACACCTGAACACGACCAAAGAGCCATAGATGAACTGCTCAACGACATTCAAACAAAACACCAACAATCTAAAAACCTTAATATCATTTTCTTAGACTCTTCACACTACCCTTATCGCTGGAATGCCGATAAAATAGAAGAAATTCAACCGTTTTTGGGTACAGCTGAAGAAGGCACTACCCTATCTAACGCAAAGAAATTGATTAAAAAAGACAAAACACTTATTTTTAATCGTTATAAAAACTCCATCAAGTATATGGACCATTTATTTGGTGAAATGCTCGATACCATAACAAAACATAACCTGATGCCACAATCGATGATTATTGCAGTTGGAGACCATGGGCAACAATTCATGGAACATGACTATATGATGCATGGTTTCACCTTGTACCGAGAAGATATCAACGTACCACTTTATATTAAAGGAGTCGACACGCCCGTTAAAACTGACTCACAGGCTGCTTCTCACCTTGATATCATGCCAACCATTCTTGATCACATAGGCGTGGATATAACAGCAATTCATGAAATTGATGGTCATTCACTGTTTAAGGTTGGCAAAAACAAGTACAAATTATCATCTGTTGCTGGAGAACAAAACACCCCTGCCAGTTTTGTCATATCCTCAACAAACTGGAAGCTTTTTTTTCGCACTGACAGTAATAATATAACTGGATTTGATAAAATTTATGTCACTAAAGTCACTACCCACGACGATGTAGATCACATGCCAGCAAACGGGCTACAAAATGATTATTTAAATTTCATTAAAAAAGAATTTCCAGATTTTTTAAAGCAAATCAGTATATTTAAATAATGACCAACTTACATGGAAATTAATACAAACAAACCAGACTGTCGACCAGGAACTATCAGAGATAATAAAAACATGCTTGGACTCCAAAAAGAAAGAGAAAACTTATGTCATTAAACTTCAGAAAGGCCACCCTGACATGCTTCACAATAATTAGCCTGGTTATGGTATTCCTGTATTTTTTTGCAGAATCAAATTACATCCAGAACAAAAATTTGTTGTTTGGTAAAGCCTCTTTAGTTGAGTTGGTGCTGTCTTCCTTAGCTTTGCAATTAATCTTGTGGTCATTTCCCAGTAAAAGCAAAGCTCAATGGTTACGAACTTCATTGCTTATCTTAAAATCCATTTTGATTTTTACCGTCCTTTTTATGGCATTTGCCGAGGCTGCAATGGTCGATTTTTCTGGCATGTTATTCGGTCCTGAAGCCATAGCCCACTTTAGTTGGGATGCATTTATATTGGGGGTTCGGGAATATTTTTGGCCATTTTTAGCTTTACTTACTTTTCTATTTCTTGTGGTGTTTATTTTGGTGTTTTCAAGCCAAAAACTCTTAACCAAGAATAAACAATGGTTGGTTTTTATAGTTTCGGTTTTTTTACTGGCTTTTTTCTTCAGCCACAGTGTACTCGGGCGGTATACACAAGGCATAAAAAAACATTTGGACCTCACTCAACTCCAGGCTGTTACGGCGCAGCAACTTGAGAAATTAAAGCCGTTGGGTATCTCAGCACTAACAGCCAATAAATCAACCATCGTCACCAAGGGAGGCAACAACAAAAATCTGGTTGTTGTTTATTTAGAATCTTTCAGTGACATATTCACAACATCAGATCGATACCCTAACTTGACACCAAACATCAACAGGTTTAAAGCAACGCACCAAGCCATCAAACCATATATTTCAACTGCCAAGTTTACTATGGATGGCTTAATCAGTTCGTTGTGCGGGTTCTTACCCAATATGACATTAGGCAACAACACCATCGCAGGAAACGAAAAACATTACTTTTTAATTCCTTGTCTGCCGGATGTCCTCAAAGAAGCAGGTTATTACCAAGAGTTTTTTGGTGGTGCAAAAAAAAGTTTTGCCAATAAAGGGACGTTTTTGCTGGATCACGGATATGACAGGGTTTGGGGCTGGGAAGATTTTGAGAATAATGACCAATATAAACCACCGAAAAAACACAGTTGGTGGGGCTTACATGACGATGATCTTTTTTCCTTAGCCAATATCAAAATCAAGCAGCTACATCAAGAAACAAGACCTTTTCACATCAGCATATTGACACTTTCAAGTCATTTAAAAGGTTTTTCCGCGCCTTCTTGCCAGCCCTATGGTAATGATGCTGATAGGTTCATCGATGCCATTCACTGTACAGATCAGCTACTAGGCCAGTTCATCGATCAACTTAAATCAGATGGAGTTTTGGATGATACAGTGGTTTTTATTACCGGTGATCATGGTGTGTTTAACACCTCATTAACCAAGAGTTTATTTGGTGATGAAATCAGCAATAAAGACATTTTAGGCATTATGATTGACGAAGAGCCAGATACCAGTAATCTACCAATGGGACTATACGATATGGCTCCCGTTTTACTTGATAGACTCGCTATTGATCACAACGTCACTTTCATCAATGGTCAGTCCAAAGAGTTTTCACCCTCGCGATTACTATTAACCAGAGGTGAGATTTTTCAAAATGGCTTACCTATTCAACTCAGCACCACATGCAAAGTGACGGATGATTTAAATATAAGTGAATTAAACGCTTGTACTCACAGGACAGCCATCAACACATTGCATGGATACACACAGTTATTTAAATTAGACCAAAGTTTAAAATATCAGGCCGACTCTTTGTTAAAAATTTCCTATGCTGAAGATAAAGACCTGATTGAAGAAATCGCATTGAATGGTAACAGCATCAAAACTCAATTCACCAGAAATGGCTTTAAACTGAATGGAAAAAATTTCAGCTCACAAGATATATTTTATATTCAGTTTGACCCAAATAAGAAAACCATCTCACATACCTTTTTATTGGATCAACTTCGTGACCCGATCAAAACCATCAATTATCTGAATAAACAAACAGCTTCACCTTTTTTGGTTTTCGGGCTGGCCGAAAGTTTAAATGACAGCTTTAAAGATAAGTTGAATGGGTATAGCGAAACTGGCTGCCTTAACGATCTGTTTTGTTTTTCACGGCTTGGAATGATTGGAGATATTGAACAAAATAAAGAACAAACTGAGTTTTTGCTGAAGTTTAAGCACTGATTTAAATATATCACATGACTGTATTTTATTTATCAGAGCTTCCTTAAGCGCTTTTAAAAACAACATCCTGTGCTAAAATGTCCGAAATATAATAATAAACGAGTAAGGTAACTACCATGTCAAAATCACAAACATTGCAAGATCCTTTTTTAAATGCATTACGTAAAGACAGAATTCCAGTTTCAGTATTTCTTATGAATGGCATTAAATTACAAGGTGTAGTTGAATCATTTGATCAATTTGTTATTGTGTTAAATAACACCACCAATCAATTGGTTTATAAACATGCTATTTCAACCATTGTTCCTGCTAAAAATGTCAGTACATTTAAGATCCAACAAGGTGAAGAGGACTGAAAAACGTCCCTATTAAACCATTGACTCAAGCAGTTTCATTTTTTGGAACTGCTTTTTTATTGCTTTCAAGGTAAGACTGATACAGACTTCGTACAATTGTGTTTGAATTAAACATCTGCAAAAAATCACAATTAATACTCATTGGTCATACAATGAATCAGGCTCTTTTTGTGCCTGCTCTCTTTCCAAACACAAGTACCAACAGCAAAAGCACTGATCAAGAAGGGAATCGAAGTTTAAAGTATGGATTGCAGTTAGGCAATTCATGGAATAATGTCGGTTTGTCGAAGACAAGAAGCTTTTATACAATGAACGTTAAAGCCGTGAGCGAAGCGAATCAGAGCGAGACTCATCTAAATAATCGAGCACAGGTAATGAACATGGTGCGGTTTTTGCGAAGCAAAAGAAGCGCCCTGAGAATGCCGTTGTGCGTGCAGCCGGTTTTTCGAGGCACGAGAACCAAAAGTAGGGGCATTAGCCAAGAAGGCAAGCGAGATACAAAGTATGGATTGCGGTTGTTGAGCGAAGCGAATCAGAGCAAGACTCATCTAAGTAATCGAGAGCAGCCGGTTTTTCGAGGCACGAGAACCAAAAGTAGGGGCATTAGCCAAGAAGGCAAGCGAGATACAAAGTATGGATTGCGGTTGTTGAGCGAAGCGAATCAGAGCAAGACTCATCTAAGTAATCGAGAGCAGCCGGTTTTTCGAGGCACGAGAAAAGAAGGCAAGCGAGATACATTAAATGTTTGACCGATCCGAAAGAGGCGACAAAGCCATCCTACTATGCCCAACACCTATGTTGCGCTCACAGCATGCTGAACAACCAGATCGAATCAGCGAGTTTCGTGAATTGGTCACCTCAGCAGGTGCAGAAATTTTTGATGTCATCACCAGCACCAGACAAACGATAGATGCCAAGTATTATATTGGCTCTGGAAAAGCTGAAGAGCTGGCCCTGGCGGTTAAAACACATGAAGCCGATGTGGTGATTGTAGATGCCGCATTAAGTCCAGTCCAAGAACGTAACTTGGAAGCTTTGGTAAAAGCCAGGGTGTTAGATCGTCGCACCTTGATTTTAGATATTTTTTCACAGCGAGCCCGGTCTTACGAGGGTCAGCTGCAGGTTGAACTGGCTCAATTAAAACACATGTCTACACGTTTGGTTCGTGGTTGGACTCACTTAGAGCGTCAAAAAGGCGGCATTGGCATGCGTGGACCAGGTGAAACTCAGCTAGAAACAGATCGGCGATTATTGAATGCCAGGGTTAAATCATTGAATGCCAAGCTGAACAAGGTGATGCGCCAACGTGAACAAGGCCGTAAACAACGTAAAAACACTGGCACAAAAACACTGGCTTTGGTGGGTTATACCAATGCCGGAAAATCAACCCTGTTCAATTTACTCACAGATGCTGACGTCTATGCCGAAGACCAACTGTTTGCCACACTGGATCCGACAGTGCGACAATTCACTGCCCTCAGTGGCAGTCAATCCGTCATCAGCGATACGGTCGGGTTTGTTAGAGACTTACCCCATGAATTGGTGGCTGCCTTTCGTGCCACTTTACAAGAAGCCCTAGATGCTGATGTCTTATTACATGTTATTGATGACAGCAACCCCGAACACCGTGACCACATGGATGAGGTTTATAAAGTGTTGAACGAACTTAAAATCGATGATGTGCCAGTAATAGAAATCTATAATAAAATAGACCAATCTGGAGCGAAGCCACAACTACAACACAGTGCATCAGGCTCACCTGATAAAGTTTGGATTTCTGCCCATAAAAACATCGGCATCGATTTATTGTTAAAAGCCATTGAAGAACGATTACATCGTACCCATTTAATGATCGAATTTACGCTACCGATGAATCAAGCTCGATTGCGTGCACAACTGTATGAATTAGATGCCATTAGAAATGAACAGATAGATGATTCAGGTCAATGGCAAATTGAGGTAGAATTACCTCTAGAAAAATGGCTGCAATTGGCCAAAAGAAATGAAACAAGTAACGCACTGGGTGCTGAATTTGTAAGCGCCTTGCTAAAACAGCATGATGTCAGTACAGAAACAAACCCTCAAGACTGGTAAATAACTGGAGAAGATGTATGCCTTGGAACGAACCTGGCAACCAAAATTCGGGCAATGACAATAAGCCCAGTGGCAACAAGCCCAACAACGGCAGGCCAAACAACAAACCTGGTGGTAATAAACCACCCGACTTTGATCAAATATTGGGTGATTTGTTTAACTCAATCAAACGTACACTTGGTTTTGGTACGTCCTCTGGTGGTTCAAGCAGTGGCTCTAGTAACAGCCAAGGGCCTGTAATGATTTTGATATTCGGTCTACTCGGTATGGCAATATACAGTTCAGCTTATCAAGTCGAACAAGCTGAACGCGGTGTTGTTTTGGTTTTTGGTGAATATTCACACACCATGCAACCAGGCTTAAGGTTCACTTTACCCCGACCTTTTGCTCAAGTTTACAAAGTCAATGTAGATACCATCAGACAAGAAGACAACAGCGGTCAAATGCTGACTGAAGATAAAAACCTCATTGAAATCGACTATTCGCTGCAATACCGCATCGATGAAGCACGTGTGAATGATTATTTATTCAGTGTCGCCAACCCAGAAAACACCGTTAAACAGGTCTCTGAAAGCGTAATGCGCCAGGTGGCAGGAACCCGAACTCTGGATTTCATCATCAATGAAAACAGAACAGCCGTGAATAAAGAAGCCCGCGAAGAAGTTCAAACCATGCTCAATGAATATAAAACCGGCATCCAAATAACCCAGCTGAATATTACTGAAGTGCACCCACCTAAAGCTGTGAAAGAAGCCTTTGATGATGTGGTAAAAGCACGTGAAGACCAAAAAACTTTTATTAACCAAGCTGATGAATATAAGAATGCTCGGATTCCTGAGGCCGAAGGTAGGGTGCTGAAAATCATCCAAGAAGCAGAAGGTTATAAAGAGTCAATCATCGCTGAAGCTGCTGGTAAGGCTGAGCGCTTTAGTTTACTGCGCAGTGAATATGAATTGGCCCCTGAAGTCACCAGGCAACGACTATTTTTAGAAACCATGGAAGGCGTTCTGGGCGACACTTCAAAAGTAGTTATGGACCAAGAGGCGGGAAACAGCATGATGTATTTACCCTTGGATCAACTGATGAAGAACCAACCCCGTAACACCAATGGTGACTCCATCGACCTAGGTACAACAGTAGTAACCCCTGAAATGATCCAAAAACAAAACATCAGGCCGCCAAGCAGTAGTTATAAAAACACCAGGACAACACGTCCTACGAGGGGAAATTAATCATGAATAAGTTGATCGCATTTTTAATTGGTTTATTACTATTAGCTGTACTGGCCAGTTTCTTTTTATTCACTATTGATGAAAAAGAAACCGCTGTTAAATTACGTTTTGGTGAAGTGGTGCAAGCTGGTTATGAACCAGGGTTACATGTTAAATTCCCAATCGTTAATAACATCATTAAATTTGACCAAAGAATACAAACCCTTGATAACGCACCAGAACGTGTATTTAACACCGACAATGAATATTTGATGGTTGACTATTTTGTTAAATGGCGAATTTTGGATGTTAAAAAATTCTTTACTTCAAATGGTGGACTCATTGCCAAAGCCAATGCCAACCTGACTGGCGTGGTAAAAAACGTCCTGCTAGAAGAGTTCTCAACCCGCACACTTGATCAAGCCATTTCTACCCAACGCGTTGAGTTGATGAGAAATTTAAGAACTCAAACAAAAGCGCGTTCTGAAGACTATGGCGTTGAAATTGTAGATGTTCGTATCAAACAAATTAACTTAGATCAATCTGTTAATGAATCAGTTTATGAGCGCATGCGCTCTGAACGATTGATCGAAGCAGCTGAACACCGTTCAACCGGTCGCAAAGAATCAATCAATATCCGCGCTGAAACTGATAAATTAATTCGCATTATGATAGCAGACGCCGAACAAAAAGCAGCTGTTATGCGTGGTGAAGGCGATGCTGAGGCCACTAAATTATTTGCTGAAAGCTATAACAAAAACCCTGAGTTTTATGCATTCACTCGAAGCTTAGAAGCCTATTCTAAAAGTTTCAAAGCGAATTCTGGAAATGTCATGGTGTTGGATCCAAACTCTGAATTTTTTAAATATTTCAATAACGATGAAGCCAATTGATTGAACATCCAATCATTGCAGCCATCGCATTGGTGATGATATTTGAGGGCATCATGCCTTTCATTGCACCCAAGGCATGGAAAAACACATTATTACAACTGGCGCAAATGGAAGATAAACATTTGCGCATTTTTGGTGCCATCATGATGGTGGCAGGCGCACTTACTTTTAAATACATTCAGTCATGAAAAAATCTGTTGTTGTTTTAGGCACCCAATGGGGTGATGAAGGCAAAGGAAAAATTGTCGACTTATTAACCGAACGCGCCGATGCCGTGGTTCGTTACCAAGGAGGCCACAATGCCGGCCACACACTGATCATCAATGATGAAAAAACCGTCTTACACTTAATCCCTTCTGGCATTTTAAGAGACGGTGTTAAATGCTACATTGGTAACGGTGTGGTGATTGAACCCAACGCTTTGATCAAAGAGATCAAAAATTTAGAAGCCTCAGGTGTCGATGTGCAATCACGACTGTATATCTCTAAAGCAGCACCGGTTATCATGCCTTACCACATCACATTAGATCAGTTGCGTGAAATCAAAAAAGGCAAAAAAGCCATTGGCACCACTGGACGTGGCATTGGACCTAGCTATGAAGATAAAGTAGCCAGGCGCAGTATTCGCATTGGAGATTTGTTGGATGCTCGGTTGCTCAAAGAAAAACTAACAACAGTTTTAGAGTACCACAATTTTGTGATTGAAAACTACCACCAAGCGGAACCTTTGTCATTTGACGAAGTTTATCAAAATGCATTACAACAAGCTGATTTCATTCGAGACATGTGTATTGATGTAACAGGTGAACTTCATCAACACCTAGATCAGGGTCATAAATTATTGATGGAAGGCGCTCAAGGATCCTTACTCGACATTGATCATGGCACTTATCCATTCGTGACCTCATCCAACACCACATCAGGCAGTGCCGCATCTGGCTCAGGTCTGGGCGCCACACAAATAGATTATGTACTCGGTATCACCAAAGCCTATACCACACGTGTTGGCAGCGGCCCCTTCCCAACAGAGTTATTCGATGAAGACGGTGCCGAGTTAGCTAAACGTGGGGTAGAGTTTGGCGCGACCACTGGTCGTCCCAGAAGATGTGGTTGGCTGGATTTGGTTGCACTGAAACGAGCCGTTCAGGTTAACGGTGTAACCGGTTTGTGTGTCACTAAACTGGATGTTTTAGATACCTTTGAGACCATCAAGCTCTGCACCAGTTATGGTGATCAAGCTTTTCCAGGCGCAGCCGCTGAGTGGGAAGCCGTGCAATGTGAATACCAAAGCTTTTCAGGCTGGCAATCATCAACCCGCGGCATGACTGCCCTAGAAACACTGCCAACAGAGGCTAAAACGATCATCGATTTCATAGAAAAATTTACCGGCGCCCCTGTGCACATGATTTCAACCGGCCCTGACCGCTGTGAAAATATTTTATTGGTTGACCCCATGAGTTAATTAAGCATTTATAAATTTAACGAGTGATCAAAAGCAGAATTAATCATATGATTAAATAACTTAAGTTTTTTAAAACAACAAAGGATTTATTATCTAATATTATCTTCCTACCATTTGAATAGATGTGAGAAAACATTCAAAAGAAACCACTTTCGAGGACACTTCCACATTTTGACCTGATGCTTGAGCAGTCAGTATCAATGAAAAATATTCATCGAAATAATCATTGTCATTTTTCAATAACAACATTTCATTGTCACAACCGGTTCCTGATGGAATATCAACAAGATTGATGCTAACAAAACCTTTAGATGACTGGGTATCGATTACGACACTTTCAATAAGTCTTTTTTGACCTGCTGCATTAGCTTGGATGTTAAAAGAAAGAATGGCTAAAGCTGAAATTAATTTTAAAGTCGAGTTTTTCAATTTGTTTCCTGTGTTTTTAAAAATTTAAAGATACTTAATCTATTACTCGTAAAAACACATGAAAACAAACCAAATTATTTAAAATAAATTTTCAACTTCCATTTGTAACTGTTGAACAAATGTGAAACTCAAAGGGCTAAAAATTATATCTAGGCGAAACCCATTAAACGAAACAACCATATTTGCTCGGGTTAAACCTTAAATTTAATTTAATGCACTCTAGGTATTGTTAATAATAAAAGACTGAGTTTCGTTCTCTCGACTCTCAGTCTTTATATATTCTGGCCATTCTTGACCATTCAGCAGAATTAGTATGGTGTATAGATAGTCAATCCTGTACCTGTGGGCAAAGGGGTATTTGATTCAATTATTCCAACTCCTAAATCATGGGGAACCTGATCAACAGTATTATATGGTGATCTAAAACTATAAAAGGATTGTAAGTTTTGACCTTGAAACGAATTAGGTTCATTCAAATCAAAATTTATGAACCCCGGGCCCAAAGAACCAATCAAGCTCGAGTTCACGGTAACACTGGTCATTCCACCCTGATTACTGTTTTCTGTCCAACTGACACTGAACTCGAGTAAACCTGAACTGACTTGATTATCTATATAAATCACATCTTCAGCCACAGGACTGGTAGAATTTGTTGTATCACTCCAAACTAAAGTAACTTTCCAATAACTGGTATCAGCAAATGTTGGAGGGTTAATTTTTTCAATTATCATATGCAAAGATTCTGCAATTTCAGGCTGTGCCTTACCACCTGAATTTCCTGCCATATTGAGAACAAAAAACTTAACCCAATTTCCTTGCTTGTTACCTGATAACACTTCAGCGAAATCGATAGAAAAATCTTGAATCACACGTCCATTCAATTCAATAAGGTCTGGTTCCATATATGCAAAACCTAACTCTGGCTCGAATGAATTAACAATCGGGTTCGAAACTATTTGAGTTTCGCAGTCACCACCAAAACCTGGTGATAAGATTGAAGTGTCCAATTGGTAATTTGTGGGATTGATCCAGTGCTCATCTCCCAGAAAGTCTTCACATTGAAATGCACTAACTTGAAAACAAAATACAGTTGAAAATAATAATATTTTTTTCATAAGCTTCCTTGATATTAAAACTCAACACTTTATCAGAAGTAACCTTTATTTTTAAGGTAATTGTGATTTTTTTCTGCTCTGATTAAGATTATGTCATTCTTTCCTAGCCTGTCTCTTAATACACCAATAGAACCCTTTAGTAGTTTGGCAGCTTCATTATAATTATTTTCTTTTATTAAAGCATAAGCAATATAAGAATTGACAGCCGACAAATTTAGTCTTGCAATTCTCTGCTTTTTATCAAAGTATGCTTGCATCTCTAAAAGTAATGTTTTTGCTTCATCTATTCGCTCCAACTCTATCAAAGCCGCCGTGTACTCTACTCGCATGATCTGTAAATTATTTTCATAACGACCTGACTTACCACTTAACAAACTGAATGCTTTAGCATAATAATCTAAAGATTCTTTTGTAGCTCCCAAATATCCTGACATCACTGCAGCTATACTGTAATACCCAGAGGCTAATTTTGGAGAGTTATCGCCTAAGTATTTCTTTTTTACATTGAGGGCTGATTGGTAATGATTTATAGCATCATTATACTTCTGCAATCGACTTTTTGCATTGCCTAAGGTATGTTCATAAAAAGCCACTTGTAAATTATCTTTCCCAAAAATTTTTACCGCCATATTATGTGCTTGCTCGGTATAGGTTAAAGACCGATCAAAGTCCAACAGCGTTCTATATAATCTGGCAATTCTGTTATAAACATCAGCCAGTATCACTTTTCTTTCAGAAAAATGAGTTTCAATAATGGTTTTCGCGGTTAACATTGTTGTTAAAGTTTTTTCGGCATTGCCTTTTTCAGATGAAATTTTGGCTTCGTTAATCAAAGCCTTGGCATATAGAAATGAAGCTTCCCCATATTGTTCTTTGGTCTGTTCTACCAAATCAAGGCTCAGTTTTTTTGCTTTTTGATCTTGGCCTATTGCCAGTAAAACCTTTGCTTCAAGAATGCTAAGGTCAAATGCCAAAGTCGTCTTTGAACCTAGCTGTTGATTCAATGCTTTAATTTGTTGATAGGCTTTGTCATTATCACCCAAAGAGTTAAGTAACTTAGCTCGAAGTAAGTCAACCTCATCATCTAAACCAGCACTTCCCACCCCTTCAATGTATTGGTCAAACAGCGCTTCAGCTTGATCAAATTCTGATAAATTTAGATACACTTCTCCCAATGTCTTTAACAACCTATTTTTCACCACTGCATTATTGGCTTGAAGATTTACTTGATTGACACCCTGTTTAAGAATATCTTCGGCTGTAATTTTTGTTCCCAACGTTTGTGTTGGATCAGCTGATTTAAAGGTGTCTACCAAAAAGGTGGTGACCTCTTCGGCCACATCTCTCTCTTGTTTAATGGTTTTGGACTGTTGCCAAATAAAGAATGAAGAAGCAGATAAAATGGTAAAGACTGTACTTAAAGCTGTTATCGGCAGCCAGTGTCTTCTCAAGGTTTTTTTCAATCTATAGCCGGTTTGGCTTTGTTTGATTTGTAGGGGTTCATGATGCAGATAACGTTGAACATCGGCCGCCATTTCTTGCACACTGGCATAACGCTCGGACGGTTCTTTTTTCAGTGCATGACTCACGATGGCATCTAAATCACCTTTAAGCTGTTTAGCCCATGAACTGCTGTTAACAGGTGTTGACTTATTTTTATCTGAATTTGTGTTTTTGCTTAACAATTTACTGGGTAAAGTGGGCATTTGTTGCTTAATCGAGGCTTCTATCTCACCCCATGTTTTACCCACTAAATTCAAAGCATGTTGTTCCGTCAGCATTTGGTACAAGAGCAGGCCCAAGACATAAATATCACATGATACAGTGATCGCATCACCATTGATCTGTTCTGGTGCTGCATATTGAGGTGTTAAGGCTGCCGTTCCTATCACAGTCTCGTGGATTTGTTCAGTGCCTGGTAAAATTTCAAGAGGCTTTGCAATACCAAAATCAAGTAACTTAACACCACCTTTATCGGTCACCAATATATTACCGGGTTTTAAATCGCGATGAACGACCAGATTATTATGGGCATGACTGACTGCTGCGC
>CAZVZJ010000070.1:0-15316 GCA_964631055.1 uncultured Marinicella sp.
CAATCGTGCCCACGTTCACATGGGGCTTATTGCGTTCAAATTTTTCTTTTGACATTGTCGTTTCTCAAACTTAATTTTAAGTATTCTAAATTTTTAATACCCCACCATTTCTGTCAACACAGAATCGGGGGCCTCGCTGTAGTGATCAAACTCCATCGAGTAACTTGCTCTGCCTTGTGTAGCAGATCTCAGCGAAGTGGCATAACCAAACATTTCAGACAAGGGAATTTGACATTTAATCACCTTACCTGATGGTGAATCATCAATCCCGTCCAGCGTGCCACGGCGACGATTTATATCACCAACCACATCACCCATATAATCTTCTGGGGTTACAATTTCAACCTTCATAACCGGCTCCAATAAAACCGGTGACGCCGACCTGGCACCTTCACGAAAGGCCATTGAGCCTGCAACTTTAAAAGCCATCTCACTTGAATCAACATCGTGAAATGAGCCGTCATACAAAGTGACCCGACAATCCACCAACGGATAACCTGCCAAAACACCACTTTCCATTTGTTCCTGTACACCCTTATCAACTGGGCCGATAAATTCCTTAGGAATTACACCACCAGAAATCTCATTGATAAACTCGTAACCAAAGCCCTGTTCCATCGGCTCGATTTTAATTTTTACATGGCCGTACTGACCTTTACCACCAGACTGCTTTATGAACTTACCTTCTTGCTCAACAGCTTCAGTTATGGTTTCTCTGTATGCTACTTGCGGATTACCCACGTTAGCAACAACATTGAATTCCCGCTTCATGCGATCAACAATGATGTCTAAATGCAATTCACCCATACCAGAAATAATTGTTTGCCCCGAATCATCGTCGGTAGCAACTCTAAAAGACGGGTCTTCTTGCGCCAACTTCTGTAACGCCGTCGCCATTTTTTCTTGGTCACCTGTGGTCTTCGGTTCAACAGCCACCGAAATAACAGGCTCAGGAAATTCCATTTTTTCTATAGTAATTGCATGGTTAACATCACACAAAGTGTCACCTGTAACCAAATCTTTCAAGCCCACAGCAGCTGCAATATCGCCTGCTCTGACTTCTTTAATCTCTTCTCTGGAGTTTGAATGCATTTGCAACAAACGCCCCAATCTTTCTTTACTGTTTTTTCTCGGGTTGTAAATACTGTCTCCAGTTTTAACAACACCAGAGTAAACCCTGAAGAAGGTCAAAGTACCAACAAATGGGTCGGTAGCAAGCTTAAATGCCAAGGCAGCAAAGGGTTCATCATCACCAGCAACCCTACTGACTTCTTTATTTTCGTCACCATCTTCAAGACCTGTAATAGCAGGCACTTCTGTCGGCGAAGGCAATAGCTCAATCACCATATCCAACATGGCTTGAACACCTTTGTTTTTAAAAGCCGTACCGCACATACAGCATACAATTTCATTATCAATAGTTCCTTTTCGCAAACCGGCGATAATTTCTGATCGGGACAACTCACCTGTTTCAAGGTATTTATCCATCAGCTCTTCGCTGGTTTCAGCAGCCGCTTCTATCATCTCTTCCCTGGCTGCTTCACACTGCGCTTCCAACTCAGCAGGAATGTCTTCCAACTGATAAGAGGAACCCATGTCTTCTTCGCTCCAGTAAATGGCTTTCATTCGAAGCAAATCTACTACACCCTTGAATGTTTCCTCTGCCCCTATGGCCACTTGCACCGGCACCGGAGTGGCTCCCAAACGAGTTTTCAACTGTCCAACAACACGTTCGAAATCAGCACCTGCACGATCCATCTTGTTAACAAAAGCCAATCTAGGCACTTGATACTTATTGGCTTGTCGCCACACCGTCTCAGATTGTGGCTCTACACCACCTACGGCACAAAAAACTGCAACCGCCCCATCTAAAACTCGCAACGAACGTTCAACCTCAATGGTAAAATCAACGTGTCCTGGCGTATCGATGATATTGATACGGTGCTCATCAAACTGACGATCCATACCCTGCCAAAAACAAGTGGTAGCTGCCGATGTAATCGTTATGCCACGTTCTTGCTCTTGCTCCATCCAATCCATGGTGGCATTACCATCATGAACCTCACCTATTTTGTGAGAAATCCCTGTGTAAAACAGAACCCGTTCTGTAGTGGTTGTTTTACCAGCATCGATATGGGCCATGATGCCAATGTTACGGTACCTTTCAATCGGTGTCTTGCGGCCCACTTCAATATCCTTTCCTTTAGCAAGTTATTACCAACGGTAATGTGCAAATGCTCTATTGGCCTCAGCCATTTTATGAACTTCTTCTCTGCGCTTCATGGCAGCACCACGATCATGCAAAGCATCCAACATTTCACCAGCCAACTTACTTGGCATATCAGCTTCACCACGTTTTCGAGCCGCATCAATCAACCAACGCATGGCCAATGCCATTTGTCGTTGTGGACGAACCTCAACAGGAACTTGGTAAGTGGCACCACCAACACGTCGAGATTTAACCTCAACCATAGGCTTTACTTTTTCCAAAGCTTGTTGTGTTAATTCAACCGCTTCACCTGACTCCTTGGCGACCATTTGATCCATGGCACCATAAACGATTTTCTCAGCCACAGATTTTTTACCACTTTTCATGACCATGTTGATGTACTTACTGATAAGCACTGAGCCGAATTTTGGATCAGGCAATACATCACGCTTAAAATTACTTTTCTTTCTAGACATCTCTAAAACCTATTAAATTATTTGGGTCGTTTAGTACCATATTTAGAACGACCTTGTTTACGGTCATTCACGCCAGCAGTATCCAGTGCACCACGAACAACGTGATAACGTACACCTGGCAGATCTTTTACACGACCACCCCTAATCAAAACGATAGAGTGTTCTTGTAAATTATGTCCTTCACCACCAATGTAACTGGTTACTTCATAGCCATTAGTTAATCTGACACGAGCTACTTTACGCAAAGCCGAGTTAGGTTTTTTTGGTGTGGTCGTGTAAACACGAGAACACACACCCCTACGCTGCGGACATGACTCCAAAGCAGGCACGTTAGTTTTATACATCTTGTCTTTTCTTGGTTTTCGAACCAATTGATTTACTGTTGCCATATGCAAAATTTACCTTGTAGAAAGCCTTCTAGAAAACTGAAACAGCTCGATAGAAGCCTCTTAAAAAATAAACGACAGACTGGTTTTCACCAGCCTGCCGAAAATAAGAACGGGGATTTTAGTTTTTTACCCCTGAATAGTCAAGCACAGATTAAAGTTTTTTAAGCCAACAATGTCAGCTACTTTCAGGCTTTGAATCAGTCGCTTTTTTACTCACCTTCATCAGCTTTAGTATCACTTTCACCCAGCTGGCTTAATTGGTCCATCAACTCTTGCTCTGAGTCGACCTGACCACCACCTTCTTGATTGACATCATCAACCATCGCTTGTAACTCAGACTGCAATTCAGCTTCTTTTGATTGCATCTGATCTTGATGATACGAAAGGCCTGTGCCGGCAGGAATCAATCGACCCACAATGACATTTTCTTTCAAGCCACGCAAATAGTCTTTAGTCCCTTTTACCGAAGCTTCAGTCAAGACACGAGTAGTCTCCTGGAAAGAGGCAGCAGAAATGAATGAGTCAGTTGCCAAAGAAGCTTTGGTAATACCCAACAACAAGACCTCAAAAGTAGCTGGCATGCCATCTTGTTTCAAAATTTCACGATTGGTTTTCATCACTTCTTTATAAGTTAATTGTGTTGTTTTCAAGTAATCAGAATCACCTGGTTCAACAATTTCAACTTTACGCAACATCTGTCTGATGATACATTCAATGTGCTTGTCATTGATTTTCACGCCTTGTAAACGATAAACATCTTGAATTTCATTAACCAGATATGAAGCCAAAGCAATCACACCTTGTAAACGCAAAATATCATGCGGGTTAGGCTCACCCTCAACCACCACATCACCTTTCTCTACGTGCTCACCTTCAAACACAATGATCTGGCGCCATTTAGGAATCAAAGTTTCTAATTTTTCACCATTGCTTTGCGTAATAACCAATCGGTTTTTACCTTTGGTGTCTTTCCCGAAACCAACAATACCAGAGGTTTCAGCTTGAATGGCAGGATCTTTAGGCTTACGCGCTTCAAACAAATCTGCAACCCGTGGCAAACCACCAGTGATATCACGTGTTTTAGACGATGCCTGTGGAATTCTCGCCAAGAAGTCCCCCACTGCCACATCTTGCCCATTCTGAATATTAATCACCGCACCTGGTGGTAAGAAATATTGCGCCGGCACTTCAGAACCCGGTATCATGATTGGACTGCCTTTTTTGTCTTCTAAACGCACCATTGGTCGCAAGTCTTTGCCTGCCGCGCCGCGTTGTTTAGGATCGGTAATGATGAAACTGGTTAACCCAGTCAATTCATCTAACTTCTCTTCAACTGTCACACCATCTTTAAAGTCACTCAATGCAACCCGACCAGCCACTTCAGATACAATCGGGTGTGTATGCGGATCCCAGTTAACAATAACGTCACCTGCGGACACTTCATCGTTGTCTTTAACATTGATTACTGCACCATATGGCACTTTGTAACGCTCTTTTTCTTTCCCTGATTTTTCAATCACAGAAATTTCACCTGATCGAGAAATTGAAACCAATTTCTTATCTGCATTGGTAACATGTTTGATGTTATGCATTCGAATGCTACCATCAGACTTCACTTGAACGTGATCTGAAGCGGCAGACTTAGAAGCCGCACCACCAATATGGAATGTTCTCATGGTTAACTGTGTACCAGGCTCACCAATAGATTGGGCAGCCATAACGCCAACAGCTTCACCGATATTAACGCGGTGACCACGAGATAAATCACGACCATAACATTGTGCACATATACCAAAATTTGTTTCACAACTGATTGGAGATCGAACGACAATGCTATCCAATCCATTTTCTTCAATAATTTCCAGGCTTTCTTCACCAATCAAAGTCCCTGCTTCGATGACGACCTTACCTTTACTGTTCTCAACATCGACAGCAACCACTCTACCCAATACTCGATCTGCCAAAGTTTCAATAACTTCGCCACCATCAACAATAGGTTGCATGACCAAACCTTCAGTTGTGCCACAATCAACTTCAGTGATCACCACATCTTGTGCCACATCAACTAAACGACGTGTTAAGTAACCTGAGTTGGCCGTCTTCAGGGCCGTATCGGCCAAACCTTTACGTGCTCCGTGAGTTGATGAGAAGTATTGCATCACATCCAAACCTTCACGGAAGTTGGCTTTAATAGGTGTTTCAATAATAGACCCATCTGGTTTCGCCATCAAACCACGCATACCAGATAACTGACGCATTTGAGCTTGAGAACCCCTGGCGCCAGAATCAGCCATAATAAAGACCGAATTCATAGAATCTTGCGAAACCATTTTTCCATCTTTATCCTTAACTTCATCTTTACCCAGAACCGCCATCATCGCATTGGCAACATCTTCATTGGCTTTAGACCAAATATCGACTACTTTGTTATAACGCTCACCAGCTGTTACCAAACCTGTGGTGTACTGTTCTTGAATTTTAAGAACTTCCTTATCAGACTCTTCCAAAATAACTTTCTTCGCATCAGGAATAATCAAGTCAGTGACACCAATAGAAATACCAGCAACCGTTGAATACCTGAAACCAGTGTACATTAACTGGTCAGCAAAAATCACAGTCGCTTTTGTGCCTAACTGGTGATAACACTCATTCAACAAATTAGAAATGGCTTTTTTGTTCAGCGTTTGGTTCATGTATTTGAAATCCAAACCTCTGGGTAAGATATCAGCCAGAATTGCACGACCTACAGTAGTCTCAACCAGGTCAGTTGATTCAGTTCCAGACTCTTCATCTGTCACCGTCAATCTAACTTTAACCAAAGCTTGTAAGGATACGTGGCCATTTTGATAAGCACGATTAACTTCGCCCAAATCTGAGAACATCATGCCCTCGCCTTTTTCATTGATCAATGCTCTGGTCATATAATACAAACCCAAGACCACGTCTTGCGAAGGTACAATAATTGGCTCTCCAGATGCAGGTGATAAAATGTTATTGGTAGACATCATTAAAGTACGTGCTTCCAACTGTGCCTCAATTGACAGTGGCACATGCACAGCCATTTGGTCACCATCGAAGTCAGCATTAAATGCTGTACAAACCAATGGATGCAATTGAATGGCTTTACCTTCAATCAATACTGGCTCAAATGCTTGGATACCCAATCTGTGCAATGTTGGTGCACGATTCAATAGAATTGGATGCTCACGAATCACCTGCTCTAAAATATCCCATACTTCTGGCGTTTCTGCATCAACAGAACGTTTAGCCGCTTTGATGGTAGAAACGAATCCGTCTTTAAGTAGGCGACCTAAAATAAATGGTTTAAACAATTCCAGAGCCATTTTTTTAGGCAAACCACATTGATGTAAGCGCAAAGTAGGACCAACCACAATCACTGAACGGCCAGAGTAGTCAACCCGTTTACCCAATAAGTTTTGACGGAAACGACCTTGTTTACCTTTAATCATATCAGCCAATGATTTCAAAGGTCTTCTGTTACTTCCTGTAACAGCACGTCCTCGACGACCATTATCCAACAAGGCATCTACAGACTCCTGCAGCATCCTCTTTTCATTTCTCACAATGATGTCAGGCGCATGCAAATCCAACAACCTTTTCAGGCGGTTATTTCTGTTAATCACACGACGGTATAAATCATTTAAATCAGATGTGGCAAAACGCCCACCATCCAATGGCACCAATGGACGTAAGTCTGGTGGTAAAATCGGCAGTACAGTTAAAATCATGTGCTCAGGTTTGTTACCTGATTTATTGAAGGCATCATACAAAGCAATACGCTTAGATAGCCTTTTGATTTTAGTCGCTGATTTAGTTGATTCAATGTCTTCATGTAATTTAATCAACTCTGCATTGATATCAATTTCTTCTAACAAAGAATAAACAGCTTCTGCACCCATCAAGGCTTTGAATTCATCACCCCAATTTTCAATGGCTTGTGCGTACTGTTCATCTGTTAACAACGAACCTTTTTCTAAATCTGTCATGCCCGGGTCAGTCACTACAAATGACTCGAAGTACAAAATACGCTCAATTTCACGCAGTGTCATATCAAGCATTAAACCAATACGCGAGGGCAAAGATTTCAAAAACCAAATATGTGCTACTGGACTGGCCAGCTCAATGTGTCCCATGCGCTCACGACGTACTTTTGTTAAAGTAACTTCGGTTCCACATTTTTCACAAACCACACCACGGTGTTTCATGCGTTTGTATTTACCGCACAAACACTCGTAATCTTTAACAGGACCAAAAACCGCGGCACAGAATAAACCATCTCGCTCAGGCTTAAAAGTTCTGTAGTTAATGGTTTCAGGTTTTTTTACCTCGCCGTAAGACCATGAACGTATCAGCTCAGGTGGCGCCAGGGAGACTTTAATTGAGTTAAAGTCTTGGATCTCTTTTTTTGGATTGAATAATTTAATCAAATCTTTCATGTTTTTCTCCTAGACTCAGTCGTTTTCCAATTCCATGTTCAAACCAAGTGCCCTGACCTCTTTGACCAGTACATTGAATGACTCAGGAATACCTGAAACAGTATTGTGATTACCATCAACGATATTTTTATATGTCGCATTACGACCTTGAACATCATCAGACTTAACGGTCAGCATTTCTTGTAAAGTATAAGCAGCACCATATGCCTCTAATGCCCAAACCTCCATCTCACCGAACCTTTGTCCACCGAATTGTGCTTTACCACCCAGCGGCTGTTGAGTAACTAATGAGTATGGTCCTGTAGATCTGGCGTGCATTTTGTCATCAATCAAATGATTCAATTTCAACATGTACATATAACCTACTGTCACTTTACGATCGAACTTAGTACCAGTACGACCATCCCACAGTGTGGTTTGACCGTCCTCATCCAACCCTGCCAAGCTAAACAGTTTTCTGATGTGCTCTTCTTTGGCGCCATCAAAAACAGGGGTTGCCATAGGCACACCACCTTTAAGGTTATGAGCCAGCTCCATCACTTCATCCTTACTGAAGCCTGAAAAACTTACTTTACCGGCATCATCGATGTTATAGATCTCACTCAAGAAATCTTTCATCTTGGCAATGGTGGCTTTCTCTTCAAGCATTTGCTCAATTTTATAGCCTAAACCGCGAGCAGCCATGCCTAAATGAACTTCTAAAATTTGTCCAATATTCATCCTTGAAGGTACACCCAGCGGATTCAAACAAATATCAACAGGACGACCATTTTCATCAAATGGCATGTCCTCTTCAGGAACGATCATAGAGATCACGCCCTTGTTGCCATGACGACCAGCCATTTTGTCACCAGGTTGAATACGGCGTTTAACAGCTAGATAAACTTTAACCATTTTCAATACACCTGGAGCCAAATCATCACCTTTAGAAATTTTGGCTTTCTTCTCTTCAAAACGCTTGTCAAAAATTTCTCTTTGCTCAGTGATTTGTTCAGCCAAAGCGTCCATTTGTTCTGCCAAGGCATTGTCTTGTGGCTTGATGTCAAACCATTGATCCAATTCTAACGTTTCAAAATAAGAGGCTTCAATTACTTCACCTTTTTTCAAACCTGGTGCTTTTGTAACTTTGGCGCCAACCAACAACTCTTGAATACGTTGATGAATCACAGCACGCATGATGCGGAACTGATCGTTCAGATCACTGCGTACTTTTTCAATTTCTTCTTGCTCAATCCGTTCAGCACGTGAACCTTTTTCAATACCTTCACGCGTATATACCTGTACATCGATAACCGTACCACTGGTTCCTGATTTCACTCGTAAAGACGAATCTTTTACATCCAGGGCTTTTTCACCAAAGATAGCGCGCAGCAGCTTTTCTTCAGGTGTTAATTGAGTTTCACCTTTAGGTGTCACTTTTCCAACCAGAATATCACCAGGCCCTACTTCAGCACCCACATATACAATACCGGAATCATCCAACTTGGTTAAAGTACCTTCACTGATGTTTGGTATATCTGCAGTAATCTCTTCTGAACCTAGCTTGGTATCACGCGCAATACAAGTCAGCTCTTCAATGTGGATGGTGGTTAAACGATCTTCTTTGACCACCCGCTCTGAGATCAAGATTGAATCCTCAAAGTTATATCCATTCCATGGCATAAATGCCACTAACATATTTTGACCTAAAGCCAACTCGCCTAAATCAGTGGATGGACCATCAGCCAATACATCACCAGCTGCAATCACATCACCGACTTTTACGATTGGGCGTTGATTAACGCAGGTGTTTTGATTAGAACGCATGTACTTAATCAAATTGTAAATATCAACACCGGGATCTTTTTCACCAATTTCTGATTGATCTACTCGAACCACAATACGGCCAGCATCAGAAATTTCAACCACGCCTCCGCGTTTGGCCATGACTGTTACACCAGAATCTCGGGATACAATTCGTTCCATACCCGTACCAACTAAAGGCTTATCTGCCTTCAATGTGGGCACTGCTTGGCGTTGCATATTTGATCCCATCAAAGCCCTGTTTGCATCATCATGCTCAAGGAATGGAATCAACGCAGCGGCAACTGATACAATTTGCTTTTCAGAAACATCCATATAAGAAATTTCTTGCGCTTGCTTCAAGACCACCTCGCCTTTATGTCGACAAATGATAAATTCATCTGTAAAACGGCCATTCTTATCTAAATTGGCACTGTTTTGAGCGATTGGATTATCAGAATCTTGAATAGCAGATAAATAAACAATCTCATCAGTCACTTTGCCGTTATTTACTTTTCTGTAAGGTGTTTCCAAGAAACCATAATCGTTAGTTCTTGAATAAACCGCCATTGAATTGATCAAACCAATGTTTGGACCCTCTGGCGTCTCAATCGGGCATAATCGACCATAATGCGTCGGATGTACATCACGAACCTCAAAACCAGCTCGTTCACGTGTCAGACCACCTGGCCCTAAAGCTGAAACACGTCGTTTATGTGTGATTTCAGACAATGGGTTGTTTTGATCCATAAATTGAGACAATTGATTAGAACCAAAAAATTCTTTGATGGCCGCTGAAATAGGCTTGGCATTGATCAGGTCTTGAGGTGTCAATCCTTCTGATTCTGCCACAGTCAAACGTTCTTTAACCGCACGCTGAACTCTGACCAAGCCAACTCGAAATACATTTTCTGCCATTTCGCCCACTGAGCGCACACGTCTGTTACCCAAATGATCAATATCATCAACCTGACCAATACCATTTCTGATATTAACCAACTCTTTCATCACAGCAACAATGTCTTCTTTGCTTAATGTGCCGGCGCCTTCAATTTCATCAATACCTAAACGCATATTGAACTTCATGCGACCAACTGCAGACAGATCATAACGTTCTTTAGCAAAAAACAATCCTTCAAACAAATTACGAGATGCTTCTTCAGTAGGCGGCTCACCAGGACGCATCATGCGATAAATTTCAATCAATGCTTCTTCTGGCGTGGTGGTTGGATCAATGTTCAATGTGTTTGACATGAATGCACCACGATCCAAATCATTTACAAATAGAATATCGAACGCTTTAACTCCAGCATCGCGCAATTTTTCTAATACTTCTTCAGTAACCGCGGTATTGGCAGGCAACAAAATTTCACCGGTGTCTTTATCGATGATGTTATGCGCCAAAATTTTATCAATTAAATAACTGTCTTCTAAAGTCAACGCCGTTAACTTTGACTTCTTTAATTTACGCTCATGCCTGGCCGTAATTCTTTTGCCAGCTTCAACAATAACTGTTTTCCCATCCTTGATATCAAAACCAAAAGTATCACCTTTGATATGCTCTGGAACCAATTTCATCTTGGCGCCAGTCTTATTCAATGTGATATTGATTTTCTCGAAGAACATATCCAATATCTCTTCGTTGTTAAAATCTAAAGCCCTTAATAAAATTGAAGCAGGCAATTTTCTGCGTCGATCAATTCTGACATAAACACTGTCTTTGGCATCAAACTCCATATCCAACCATGAACCACGGTATGGAATCACTCGAGCTGAATACAGAATTTTACCTGAGGAATGTGTCTTGCCTTTATCATGATCAAAGAACACGCCAGGTGAACGGTGTAATTGGTTCACAATCACACGCTCGGTTCCATTGATAACGAATGTACCTGTTGGTGTCATCAAAGGTAAATCGCCTAAATAAACGCTTTGTTCTTTGATGTATTTAACTTTCTTCTTTTTCTTGGTGCTTTTTTCTTTATCGTAAATCACCAGTTGAATTTTGGCTCGGATAGAGGCAGCATACGTCATACCTCGCAACTTACATTCAAGTACATCAAACTCAGGGGCTTCAACACCCACACTGACGTACTCTAATCTGGCAAAACCAGAATAACTTTCAATTGGGAAAATTGAATTCAATGCATCATTAAGACCATTCAAACCTTTATCATTCTCACCTAAAAAGGCATTGAACGATTTTACTTGAGTGTCTAATAAGTAAGGAACATCCAGTACAGCAGAAGAACTTCCAAAGTCCTTTCTGATTCTTTTTTTCTCAGTAAATGTATAACCCATTGCTTTTGTCACCTTCGCCATGCTCGCAAAACACTTTAATATTTTGCTGATTTAATATGTATTTAACGCCAGAAAAATCTAATTATTGAATATGAGATTTTTTAAGCGACTAAAGGCCGACATAAAATGCCAGCCTTTAGATTTCATTAATTACGTTATGTAATTATTTCAACTCTACAGACGCACCTGCTTCTTCAAGTTGTTTTTTCACGTCTTCAGCTTCAGCTTTATCAACACCTTCTTTAATAGGTGCTGGAGCGCCTTCTACCAATTCTTTGGCTTCTTTCAAGCCTAAACCTGTGATACCACGAACTGCTTTAATGACACCTACTTTTTTCTCACCAAAACCAGTCATAATAACGTCAAATTCAGTTTGCTCAGCAGCAGCTTCGCCACCAGCGGCAGCAACAGGAGCAGCAGCAACTGCAGCAGCAGCTGAAACACCAAATTTTTCTTCCATAGCTTCAACCAATTCAACAACGTCCATTACGCTCATTGCTGAGATTGCTTCTAAAATATCATCTTTTGATACGGCCATTTTAATTCTCCAAAAATGTTTTTATATGTATTACTTATGCAGCTTTCTGATCTTTGATCGCTGCGATTGTACGTGTCAGTTTTGCGTGCGGCTCTGCCAAAGTTCTTACAAATTTCTCTACTGGTGCCTTCATAACAGACATCAACATTGAAATAGCTTGATCTTTTGTAGGCAATGAAGCCAAACGTTTTAATTCCGATGCTGCCAACAAATCTCCGCCAATAGAAACAAACTTAACTTCAAGCTTGTCATTTTCTTTCGCGTGATCTTTGATTAAACGAGCGGCACAACCAGGATCTTCCTGACTGAATGCGAATAACAAAGGGCCGACCAATGAACCTTGAATACATTCATAGTCTGTTCCTTCAACAGCTCTTTTAACCAAAGTGTTTTTGGCAACCCGAAGATAAACACCACTTTTTCTTGCATCAGAACGCATGGCAGTCATTAAATCGACTGATGATCCACGGTATTCTGCGGCAACTAAAGAATGTGCACCTTGAGCAACACCAGCAATTTCACTGACTACAGCTTTTTTCTGCTCTAAATTGAGCGCCATGATAACCTCCAAAGGCTCATGCAGCATGTGCTACAGTACTTATAACCCGCCTCAATTAACTTCAATTGAGTACGGAACCATTTTGGTGACCAAACAGTATTCTGTATTGGGGCACCATCTGCGTAGGAAATTAAGAAATGCACTGATCATTACGACTCAAACACTTCACCTACGGTCTTTGATGACAGCTGAACAAAACAATCTGCTCAGCAGCCCTCAAAATTTCAACAACCTTGTTACTGTCCTACAGAAACAGGGTCGATCTCAATACCAGCACCCATTGTTGAAGAGATGCTGATTTTCTTAATAAATTTACCTTTAGATGTGGGCGGTTTCTTTTTATTCAGCTCACCCAGCAAAACAGTTAAGTTTTCTGTTAACGCTTCTGGAGCAAATGATGCTTTACCTAAAACCGTGTGAATGATGCCCGCTTTATCAATCCTGTACATAGCTTGTCCAGACTTATTATTCTTTACTGCAGTTGCTACATCAGGAGTTACTGTGCCAACCTTAGGATTAGGCATTAAGCCTTTAGGGCCCAATATTGTACCCAACTGACCCACAACTCGCATGGCATCTGGAGAAGCGATCACAACATCGAAACCTATGTTGCCTTTTTTAACTTCTGCAGCCAAGTCGTCGAAACCAACCACATCTGCACCAGCAGCTTTGGCTTCATCAGCTTTATCACCTTGCGCAAACACAGCAACACGAACTGACTTACCCGTACCATTCGGTAACACAGTCGCTCCACGTACAGCTTGGTCAGATTTCTTAGGATCAACGCCTAACTGAATAGCCACATCTACTGTTTCATCAAAATTTTTCGATGCATTGCTTTTTACGAAATCCAATGCCTCAGCAACTTGGTATTTTTTGAACTGATCTAATTGTTCTTTTTGTGCTTTGATTCTTTTGCCAGCCATTATTTCACTCCTTCAGTTTCAATACCCATACTGCGAGCAGTACCAGCGATGGTTCTGACAGCAGCATCCATATCTGCGGCAGTCAAATCAGGTTCTTTCATCTTAGCCACGTCTTCAAGTTCTTTACGTCCAATTTTGGCCACTTTATCTGTGTTTGGTGTGCCACTACCTTTTTTAATACCGGCAGCTTTTAATAACAATACCGAAGCAGGTGGTGTTTTGGTGATAAAGGTAAAGCTTCTGTCATTATAGACAGTGATAACCACAGGAATAGGCAAACCTTGTTCGGTATCACCTGTTTGGGCATTGAAAGCTTTACAAAACTCCATGATGTTCACCCCATGTTGACCTAAAGCAGGACCCACTGGTGGCGAAGGATTGGCCTGACCTGCAGGCACTTGCAATTTAATGTACGACTGTACTTTTTTAGCCATTATTTTTCTCCGGGTTCAAACGCTAAGTACTTAAACCAGCTCCCCATTGTTGTTAATGTAAATTAATTAATTCTTAAACTTTTTCAACCTGACCAAACTCGAGTTCGACCGGGGTTGACCTACCAAAAATGGAAACAGCCACTCTCATGCGGCTTTTTTCATAATTAACTTCTTCCACTTCGCCATTAAAATCAGCAAATGGGCCGTCGATGACACGAATCATTTCGCCCACATCGAACAATGTTTTTGGTTGCGGCTTATCTTCGCCTTCTTGAATTCTCTGTAGTATGGCATTGGCTTCACGCTCTGTAATTGGCGCGGGCTTTTCTGCTGTACCACCGATAAATCCCAACACTTTTGGCACACTTTTAACCAAGTGCCAAGTTTCGTCGTTCATCTCCATCTGAACCAACACGTAACCAGGAAAGAACTTTCTTTCGCTGCGACGCTTCTGTCCGTTTTTCATTTCAACCACAGCTTCTTTTGGCACCAACACTTCGCCAAAAACATCTTGCATTTGGTATCTATCTATACGCTCTTCTAAAGACTTAACAACTTGTTGCTCATAGCCAGAGTACGCGTGAACTACATACCATCTGTGTGACATGACCCCTATCTCCTAAAACTTTTTAATTACTCAAAGAAATATTCAATGAGGTTACTGAATAGCGAATCGACCAAAAACAAAAAGAAACCAATAATAATGACAAGCACCAAGACCATAATTGTAGTCTGCACTGTTTCATTCTTAGTTGGCCAAACAATTTTTTGCCTTTCAATGTTGGCGTTTTTAACAAACCTGGCAAAATTCTTGCCTTTCGTTGTGGTATAACCAATAAAGCCACCCACCAAAACACCACCAAGTACCATCAAAACCCTGATGATAGTCGGGTATGTATCTACAAAATACAAATTAGCGGCAACCCCTGCAATGATTATCGCAATGGCTAACCACCACCTAAATTTGTCACCAGCACCTTGGGCTGACTCAACACTACTCATAATAATCTTCCAAATTAGCCATTGTTCTGACAAACAAAACGATGGCAGGCCAGGAGGGAATCGAACCCCCAACCTGCGGTTTTGGAGACCGCTGCTCTGCCAATTGAGCTACTGGCCTAAAATCGTAAAGACAGCAAAAGCCAACAGTAAACTGTTGGCTTTTGAGTCACGAGTTAAATTATCACTCGATAATTTTTGCTACTACACCCGCACCTACTGTACGGCCACCTTCACGGATGGCAA
>CAZVZJ010000071.1:0-14872 GCA_964631055.1 uncultured Marinicella sp.
CAGGAATGCTGTAGGCAAACCACCCATTATTTTTAGATTTAACATATGTTGTTAAATTTTCAGAGATAAGGCGGGTATCAAAATCAGTTTTATTTAAACCTGATCTGTTCTGAGCCAAAACAGATGTACAAGCCAATAAACTTAAGGTTGCTGTTTTAAAAAAAGTTTTAAAAGTTTTCATCATAGTCTCCTATTCAGCACGGTAAAACATCACCGTACATGTTAGTGTTTAATTAGTTAGTCTTCTATTGCATCGATCAATGCATCAGGGTCAGTAATCCCAATCATCTGGATGATTTGTTTTTTTGCATCATGATTTTTTTCAATCTTTAATAACTTGACCATCACATCAACATTGCTTTGCATTAATAGCGCTTGCAGAACACCCTGCCTAACTTGTTCATTACCTTCTTTGAATCGGGCCATCAGAAAACCTTCATCTATATTTGGGGATGACATACCGAAAGCTTGAAAAAACGATTGATCATTAACTATTCCTGGGTCATCGTTATACAACTCTATCAATACATCGGTCGCGCCCATCATGCCAAATTGATTGATGATGACTGATTTAATTTCCTCATCTGATTCTTGTTGGTACAGTTCTTGTAAAGCCTTGACTTCACCCATGGCCATCAATGAATGAATCAAATGCTGCTTTCGTTCTTGACTGCGCTCTTTCTTGAGTATTCTAAGGATTACACTTGAATCTATGTCAGTGGCTATAAAAACCGAACTGATCACATTTTTCTCTGATTCGTTATCAGCTTTTTCATACAGTTGAGCTAAGTATTCACCCATGTCATCAGCATCAACCATAATCAATGATTGAATGGCCTGGTTACGAATTTCTTGGTCACTTTCATTATCTATCACATAGTACAAGTAATCGGCATCACCTGATAATGCCAAAGCCTCAAGTATGGCCAGGCGCTGCTCACCTTGGAATGATTTATACATCCCTTTTAATGCAACAGAATCACCTTTAATGCCGAGCATCTGAATCAAATTTTTGCTGAGTTCAGGGTCTTGTTCTTCTTTTAACAAGGCAATCAACTGTTGATTGTCATCATGATGAATAAAACCTTGAATGATTGCTGATTTGATCTCACGATTCTTGCTGTTGTCATAGAGTTCTTTAAGTTTTCTGCGGCTGTTTTTGTTGTCACGTAAACTCAACATTTGTATGGCTTGATGTTGTAACTCTTGGTTCTTTTCTTTTTCTATGAAACGAAATAAAAAATCAGCCACTTGTCCACTGTCACTCAAGCCAAGTAACTGAATCGCATTTTGTTTTACTCGCAATGATTTAGATTGCTCCAACATTTCATAGACTTTTGGCAGTGCTTTTTCTGGTTTATTGAACATGATTTGTTGTAAGGTGAACAGTTTTAACTCTTCATCCAAAGCGGCTTGATTCGTGCTTTGTTCACCACCATTTCCGTGTTCAAATAAAAGTACTTGAGCATCATCTGTCCACTTGCTATCTGGGTAATTCTTGATCAATCGCTCTAACAACCTTTTGGCCTGGGCATTTTGCTTGATTTGGTAGTGCGAATAGGCTTGCCAATACATGGCAGATTCCTTCATTCTTGAATGCTTTCCCGCCTCCTTAAAAGCTTCAATCGCATCTCGCCAGTCTTTACTTCGCATTGACATCTTACCGAGCTCATAAACTTCATTGGCTTCTTGATATCTTTCGGCCTTCAATTCCTGAGCCTCTTGATTTCTCTCAGCCTGAGCTTCACGAGCTTCTTGAGCTTCTTGAATTCTTTCAATCTTTGATTCTTGATCATCTGCATGAACGCTGTGTTGTATAAGCATCAGCCCGATATACAGTGTGTTCTTAATTATGTTTAACATATTTCTATTCCTAAATAATATCGTTCTTTTGGGCCAACTGCTGTTTCATTGCTTTGATTTGAAACATCAAGTCATTGGGTTTTGAACCTTTGACCCAGTTGGCTTTGGGTGGTTGGCCATGGCTTTGAAATGAAGTTGCTTGGCTTGATTCATCACTTAATGACCCATTGGCATACTCCAGTAAAATAGGCTCCAAGTCCTGCAATAATTGGCTTGTAAACTGGCCATCATGCTGAGCCAATGCCTGCTTAAATATTCGGTTAGATGACAACAGTCTTTGGGCTGTTGCTTGGTTGTTATAACTGCCACTGCTGTTACTGACCTGGGTTAGAAATATTTCACTTTGGGTCAAATGCAATTGAATATTTTGAGCCAATAATTGCTCTTGTAACTTAACATCCATGCCAAAGGACTCCTGTTGTTTTCCAGCATAAAATGCCACCATCACCAAGCCTATTACAACAGCAAAACTTGCCAATGAATACTGTGGAATCAGCACCCAGTTTTTAATTTTTTGCAGCCAATTTACCCATTGAGATGATTTTTCAGAAACATTCGGTTGCTCAACAACTAATTTGTCTGCAATTTGGTGCCACAGTTGCTGACCGTAATCTTCAGGCATGTGAGCTTGGTTTTGTAATTGTATTTGTTCAATGGTATTCATATCTGCCTCTAGCCGATCCAGCTCTCGACAAAACTGTGCATCTTTTAAATTTTCATCAACTTCTTGCTGAGTTGCCTCTTTAAAGTAAGTCAATAGTATTTGTTCGTCTTTGGAGGTTTTCATGTAGTTGCCTCAATGGTCAATTGTTTTCGTAGCTTTTGAACGGCTCTGAATAAAGTTTGTTTGCAAGCGTTGTCATTAATCTTCAATACTTTTGCCGTTTCATTGATCGAATAGCCTTGATGATGTTTCATGGTGACTGCCAAACGTTCTACATCACTCAGGTCTGTTAACGCAGTATTAAGGCGTTGATTCAAATCCAAATGATCCTCTGTTTGTAACCCTTGATCTGGAATATCAATCTGAGTGGCTTCGTGATCTAATGTGTCTGCAATTTGACGATTGGCTTTTCGCAAATAGTCAATGGCACTGTTGGTGGTAATTCGTAACAGCCAAGTTGAGAATTTAGCTTGCGGCTGATAACGATTGATGGCTTGAAAAGCTTTGATGAAGGTTTCTTGCGCAATGTCTTCAGCATAACTGGCATCAGCAGTGTAACGATATGCCAAGCGATTCACTGCTTGTGCATAATGAAGTACAATCAACCTAAAGGCTTGCTTGTCACCTTGAGCTGCTTGTTGTACTGTTTTGTCATCAATTTCATTCACCATAACAGCTTAAACGCAGGCTAGATTGATTTGGTTATAATTATTTTTTATTTATTAAACCTTTTTCCATTGAAACACTCTAATTAAAACTTATTTGAATACAATTGACATGCGTAAAACTATTTATCAATCATTGTTGGTTATGTTGTTTACACCTTTAACGCTAGAGGCCAAAGTTAATGATATAGTTAACCAAGTCTGTAATAAAAATATTGTTATTCTGGCAGAACTACCTTCTCATGGCGAGTTGCGGACCTTTCAGACAAAAGCCGATTTAGTTCAAAGACTGGTCCTTGAGTGCGGTTTTAACAAAATACATTTCGAAGCGCCCATTTATGAATTCATTGAATTACAGCTTCTCACTACCAACAACCAAGCATCACCAAAACACCTAGATGATGCATTAGGTGGGTTTTGGACCCCAACAGAATTAGAAGCTTGGCGTAAGTGGTTATTCGCTCAAGCTCAAACAAATCAACTTAAATTGGTTGGACTTGATGACCAAATCAGTGCTTCTTCACACCTAACTAGAAAACAGCTACCTGAACTTTTTCAAAAGCACTTACCTCAAGCAAGCTTGAAGAAATGCCAAACTGTTTTGAAACGAGATTTATTCTGGCTATATGATGCAAACAATCCATACAATAAAGAAGCTCACAAAAAGGTACTCCAGTGTGTAAAATCTGCTAAAAATTTTGCAACTTCAACCAATAATGGTGTAACAAAAGATTCAACTGATTCAGTGAAGCTAAAAAATTTAGAAAACTTGTATCTACGCAGCATAAACTCAAAAAAGAACAATAATCGCGATCAGCGTATGTATAAAAATTTTAAGTGGCATCACGAAGCCGAAGATAAACACATCATTTGGACTTCAACTGTTCATGCAACAAAACAAGCCATTACATCCTCCTATACACCTTTGGGAACCTACTTGAACCAAGAATACCAAAATCAATTAGCTGTCATTGGATTCACTGCGTATACTGGCATGAGCTCAAGAGCAGGCAATAAACCACAAGTGATTGAAACTGCACCTGACGACTCATTAGAAGCGCTGATTGTGAACACCAAAGATGACATGATGTATTTAAACAACACAACGTTAAAAGAGAAAAAATTGATGAAATCAAGACTGCATGGCAGCTTTACTCAGGAAAATTGGCACCAATTGTATGATGGAGTGATTCTTTTTCGGAATGAACGCGCGCCAACATTTAATAAAAAATGATGTCATTGGTCTAATCTCTTAGAGTTTAAAGTTCTTAACCATCGCCAGCATCACCATACCTACCATCATTAATGCAAACAACAACCGAACCTTTCTCCCTATGATTGGATCTTGAATGTAAGGCTGGATTAATTTTCCTAAAAACAACCACATTAAATCCACCGCCACCACTACCAAAAAACTGATCAGTCCGGTTAAAATATAGGCCAAATTCTGTGATTCATAAGGGATTAACATTTGGCTATAAATAATGGCCATAGCTGCATAAGCTTTGGGGTTGGTTAAATTCAAAATAAAACCATCAAAAAAACTTGGAGGGGAAAATGGTGACTCTTCGATTTGGGTGGTGGGTACAGTGGAGATTTTGTAGGCAATGTACAACACGTAAAGAAAACCAAACACCTGTAAAACCTGCATCAGAACCAAGTTTTTACCCAAGAGGTACACCAAGGCCAGACCCTGGACAAACAATACAAAGAAAAAGCCTAACAATATCCCTAACAAGAAATCCAGTCCTTTTCTTATGCCGAAAACTGCACCAGTAGCTGCTATTGCCAACGGAGCGGGCCCTGGAGAGCCAAGTAACAGAAAACTGAATAGAACCAAAGAAAAGTAGGCTTCTAACACTGGAAATACCAACGATAAATTAAGCATTTATAGTATACTACAACTCATCAGGTTCAAGGCATTATTCAGTGCGCAAGCATACTCAAGAACACAACCACATCAAATGGCATTTAGGTAAAAACTGGCAACAGTTACACCCTGCCGTTCAACGCCGCTTTAACCGCTTGCCTACTGCACAAGAACCCATCATTTATGAAGGGGTGATGGAGGTTGTTGAATGTTCTAAAGCTGGCTGGTTGTTTGCTTTTCTCACCAAGGTAATTGGCAACCCACTCAGCCCATATCAAGGCAAAAATATCCAGATGGACGTGATGCTGACCACTCGCCCTAATATAGCTGGAGTATTTTGGCGCCGCACTTATCACTTTCCTAATAAAAAGCCATTCAGTGTGACTTCAGTAAAAAAAGATGACAACGGAAAAATGATGGAAATGGTTGGGGGCGGCTTTGGCATGTTCCTTGATGTTTTTGCTGAGGATGGTGAATTACACTTTAAAAGCCAACGCTATTTTTGGAAATTTTTTAACTGGTATGTGCCTTTACCTCATTGGCTCAGTCCTGGAGAAACTCATGTTATTCATCAAGATTTAGGGCAAGGAAACTTTCGATTCACCATCACCATGGAACACTCGATCTTGAAACGTACTTTTTATCAAACAGGCGTCTTTCATGAAAAACAAAACTGAAAGACGTAAACAACTACCCACTAATACACCTACAGTCATGGTATTGGGCGGATATGGCACATTTGGCAGCCGCATATGCAGGGCTTTGTGTAAAAAAGGCTTTCACGTCATCATCAATGGACGCCATTTCCACCAAGCACAAGAGCTCAAACACAGTATTCTCGAAGAAAACTTCGATGCAGAAGTTACGGTTTCATGTTTTGATATTTATAGCCAACTCAAGTTGCGTTTAAAAAAAATGAAACCTAAGCTGGTTATTCATACTTGCGGCCCATTTCAGGGGCAAAATACTTTTGTTGCAGAAACCACCATCAAAGCCGGCATCAATTACATCGATTTATCAGATGATCGAGCATATGTTAAGAAAATGCACAGCTTGAATCACTTGGCCCAAACTAACAATGTGATGGTTATTACAGGGGCAAGCACAGTTCCAGCACTTTCATCTGCTGTGCTTACCTATGTTAAAGATAAATTTGTAATTGATACATTCGAAACCGTGAGAATTGGCATTTCACCTGGCCAAAAAACCGCCAGGGGTTTAGCCACCACACAAGCAGTTCTGTCATATATAGGCAAAGTGCTGAAGCCCTGGCCTGGCAACGAAAAAAAACGTTTTGGCTGGCAAGATACCTACTTACAACATTATCCCAACATCAATAGCCGATTGATGGGTAATTGTGAAGCACCTGATCTTGATTGTTTACATGAACACTTTAAAATTCAAAAACTGAATTTTTCCGCTGGTATGGAAAGCAAGTTACTGCACAGAATGATTTGGCTGCTTTCTTGGCTCATCAGGCTTGGCTTACCCATAAAACTTAAAAACCATGCGGACTGGTTACTGAAAAGCAGCCGATGGTTTGACCGACTGGGCACTGAAGATGGTGGAATGCATATCGAGTTCGAAGTGAGGCTAGGCAAAAGACAAAAATCAATCCGTAAAACATGGTTCATCGAAGCCACAGGCAACCGAGGTCCGCAAATCCCCAGTATCCCGGCGATCTTAATGGCTGAAAAAATACTCACCAAGCCCATCCAGGTTGGCGTTAAAACTTGCATTAACTTAATACAGTTTGACGAATATATGAAGGAACTTGAGCAATTCGATTCACAACATTTTTTTAACTGTATTCAATAAAAATCACCGCCTTGCTAAGGAGGTTAAAAACAAAACACCCAGGTAGTTATTTCCGGCGATCAGAATTTTTTCGGCGATCAGTACTCATCTGCTCTTCACGAGCCTCACTGCGACGATCACTGTTTTTTGCACGACGATTAACTTTTCTTCTTTCTATGGGTTCATACCTGATTTTCTTTTTAGAATCTGTGTATGCAACTGCATGACTCTCGAACATTTCATAACCTCTTCTTATTTATTAAATTCTCATTCCTTTGGGCGCTTAATCCCACACATATTTAAAATATCACACTGCATAACAAATTTCAGCAAATTACACGCTTAATTAAACTTTTAAGCCTGAACTAAAATGTCAGCTATTTTTAATGTTGAAAAACCACCAGCTCTGTCGATCTAAATTGGCTTTAAAATTTAACCAGAATAGTTCGGCTTTTAACCCGGGATTGGCTAAAATAAACCCTTTTATTTTCTGGACAGAATATGTGGTTTAAAAATGCCCGTTTGTTTCAACTCAACGAAAACTTTGGACTTGATGCTGAGCAATTTTCTGATGCATTAAAAAGTGATGCATTGAAAGCTTGCGCCCCTATGGAAGCTATATCTAAAGGCTGGGTTTCCCCATTTGGTTCTGGCAGCGACTTATTTGTTTTAAAAAGTGGTGACGCCTTATTATTCACCCTGGGTATGGAAGAGAAAGTATTACCTGCTGCAGTGGTTAACCATCAGCTCAGCCAACAACTGGAAACCATGCACAAAGACTCAGGACAAAAACCTGGGCGTAAACAACAGACCGACATGAAACAACAACTGATGTTAGAAATGTTGCCTCAAGCTTTTATAAAACCCAAATCAATCAATGCATACATAGATTTAAAATTAAACCTATTGGTGGTGGATTGTGCCAGTCAAAATGCAGCTGAAGACTTGGTTTCTCAACTGCGCCAAACATTAGGCTCATTCAAAGCTTCAGCATTTGGCCCATCCTCATCCATGGCACAAGTCCTGACTCAGTGGGTACTGCAAGCCAACGGTGACCAAGGGTTCCAAATAGACAATGAAATTGCCTTAGAAACTTTAGATGACACCAAAGGCGTTGTTCGTGGCCGTAACATCGCTCACTTAGATGACCAAATGAAATTACATATAGATAATGGATACTTAGTCACACAACTAGGCCTTGCTTATAATGATCGAATAGAATTGGTTTTGGGCCATGATATGGGCATCAAAAAAATCAAGTTTACAGACATCGTTTTAGACCAACTTGATGATGAATCAATTGAATCCGAATGGCAGTTACTTGACAGCCGATTTACTTTATTCAGCTTAGAATTAAGGGCCATGTTCAAATCATTGTTTGAAGTTTTTGGAAGTCACTGACATGTCCAATATGTCAACAGCTCAAATTGAACAATGGGAAAACACCTTTTCTTCTCTAGTTCAATCAATTGAAGCGGTAGATGCTGGACATGACATCAACCACATCAAACGCGTGGTTAAATCAGCCAAAGATTTTTGCCGATCTGAGCAAGCCAATATGTGGGTTGTTTTACCAGCTGCTTGGCTTCATGACTGCGTGCAAGTAGCCAAAGATTCACCGCAGCGTTCTCAAGCCTCCAAATTAGCCGCTGATCAAGCATTAACTTTATTAACCCAATGGGAATATCCACAACAACACCTGCCTAACATTCACCACGCGATCGTTGCTCACAGTTTTTCAGCCAACATCAGATGTGAAAGTTTAGAGGCCAAAGTGGTTCAAGACGCAGATCGCATGGATGCCTTAGGCGCCATTGGTATATGTCGTACCATTTTGGTGGGCGCCAGTTTTGGTAACGCTTTAACATTTCATGAAGACCCTTTTTGTTATGATAGAAAGCCAGATGACAAAGCTGCCATCATTGATCATTTTTATACCAAGCTGTTGAAACTAAAAGACTCTTTTCAAACCCAATCAGCACTCAAAGAAGCAGCTCAAAGAGATCTATTCATGCGACAATTTTTACAACAACTAGAACAGGAAATGACTTAACGCCATGCAAACCCCAGGCCAAAAACAAAAACCACACTTATTGAGCCTATTATTTTTTGTTGTATTGGCATTGCTATTCAGCAACCTTGCATGGGCACAAAGTGAGTCACAAAGAAAACTTTTCAAAACTTTATACAGCCTTGCACTCCAAGGCAAAGAAGATGCGGTAAAAAACCGCAGAAACCCGGTAGACAACTACCCAATAACACACTATTTAGACTATGCCTTACTGCGCAGCAAAATGTCTCAGATTCCAGAACAAGAGATTGCTGATTTTAAAACCAAGCATCCGAATAGCCCATTGAATAAACAACTGAAAAACCATTTACTAGACCAATTAGGGTTGCAGAAAAAATGGCCAACATACCTCAAATACCACAATGGTTTTGACCAAGGAAAACGCCAATGCTGGTATCTCAATGCACGCATAGATCAAGGCCTAACCAAAGATATGGCGCCATTGGTACAAACCATGTGGATGTCTGGTTTATCTGCTCCAGACAGTTGTGACCCGGTATTTAAATGGTGGCAAAATGCAGGCCATTTAACCGATGCTAATCTGTTACAGAGAATCAAGTTAACGTTTGAAAGCAACAATTTTTCTTTGGCAGAGCACCTTAAAAATCAGCTCAAGTCTAAACCAGAATGGGTTGATCAAGCCATTACATTAATGAAGGACCCTGAAAAAGGTTTGAACCAATCCTTGCTATGGAACAACAATTCAGAACTACCTGCTTTAATTCATAAGACAAGTATGAGAATGGCAACCAAAAAACCCGCCACTTTGCATAATAACTGGTCAAAGATAAAAACAAAACACCCTTTAAGTCAAAACCAAACCAATCAGATCGAAAGGCAAATGGCTTTATTTGCTGCCACTGATTATGAAACCTTTTCAATTGACGCAATGAACCAATTACCTGCTTCAATGAAAGATGATCAAATCAAAGCCTGGATTGTTAGATACTACTTACACAATGGACAATGGCAAAACGTCTATGATGCCTTGCAAAAAATGAGTGCCAGACAACTCAGCCAAGATCGCTGGCAGTATTGGGTTGCCCGTTCAATGGCAAAAATCGGACAACAATCTGAAGCAAAAAAGATTTTCGAAGTTTTACGAAAAAAAACCAATTACTATGGTTTCTTGGCAGCAGATCACATGAGAACATCTTATCGCTTATGTAAAAAACCTGTCACACCCAATTTAACTCAATATACGCCACCCCCAGCAATTGTTCGCGCCATTGAGTTACACCATGCTGGCTTACTGACATCTGCACGAAGAGAGTGGAATACAGCATACAAACAATTAAATCGAGACGAAAAAATCGCCTTGGCGCAAAAAGTTAAAGATGAAGGCTGGTATGCAAAAACCATCACCACCATGGCCGACTTAGGTTTGTGGGAAAATTATGATTGGCGTTATCCTATTGCTCATCAAAACATAATAAAGTCAGAAGCCAACACCACCAACCCAATGCCACAGTGGGTTATGGCTATCATAAAACAAGAAAGTGCCTGGGCCAAAGATGCTGTTTCACGTGCCAATGCTCATGGCTTGATGCAACTTATACCCCCTACCGCAAAAACCATAGCCAAACAATTAGGACTTTCTATCAATAACAACCGAGAATTGCATCAACCACCTTTAAATATAAAACTAGGTGTTCAATACCAGAAAAATTTATTCAAACAATTTAACCACCCAATATTAGTGGCCGCAGCTTACAATGCAGGAGAGGGTAAATCTGTAGATTGGAGTTCTGGCTTTTCAAAATCTCCTGACATTTGGTTGGAAACCATTCCCTACCGAGAAACAAGAAATTATGTGACGAAGATATTATCTAATGTAACTATCTACGATTGGCTGATCAACCAGACACCTCGACGAATTTCCAGCTGGATGCCCACCATGCCTATTGATAAAGCAGCAACCACACCTTGGCCGACCCATATAACCAGCACCCAAAAAGTTCAAGCCTCTTGCAACCCTTGAACCTTATAGTATTCTCAATTGATGAAGCCTGATAACAACAAGCCGATAAAATCATATTTAGTAGGCGGAGCAGTCAGAGACCAATTACTTGGTCTTGAAGTTAAAGACCATGATTATGTGGTAGTCGGTAGCAATTCTGAACAAATGCTGGCCAAAGGGTTTTTGCCTGTAGGAAAAGATTTTCCTGTTTTCTTACACCCTAGAACCAAACAAGAATACGCCTTGGCGCGTACAGAGAGAAAGACCTCACAGGGCTATCATGGCTTTGCATTTAATACTGATAAACATGTCACTTTAGAAGACGACTTGTTACGCAGAGACCTAACCATAAACGCCATGGCCATGGATGAAAGTGGCCGCGTCATAGATCCACATGGTGGCCAACAAGACATCAAAGACAGGGTTTTGCGCCATGTTTCTCCTGCTTTTGCAGAAGATCCTGTCAGGGTTTTGCGTGTAGCCAGGTTTATGAGTCGATTCAAACATCTGGGATTTACAATTCACCCAGAAACATTAGATTTAATGCGACTATTAGTCAATAAAGGCGAAATAGAAGCTTTGGTTTCTGAAAGGGTTTGGCAAGAAATTAAAAACTCTTTGAATCAGAAAACGCCATCAGCCTTTTTTGAAAGTTTGCGAGACTGTGGCGCATTGAAAATTCTGTTGCCCGAAATTGACTGTCTATTTGGCGTGCCACAAACTGCTAAATGGCACCCAGAAGTCGATACTGGTATTCATGTCATGCTTGCCATAGATAAAGCCAAAGATTTAGCTAATGATGTTGCTTTTGCAGTGATGGTTCATGACCTGGGCAAGGGCATTACACCTGCAGATATTCTCCCCAGTCACCGTGGCCATGAAATGGCTGGTGTGCCTTTGGTTAAAGCAGTTAGTGAAAGGCTCAAAGTACCTAATCATTATAAAAAACTGGCTTTATTGGTTTGCCAATGGCATTTACATGCACACACCGTGATGGAGTTACGACCCAGTACCATTGAAAAGCTGTTCAGTAAACTTAATGCATATCGACAACCGGCATTACTAGAAAAATTCATTTTAGCTTGTGAAGCTGATGCCACTGGACGATGGGGCGATGAGTTCCAGACCTACCCTCAAGCCAATTATTTGAGACAGTTATTCAACGCTGCTCAACAGATCGAAAAACAAACTTTATATGATGCAGGCTATACTGGCAAAGAACTGGGCAATCAAATTAGACAATTGCGCACTTCTGCCATAAAATCAATCAAACAAGAACTCTTAAACCACTAACAATTACCTATGACTATATTTTACCGATCGATACTCTTATGCCTCATCACGCTTTCTGTATTTGCTAAACCTTTGGAGTTTTTTTTACCTCAAGGCGAATCATTTAACGCAAGCATTCCATCACCTCCAACAGTATTGGGACAACCATTAGGAGAGCGACATTTACGCCATGATCAGTTAATCAGTTACTTGAGCGTATTAGCTGCTTCCAGCCCTGAAGCTAAATTGGTAGATTATGGTTTAAGCAATGAAGGGCGGCGCTTGGTCATGCTGGTGATCAGTTCGGCTGAAAATATAAAAAATCTAGACCAAGTTAAAACCGACCCCAATATGTTAAAAATTTGGAATGGTTTCAGTGTTCATGGTAATGAGTCAAGTGGTTCAAACGCCTCCGTTTTATTTGCATGGTATCTATTATCAACCAGTAACAGTGAAATCAAGTCTACCCTAAATAACACGGTTATTTTAGTTGACCCCAGTTTTAATCCAGATGGTTTATCTCGATTCACCACTTATGTTAACAATAACCGCTCACTGACCACCGTCAGTGACCCCAATGACATGTCACACATTGAACAATGGCCCAGCGGCAGAACCAATCACTATTGGTTTGATCTCAACCGTGACTGGTTGCTACTCACCCAAACTGAATCCAAAGCACGAATAAAACAATTTCATCAGTGGCAGCCACACATACTGACCGACCATCATGAAATGGGCTCGGCAGCTTCATTCTTTTTTCAGCCCGGAGTTCCAAGCCGTAAAAACCCTTTAATTTCTGCGAAAAATGTTGAGTTAACTACAAAGCTAGCCCAATTTCATGCCAAAGCCCTTGACCAGGTTGGACAACCCTATTACAGCAAGGAGAGTTTTGATGACTTTTATCCTGGTAAAGGTTCAACCTACCCAGATTTGCAAGGTAGCATCGGTATTTTATTTGAACAAGCCAGAGCAATGGGTGGTGTAATTGATACCTACAATGGTCAAACCACATTAGCCAAAGGCATCAGGAACCAGTTTTTGACCGCACGCTCCACCTTACAAGGCGCTGATCAAAACCGCAAAGCTTTCATCGATTATAAAAATAATTTCTTTAAAAATGCCAACCAACAAGCCGCCAAACTTTCAACCCAAGGCTATTTGGTCGATGTTTCAAGCAACTCACAGACAGCAGAAAAATTAAAAAGCTTTCTCAAGATGCACCAAATAGAATTTGCCAATTTAAGCGCTGATAAAACCGTTAAAAAGCATACATTTAAACAAGGAACAAGCCTATATATTCCACTTAACCAAAAACAAACCACTTTGATTCAATCTATGTTCAATACTGACACCAGCTTCACCGACAATACCTTTTATGATGTCTCAGCATGGAACATTGGCATGGCCTGGGGCTTACCTTGGGCGGCGGCCACCTCAGCGGTCGCTACCAATGATAATTTTCCAGCCAACCAACCCAATAACATTTACAACAAAGCTGCAACCGCTTACGTTTTTGATTGGAGTAGTGGCAACGCACCTGCTGCTTTGCACTATTTAAGTCGACAAAACAAAACAGTCATGATGGCTGGTAAAGCTTTAAATATAAATGGCCATCAAGTCCCAGCAGGTAGTTTTGTGATGCCAGTTGAAACCAACGACAACCAAGACCAGCTGTTTTCTATACTAAGTACCATCACAGATGCTTTTAATGTGCAATGGTATCCGCTGACTACATCTCTGGCAGATCAAGGTGTTGACCTGGGATCGCCCAGTATAAAAAAACTGAATCAACCTCGTGTCTTGATGTTGGTTGGGCAAGGAGTTGATGCCTATCAAGCTGGTAGTTTATGGCACTTATTTGACACCCAAGTTTTCATGCCAATTACCAAAACACGCTTAACTCATTTAGACCGTGTCGATTTGCATGAATACACCCACATCATCATGCCCAGCGGTAACTATCAAAAACAACTGTCTGATAAACTCACAGAAAATATAGATCAATGGGTTAAAGCGGGTGGACACTTGATTGCCGTGCAAAAAGCTGCCAATTGGGTAGAAAAAAACCTGCAAAAGGGAAAAGCCGATAAAAACAACACCGACACTACTCAAGCCAACAACGATAAAACAGAGAAACCCACCAGAAAAGCTTATGGTGAATATGAAGCCGATTATGCTCAAAAAGTACTGGGAGGAGCTATAGTATCAGCCCATGCTGATTTAAGTCACCCATTGGCATTTGGGACGCATAATGAAACTCAATTTGTATTGATGAAAGGCGATGCGGTCTTGAAATCAACACAGACAAAATCAGCACAAATCTATAACACACCTCTACAAGTTACTGAACAGGTTAGAGCTGCAGGATACGTATCTGACCATTGGTTTAAAAAAATACAGCATGCGCCCTTAGTGGTCGCCGAAAAAGTAGGTCGTGGTACTGTAATTAAATTTGGATTTAATCCTAATTTCAGAGCCTTCTGGTATGGCACACAACGCTGGATAATCAATGCCATTTTTCAAGCAGACCTGATCAGAAAAACAGCACAATAGCGGCTATATAACATCAAATATGGACAAAAAAAATCCCAAACCATAAGGCTTGGGATCAAGAGGTATAAACCGAATGTTCAAGAAATCGGTTATAGGGCACATTTGTTATTTAAAACAATAACATAGACAATACTCTTAATGCAAGTTTTTAACC
>CAZVZJ010000072.1:0-9502 GCA_964631055.1 uncultured Marinicella sp.
AGTCAGCATCAAACCAGCCAGTAAGAAAGCCAATGAGGGCAAACCATAAAGACACTCCACCCAAAGTGAAAGCCACAGGGAAGCCTGCCATTAACACCCCCGTAACTGTTACGAATAAAAGTAAGGCCCACCAAGCTTCCATCAGTTGCTGCCTCTTTGTCTGAACTGCTTAAACAAAGCCATGATCACATAAAGCGCCATTGAAATGGGCATCAATAACAACATACTTTTGAACACAAACACAGTGGGTAAGCCACCGGTTTCTGCCGAGCCTTCTAAGCGCAGCCAAGCATCAATCACATAGTGCCAACATGACCAGATAATAAATCCCATCATTGGCAACAGTAAGAATAAAGCTCCAATTAAATTAATTTTTTGCTTTTTGGTTTGAGCATATCTTTGATAAAACACATCCACACGAACATGGCTGTCGTGATGCCAGGCATAAACCATACCCATCATCAGGGACAAAGCATGACAGTAAATGGCCAGTTCTTGTATGGGAATCCATACCACATTAAAAAGATTGCGAGAAACCACTGTTAGAAAAGAAAAGCCGATCATCGCAAGAACCACCCATCCCAAAAATGCACCGTATTTTTCCATCCAATGATTGTCGTTTTTATTCATCAATTATTTCCATGGGATTATGACGTTAGATTTTAACATGTAAGGTAGTCTTGATACTTAATTGCAAAAGCTTCAATCAAACATTTTATCTATTTTATTTTATGGGTGATTTATTCGGGTTGAATGGGAGCTCGGTAAAGTCATGTTTTTAACCCAGAGTAATCAATATGAGCAATTGTATAAGAATGATTATTAGCAAAGTGTTTGGGTGCATATTTTCTTGCCTGAGCTGATTGAAATGTAATATATTGTGACATTTTGTGTCAATTAAAGTACATTGAAATTAAAAAACACGATTTGTCATCAGGAAAACAGTATATTGTGTTGAATTTGTCTTTTAATTTTGAGTAATGGTTAGGGCATATGTATGATTAGTAATGTGAAGTGTGTATTTAGATTTTTATTACGGCCTGGTTTACTTATATAAGGCCCATAACAGAGAATACATATGCAAAATAATACAGAGTCGAAAGGAATGACCCCTTCCAAAGGATTTAACCAACATCCTCAATCCAACCAGTTTAATCTAGAAGAAAGGGTTAAAGCTGTTCATCAAGAAAGAATCAAAGCTTTGCAAAAGGAAGTTGTAGAATTGTCGTTAAAAAATGATGAAAAATATAAAATAAGACCTATATTAAAAGAAATCAAGGAAGTAAGGACATTATTAAGTTTCTGTAACAAAAAAGTTCAGTCTTGTTAGCTTGCAGTTCATAAAATACTTGCGGTTGTAATGATGAAACTTCAGAGAGAAATTCAATAATAAAACAAAGAATTAATCTATAATTACCTCAATAAAGGGCTTTTCCCGGGGTCCCTTTATCTTAACAAAATAGATCAACTCAATCATTTAACTTAGTTTTATATTAGTTTGATCACAGCACCGATTAACCCACCTACCAATAAAAAGTGAGCAGGGAAGAAACTCAGCATGAAACCGATGGTTCGGGATTTAGGATCTGCAACATAAGATTTGAAATACAACAATCGTCCAATAAAAAATACCACACCAATGGCAGCTGCTGTGATCGCATGAACATATACAGCAAACAAGAAAATACCAGGTACAAAAACCATCAATTGCTCTAGGGTGTTCTGTTGAACTCGGTAGTAGCGCTCAAAAACTTCGTGACCAGTGACTGCCGGTGCATGAACTTCATACTTACCTCGTGCCATACCAACCATAAATGAGAAGTATGAGTACTCGATTAAAACCAAAGCCAAAACAATTGCAACGTATTCCATCTTTTATAAACCGGATTTAAAGATTAAATATTTTACCTGATTTTTTTAGGATTAACTGGGTTTAAAATCAACTGAAACAGAGTTGACGCAATACCTGAGCCCTGTTTGTGTTGGGCCATCATTAAAGACATGACCTAAGTGGCCTTCACAATTGGCGCAAACCACTTCCACTCGCCGCATCCCATGAGATTCATCAAATACTTCTTTGATTTTTCCAGCCTCAATTTCACGATCAAAACTGGGCCAGCCACAACCGGCATCAAACTTCGATGAACTGTCAAACAACACCTCACCACAAGCCTTACATGTATAACTGCCATCTTTGAAATTTAAATTGTATTCACCCGTATGAGGTCGTTCAGTGGCTTTGTTAACGATCACTTCATAGCTAATAGGGTCGAGTTCATCTTTAAGTTGTTTTTTGAGGTCTTCTTTCATGATGTTTACTTTATCACGAAATGTGTTTTTCACTGTGAGAAACAAATTTGGGCCTAAACAGATAATAGTTTAGGCCCTGATTGAGCCGTGAATATGGTAATACTATTCAAAGGAATTCTGAAAAATAATATCCCCTTCTATGCCATCGGCTTCAAAAGCACCACTGTCACAAGCAGGAAGGCCATCACCATTACCATCGATATTTCTGGGAAACCTTCGTTGATCCAGATTAGAACAATGCTCAGCAATGCCATTGTCTCGAGCTTGGCTGGTAAAGCGCAGTGCATGGGTTTCAGTTGAGCCGCCGTTGTTGGTCAGCGGCAGTACACCAGTGCTCACACCTGTTTTGTCAGATGATAATAGAGTTAATGAACAGTCGGTGAGTTCAGAGACCAAGTTGCCGCCTTGGGAGGTAACAGAGCCACCATCGTTAAAGCAATCTGGGCCGTCATCTGCGGTGTTGTCTCCGATCAGAGAATTGCGCAGAATAAGATTTGCTCCAGTGGCATAGGCCATACCCCCGCCTTTTGGCGCTGAATTAGCAGTTATCGTTACCTGCGTTAAGGTCAATTGGCCTTGAGTTAATTGCAAACCCCCGCCTTTTCCAGAGGCAGATTGATTGGCTGATATGGTGACATTCTTTAATGTTCCGCCACCATTTGAGGTGATGCCAGCACCACTGGATGCTGAATTGGCATTGATGGTTGTATTGCGCAATGTTAGGCTGTCATTTAGGGTACTGTGGTTAAAAATAGCACCGCCAGCTCCTGAGGCATCGTTGTTTGACACCTTGACATTGCGTAAGACCAGTCGACTGTTGCTGTTAACCCTTATGCCAGCCCCTTCAAACCCCACTTCGGCCGATGTTAGACCGCCCACTATGCTCAGGTTTTGTAACTCCAAAGTTGCCCCATTCAAAACATCAAACACCCGATCGATGCCGGCGGCATCGATGATGGTATTTTCAGGACCATTACCCACAATCAACAAGCTTTGTTCCACATCCAAATCCCCATAACCTGAATCAGGGGTTACTGTATCGGTTAAAGAGAGGCTATAGATGGCATTACCCAAAGCGATAGATTCTATTTGACTGGATTGGTTGGCTTCCATAATAGCTGCCCTTAAGTTACACACGCCCGTATTGGCCCCTTCGCAGACACCGTCACCCAAAGAGTCATCTGCATCATCGGTTAATTGGCCCATGGCATTGCCACCAATGATCAAATCAGCGTCAGCAACTAAAGGTACCCTGATGAAAGTGAGGTTACTTTCAGTTATATCAATTTGATTAGCGGATACATTCAATTCACTCAATACCTCTATTTGATCACCCGTATCACCTGGTACGATCATCGGAATGGTGATTTCGGTTGATTCGCCAGGCGTTAAATTACCCAAAGGGCAATTAATTTCACTACCAGCAATGCTGCAGCCGGTTGGTGATGAGGTGATGATGACATCATCAATGGCTGCAGTGAAAACAACATTGATGGCTGTTAATCCAGTACCGCTGTCTGGTTCACGATTGGTGATGGTCACTATATAATTATCCGACTGTCCTCTGATCAGGGCATCCGGGCCGGTATATTCAATGGTTAGATCAATCATGTCTTCAACCACTAAATTGGCAGTTGAACAACTTTCAATCGATTCAGCAGTACTGTTACCATCTTCATCCACCCGATCAGTCACACAAAATTGGGTGTTGTAAGTACCGGTATTATCAAACACATGAGTGCCCATAACAGTCCCATTACCCATGGCATTAGAATACAAGATGGGCCCGGTCATTTCACCCATCATATTGATTTCTCCCTCAGGTTCAGGTGCGGTGTCATCACCCCAGTAAACGACTAAATGATGGGTGTCGTTAAGATCTGGATCTCTGAGTGTACCGTCAAGACGAATTTCAAAACCACGACCGACTGTGTCAGGTAAGTTAAATTCAATTACTGCTGGGTCGTTCACATCTTGTACAGTGATTTCGATCACCTCAGGTGCTGAAGTTTCATTGCCGTCTGTGGCCGTGAATTCAAAACTATCTTCGCCCACATAATTTAAATCAGCAGTGTAAATGGCTTGATTACCTGAATGACTCACTGAACCATGATTAGGTTGTCGAGTTATGGTGTATGACAATGAATCCAAAGGATCTGGGTCGCTGCCATCCAATGTAATTGCAGTGGCTTGTTCCTCCAGCGCATCAACCTGAATGCCCGGTGTGGCAAAGGGTGGCCTGAAATTTCGTGCCACTTCAACCTCAACCACGGCAGGCGCACTTCTGATCATTTGTAAGGTGTCTGGGTCTTGTACGCCATCAGAAACACTGAAACTGAACGTATCTATACAGTCACCACTGAGTACACAGGCAAAATCATTGTTCGATTGATACAACACCGTCGCATAATCATCACCTATTTCTAAAAACGGCGAGGTCTGAGAGATGTGCAGTAAATTAGTCAGTGGATCAACAATAAAGAAATGGGTGGAGTTGACTGCAATGTCATGTGGTTGTCCAAAATCACCCAAGACAAAACAGTTACCTTCACAGGCCGATTCTGCTTGACCAGCAAAGAACCCCTCTGGAGTGAACCTTTGAATCCTGAAGTTTCTGAAATCCGTGACGAATAACACATCATTTTTATCTATCGCGACTCCTCTGGCATCATTGAATTGTCCGGGTTGGTCACCAATTGGCGCAAATCCGCCACAGGTTTCATCGGTACAACTGTAACCCAATGAACGCTCATTGGTGACATCACAAACTGCTTGATCACCAGGAGCGGTGTCTTCTGTGCACTTGCCCATCCAACCGATCAATTCACCGACCACAAAATCACCGTTTTCATCGACTGTGGCTGGAGATACTTTATAAACCCGGTGATTCATCGAAATATATAAATTATCTTCGCTGTCTATGGCCATATCAAAATTGGTCCCTTGGTTCGGTGTCTGTAAAGCATAATTGATGAACTCAGGCCTGATATGATTATTATTCCCTGTCTGTGCTCCTCTGTCTGAACGCAAGGCATGTACATCACCTCGATTATCCAACACATACAAAACACCCTGACTGTCCATCACTGCGCTGTAAGCAAAATTAATACTGCCATCAAAGCCACTGTCTGCAGCCACTTGATTTTGGTCGGGCAAATTAAACATATCAAAGCGCATCACCGTATTTAAGTTGCTGTCCAATTCAACAACGGCACCATCGCTTAATTCGCCATCGGTGGTGAACAGTCGCTCGGAATTGATGTCGATATAAAAATCATTGGGTACTCTTTGACGATCTTGAGCTGCGATGAATTGACCTGCTGCATCAAAAACAGCCAGCCTTGGGCCGAAGTCAGGTGGTAGATTCACACCAGCTTGACATTGCACATAGCCATGATCAATCACATAAGTGGTGCCATCGTCCAAAACGGAAAAGTAAACTGGGTTCCTGATGTGTTCAGCATGGAAAAAATCACCGCCCGGTGGATTTGTTGCACAAAAGGCTTCCCACTCTGAATCAGGTGTGGTGGCCTCTAAACGGTAATCTTCGATAAAATACGGGTACAAAGGCGCCACGAAAAAGCCGTTTTCTGGGTAGTCCTCGATAAAGAAATTCAGTGGGTCACCATCGGTATCGAAGCCTTCTAAAGTGATTTCTTGTGGCTCAAACGAAATGGCATCTTGGGCATCATTGCCCGTCAATGCCAATGCATTGGGCTCAATATTCGAATTCTTGATGTTAACCGACTGGGTAGTTGTTGAGACATTGCCCGATGCATCAGTGGCTGTCCAGGTGATGGTATGTAATCCTGCACTTAAGGGAAAAACTGCATCATTTTCAATGGTTGGATTGATATCTACCAGATCAAACACCAAAGGCTGACCTAAATCTAAAGTCACTTGAGAAGCATCAGTCAGTTCAACAATATCCATCGGTGATTGAATAATAGGTGGCCTGGTATCAACCACAGATATACGTTGGGTGATGGTGGTTTCATTGGGCAAGCCTTGGTAATTAGGACCAGGGTCAGAGGCTTTCCAGGTTAAAGTAAATGACTGGTCATTGCCTGTTTGACTCACTGGCCAGAAAACGCGTAATGCTTCATCAGGGTATTCAGCAACAAAACTAACTGTGCGATCACAAGCATCTGATGTGTTATACATGCTACTGATAAATGTTTGAAACCTGCTGGCGGAAACGCCACCGATTTCATCGGCTTCAATCACCACATCATCGATAAACTGCAAATCCAGACCATTAATCACACCGTCACCATTAAAATCAATGGTGTTGACCTTGCTGATTTCAGGTGCTTCGGTGTCGTACACAACCACATGTTGTTTTCGGTCTTCAAAATTACCAAATCGCCAACCATCCAAAAAAACCACATCGATCACAGTGCCAGTTACTTCAAATAATAAATCCAAACCAAAGTCTAGTAAGGCTTTATTTTTGGTGCCCTTTGGAAATTTTGGTACTGGAATATACACCAGGTCCAATGCACCTACTTTCACATCAAAACGATAACTGAGGGTATTGCGTCCGACTTTAAGGTTAATTTTTCTGTTTTCAGCAAACGGACAATCATGTCCTGTGTCGCTGGTGGCACGAATGCCATTACAACCCACATGAATGCCGCCTGATGCCATTTCATCTTGTAATAAAGACGATAAGGCCATGCTATCAGCCATGGGCGGTCGCAAGCCCTCGAGCATATAAACTTCAACGTCCGTATTTTGGTGGACAATTTGTGGCGTACCCAAATCGCCCCAATCATAGTCATATTGAATAGGAATACCGAATAAAGCAGTGAAGTAAGAATGCTGACGCTCATGATCAAAAGATTTGTGACAAGCGTCAAAGCTATTGGGGTCTGTTGCTGTTGTGTCATTAACTGTATGGATCATATCAGCAGGCGCAAATGCATAAGGCTTACAAAACTTAAGGCCGAAATTAGCGGTATGTGCTGCAAAATCGAACCCCAAATCAAAAGGAGGCAATGCAAAAAAGGCAGCGCCTGTGCTGAATGAGTAGGCTGCCAATAACGGCAATTGACAAGCTAGAGCAGGCACATTGGCTGACACATCACGGTTGGTATTTGTACCTCCATAAAAGGCGCCAAAAAATTCGTTGGTGCCATTACCATTGATCTCTCTGATCTCAGCTCGGTCAAAAGTACTTTCTGACCACACACCAATAAATTGTGTTGTACTGTTGGTATCAAACTCCACTGTTTCAACCAAACTGTCATTCCGGTATAGCTTAATACTAAAAGTAGAATCAGCACTGTCTTCCTCAATATCAAAACCCAAAGAAGCCACTGCGAAACTAAACTCAACATTAAGGTTTTCAACCCCATTGATGGCCAGATCCACACCTGGAAAACTGTTGGTCCATTGATTGAAATTTAAACTTGAGCCAGAGGGTGTAGAGAAAGTAATGAGATTAGATTCAAATTCAAGTAATGATGAGGTGCCGGTAGGATAAGGGTCTGTATAAAGCTTGCTGCCAGATAGGGCTAAAAACCGCTCCTTTTGGGTATAGGTTTCAGTGATGGCCATTGCTGATGGTACACACAATAACAAGATAATCACAATCTTCAAATTTTTCATCTTCATTTTTTTCACTCTCTTTAACCTTTTAAATCGGTCTCATATCTATTTGCTTACCCCAGTAAGCGTAAAAAAGGTCACCCATGTTGCAAATAAATTAAATTAATTTAATCGGGGTGTATTGAGCCGTTACTTAAGGAAGCCCTGATCTATTCATATTTCTCTGCTTGAGTTTAAGTGCTCAGTTGCTAGGCTTGGTTTAAATCGAATAGTTATTCATATTTATTTCAAACCATAACGACGCAAATGAGTACTTAAAATCAAGCCCTTTGGGGCTTTCATAGGTTTCCAATCTCATCGTTAGATGATTTCGAGATAGAATGACTAACCCATCAATCATCCGCCTTGATCTTGAAAACCTATGAAAGCCAGAAAATTTTGAATAGATCAGGGCTTCCTTAAGAATATGATTCGACCCACCGCCGTCATTCCAGCCGAGCCAAAAGCGAGAGCTGGAGTCTATTTTTTTCATTGAAAGGCATTGGTAAGAGCTAAAAAAAACAACATTCTGAAATTATGAGATTTACATAAAAGATCAATTTAAGGACTGATGAAATTAAATCTGTGTAAATAAACTATGGGTTATAACCTATAATCAAGGGCATGAAGGGTGATCAAAAATCGGTAACTAAATTGTTGCAAGCGGCTGAAAAAGGCGATCAGCTGTCGCAAGAACAGTTGTTCCCATTGGTCTATGAAGAATTAAAAAGGTTGGCCAATCATCATATGAAAGATGAATCTGAGGGCCACTCCTGGCAAGCCACTGAGTTGGTTCACGAGGCTTTTATCAAGCTGGTAGGTGCAGATATAGAGTGGGTAGACCGAAAACACTTTTGTTCCGTAGCCAGCCGAGCTATGCGTCGACTTTTGGTTGATCATGCCCGTGCTAAAAATGCAGACAAACGCAGTGGCAGTCAGCAGCAAGTGACTTTAGTGACGGAGCTACCGAATCAATCGATTGAAATCCAAGATATATTGGCTCTGGATCAAGCCTTGGTAAAACTGGCCGAATTAGACCCAAGAAAGTCACAAATTATTGAGTTGATCTATTTTTCTGGCCTTTCACATGATGAAATTGCCGATTTATTAACAGTATCTCGTACCACCATTCACCGGGAATTTAAATTCTGCAAAGCCTGGTTAAAACGCGAGCTGGGCAGTTAACCATGAACATCAATCAACAACGCATTGAACAAGTCTTTCATCTGGCCAGTGAGCTACCTAAAATTGAGCAAGAAGAATTTGTCCGTCAACAGTTACAAAAGGATCCTCAAGCCATTGAGGAAGTGCTTGGCTTATTGGCAGTTGAGGATCAAGACTCTGTTGTTGTAGATCGTATATTAAACAGTCCTCAACAAGTGTCACAAGCGGTGATACAAAAACATCAATTGGAGCGAGTTGGTCCATATTTAATAGAAAAAGAAATCAGCCATGGTGGCATGGGTCGGGTGTTTTTAGGGCGTCGTGATGATGAAGCTTACGAAAGTCTGGTGGCCATTAAATTGGTGCGGATCGAGAGAAACAGTGAATGGGCTGAAAAAAAATTCCTTGAAGAAAGACAGATCCTGGCGCGTTTAAA
>CAZVZJ010000072.1:9602-14471 GCA_964631055.1 uncultured Marinicella sp.
AGAAGGCGTAGGTGGCAAAAATATGAGTGCCCGTGAACTCTTGGATATGGGTTCAGAATCAATTAAAGAAGCATTAGATGAAGAACCACAAACCAAAGCGCACTTGCACAGAACCATAGGACTTGCTTACTTTAACTTAGGTGATTATGAGCTTGGCATTCAACACTTACGTGAGTCTTTAGCTTTACACAGGATCCATTCGACCCCATCAATTAAAGCAGAGGCAATGAATCGTTTGGCAAATAACTTACGTCGAATTGATGAATATGATGAGGCGGTTACACTGTACAAAGAGGCCATTGCATTACATGAATCAAGTAGTGAAGGAGCTACAATTGATTTAGGAGATGCATATAACAATTTTGGTCTCTTGATTTATTCTTTAGCTCAATATGATGAAGCCGAATTTTACCTGAATAAAGCCATACAGACCCACAGGGCCGCTGCAGGGGGAGAAGCTTTTTTAGTTGGTAGTAATATGCATAACCTCAGTCTTGTTTTAAGGGTAAAAGGTAAGTACAAAGAAGCTGAATCTATGATCAAAAGCTCATTGAAGATTAAGGAAAAGTTCAAAGGTAATGAAACTTCTACGTGGGCCATTTCTTTACAACAACTCGGCCGCATTCAAAACGACTTAGGGCGTTTCAATGAAGCATTGGATACATTAAACACAGCTGTTGAAAAGCATCGGGTCCACTACGAAGAAGGTAACACAAGAATGGGCACGGTATGGAGCAGAATTGCCAACAGTCATCATGCTTTGGGTGAATATGAGTTGGCCGAACAGTTTTATCAAAAGACACTTAAAATTTTCAGTGATTCGAACGGCGTAGATTCATCACTGTTTGTTTATACAGAAACCCAATACGGTTCTTTTTTAAGACAAAGAGGACTGCTGTCTCATGCTGAACAGGCGTTGCGCCACAGTCTAAAAGTCAATCAAGACTTATATATACCTACTCATCCAAACACCGCGTTAGCTGGGGCTGAGTTGGCAGCAGTGTTGGTTGAAATTGGTCAAATACCCGAAGCCACTGCATTGATTGATACCGCAATCTCCGGGTTTAAACAACATTTTAAAGACGATCACCCAGAATTGGCTTGGGCCAGATTGATCAAAAGTAAAATCTTACGAGAATCGTATCAGCTCATTGAGGCTCAAGATTGGTTTGATCAAGCTTTTGTGGTCATTGAAAAAAACCAAGAGCAAAACCCAGTTCATTATGCCGAAGCTCAATTTGAACAAGCACAAATGGCAGCCAATCAAGGTCAATGTGATTCACATCGAACTCATTTAACTGCAGCGATAAAAACTTTGCATTTAATCAACCCCAATCACGATCTGGCTTCCTCATGGCAGAAAACTACTCAATGTGAGTAACAGTAAACTACGGCTTAAAAGATTAAGTTAACTGGTCGATTAAATCTTTGAAGTAAGGAAAGTATATCCTGCCCCACATGGGGTTTTTCTCAAAACAATGCACCTGGTTTGATGCTGCGTCAATAACAACAGGTACTGTAAATGCAGCCCATTTTTTGCCACTTTTCAGTGTTTTGCAATACTCGATAACGCCAGCGTCTAGATGCTTTGAAATAAGTATGGTGACAACCCCCACACCTGATTGCAATCCCCTTGGCCAGCCTTTGTAATTCTTCTTGGAATAATCAAATGATTGACCTAACATGCGTTCCATTAATTCTTCAGTGACCAGTGTGTCACCAAGGTCAATAGCAACAATGAATGTATTCAACTGGGTGGCAAACCACCGCCATTTAAAAAGTTTTTCGTAACCAATCACTGTGGGGAAGTCCTCTATCGAGTCATTCGAGTGAAAAATTGATTTGTTTTTTAAATTTTCTTGAATAGTATCTAAAGTCATTGCATTACCTTAATTGAGTTAAATGTCTTGGTTTGAGTTTATCAAATCAGTATATTTCATGGCTCAATCGGCTTCAAATATCAGCTCACTCAAAGTTTTAACTTATTCAATAACTGTGAACTGGAGCACTTTTTACGGCTCTAACAACAACAAATAATTCCGGCCATTGCGGTAAACATTCAACAAAGGATCTTTCTTGGAACGTTTAATGCCTTGTGAAAACTGCTTCAGATTCGTAATCTCAGATTTGTTCACTGATGTGATTAAATCTCCGGCTCGCAAGCCTAAATCCCAAGCGGTTGACCCGCGTTCAATTTCTTCCAGTAAAACGCCTTGAAAACGTTCTCGGTATTGCACCGGTAAATTAGTGAGCAATGTACCTTTGAGCAGTGGGTGTAATTCTTTGCCTTTGATTTCATTGCGATCTGCCTCAGTGATTTCTGTCAGCACATTTCTGGCTCGATCATTGCGCAAGTAATCGATCGCCACCTGTGAATTTAATTCAATCAAACCTTCGTAATTTTCAAACTGTTTTTGGTTGTTGATGCGATCGCCGTTCAGCTGAGTGATGATGTCTCCTGGTTGTAAACCAGCACGATCAGCGGGTGAATCGGGATCAACAGAAGTGACCAGCACACCTTTTTTCTGTTCGACATCAAAAGCCCTGGCCAGTCGTTCGGTGATGTCTTGCACGCCCATGCCCAGCGAGCCGCGTCTGACTGTTCCATACTGGACCAGTTGATTCATCATGCGCTTGGCCAAGGATGAAGGGATGGCAAAGCCAATACCTACGTTACCACCTGAGGGTGAAAATATAGCGGTGTTAATCCCCACTAAAGAACCGTTCAAGTCAATCAAAGCGCCACCTGAATTTCCAGGGTTGATAGAAGCATCGGTTTGGATGAAGTTTTGATAGCCCAGTCCACTTAAACTGGTTCGGCCTAAGGCACTGACTATACCTGAGGTGACCGTTTGGCCCAGACCAAAAGGGTTGCCCACAGCGACCACGAAATCACCTACTCTTAATGCCCTTGAATCTGCCAAAGGTAAAGCGGTTAAATTTTCAGCATCGATTTGGATTACGGCCACATCGGTACCATCATCAGATCCAAGTAGCGTGGCATTATAAGTACGGCCATCATGCAGCACCACAGAGATGTCATCGGCATCACCAACCACATGATGGTTGGTTAGAATCAAGCCTTTGACTGCATCAACGATCACGCCTGAGCCCAGCGATTGGGTCACTCGTTCACGTGGTGTGTTGGGTAAACCATAAAACCAACTATAAAATTCACTGTTTCTTGATCGCACATACTGAACTGATTTGGTATTGATATTAACCACAGCTGGCGTGACTTGTTCCAGAATGGGGGCCAAGGAAGGTAAGGCTTGTCCATTGACCGCAGGTGGTAAAGCAGCATGAACCGATGTTGTAAACAGTGTTGCTAAAAATATATAGAGGTTTTTCATAACTATTCTGATTCGTAACTTAAATTAAAGTTCCTTTCCTAAATGGGTTCTCCTAAAATAGATACTTTCAGTTAAAATTCAAGCCCATGTCTATTCAATCTGGCTTCATTCAAAAATTAGAGCAAGCGCAAGACAAAAATCATTCATTGGTTTGTGTCGGACTAGACCCCAATCAATCTAAAATAGCTTCATTGGGTTTAGACTTGTTACCATGGCTCAAAGGTATAGTTGATGCCACGTCTGATCATGTATGCGCTTTTAAACCACAAATTGCGTATTTTGCTGCGCTGAATGCAGAAGTGGAACTACAACAAATTATTAATTACATTCATATTAATTACCCTGATATTCCAGTGATTTTAGACGCCAAGCGAGGTGATATCGGTAGTACAGCTGAGCAGTATGCCATCGAGGCTTTCGAACGTTACCAGGCCGATGCGGTGACCGTAAATCCTTATATGGGTGGTGATACCATAGAGCCCTATACGTCACATAGTGAAAAAGGTGTGGTTGTATTGTGTAAAACTTCCAATGCAGGTTCAGGTGAGCTACAAAATCTAAAATTAAAAAATGGGCACACACTATTTCAAGAAGTGGCACAAAAAGCCAGTAATGATTGGAATAAAAACCACAATGTTTTACTGGTGGTAGGTGCTACATACCCCGAGGAGTTGGCTCAGATTCGCCAAACAGTTGGTAATATGTCGTTATTAATCCCTGGCATTGGTGCCCAAGGTGGTGATGTGCAAGCCACACTAAAAGCAGGCCTCAGAGCCGATGGAAAAGGCCTGATCATATCTTCATCAAGAGGCATTATTTATGCTGGCGACAACCAAGAAAGTTATGCTGAGGCAGCAGAACAGGCCTGTGTTGAGTTGAAGAAAAACATCAATCAATTTAGATAAGTAAACTTTAGAGGTAGTAGGGGTTTATAAATATGCCCGGTTTAACTTCAAAAATGTCGGCTATTATGAAATAGTTTTAAATTTAAATTACACCCACATCCGTCATTCCAGCCGAGCCAAAGCGAGAGCAGGAATCCAGGTGGGTGATCTTTTAATTTAATAGGCTAAAAAAATCTTAATAGTGTAGTGGTCAAGTAATTTTGGCCACGGTTTTAGATTCAAGCCAGAACTTTCGTTCTGACTCATTAGGTGTCAAACCATCATTATGTGCATGAGGCATGACGTTGCAATAGTATCCAACAATGTAGCTGATTACTGATTGTTTTTGCTGCCATGTTTTTGTGAACAATAAAGACTAACTATTTGTGCGTTAAAAAACACAATTGACAGGTAAAATAAGATTCCTAATGATAGCCACATTTTAATTGATAAACCCTTTACTGAGATTCCTGCTCTCGCCTAGGCTCGGCTGGAATGACGGTGGTTGGTTTTTACTCGTTCCCAAGCTCCTGCTTGGTAATGCATAGGTATGGAAAATCAAACTTGGTTAATTAATCGGGTAAATATTAAGTGTCTACAGTTCTTGCTTAAAGGTGAGGTTAGTTTGGACT
>CAZVZJ010000073.1:0-13607 GCA_964631055.1 uncultured Marinicella sp.
ATCGCCAGGATCTTACAAGTAAAAAAGCCTCAACAACAGTTGGGGCTTTTTTTTGCCTGCGTTTTTAGGTTCCCGCTTAAATATTAAATCAGTGCATATAAAATAAATGTATGAGGCTATTAATAAATTCTGCTGTCAGGTTAAAATGCACATTTAAAACAGTCAAGAAATTATGGCCGAAGACAATACGAAATGGTTAAATGATTTGCGAAATAAAATAGATGGTATTGATAAGGACATACAAAATCTTATAACTGAACGTGCTGAAATTGCAAATGAAGTGGCAAAGAGTAAAAGTAAAGCTGAATCAGGTGGTTTTTATTACCGGCCAGAGAGGGAAGCGCAGGTACTTAGAGCAGTCAAAGAAAGAAACAAAGGACCCTTATCAGACCAAGCCTTAGTTCGCTTATATAAAGAGATCATGTCTGCATGTTTGGCCCAACAAAAACCCTTAAACATTGCTTTTCTAGGTCCAGAAGGTACTTTTTCGGAAATGGCTACTTATCAATTTTTTGGTCACTCTGTAAAAGCGATGCCTGAGTCAACAATAGATCATGTTTTCGCAGAAGTGGAAGCGGGTATCGCTGATTTTGGAGTTGTGCCCATTGAGAATTCTACTGAAGGTGCTGTAAATAATACATTAGATATGTTTATCAACTCACCGTTAAAAATTTGTGGTGAAATTGACTTGCCTATTCATCATCATTTAATGTCAAAACAGGATAATTTGAAACATATTAATGTGATTTTTTCTCATCAACAATCGCTGGCTCAATGCCGCAGTTGGTTAAGAACAAATGCACCTGGTATCGATACTGTTGCAGTTTCAAGTAATGCTGAAGCAGCCAGGAAGGCTTCATTTAATGAACATGCCGCAGCCATAGCAGGTGAATCAGCCGCAGGCATGTATGGGTTAAATATACTTTGCAGTGAAATTGAAGATCAAGCTGATAATGCCACTCGTTTTTTAGTGATTGGAAAGCAGTTATTAGCACAAAGTGGTGAAGATAAATCATCATTGATGGTGACTGGCAAGGATGAACCAGGTGTTTTGTTTCATATACTTAAACCCCTTAATGACTGTGGGATCAGTATGAAGCGTATTGAATCACGCCCATCCAAACGTGGTAAGTGGGATTATGTGTTTTTCATTGATGTGGAGGGTCATGTTGATGATGAAAATTTGTCTCAAGCCATTACTACTATGCAACGATTTACATCTAATCTTAAAGTCCTTGGGTCTTACCCCAAATCGACTTAATCGAACTTTGATAATAATGCAAATATATAATAGATGATGTATAATTGCGCGCGCCCGATTGGGTGCGTATTTTCTGTAAATTCACGCAAATACCTTCAAATACATACATCACAAGATTGGCGCATAATCTAATCATGAGTTTTTTAAATTTGAGGGGGACACACATTTTGATTCTGTAAACAGAATCTTTCAAATTTAACCAGACAATGGCTGTCCATCGCAGCTGTTCGAATGAGGACAAAACATGAATATTTTTGAGACCATTGATAAGACAGAACACGAAGAAGTGGTTTTTTGTCATAATAAAGATGTGGGATTGAAAGCGATCATTGCTATTCACAACACCATTTTGGGGCCAGCTCTTGGTGGTTTACGAATGTGGCCGTATAAGACAGAACAAGAAGCGTTGAATGATGTATTGAGATTATCTCGCGGTATGACATACAAAGCGGCCGTTTCAGGGTTGAACTTAGGTGGCGGTAAATCTATCATCATTGGCGACCCTAAAACTGATAAGTCTGAAGAATTATTCAGGGCTTTTGGTCGATTCATGGATTCTTTAGGAGGTCGATATATCACCGCTGAAGACGTGGGTATTGATGTAAACGACATGGAGCATGTTTTCCAAGAAACTGACAATGTTGTGGGTGTTCATCAAGTTCATGGTGGTTCTGGTGACCCATCACCTTTTACAGCCTTTGGAACATATCAAGGAATAAAAGCCAGTTTAGAAAAGAAATATGGCAATCAAAACGTAGGTGATTATAGCTATGCCGTTCAGGGTGTAGGTCATGTCGGTATGGAGCTGGTCAAATTATTACATAAAGACGGCGCAAAAATCTTTGTCACTGACATCAATCAAGAAGCGATCCAAGAATGTGTGGACGAATATGGTTGTGAAGCTGTTGGTTTAGATGATATTTATGATGTTGATGCCAATATTTACTCACCATGTGCATTGGGCGCAACAGTGAATGATGACACCATTGGACGCTTTGGTTTTGACATCGTATGTGGTAGTGCTAATAATCAACTGGCTGAAAATAGACATGGTGATGAACTAGAAAAAAGAGGCATGATTTACGCGCCTGATTACGCGGTTAATGCAGGTGGGTTAATGAATGTATCGATTGAGCTTGAAGGTTATAACAGAGAGCGGGCCATGCGTATGACCAGAAATATTTATTACAACATCAAAAAAATATATGAAATCGCTGAACGTGATGGCATTGCTACTTGGAAAGCAGCAGATCGTATGGGTGAAGAAAGGATTGAAAAAATGGGTCGGGTAAAACTGCCATTTATGTGCCAAAGGAATGTTAAATTTTCAGGAAGAACAAAAAACGGTAGTAATTAATGAATTACGATGTGGCTTTAAACGAGGATTTAGAACTGTTACGTGATACTGTGCGGAAATTCACCGCTGAAGAAATTACGCCTCGGGCAGAACAAATTGACGTTGATAATTTATTTCCAGCTGATTTATGGCAAAAAATGGGTGAATTGGGCCTGCTGGGCATGACTGTTCCTGCTCAATATGGTGGCTCCGAAATGGGTAACTTAGCTCATTTAATTGCCATGGAAGAAATCTCTCGTGGTTCTGCCTCAGTAGGACTTTCTTATGGCGCGCATTCGAACTTGTGTGTTGCTAATTTATATAAACATGCCACTGAAGTACAAAAAGAAAAGTATTTGCCCAAGCTGTGTTCTGGTGAATTTGTAGGTGCTTTAGCCATGAGTGAACCAGGGGCTGGGTCTGATGTGGTAGGTTCGATGTCTTGCACAGCTGTAAAAGACGGTGATGATTGGATTGCCAATGGCAATAAAATGTGGATAACCAATGGTCCTGATGCAGATGTTTTAATTGTTTACATGAGAACAGCAGATCAGTCAGCTGGTTCTAAATGTATGACTGCATTTATTGTTGAGAAGGGGATGCCTGGTTTTTCAACTGCTCAGAAGTTAGATAAGTTAGGTATGCGTGGTTCCAATACATGTGAATTGGTCTTTGAGGACTGCCGCATCCCGGCCAGTCAAGTTTTGGGCAAAGTCAATAATGGTGTCGGTATTCTGATGGCAGGTCTTGACACCGAAAGATTGGTGTTATCCGGAGGGCCGCTAGGAATCATGCAAGCCGCTATGGATGTGGCTGTTCCTTACACCGCAGAACGTAAGCAGTTCGGCAAGGACATTGGTCAATTTGGTTTGATGCAAGCTAAAATTGGTAAGATGTATGCTGAATTTCAAGCGGCGAGGTATTTTGCCTATGGTATTGCCAAAGATTATGATCAAGGCATTAAGTCTAGGTTGGACCCTGCTGCCTGCTTGTATTTTGCTTCAAATACGGCCGTTAAGGTGGCATTAGAAGCGATACAAACATTGGGTGGTAATGGTTATATCAATGAATACCCCACCGGTCGACTTCTTCGAGATGCTAAACTTTATGACATTGGTGCTGGAACCAATGAAATACGTTTAATGCTGATTGGTCGTGAATTATATCGTGATGCAAAAGCATGAAAATTGCTTATTGAATAATATGATTTAATACCCTAACAATCAACAACTGAGGATATGATGAACTCAACAACAAATAACAATGTGTATATCATTGCAGCTAAAAGAACTGCCATTGGGTCGTTTCAGGGTCAGTTTTCAAATACCCCTTCTACGCAATTAGGTGCTGAAGCAATCAGAGCAACACTTGATGAAGTCAGTATCAATCAAAATGACATTGATGAAGCACTAATTGGTTGTGTTTTACCAGCAGGCTTAGGTCAAGCTCCTGCCAGACAAGCTGTTTTGAATGCTGGATTGCCTCTTGCTGTGAAATGCACGACCATCAATAAAGTATGTGGCTCAGGGATGAAGACCGTCATGATGGCTCATGACACCATAAAAGCTGGCTCAGCACAAGTAGTCATCGCAGGAGGTATGGAATCTATGACTATGGCACCTTATCTTTTACCCAAAGCCAGAGGTGGTTACCGCATGGGACATGCTGAAATGTTAGACCATATGTTTTTTGATGGATTACAAAATCCTTACGATGGCAATATGATGGGTGCTTTTGCAGAAACATGTGCGGATAAATACAGTTACAGCAGAGAAGCGCAAGATGCATTTTCTACAGAATCTGTAAACCGTGCCAATGCTGCCATTGCATCTGGTGCTTTTTCTGCTGAAATAGCTGCTGTAGAAGTTAAAAATAGAAAAGAAACAGTAACTGTCAACCAAGATGAAGAACCAAGCAAATGTGATATCAATAAAATACCTAAACTCAGGCCAGCATTTCGCAGGGAAAATGGAACTGTCACAGCAGCCAATGCTTCAAAGATATCTGATGGCGCTTCAATGACTTTATTGGCATCTGCAGAATATGTAGCGCAAAATGGATTAACGCCATTGGCTAAAATTGTAGGTCATCATCAATATGCACATGAACCCGAATGGTTCACTACTGCCCCTGTAACGGCAATCAATGAGTTGTTAAATAAAATTAATTGGACTGTGGCAGATGTGGATTTATTCGAAATCAACGAAGCTTTTGCTGTTGTTACCATGGCAGCGATGGATGAGTTGAATATCCCGCATGAAAAAGTGAATGTCAATGGTGGTGCCACGGCTTTAGGTCATCCAATTGGTGCGTCAGGAAATCGAATTTTAGTGACGTTAGTTCATGCTTTGAAAAACAGAGGCCTTAAAAAAGGCATTGCGTCATTATGTATTGGCGGTGGTGAAGCCACAGCCATTGCGGTTGAACTGACTTAGGACTTTATACACCCATGAAAATCATTAAGACCCAAATAAATTCAGCTTCAGAACAATTTGATGAAAACAGTGTTTTTATGCGTCAATTGGTCGATGATTTAAGAGGAAAATTACAAGTCACCGCATTAGGTGGGTCGGAGCGTTCAAGAACAAAACATACCAAACGAGGTAAGTTGCTTGTCAGAGATCGAATTAACTTGTTGCTTGATCCAGGCAGCCCTTTCTTAGAAGTTGCACCCATGGCGGCTTTTGGTATGTATAAAGATGCAGCACCAGCAGCCGGAGTAGTTACTGGTATAGGTATGGTTCATGGTCAGCAGGTCATGATCGTTGCGAATGATGCCACGGTTAAAGGGGGTACTTATTTTCCTATGACTGTAAAAAAACATTTGCGGGCACAAGAGATTGCTTTAGAAAATCAATTGCCATGTATTTATTTGGTTGATTCTGGTGGCGCATTTTTACCCTTGCAAGATGAGGTTTTTCCAGATAGAGATCATTTTGGTCGAATTTTTTATAATCAAGCACAGCTTTCAGCAAGGAATATTCCTCAAATAGCTGTGGTTATGGGGTCTTGCACAGCTGGTGGTGCTTATGTACCTGCCATGTGTGATGAAGCCATCATTGTTAAAGAACAAGGTACTATTTTCTTGGGTGGACCACCTCTGGTTAAAGCAGCAACTGGAGAAGTGGTCGATGCTGAGTCTTTAGGTGGCGCTGAAGTCCATTCATCCCAATCAGGGGTTACCGATCATTTTGCAGAAGATGACCCGCATGCATTACAAATGGCTCGTAATTGTTTAAATTTTATGAACAGGCCCAGTTATGAATGGTTGGTCAGAAAAGAAGCTCGAGAACCCTTGTATCCCAGTCATGAGTTATATGGGATCATTCCGCAAAGTACTCGAACTCCGTATGATGTCAAAGAAATTATCGCCAGAATTGTTGACGCGTCTGAATTTCAAGAGTTCAAAGCAAAATATGGCACAACCTTGATTTGTGGTTTTGCTCATATTAATGGTTACCCTGTTGGTATCGTCGCTAATAACGGGATTTTATTCGCTGAATCTGCACTGAAAGGGGCGCATTTTGTTGAATTATGTAACCAAAGAAAAATACCTTTGGTGTTTCTACAAAACATCACAGGATTTATGGTTGGACAAAAGTATGAAAATGCCGGTATAGCTAAAGACGGTGCCAAAATGGTAACGGCTGTGGCATGTGCGCAAGTACCCAAATTTACCGTAGTGATCGGGGGCTCATTTGGAGCAGGCAACTATGCGATGAATGGCCGTGCATACCAAGGGCGATTTTTATGGATGTGGCCTAACTCAAGAATTTCTGTCATGGGTGGTGATCAAGCGGCTTCTGTTTTGACTACAATCAAACAAGACGGTTATGATCGAACAGAGGAAAAATGGGACTCTGCAGAAAAAGAAAAATTTTATGCAAACATCAAAAATCAATATGAAGATCAAGGCCACCCATATTATTCAACAGCCAGATTATGGGATGATGGCGTGATAGATCCAGCTGATACGCGACAAATTTTGTCACTTGCTATAGAAGCGAGTACTTGTGCTGATGTATCAAATGTAAATTATGGTGTTTTTAGAATGTAATCTAAAGCATTAAACTGAGGATGTAATGATGTTCAATAACTATCAAACCATAGATCTAAAACAACATAAATCTGGAACGGCTTATGTCACCATGAATCGACCAGATGTACACAATGCCTTCAATGCTCAGATGATTGAGGAGCTAACTGATGTGTTCAATAAACTCAATGATGAAAAGTCAGTTCAAGTAATCGTACTTAATGCCAATGGCAAATCATTTTCAGCCGGTGCTGATATTAACTGGATGAAAAGTATGGCTCAAGCCACTGAAGCTGAGAATAAAACCGACTCAGAAAAATTGGCTGCATTGATGCGAACCATAAACTTCAATTCCAAGGCCACAATAGCCATGATTCAAGGTTTGGCTTTGGGCGGCGGCGTAGGCCTGGCTTGCTGTTGTGATCTAGTAGTGGCTGAAGAAAATGCCAGATTTGGATTGACCGAAGCTAAGCTAGGTTTGGTTCCAGCAGTTATTTCCCCTTATGTAATTGATGCCATTGGTACCAGAAAAGCACGAAGGTATTTTCAAACCGCTGAAATATTCAATGCAACACAAGCCAAAGCCATTGGTATTGTTTCTGAAGTTGTTGTTACTGGTGAGATGTCTCAGTGGGTAGAACAACAATTGGAATTAATGGCGGCCACAGGACCAAATGCCAAAGAGATCAGTAAAAAATTAGTGATGTCTGTGGTCGGCAGAACTTTACCTCAACAGAAAAAAATAGATGAATATACCACCCAGGTGATTGCCGCCGTTCGTGTATCTGCTGAAGGTCAAAAAGGGTTAAATGCATTTTTAAATAAAGAAAAAATTAATTGGTGAGTTTTGTGCAATACATTCAATAAACATTGCAAACTGTGACGCAGTTGTTAAAATTAAGTTATTGTGTGCAAACCCCGAGAAGAAAAATGTGTAAAAAATTATTTGTTGGGCTGTTACTGCTGACTACAGTAACTGTTACATGGGCTCAAGATTCAAATGAGAATGCCGACGAAGTTAAACAAACTACTAAAAGACCAAGTTGGTCTGCAGGACTACCTGAACGAACCAAGGCAAAAGGTATAGATAAACCAGAATTTAAATCAGAAGTTGATAAAGTTGAATTGGATATGTCTGAGTTTGGTTTAAAAACTAAAACACCCATTGAAATAGATCTTCCTATCAAGTCTGAAATTCAGATTGCACCAGTGACATCGTCAGTTGCAGAAACAGAAGAACAAGTTTTAGATGTCAGTGAGCCAGAACTTGTGAATGAAGCATCGATTTCTCAATCTGATGATAATGTTGAATCACAGCCTGGTGTTGAACAAATAAACATTGAAGAAGTTGTTGCGGAGGAAGTGACAATTGAACAACCCGTATCTGAGCTTCAACCTGTTGAGCAAGAAGTTGTTGAGCAAGAAGTTGTTGAGGCCGACCCTGTAAGTATAAATGGTGAGAGTGATACAGCAACTTCAGTTACTGAAACTAAAGATGACAGTTTAATTGAGCTAGAACAAGAGTTGGTAACCATACCAGTAGAGCAAAGTATTGCTGCAGTTGAACCTCCTATAACTGCTACGCCTGATGATTTGTCGGAGGCTGCCTCTGAGAAAATGACTTATGAATGGACTATAGCTGAACGTGCAGATGTAAAATATCCAATTAAAGCAGCGAAGAATAATTTAGAAGGATGGGTAAATGTGGAAGTGACCATTAATCCTGCAGGTGAAGTGGTATCAGCTACCGCAGTTGATTACTCACGACGTGGTCGTGTATTTGGCAACTCAGCGGTACAATCAGTTGAAAAATGGTTGTTTACCCCACCCAGAGAATATGGTGTTAATACCAATATATCAAAAATTTATAAAATAGAGTTTGATTTATAACTGGCATTAAATATCTTAAGTTAACCCTGATCGTGAAAGCTCAGGGTTTTCTGTATAACTATAGTTACCTTAAGCATAAATTGTTATCAGAAGTTGTCTGATAACAAACAAACACATGAATCACATTTTTTTTAATTGATAAATGATATCTAGCGCTTGTTTCGCAGTTAATTCATCTGGCTCAATAGATTTTAATTTTTCTTCTACCTTTGATTCAGTTTTCACTTGTTCTTGAAACAGTGCAAACTGCTGTGGTTGAGTATTGCTGGGTTGATTTTCTAATTGTTGGAGATAATTTCTGGCATTATTCAAAGCAACTGTAGGTAGTCCAGCTAATGCAGCGACTTGTAAACCATAACTTTTATTGGCAGCACCGGATTTAACTGTATGAAGAAAGACAATTCTGTCACCATGCTCAACTGCATTAAGATGTACATTGCTGATGGATTGGATTTGTTCTGTTAATACAGTGATTTCAAAATAATGGGTTGCAAATAAACAAAATGATTGATTCACTTGGGCCAAGTGAACTGCACAGGCATGGGCCAATGACAAACCATCATAAGTACTGGTTCCTCGACCGATTTCATCCATCAAAACCAAGGAGTGAGCAGTCGCATGATGAAGTATACTGGCGGTTTCTGACATTTCTACCATGAAAGTAGAGCGACCTCTGGTTAAGTCATCACCTGCTCCAATGCGGGTAAATATGCGGTCAATATCACCGATTTCTGCTGATGTAGCTGGCACGTAACTACCGATCGATGCCAGTAATACAATGATGGCAGTTTGGCGCATATAAGTAGACTTTCCACCCATGTTGGGTCCGGTAATGATCAACATTTTATCTTGGTGATTTAGGCTTAAGTCATTAGGCTCAAAAGGTGTGTCCTGAATGGTTTCTACCACAGGGTGTCTACCTTGCTTGATATCAAGGATTAAATTTTGAGTCAGCTTTGGTTTACAGAATTGGTGGGTGGTTGCTCTTTCTGATAAATTACTCAAAGCATCTAATTCACTGACAGTCTCAGCCAATATTTGTAAGCTATGGATGTGGTCAGAAAAATTCTGCAATAATTGCAGATAAAGCTCTTTTTCATGAGCCAAAGATTTTTCTTTACTTGACAGTACTTTTTCTTCAAATTGTTTGAGTTCTGGAGTGGTGTAGCGTTCAACCGCTTTTAATGTTTGGCGACGTATATAATTTTCTGGCACTTTTTCTGTATGTAACTTAGACACTTCTATGAAGTACCCATGCACCCGGTTGAATCCGACTTTTAGTGAGTTAATGCCGGAAATTTCTTGTTGTTGGCTTTCAAAGTCAAGCATGTATTGACCAGCATCTGTACTTATATTCCGTAGCTCATCTAATTTTTCATCATATCCATCGGCAATTACACCACCATCCCTGATAATAACGGGAGGGTTTTCTTTGACTGCCATTTGTAATAAATTCGCAAGTTCTTCATGAGGGTTGAGCGCTTGAGTCATGACTTTCAAGTTATTAGCTTCAATTGATTGCATAATACCTTGAAGCTGTTTAACTGCTGCTAAAGATTCGCGCAATGCAACCAAATCTCTGGGTCTGGCAGTGAGCAAACTGATGCGCGTCACAATTCTTTCAATATCAGCTATGCCTTTAAGTTGATTTTGTAATTCATTAACCAGAGATGAGGCCATCAATGCTTCAATGCCGTTTAGGCGTTGGTTCAATAAGTTGCGATCTCTTAATGGTTGCTTGACCCAACGCCTGATTTTCCTAGAACCCATAGCAGTCGAGCATTGATCAATAAAACCACAAAGTGTTAATTCATCTTTGCCATCAGGATGAAAGTCTATTTCTAAATTTTTCCTGGATTGAGCATCCATATGTAAATACTGGTCTAAGTACTCAATTTGGATGGCCTGCAAGTGTTTTAAGTCGGTTTTTTGGGTATGTTTTACATATTGAATCAAAGCACCTGCAGCGGGAAGAAAAACATCAGATTCATTGATGCCAAAACCTATCAAGTCATGAACTTGATAGGTTTTTTGGAGCGTATGTTGTGCTGATTCGGTATCAAAATCCCATTCAGGTCTTGCTAAGCAAGGCCAATGTTTTAATTGTTGATGTAAATCATTGTTCTCTGCAATGAGAATTTCATTGGGCGATAAGCGTGTTAGTTGGGCCTCTAAAGTAGCCAAGTCATCCATTTGTTGGACTTTGAATACACCATTTCCTAATGCCAGGTAAGCCACACCATAACCACGAGAATTGCTGTGAATTGCCATTAAGACATTTTCTTTGTGGGCATCCATCAAGGCTTCTTCGGTAACTGTGCCTGGTGTTAGAATTCGTTGTACTTCTCTGGTAACAGGACCTTTACTGGTGGCTGGATCTCCAGTTTGCTCACAAATGGCAACTGACAATCCTTGTTTAACTAATTTAGCTAAATAATTATCCGCTGCATGGTAAGGAACGCCACACATAGGAATGGGGTTGCCTTTTGTTTTACCTCGATGGGTAAGGGTAATGTCTAACAACTTAGCTGTTTTAATGGCATCATCAAAAAATAACTCATAAAAATCTCCCATCCGATAAAACAACAACATGTCTTGATAATCAGCTTTAATTTTTAAAAACTGTTGCATCATTGGTGTGTGTTGTGATTTTTCTGACATTGATTTATCGAGATATTTTTACGATTCAGTAGTTTAACAAAATGGTTTAAAAAAGTACTGTTTAGCTTGAGGGAATTTTAATGTCTTGAAAAGTGTACTGAATGTGCAAAAGGCTCTCTTAAAGAGCCTTTGCGCCTAACGTTTAGAAATGTATGAAATTAATTTAAGTCAAAACGATCTAATTGCATGACTTTTGTCCAAGCTTCAATAAAGTCTTTCACGAACTTTTCTTGGCCGTCATCAGCAGCATAGACTTCAACCACTGCGCGTAATTCAGAATGTGATCCAAAAATCAAATCAACCGGTGTAGCTGTCCATTTTAATGAGTTACTGTCCCTATCTCGGCCTTCATAAATGCCTGTGTCTTCTTTAGATTTAGACCAACGAGTGGACATGTCTAACAAATTGACGAAAACAGCATTGTTTAATGTACCCGGAGTGGTTGTAAGAATACCATGTTTACTGCCATTGCTGTTGGCGTTCAAAGCACGTAATCCGCCTATTAAAACAGTCATTTCAGGAACTGTTAGTGATAATAAATTGGCTTTATCTATCAATAATTCAGCCGGTGAGTGGTGATTGTCATTTTCATAATAATTTCTGAAACCATCTGCTGTGGGTTTCAAGTTATTGAAAGAAGCCACATCTGTTTGTGCAGCTGTGGCATCGGCTCTGCCTGGTTTGAATGGAACAGATTCATTAAACCCTCCTGCTTTAGCTGCTTTTTCAATGGCTGCGGCACCACCTAAAACCACTAAATCTGCCAGAGAAATTTGACGTTTTTCATGACTGTCGTTGTAATTCTTTTGAATGCCTTTGAGTACTTTCAATACTTTTTGAAGTTCGGCTGGATTATTAACTGCCCAATCTTTTTGTGGTGCCAGTTGAATACGTGCACCGTTAGCACCACCACGCATATCTGTGGCACGGTATGAGGACGCTGCAGCCCAAGCGGTTCTCACCAATTCTGAAACGTTTAAATCGGATGATAAGATTTGTTTCTTTAAATCGCTGATGTGTTTTTCTGACACTAAATCATGGTTGAAATTAGGAATAGGGTCTTGCCACTTAAATGATTCAGCTGGAATATTTTTCCCAATGTATCTGGCTTTTGGTCCCATATCTCTGTGTGTTAATTTAAACCATGCTTTCGCGAAAGCCAATTCAAATTCCTTTGGGTCTTTCAAAAAGCGTTCGGCAATGACCCTGTATGCGGGGTCTTCTTTCAGTGATAAATCTGTTGTGAACATGATGGGTGCATGGCGTTTGTTGGGAATATGTGCGTCAGGAACTAAGTTAGCTGCCGCTTCATTATCTGGAATCCATTGAGTTGCCCCTGCAGGGCTTTTGGTTTTAACCCAGTTAAAAGCAAAAAGATTGGTTAAATATTGATGAGTCCATTTAGCAGGGTTAGAAGTCCATGCACCTTCTAAGCCACTTGTTATGGTATCTTCAGAATGCCCTTTACCACATTTATTTTTCCAACCAAATCCCTGTTCTTCCAATCCTTCAGCAGCTGGTTCCTTGCCTACACAGTCAGTTGGCTTACCTGCACCATGTCCCTTGCCAAATGTATGACCACCAGCTATCAAAGCCACAACCTCTTCATCATTCATGGCCATTCGCCCAAAGGTTTCCCTGATGTCATGTGCTGCTGAAATGGGATCATGGTTGCCATTTGGGCCTTCAGGGTTGACATAAATTAACCCCATTTGAGCTGCTGCGAGTGGTTTTTTAAGTTTTCGATCACCATGATATCGTTCAGCGGCTAAGAATTCAGTTTCAGGGCCCCAAAATACTAAATCGGCTTCCCAGTCATCGATTCGGCCACCAGCAAAACCTAAAGTTTGAAAGCCCATAGACTCCATGGCCACATTACCAGTAAGAATCATTAAATCAGCCCACGATAAACTTTTCCCATATTTTTGTTTGATAGGCCACAATAACCGCCTTGCTTTATCTAAATTAGCATTGTCTGGCCAACTATTTAATGGTTCAAATCTTTGTTGTCCACCACCAGCACCACCTCGACCATCTAAGGTTCGGTATGTCCCGGCACTGTGCCAGGCCATACGAATAAAAAATGGGCCGTAATGACCATAATCTGCTGGCCACCAAGATTGAGAAGTTGTCATAATGTTACTGATGTCTTTCTTAACAGTGCTTAAATCGAGTTGAGCAAAAGCTTCTGCGTAATCAAAATTTTCACCATAAGGGTTAGACTCTTTGGCATGTTGTCTTAATGGCTGTAAGTTTAATTGTTTAGGCCACCAAAATTGATTGGGTTTGGCTTGATCTTTGGCATAAGCAGTTGAGTTACTGAGTCCAGCCAAAGTTAATGATGCAGCAAGTAATGTTGAATAATATTTTTTAAACATAATATAACCTCTCTCTTAAATTTTTAGAATTAGACTGTTTAGTAT
>CAZVZJ010000074.1:0-13137 GCA_964631055.1 uncultured Marinicella sp.
ATAACACATTCTCCCTTCAAAACAATTTATCTTATATTGAAATAAATTACATTTAACTTATTTTTAACCACCTTTACATTTAAATTTTTAACAATATATATTCACCTAACTACTGTCATTAACAATATAAACTCAACAGTCAGGAAACTGTATGATCTTGCATTTTGAGTTTTCTACAGTAAAAAATTTAATTGTGTATTAACACCTCCTTCGGGCATTACTACCTATGAACTCAAACTTAATTAGGTAGTCACAAATGAATCAATTTATTTACCCAACATGCTTGATGATTATTGCAAGCATTCTCTTTTGCACGCACTCTAAAGCTGCTAACTTATGCGCCACAAACAGCAATGAATTCCAGGCTGCATTAGATACCGCAGAAAGTAATGGTGAGGATGATCACATCACCTTACAACAAGGCAGTTACCCAATAATTAATGGCTCACCATTCAGTTACAACCCTGATGTAGGGGAAGATTTTGATCTTAAGATCACAGGTGGTTATATTGATTTTTTTGGAAGCCCATGTGTACAAATAGACCCTAATTCTGCTCTGGAAACAGAGCTAGATGGCATGTCACTTAATAGGGTGTTAGATATTCGCCCAGTAGGAAACAGCAAAATTGAAATTGCCGCTTTATATTTTTTGGCCGGGGATGCTACTGAAGCCATACCAACTAGAGGTGGCGGCTTATACATCAGTGGTTCAGCTCATTCTGGTGTCATTTTAATAGAAAATAATGCGTTTGTTGCTAATGATGCTCAATTTGGTTCAGCATTATCTGCAAGTGGTGCAGATATAATTAATGTAAGAAATAATTTATTTATTGGCAACAGTGCTGAATCAGGCGCTGCTGTTGAATTAGTCAATAACCTGACTGGTATGTATTTTACCAACAACACGGTGATGACCAACAACACCAATGGAACTAACTTTAATACAGCAGCGGTTAGCTTAGGGACTGGCTCCAGTACAACAAAAGCCTTTATAGCCAATAATATACTCTGGAATAATGAATTCAAAGACTTAAGTTTTACACCTCAAACATACCTTTACAACAATGATATAGGCACATATTCAGGTACACCTTTTGATGAAAATGGCAACTTTTCGGAAGAACCCGAGTTTCAATCTGGTTTACTCAACTTCACGCCTACATACACTTCAAACTTATATAACCAAGGTATCGAACCACCTATTTTTGTACCCGTGCCAATACCATTTGAAAGTAATTGGGATATTGGCGATAACGATACTTTGGGCATGGATAGAAAGGTTAATGGTCGAGTTGATATTGGTTCTTTTGAAACACCTCCGGAACCACCTATTTTCATGAATGGTTTTGAAGAAATAAATAACTAAGTGATCAACAATTTACTTAATTTATAAATGAAGTGAAAACTGTTTCATTTAAGTGGTTTTAACACCACAAGTTATGTAAATACATAAAAATATGAAAATTTCTGTGTATTAACAGCTTTCCATTGCATTACTACTTAAGAATCAATCAGCTTATTAAAGAGATTACAATTATGCAAAGACTACTTTTCAATAGAACTGTATTGCTGTTTTTTATTATGACAGCAATCACCCATGATAGTGCAGCTGCCGAGTTTTGTGTTTACAACAACATTGGCTTACAAATAGCATTAGACACTGCCAGCACTAACAACCAAAACGATGTCATTAAAATAAAAAAAGGTGATTATATTTATCCAGTTAAAGGCGAGTTTTTTAGGTATGAAGCCGATGCTGGAGAATTTTATGATCTGACCATAAGTGGAGGATGGGTTGGTGGTACTCAAACCACATGTTCATTTCAAAATCGGGAAATTTACAGCACCAGCATAGATGGCGATTTTCAGTCTCGAGGTTTGTTGGTTGAAACAGTAGATGGTGCTTACGTTGAAATCACCGATTTAAACTTCATTAATGGAGCAGTTGCAACTGGCAATGATGGGGGTGGTTTAATGATAGAAACCAGCAACGGGGCAGTCATACATACCAAGATAGAACGCAATACTTTCATCAACAACTTAGCATCAGCTGGAGCCGCATTCAGTCAAAATGGTGGCAACAGAATAGACTTCACTAATAACCTGGTTATCAATAATCACTCAGAAACAGGAGCAGCAGTTAACCTTGAAAGCAGAAACCAAAATGGTGTTTATGTGATTAACAATACCATCATGAATAACACCACAGACAAAACGGCCGCATTTGAGTCATCTGGATTGTATGTTTTTGTTACTGACTCATCGGAAGCATTTATTGCGAACAACATATTATGGGGCAATCAGATCAATGACCTGTGGGTTTTAGGCTATGAACACTTGTATCATAACGACATTGGTTCTCAGACTGCACCTGCCGATGTGGAAGTGGGTAACCTGTCTGTAACACCAGATTTCCTGCCTTATGGCAATGCTTATGTTCCCAGACATAATTCCGTTTTGCATAACACTGGCTACCATTTACCCACCTTTATTCATGTGCCACCTTGGTTTGAAGAAGACTGGAGTCACAGCGATTATGACGTAACGGGCACCCAGATCAGAGTAAGGGAGTTTTTAGTAGATATCGGTGCATTTGAAACACCTTACGATTCGCCAATATTCGAAAATGGTTTTGAATGTTTTATTGATGATTTAAGAGGTGATTTCGGCTGCAAAGGTTCCTAAGCGCACACTTACCAGACTGAGTTATTGCCAATCATCCAGTAGCTTTTGAGATCGCAGTGTATCAGGATGCGATTTACCAAGCACTTCTGATTGGCTTTTAAACAATTTTTTTAATTCAACAAGCCCTTGTTCATTATCATCTATGGCATAAAAGAATCTTATGCGATTCCATATGGCTACAAAATAGAAAGGGTGTTGGCTTCCAACTAAATGCTCAACCCCTAAAATCGCTTTGTTATGAGCTTGTATTGCTTCCTCAAATCGATTCAATTCGGTTAACGCTGTAGCTGTATTGCTTAATGCCAACGATGTAAAAGGGTGTTTATCTGTAAGGGCCGCTTGCATTTTCAGGTGATTTTGTTCGGAAACTTCTAACGCCTCTTGATACTTGCCTTGCTTAATCAATAATTCAGCCAAATTATACTCCAACATCAACGCATCCATAGATTCTGACCCACCAAGCTCTTTGGCATCAGATAAAGTTCTCCTCATCAATAACTCACCTTCGGCTAAACGTTCGAGTGCAACCAAAGAATTGGATACGCTTATTCCAGTCTTGATTGATCGACCACACACCCTACCACAATGCTTATAACTTATTTGTTGGGCAATTATTCCAGTTTCAAGTGCTTGCTGATATTTACCCTGGTCATATAATGACGAACCTAAATTAGCCAATATCGTCAAATAACCAACTTCATTCTTTCCGTAATATGTCTTAGCTTGTTCTAAAGATTTGCGGTATTGGGTTTCAGCTTCTGCCAACTTGCCTTGGACAGCAAGCGCATTAGCCAGTTGGTTTCTAAATGGTATGAGGTTCACCACTTTATGTTGGTTTTTTTCGTTTTCTAGCCAAGCTTGATTCCAGAGAATTGATTCGCGCGCGTATTTTTCAGCTTCTACATAATTTCCTAACTTAAAAAACACACTGGAATAACTGGCTAAGATAAAAGCACTTTGATTAGAAGGTGCGATTTCTGGAGCCAATATTTCAACCCTGTCATGATTTAAGTATGATAAAGCTTTTTCGAGATCACCTTGATTAATGGCTATAGAAGCCAGGCGATGATAAGCAGATAAAAAGTTACCCCTTTTAACTTGCTGATTGTTTTCAGTCAGTTCTATCACCCTTTCAGCCAATGCCTGGCTTTGATGGTAGTCATTTAAAAATAACAATACATATGATTTGCTGTGCATGGCATCCAATGTGGCTTGATGATCAACACCATATAGCTCAGTGTTTAAAGCCAAGGCTTTGTCGATGTGAAGTAAAGCCTTATCAAACAAAGCCAAAGCCGAATATGATTGGCCTAATGCGCTTTCAATGGTGGCCAGAACAGCTGGTTGTCCTGAAAATTTTTTAATCGCATTTTCTGCACTGTAATCCAACAGATTAACCACCTTCATGTCTTGACCTTCACCGAACTCTCGAGGCGATGTCAGCATTTCTTCTAAAAATCCACTGACGGCTGTTGCTTTTTCAGTCTCTGTTTCAGCTATTTTCCGGGCTTGATTGGCTTGAAAAAAACCCCAACTAGAAATTAATGTAGCTATGACCAATATGCTGAAAATTCCTGTTATAACCAGGCGCTTTAAACGTTTTTTGGGTGCTGCTTTGATTTCATTCAAAGTGTTGTTAATCGCAGCTGTATCTGGCCTTTGTTTTGGATCTACAGCCAACATCTGATTAATTAAACGTTTGACTGATTTATTCAAATCAGGACGTAATTGATTCAATGATTCATACTGTTTATTTTTATGGGCTTGCAACACTTCAAGCACATTGTCTGCTTTGATAGGGTACTGACCCGTGGCCAGCTTAAATAGCATAACGCCTAAGGCGTAAATATCTGATGCGGTTGTTTTGGCTTGTTCATTGAATAACTCTGGCGCCATCAAAATAGGTGATCCAGTGGTCGAGGCCGCCATATCAACTTCACCACCTGCACCAAAGTCCATCAAGGTTATTTTTCCTTTGCTGTCACTCATCACATTGCTGAGTTTCACATCACCGTGGATTAAATCTGCTTGGTGTACCGCAAACAAAGCATCTGTTACTGCATCGGTAACTTCTAAGATTTTGTCTTCAACAGAATAATCTATGGGCGTATCTGCTAAGGTCTCCCCCACCAATAAATCAGCCCAAAACCCCACGCGTCCATCATGTAAATTAGCACCATGTATGGCCAGTACATGCCGATTCCTGACTTTCGCCAAACTGCGGGCCTCTGCCATGAAGTGTCTGGATTTAACCACACTCATTTGTTCTGCTTTGAGTAACTTCAGTGCCACGTCACGATTTAACAAAGGATCGAAAGCGCGATACACTTCACCAAAATTGCCAACGCCTATTTGTTCAAATACTTGCAAATGCCCCCAGATAAATTGGTGCTGATTACTGGTTTTTTTATCTTTGACTGCATCACTGAGAGATGAATTACAAACAGCATAAATTTGCGCTAATGATTTAAGTTGTTTAATGTAGTCAACATCATTGGGGTAACGGTTGAATTCTGTTTTCCAATCGACCGCCTCACCACTGGTAATTTTTTCAATCAATGTATCCCAATGTTGATTGTTCATTGCATGTTTCTGGCTAGTTTAGCCAATGCCCGAGTTACCTTCATACAAGCGGCATTGGCAGAATTAGCATCAATAGCAGATGCAATTTCTAGGTATTCAAAACCAAATTCAACCCTCAAAATCACAGCTTCTCTTTCGACTTCACTCAACTTCATCAAACCTTCTTCGTAATTTTCCAGGGTTTCCAAACCTATGGCGTTCTCAAGAAGCGAAGCATTGGGGTCAACTGAGTTGCTGGCTTGTTCTAAGTTATCTTTGATGGCAGAATGGCTGCGTCGAATTTCCATGCGAATATTATTCAACAATGCTTTGCGTAAATAAATGAGGAAGGCGCCTTCTCTGACCGAATCAAAGTTGTTGACGTTCCTTAATGCACTGATTAATGTATTTTGCACCAAATCATCTGTATCAGATAATTCACGGGCATAGGCAGGCAATCTGCCATGAGCCCACTTACTTAAAATAGGCATATAAATAGCACACAACCTTTCTTGAGCAGCTGAATCTCCATTCTTCACCTTCAACAACAATGTTGATGTTGATTCAATTGATTGTGACATACTAACAAAACCCAAAAACTAACCCACTGTTATTTTAACATTTTTCAAATGTAAGCAATGATCAGTGTCACAAATACTGGAGAAAAGTAACTTAATAAATACTTTTTAACTCTACGCTCGGCATAGCTTTTGGCATTTTGGGTGTTTTACTCTATTTTTTTCATTAAACTTAAAAGATGAGATAAAGACTAATGTGAATATTATGAGTAATAATAACAAAATAACATCAACTACAATTGATGAGAGTTTAGAGGCTTTCAGCCCTTTTCCTTCTCACAAGGAACCTAGAATCAATAAAAAAATCACTTGGTTCAGATGTCTTAAAAGACGCTTAAGGAAAATACTATAAACAAAAAAGGCCACTTGAGGTAAGTGGCCTTTTCTATATGCTCAACTGCTTTAATTACTCTATTCTATTGACGTCATTAGCCGGTTGATCGACTGCTGGAAATTCTTTGGCCTTGAATGGTTTAACTGGCTCATCACGTAATTTTTGTTGCAAAAAATTCAATGCTGCATCTAACTGAGCATCTGCACCTTTGAATGTTGCATGAGGTAAATTACTCACTTCAATATCAGGAGTAACCCCATGCCCTTCAACAACCCAGTTACCATCCACATCAAATACGGGGTACTCTGCGACCCTAGATATACCGTTGTCAGAAACTCGATTTCTTCCCGATAACCAAACGCCTGCACCAGCTGTTTGTTTCCCTATGACCGTGCCCAAATCCATGGCTTTGATACCAGCTGTAAAGGTTTCACCATCGGAATAAGTAAATTGATCGGCCAAGACCACCAAGTGCCCACCAAAAGTTTGCTGCATATTGGCATTGGCTGGTCCCCGTGTCGCTTGCCAATACATCCAATTACGGCGTAATAGTTTCTCTAATATCATGCTATCAATATTGCCACCTCTATTGCGACGGACATCGATAATAAGTCCTGGCTTGTTGTACACAGCATAAAATTCACGCGCAAAGTTAGCAAAATCACGTCCACCCATGGCATGAAGGTGCAAATAACCAATATCAGGATTACTTTGCTTGACCCTTGTTCTTCTGCTGTCTACCCAATGTTGATAACGCAAACGATAGTCATTTTGGGTCGTTACTGGTTTCACTATTGTTTGATGGGTGCTGCCTGCTCTTTTCAAATCCAACAACACTTGTTTTCCAGCCTGGTTTCTCAATTGACGCCCCAATGTAGCGAGCGTGGGTGTTACCACACCATTAACTTTCAAAATAACATCACCCTCTCGAGCGTTCACACTGGCCAATGCCAAAGGCGAGCCCTGCCCAGGCAATTCTTCGTCATGCTTGTATATTTGTTTAATCACAACTCCGCTTTGACCTTGTTCTAAAGCCGCACCTAAGGTCGAAGTTTTAGAGCTATCTGCATCTACTGCAACATCTCCACCACGAACTTGGGAGTGCAAAGCATTCAACTCACCAGTCATTTGGCCCAAAACATCATTCAATTCATACCGGTCAGTAATTCGATCTAACATTACTTTGTATTTATTTTGTACAGCTTGCCAATCCAAGCCTCGCATATTGGCATCGAATAATGAGTCACGGTGCATCAGCCAGGTGTCATAGAAAATTTGACGCCACTCTTGCTTCGGATTAAGTAACATTTGCCAGGTGTTGGTTACTAATTGAGACTCTTTCGCTTCTTTAGGAAATGTTTCAGTGGCTGGAACCAAGAAAATATGGGCATTATCCCCACCTGCCTTGCGCACCAAAATAGTCTTGCCATCACTACTGAGTTGAAAATCAGCAATGTTATCAGTGAATTTCTTAGGTTTGGCTTTGTAATTCATTTTCAGTGACAAGAGTTCAGGTTTACTCTCAGGTTCTCTGATTAAATCATTCAAGTAAATATACTGCTCGTTTATCAATATTTTAGAGTAATTACCTGCAGCCACTGGCACTTGCCACAGACGGTCCTTCAAACCTGGCCAATCGACTTTGACTTGTTTAGTTTGTTTTTTCTTTTCCTTCTCTTTTTCTTTGTTATTAGATAATTTACTGATCAATTCATTGTTTTCTTGAAAAGGAAAGCGGCTGTTTTCATTCAAAGCATAGGCGTAAACCTCTGTTCTGCGATCAAGCTGACTGCCCGTATTACGATCACCCCAAGGGTTACCTGGGCTGGCATTGAAGTTACGATCGGATAAGAAATATAACCAAGCACCATCAACACTGAAAGCAGGTGAATAAGATTCATATTTATCTGATGTCAAAACTTGGGTTTTGCCACCATCCACATCATACAGTTGAATACGGCTACGTAAGTCTTTAATGTGGTTACGAGTGATGGCCAAATAACGACTGTCGTGTGACCAAACCACATCTCGATAAGCATTTATGCCATTATTATCATCTAAAATCTTTTTATTTTTTCCGGTTGATAGATTCAATAAAAACAAACGGCCGGCTTTGTCATCATGAGCCAGCCATTGACCATCAGGTGATAGATAAAGCCCCCATCTGAATACCTCGCCATCAACAGTTAATTGTTTAGACTGATCACTGCCATCAGCAGCATAACGCCAAATTTCATGTTCACCACTGCTGTCATTGATCGCATAAACCCATTGGTTATCATGACTTAAAATCGCTTTTCTGGTTCTAGACTCCTTACCTGTATCCACTTCTACCAGTCGTACCTCAGGTCCGCCTGCAATAGCTACTTTGCCTCTGGCTGTTAACACAACCTGGTTAGACTTTGGCGCTATACTGGCATGGGTTAAATATTTTAATGGTTTGTTTTCCCAATGCTCTCTTAGATGCGGAAAATCAGAGACCAATGCTAAATCCAAAGTCTGTATTGATTGGTCGTTCAAGTTGAGTAACTTGATGTCTGGACCATGCTGAAAGACAATTTGCGGTGTTGATGAATTGATCGCTAATTTTGCTGTTCGCACTTCCCAAGTTTTAAACTCAGTCACCTGTTTAGCCTGACCTGTTTGTAATCCTGAATCCAGTGATAGTGACCAAATATTATCGGTACCACTGGCATCACTGATGAAATACAAGGTGTTATTTTCAACCATTGGTTCACGAATAGAACCTGAGTGACTAACAACCAACTGTGTTGCTTCCTGATCAGCCCCTAATCGATAACGCCATAACTTTCCTTGTGCACCACCGCGATATACTTTCACATTATCTGTAGATACTTGCATGCCGAATCTAACAAAATAGACATATTCACCATTGGCATCTACAGTACCTTCTATGGCGTCAGACAAAGGCAACTGCTGCGACTTGAGGCTTTCAATGTCTGTGGTTATCAAACTCCAGCTGCCTGGTGTACCCAGACGGCTGTTGGTACTGTATATCACTGCACCTGCAGAGGTCCAACCTTGTACCGTGACCCTCGAATTTTCAAAACTTAACCGCTTGGCTACCCCTCCATTGGCTGGAATGACATATGCTTCTGTGGCACCTTCATAATTAGCACTGAAAGCAATATATTTACCATCAGGTGATATAGCGGCATCTTTTTCTTCTGCTGGATGAGTAGTCAGCCGTCTGGTGTCACCTGTTAGGGTATTCCCTAACCACAAATCTCCCTCAGCAGTAAATACCACTGTATTGCCATGAACTGCTGGTGAGCGAAAGTAGCCCGGATCTGCCAATAAGCCTGTACTGAATAATACCAAAGAAAAAATGATTAAAATAGAATTGAGTTTAGTGGTCATGGATTTCCCCTCAGTGTTTATATCATGGTTGATATTGATCAACCTTCGAATTTAAGTTTCAAATTATACAGTAACAATTTTAAACAGTGATATAGGCTATAAGGCATTAAAAAAGCGAATCACTCATGAGAGAGCCATTCGCTTCTTTTAAATGGACGAGCAGTTAAGTTATCATCGCTCAAGTCATCATTAATCCACTGCCCTAACGATTAAATCACCTGAATGACTCTTGAGTATCACTTCTGTGCCACCGCCATTGGCAGCTCCTGACACCCATTTCTCAAGTTTAACCTTATAAGAGTTTTTACCTGAATCTTTTTCAACAACTGGCTCTGAAGTATCAAATTCAATATCAAACCCAGTAAATATATCACCATTGGTGGTTCTGAGTTTAAAATCTGCTTTAACATCACTGGGTAAACTTAAATCAACATCGCCATTGAAACTGGTCAAAACCATTTGGCTACCTGGGGTTACTTGGTTGAATGTTGCTTTGACTTCGCCATTAACCGTATCGACCACAGCAGAACCAGATACACCGATCAGAGTGATGTCATTATTTACGTTACTGATTTCAAATTCACCATTCACATTTTCAACCACACTGTAGCCATTATTCACACCACTGAGTTTCAAGTTAAAATTTTTGGGGACCTGTATTTCTAGATTCATACTTTGGTGTTTACCTCGACCAAAATTTTGGGCTTCTACTTCTACGTAGTTATCAGACTCCTCGGCAGCCAATGCCATCGAGTTATTTTCAATTTTCCGTAAACCATTTTTCATTTTTTTGGTTGAGTTCATTTTTCTCTGCATGGCGGTCACGATCACTTCTTGTCCGTCATAACCAATGACTTTAACACCACCAAAAATCTGACTGACTTCTAATGTACCTACTTGCCCTGGATTACTGAGCGGAATCACAATCTCTTCTGTGAACATTTCTTTATTTTGAGCAAAAATATTGGGGCTGAATATAACGGTCAGCGAAGCCGTCAAAGCCAAAATCATGTGTTGTTTGTTTTTCATCATTATTCTCCTGGTGTCAATGATATCATTGACGTTGTATCTTGATATCGCCGTTAAGGGTATTAAACCGATATTCCGGTCCGCCCTTGCCAATTTTTAGTCGGCTTGCAGCGTCTAATTTATATTGAATGCCATGTTCTTTTCGCTTCGATGTACGATGCACTTGAGGTGTCAGCATCGAAACTTCATAGGCAGAATACAACTCACCATGCATGGTTTGATAAACCACATTGGCGTTGGGCTGTCCTGCATATTTAATCTTTAAGTCACCATTGATAGATTCATAGCTCGAATCAGCAATGGGATTATTTCTGTAAGTAATATTGATGTCTTGATTGATCGCATTGACTGTGGTTTGACCAGCGACATCCAACATATCAATGGCACCATTGATGTTATTTACATTGAGTTCCTTCGCATCAACACCTGATATTTTGATGTCACCATTGTTAATGGTTGATACTTTCAGGCTGGTTTTTTCTGGTACTTTAACCGTTATATCTATATGGTATTTATAAGATTTACGTTTTGGGTGTTTCCGCGAACAATCGTTGTGTCTCCAACAAGTTTCACTGTGCCAAATCAAGCCCTCTTCGCGATCAAAGTAGGTGTAAGGAGAATCTAAATACACGAAAATCCTCCGGTCATGCTGCTCAAATTTTAAACCAATTTCATCCAAACCTTCTGCCAGCGAACTTGATGTTTTGGCAAATATCCGCTTGGTCGCTTCAATCAAAACTTCGTCACCACCATATCCTTCTACATCAATTGATCCATTGACATTAAAAATGGTGAGGTGGTTTGAATCAACATGTTGACTTGAATTGCTTATATCGAACTTCATCACTTCATTAATGATTTCGGTTTGTTCAAACTGCCCAAATGATTTGAGTACATTCGATTTTGCAGCTGCCAGCTTATATTGAAATATTAATCCAAGTAAAAATGTAAGCAACAATGATTTAGTTCTTATGGCTGTGATCATTTTAATCTCCAAATAAATTTCAATCAGATCAATTCGTTAACTGTTTCATTCAGTTTGGTTCTGACTGGCTCTATAAGTTCAGGTTGTTCTAGCAAACGACGAATGGGTTCTACGGCCTGTTGTTCGCCCATTTGTTGCATCAAGTTAGCCATGGCTATTTGTACCATGGGCGAATCTTGAAAGTTGATAGCCTGAACCAAACCAGTGCGCACCGAACCAAGCGTTGTGTGTTGAGCCAAAACCTCAAGCGCTTCCAAACGTACATTGACATTGCTGTCTTGTTTTAATGTGACCAATAACGCTTCAACAACAGATTCATTGGGTTGGGCACTCATACTGGCTAAGTTAACTGCCATTAAACGCTTATTGGCCGACGGCATATCTAACAATGAAAGTACCGTTAAAGCTTGAATTTGTTGATCTTTTATCGCTAAACGTTCAGCTTCTAGATCTGATTGGCCATTGAGCAAATGCAAATAATGACCAATAAATACACCTAGAAACATAAATGAGAAGCCATATGCAGCTTTTCTTAATTGGGGTAACTGAATCCAAGAATTGAGTTTTTGCCTTAAGCTTGTAGATGATTTATCCAGCTGCTCAACCTCTGTATTTAACATGGTATAAAAAGCTTCATCCATTTGCGCCGATGGCTCTGGAATTTCAACTTGATCATGTTGTTCCATTAACTGCATCATTTCTTTTAACTTAAGCAAGTCTTCTTTGTAGCTGGGATTTTGTGCAATTAATTGATCAAACTCATGGGTCTCTTCTGCTGTCATTCGACCAGCAATGTAGTCCATCATTTTTAATTCAACCATACGTGGGTCCGGGTCTTTAGGCCACATGTGTTTCTCCTGCTGCTATTCGGCTATATAAATCTTTCAGTTCTATCAAGGTTCGGCGAATCTTCATTTTTACCGCACCTTCTGAACAACCCATAATTTCACCAATTTCTTTGTATTTCAAATTTTCAAAACGACTCATCACCAACAATTCTTTTTTTTCTAAACTCAATAAATCGATCGCCCTAAAAAGTTGTTCTATGGTTTGATCAGATTCAAATTGGCTTTCTACATCTACTTCATCAGACACATGTTCACCCTGCTCTTCTACAACAGTCAAATGTGCATGTTTGTTTTTCCTGTAATGGTCATGCAAAGCGTTTCGAGCAATGTGAAACATCCATGTGATGAATTTTCCATCTCCGACAAAAGTGTGTTTGGATTGCAAAATCTTGGTAAAAACAATTTGCACCAAATCCTCACTTAAAGTGGTTGAGTGGCTCATTTTATAAAAGAAACCATACAACGCTTTTTTATGTCGTTCATACAACAAACCCAGCTTTTGGACTTCGCCAGCTTTGACCTGTAGCATGATGTGGTTATCGTTAAAAATGGCTTGTTCTCCGTCAGTTAAATCATTTTAATTATCTGTCTTATGGGCGGAAACGTTACATAGCAGAAAAAGTAACTTGAAATTTAAAATTATTTGATAGGAAGTTTCATAAAAGCACTTAAGTTAACTTACCTTAAATGAACTTAACATATCTCGACATCAAAATAAATACAGCACTATAAGAC
>CAZVZJ010000075.1:0-13051 GCA_964631055.1 uncultured Marinicella sp.
GTGCATAAATATCAAGAGCTCAATGTACAGCTGAATCCAAGCCTGAATAATAAACCATTAAAACTACAATAGTAAGATAAACTCATAAAGGCCTTTGCTTGATTCTCGGTAGTTGGAGAAAACCCAAGGGCTGGTCCCTTGTGGCAATTAAAAATTACCTAAGTTAGGCAGAAATTGCTGTCAAATAAATATCATTTAGATTGTGTGTTATTAGCCAGTAATCTAACTCAGAATAGGCGGCCTTTAAACCAGCCCTAAAGGCGCTACTGTTGATTTAACTTTATTCACGAACTCTAGCAAAGTTTTTTCATATATAAGTGTTTTGAATTAAATTACTCGGTATCAATCCCAACCATCCCTTTGTGCTTAAACAAGGCTCCATATTGAGCCAGCAAGCCTTCTGCCGCACCTGCATTGGTGTATTGTTGCACTGCAAACCCAGTGACAGGCAATCCTTTGAACCCATTCCCAGATCTTGCTGTATTGGGAGTTGAATCTAAAAAACTCATTGCGCCCCATCCATTTTCTGTTAGTGCATTATTAACACCCACCAAAGTTAAATTATTTTCAGACCCTAACACCTGAGACGGAAATGTTAATGAAAGCCCAGCAGAAACAAATTCAATTACATTTGAACTGTAACACATACTCAAATTAGCACCACCGGGAATTGGTGGATCACCATTAAAAACAGTTGTTGTACCTGCTGTTGTTTCACGATCCCAAAAATCAATTTTAAAGGCATCACAAGCAGCTGCTCCATTCCATAATTGACTAAAAGGAGATAACAAATTATCCTCAGTGGAGTTAACATGATATTTTTTAGTGGGAAAGGTCATCACCCACTCAGTTTTACCCGCCACAATCGAATCAAAAGCATATTCATTCATGATTTGTGATTGGGTCAAGACAGCTGATACAGCTTGAAAACCATGTTCCCACTCGGATGTGATCAATTCACCACTGTCTAATAAAACCTTGGATTCTGGAAATGCAGATGAAAGATTGGGCTCTAAGCTACCAGGCTCACTGTGCAAACCCTCACCTTGCCAGAAATTCTGTAACGCAATGGCATCGTAAGAAAATGACAATCCTTCTAAAACATTGACTAAACTGGCTGAACCCATCAAATCACCTGTAGGCTCTGCTGCATCAACAAAAAAATTATAAATACCATCATCACTCCAATCATTTTCAATTGCAGAACAACCTGGAGGCACACCAAATGTCCCGTGATCAGCATTAGGCACCGTTAAACCATTAAATGTGGCCATTTCTATGATCTCAATGTAACCATCTCTGGCCCTTTTTAAACTTAAATTATCTACATCCAAATCTGTATCAATCACAAAAGGCAAAAACTCTTGTCCGGATTTAACCAGAAAGGGTGCACAGGAAGTATCTGTTGTGAGGTGAATCACACTGGGCTCACCTTCATGCCCAGCCACCTCAGACTCAACAGGTACTAACGCCCCAGTCCAAACGTCAAATGCAGATAAATAAACATTAAATGTCAGCACTTCTAGGCCGTTATCACCTTCCAGGAACCGCACTGATACAGCCTTGGTATCCGCTGTTGTGTTAACCACTGAATACAAAGTATTCAAATCATTGTTAACGGTGTAAAAGGAGTATATCAAAACCTCACCCAAACCCTTATGATTCACTTCAACTGCCACAGAGGATGTTGAAACAAGTGATACCATCAACAAGCAGCACAACTTAGCCTTTATTTCCATATTCATGGTCATTCCTCCGCAGTTAGTTTGCTCTTATGCATAAATAAGCTACCATACTGGGCCAATAATCCCTCTGCAGCTCCCGCATTGGTGAATTGTTGTACCGCAAAGCCGGTAACAGGCAAACCTAACACGACCGAAGCATCATTTGAAGGGGTCATACGATATGAGAAATCAGTGAAGCTGAATACAGCCCAACCACTTTCTATAACAGCGTTAGCAGGAGATGTATATCCTGTATTATTTTTTGAACCCAGTATTTCAGAGCTTATTCTAATGGTTTGCTCGCCGGGCAATTGAAACTCTACCACATTACTCGAAAAACAAAGTGCAGGACTTGGAGGCGGAGGTGGACGAGTTACACCTCCTACAGTTAAAACCTCGAGCTGCTCTTCACGATCATAAATACTCTGTTCATATTCGTGACAAGAGGCTAGTCCATTCCAGTTTACAGTTAATGGGGGGGTTACGGAACTCCCTGGCATGGTGTGATATTTTTTAGTAGGAAAAGAAAGCACCCACTCAGATTGACCGTTGATCACAGAATCCAAAACGTATTCGTTGTATATATAAGTGCTCATAAAAACAGCTGATACTGCTTCATACCCATTTTCCCATTCTGCAACCTCTAACTCTCCGTTATCTAGTTGCACCGAAGACTGAGGAAAAGCCGATGATAAATTAGGTTCTGGACTGCCTGGTTCGGTATGCACTCCACCTTCTTCCCAAAAGTTTTGTAAGGCAGTCGCATCATAAGATAAAGCCAAACCTTCAGCCACATTAACGAGGGTTGCTGAACCCATTAGCCCACCGGTTGGTTCAGCCAAATCATCTAAATCCCAAACGCCATTATCAGCCCAGTCTGCGAGGATGGATACACAACCATCATGCCCTACATTATTTTGATTGACAGCGTCTGCGGCTTCGCCTGTCAAAACACCCATCTCAATGACTTTTAGCTGCCCTTCTCGCGATCTAGACATGTCATTATTGAATGTAGGATCCAAGTCAATCATGAAAGGCAGAAACTCTTGACCTTCTTTCACCAAAAACGGGGCACATGAATCATCCGAGGTTAAATGCACAACACTGGACTCACCAACATGCCCAGCAATGGTGGATTCAGTTGCAACCAAGGCGCCTGCCCACACATCGTATGCATCTAAATATATATGATAACTCAACACATCATAACCAAACTCACCTTCTTGAAAGCGCACACTTATGGCTTTGGGCTGATCAGTGGTGTTTACGATGGAATACAATGTATTGAGGTCATTATTGACCGTGTAATAAGGGTAAACCAAAACTTCGCCCAGGCCATTGTGACTTATTTGAACAGATGCAGATTTTTCACTGTAAAATCCTGACATAAGAATAATTAACAGCAAATACTTTGCGATGTGAATCATGACTTTTTTCTTCCTTAAAACTGATTTAAATATAGCATTCAAAAAAACATCTTTCAATGGTTATCAAATGAGACTGGATATCCAAAACCATGAAATTCACATGAATAACTATTTCATGACCTACCAACACACCCTTGCTTAATCAAATGCATTTCGAAAAACGAGATCAATCCCAAAATCGCCCGCATCCACCAAACCTTTGTGCTTAAACAAACCACCGTATTGAGCCAATAACCCTTCAGCCGCACCTGCATTGGTGTATTGTTGCACCATAAAGCCGGTCAGTGGCAATCCTTTATAGCCGACCCCGGTTACTGGAATCATCATCGTATCATCAAAACTATTCGCACTTAAAAAGTGCAAAGAGGCCCAACCATTTTCAGTGAATTGATTGTTTGATGTATTAAAACTCAAAAAGTTATCAGAACCTAAAACACGAGAAGTTGCTTCCTGTGTGACATCTGGAGCAATGAATTCTAGCACGTTACTTGAATAACACAACTGGGGCCTGGTATCAATGGGTGGGCAAGTTACGCCACAATCACCATTAATCATGTTACCCATCTCTTCTCTGTCCCAGACTGTAATAGTAAACCCATCACAAGCTTCATTACCATCCCAATTGTTATTAAAAGGTGCTATGGGACTTCCATCAACATCCGTATGGTATATCTTGGTAGGAAAGCTGACAACCCAGTCAGACTTGCCATTAAGAAAGCTTAAATAATCATATTCATTGTAAATTTCAGCTTGCATCAATAAAGCTGATACCGCTTCGAACCCTGTAGCCCATTCAGATACTGCCAACTCACCACTGGCCAGTAACACCCTAGATTCATTTGAAGCAGAACTTAAGTTAGGTAAAGGACCTCCAGGTGAAGTGTGCAAACCTGCCTGATCCCAAAAATTTTCTAACGCAATCGCATCATATGAAAAGTTAGTACCATTGGCTACATTGATTAACGATATCGAACCTAATAAACCACCAGTTGGGTCTTCTACCGTATCTAAGTCCCACTGGTTATCAACCCAATCGTTTTCAAGTAAGTTACAATCAATAGGAACTCCAACACTTCCATGATCAATAGCTTGTGCTGCATTACCAGTCAACACGCCCATTTCAATAACTTCGATATAACCCTCACGTGCTCTATTCATACTATTATTAGGTGCATCCTCATCTATCAAAAAAGGTAACAATTCTTGACTTGGCAAACTTAAAAAGGGGACACAAGAAGTATCATTTGTAATATGTGAAACACTGGGCTCGCCTACATGTCCCTGTATCGTCGAAACCACTGGAACCAGGGCACCCGTCCACACATCAAAGGGCGATAAATAGACATTGAAGCTCAATACATCACGTCCTATTTCACCCTCAAGAAAACGCAGTCTTACCGCTTTGGGCTGATCTGTGGTATTAACAATTGAATACAAAGTATTTAAGTCATTGTTAACTGTATAGTATGGAAATATCAACGCCTGGCCTACGCCATGTTGCCCAATTTGAACAGCCGAAGAACGGCCAATAAATAAACTCAATGCAATCAATAACAATAGATGAACACCCAATTTCATATTTATTCCCTTTGGTATTTTTATTGGCGTCGAAATTTACCATATATCATGTTATTTAGATGTTAAATATTTTCACTTGTATATTCCTTTCATTTTCGAATAAGCAATAGGGAGGGGTTAAAATGATTTCGTGAAGCATATTCACATTTAAATTCAAAGGTATTAAAAAAACCTACACCTACATTTCCCCACAACTTCAACCCTCTTGATACAACCCAACTTTTCATTGCAAACAATAATCATTATCACTAAAATACCTCCACTTTATTCAATAATCAAACTTATGCTGAAAAGTCGCTTGAAATTTACTGCATTGTTTTTGGTTGCAAGCAATCTTTTATTAACTGGTTGTGCAGAACAAACCAACTCTGATGAAGTGAATGTATATTCCTCTCGTAAAGAAGCTTTAATCAAACCCGCATTAGACAAATTCACTGCCGCTACTGGAATCACTGTAAACTTAGTAACAGGTAAAGATGATGCTTTGATTGAACGTTTAAAAGCAGAAGGATCGGCTTCCCCGGCTGATGTATTGATTACGGTCGATGCGGGACGTTTATATAGAGCTAAATCATTTGGCTTGACTCAAGCTATTGACAGCAAAGAATTATCGCAAAACATCCCAAGCAGTTTTCGTGATCCCGAAAACCATTGGTTTGGTTTATCACTGCGCGCTCGCCCAATTATGTATGCCAAAGATCGTGTCAATCCAGCTGAGCTAAATACCTATGCCTCACTGACCAATGAACAATGGTTTGGCAAGGTTTGTATACGTTCGTCAGGAAATATTTACAATCAATCATTGGTGGCTTCGATGATAGCCAGTATCGGTGTTGAATCTGTAGAAACATGGGCCAAAGGCATGGTCAATAACTTCGCTCGCAAGCCAGTTGGCGGCGACCGAGATCAAATCAAAGCAGTGGCAGCCGGCCAATGTGATGTGGCTGTAGCCAATACCTACTATTTGTTTGGTATGCTGCAATCTGGCGACCCTGAGCAAGTGACTGCCGCAGAAAAAATTGGTGTGTTTTTCCCCAATCAAACCGACCGCGGGACCCATGTCAATGTATCAGGAATAGCCGTAACCCAAGCAGCTAAAAACAAAGCACATGCACAACAGTTATTAGAGTTTTTATCGCAAAATGAAACCCAGAGTTGGTATGCCAATGTCAATGGCGAATACCCTGTTAAAGAACAAATCAAACCTCATCCGTTATTAGTTGCATGGGGCTCATTCAAAAAAGATGCCTTAAATTTATCAAAACTAGGTGAATTAAACAGCGAAGCGGTTAAAATCATGGATCGTGCAGGCTGGCCATAAAAATAGATCATTGACCAGACTTGCTGAGTTTTCAATTCTGAGAGATCATTAAAATTTTAAAGAAACCAAACATTGGCGCCAATCAGCTGGCATGGCTGCTGGCATTATTTTTTGGCTTACCGTTTATCGCGCTGCTGGTGCAGCTTTTCACTCCGGAAGCTGCTATATGGCAGCACCTGAGCGACACGGTTCTGCCCACTTACCTGAAGCAATCTATTTTACTGTTGGTTGCCGTGGCTACAGGCACACTCATAATCGGTGTCAGCACAGCTTGGTTGGTAACCACCTACCAATTCCCCGGTCACCGGTATTTTCAATGGCTATTGATTTTACCAATGGCCATGCCAGCCTATATTGTGGCTTATGCTTACACTTGGTGGCTTGATGTTTCTGGGCCGGTGCAAAGTATGTTGCGCGAGTTAAACAACTGGTCTTTTGGTGATTATTATTTTCCCAACATCCGATCATTTGGCGGCGCTGCCTTGGTATTGATACTGGTCTTATACCCTTATGTTTACCTTCTCGCGCGAGCCTCATTCCAACAACAATCCAAGCGATTATTTGAAGCCCATCAACTTTCTGGTGGCAAGCACAACACATTTTTTTATCGCATCGCCTTGCCTTTGGCCAGGCCGGCAATTTTTGGTGGCTTAGTCTTGGTGATGATGGAAACCTTGGCAGATTATGGGACCGTGCAATATTTTGGTGTTAATACTTTAACCACTGGTATTTTAAAGACCTGGTTTGGTATGAGTTCATTGGGTGGTGCCGCACAAGTTGCATCGATCCTCTTGGTTATGGTTATTCTGATCATGATGTTAGAAAATATATTTCGTGGACAATCCCAGTATGATGTCGCAGCGAATACATCAAAACAACATTTTAAAACACCTCTTACATCAGGCAAACAGTGGATGGCCAGCTGCTGGTGTGCATTGATTGTCTCATTAGGTTTTTTCTTACCTATGGTTTTACTGGCATTAATGGCCTTCAGATCAACAATTAATGACTGGTGGGGTGATTTCTTTTTAGTCACTATTGACACCTTATGGGTTGCAGCTCTTGCAGCCGCTGTAACACTATGCACTGCCTTATTTTTAATGTTTTTAAAACGTCATAACAATAAACGCAGCATAAATTACTTGATCAAATCTTTGAGCTTAGGTTACGCCATTCCTGGCTTGGTTATAGCCGTGGGTGTCACTATAGCTTTTGGTTGGCTGGATCATAGTTTCAATTGGGTGAAAATGAAATTCACTGACGCACCCGCTACTTTAGTCTTTAGCGGTGGATTTCTGGCTTTAATTTCAGCTTATGTCATTCGTTTTTTAGCGGTGGCCATGCAACCCATAGACGCGGCATACCAAGGCATTAAAGCCAATCTAGATGAAGTCAGTTTATTAACAGGTCACAAAAATTCTAAAACATTTTTACTTATTCACTTACCATTGTTAAAAAGCAGTTTGTGGACAGCCATGTTGTTGGTTTTTGTTGATTTACTCAAAGAATTACCAGCCACCTTGGTACTGCGCCCTTTCAATTTCAACACCTTGGCTGTTAAAGCTTATGAATTGGCTTCTGATGAACGCTTAGCTGATGCCGCAATACCAGCGCTGAGTATCGTTGCCGTGGGCTTGATACCTGTGTTATTGTTAAACCAAAGAATCAACAAAACTCATGACAACAACCCTTGAACTTAATTCCCTGGCCTTTGCCTATGGCCAACAATCCGTATTAAGCAATATCAATTTGTCTGTAAAAACAGGTCAGATTGGTTGCCTGTTAGGGCCAAGTGGTTGCGGCAAAAGCACATTGTTGCGTTTGATCGCGGGTTTTGAACAGCCACTCTCTGGCGAAATACACATAGTCAACAAAAAAGTAGCTTCACCAGATCTATCAATTTCTCCTCAAAATCGCGAAGTCGGCATGTTATTTCAAGACTTGGCGCTGTTCCCTCATTTAACTGTGAGTCAAAATATTGCTTTTGGATTACATCAACTGAATAAAACTCAGCAACAACAACGTGTCAATGACCTGTTAACACTTTGTCGACTTACAGGATTCCAAGCTCGTTACCCTCATCAACTGTCTGGCGGGCAATGTCAACGAGTGGCTTTAGCCAGAGCCATGGCCCCAAAGCCTAAACTTATTTTATTGGACGAACCTTTTTCTAGTGTTGAAACCGGTTTACAAAGCGACTTGGTACACGAAGTTAAGAATATGCTTAATGCAGATCAATCAACTGCACTATGGGTTACGCACAGTTTAGACGAGGCTTTCGCTGTTGCTGATCAGATGGGCGTGATATTAAACGGTGAATTGTTACAGTGGGGCAACCCCACTGAGTTGTATGAGAGACCTGAGCACCCTGCTGTGGTTAGATTCTTAAACCATGCCAATTTAATTCTTGGTAAAACAAATGCAAATGGCCTAATTGAAACCCCCGTTGGCACGTTTGAACTGTCTAACAAAGATGAGTTTGAAAAGGGACAACCTGCACAAGTTTGTGTCGGTAAAGAAAGTTTATCAGTCAAAGCCTCAGATACACACAATGCGACAATCACAGCTTGCGTTTATCAAGGGAGCCATTACGTTATCTCCGCAAAGCTCAATAACGATGAAGTTATAAAACATCACAGTAATGTCCCACTAACCATAGGGTTAAACGTTGACGTCAAATGTGCCTTAAATAAAACAGTCGTTGGCTTTCCAGTTCACCATTCACATCCAGCAAGCTAAAAAACGCAACATCTAATAGTCATCAACGTTAGGTATTCATTGGTTGCCAGGGCATATGTATCAGCAGCAATGGTTTTTATACGTAAATTTAAAAAGATATGCTAATGAGAATTAAATGCAATTGACATTGATTATCATTATTACTAAAATGCCGGTTTTTTATTTATCTTACTATACTATGAATCGCTATCCCACTATCAACCTCAGTCTTGCCGGATTGTTCTTACTGTCCAACACAATTTATGTTGAGGCTCAATCAAATAATACCACCAATGATAACCAAACAAACAAGACCGTGGTCCAAAATGAAGAAAATGACAAAACTGATTTAGACAATTTGGTTGTTATGGGCAAGTTTCTTTATTCAGATCAAGTCAATGCCTTAAAAACACCTACACCAATCATTGACGTCCCACAAAGTTTATCCATCATTACAGCTGATGAAATGGCTCAGCAGGGCTTTAATAGCATTGGTGATATCATTGATTACACACCTGGCGTTAACACCTCTCAAGGTGAAGGTCATCGGGATGCAGTTGTATTTCGCGGCGTGCGATCAACAGCTGACTTTTTTATTGATGGTGTAAGAGATGATGTACAGTACTTTCGCCCTTTATATAACCTTGAGCAGGTTGAAATTCTTCGTGGCCCTAATGCCTTGTTATTTGGCCGGGGTGGTACAGGCGGGATCTTAAATCGAGTGACTAAAAAAGCCACAGTTGGAGAGTCATTCAACACTTTACAAGCCTCAATTGATTCTTTTGGTGGACTGGGCTTTCAAATAGACAGCAATTTTTCAAGTCGAGATAATGTGGCTTTCAGAATCAATGCCATGTATGAAGGCTTAGAAAATCATCGTGATTTTTTTGATGGTGATCGCATAGGCTTTAACCCAACAGCTAAGTTCATATTATCTCCTGAGACAACACTCGATTTATCTTATGAATACCTTGACCATCAGCGATTTATCGATCGTGGCATACCTACTGGATCTAATGGTCGTCCTGTTGAAGATTTTGAAAATATTGTTTTCGGCGACCCTAACTTGAATACAACTGAACTCGAAGCACACTTATTTCGTGCTGCTTTACAACATGAGTTTTCAGATAACTTAAAAGGTAATTTCAGTGCATTTTATGGAGACTATGACAAACTGTATCAAAACTTTTATGCTTCTGGCTATGATCAAACAAATAGCCCAGATGTTGTCACTCTGGATGGTTATCTTGATACCACACAACGGGAAAACATGATCATTTCTGGTAATTTAATCGGTCAATTTTTCACCGGGAATATCGAACACACTATGGTGGCTGGCATCGAATTCATCAATACCTCATCCAACCAAGATCGTTACAATGCTTTCTGGAATACAACCTTGGATGACAATGAAATCTTTTCAATAAACCGCCCATTGAACCTCAGAGATGGAGTCGGCATCAATGCAGCTGGCGACCCAACCAGTAATGACTTCAGCGTCGATTTAAACGATGACACCCGTGTTGACATTGATGTGTTCTCAATCTTTATTCAAGATGAAATCCAAATAACAGATCAATTAGACTTAATTCTGGGAGCTCGTTTTGATAGTTTTGATATTGATGTATTCAATGTTGAAACCGATGAAAGACGCAGTCGTAAAGATGAAGAAGTTTCACCTCGTTTCGGCTTAATTTATAAGCCTCAAGAATACATTTCTATTTATGGTAGTTACAGTGAATCATTTTTACCACGTAGTGGAGAACAATTCGCCAACATCAATGGTGATAACAACCAATTAGATCCAAACACCTTCACCAATCGAGAACTGGGTTTAAAGTGGGATATTAATCAAAGTTTAAGTCTAACCGCTGCTGTTTTTGAGATTGAACAAAGCTCTCCGCAAGTAGCAGATGATGACCCATCAACTTTAGATATAATTGATTCAGAAATTGATGGTTTTGAAATTCAGTTAAAAGGTCAAATAAATGACTCATGGTTTATTTCAGCTGGTTACACAAGTCTTGATGGTGAACAAGTGAATCGCAATGGTCCAACAGGTTTAACACCCCGAGAGCTACCAGAAAACATGTTCTCAATTTGGAATAACTTTCAAGTAACCGATCAATTTGGGCTAGGTATAGGCCTTAACTATCAAGATGAAAGTTTCATTGATAACGGCAACAATGCAACACTTCCTAGTTATACACGCATTGATGCAGCTGCATTTTATGATGTTTCAGAAATGCTGAGAATTCAATTGAATGTTGAAAACCTCACTGATGAACTTTACTTTCCCAATGCACACAGCACACATCAAGCCACAGTAGGCGCACCTTTGAATGCTCGTATAACTGCTAACTGGCGTTTTTAAAAGATCCTATGAAAAAAAAAGAGTCAGCAAAATGCTGACTCTTTCATTCATGGACAGTGGTTTTACTTATTCAGTCCACACCATTTTTAAACAAGTAATCAGTTCTTAGATCAAAGTCAATATCAGTCACTGATTGGTTCGCAGTAATAACTACAGGAATTGCATCCAATGGGTCACAATTACTATCAATACAATAATCACCACCATATTTAGCATCAACCAAGCCACCATCATTTGTGGTTGTTAGATAATAAGTACCTGCTGGCAATCCTGCAGTCAAATAATATCCGGAATCATCTGAAGGATAAGAACCATAAAACTCGCCATTACTGTTGTAAACATTGACATCAACATATCTGGCTGGCAGTGAGCTACCGAATGTATTAATTTGACCCGTGATGGTTCCACCTGCATTAAGACCAAAGTTAAGTACTGGCCCACTGTCACCTCGATTTACTTCTGGTGGCGCACCTCCTAGAATAATTGGATCACCAGTGGTCACATCACAAGCTGACCCAGGGCATGGTGTTCCATCAAATAAAATATCAATCCAACCACCTACTTCTTCAGGAAAATAACCCAAGAACGGTAAGTTTGAACCATTATTGGTCAGAGCATAATATGTACCAGCAGGTAAACCACTGACTGTAAAATCTCCCATATCATCTGTGGTGGCCCATGTTGCAAACTCACCATTTTCGTCATATACCAATACATGAACACCCGGCAAAGGATTTGGTGAGCCCAGTTCTGTAATGGTTCCTGAGAAACTAAAAGCAGGTGATAAAGCAAAGTCTATGCCTGTGACTGTAGCAGCAGCTGCCTCAGCAACGGGGTCTCGAGGCGTCAATCTGCTGTAAGCCGGAACAACCACATTACCCAGGGTTAAATCGCAAGTCACACCTGGACAATCAATATTACCAGCAGGGTCATATTTTTCCATCACATATGGTGCCATGAAATATCCAGCAAACATAGAACCAGTACGTACAGAATATGTCCCAGGTGGCAAGGCGCGTTGTGAGGTATAGGTACCATCCGGAAAAATGCCAGCACCACCAGCAACTTGACCAGCGGCATCATAAAACTGAATAAACTGAATAATGTCTGAATCAATTGGCAGCCCTGTCATTGCATCTGTTACCGAACCGCTGATTTTTCCGCCGTACTCTAAATCAAAATCAATACCAATACGTTGCTCATTGGGTCCTAAATTAATGGGCGCTCCGCCAGCCCCGCGATCACAGCCACTCCAAGGACAACGAACATCATTAAAGAGTTCTCGCTGAAAAAACTCACGACCTAAATCCCCACCTTGTACAAAGTAGGTGCCTGGCAACAACCCCCCTACTTTGAAATTACCATCAAATGCAGGATCGGAATTGGTACCTTCTAAGAACCTGGTTGCTATCAAACGATTGGTCACATTGAAAATAAAAATAAGACCAAACTCCTCTACTGTTTCAGAAGGGTAAGCTGCATTCGATATGGTTCCCGCAATACTGGCCCCAACATCTAAGGCAAAATCCACACCATTAGTAGTTGCACCATTAGCAAGTACTACCAAGTCTCCTGCACCGTTGAATACCATGGTAGAGCAAAGGTTACAAGGAATGTCATTATAAATTTCAGGGATATATTCATTAGTTTCGAAAGAATTCGGCTCCAAATAAACTTTATATTGACCTGCCGGAATACCTTGTACGGTGTAATTACCTGAACCATCAAACTGAGTAAAAACATTTATTGTTGCATTGATATTGGGCTCATATAAACTGACATTCAATGTCTCAACTGCTGCTGCAGTAGATGCATCCGTTACCTGTCCTGTTAAGGTTGCGCCTTCAGTTAAGTTGAAATCATAGTCGACTAATACATCACCAACCATCATTGTCAACGCATCAGCTGG
>CAZVZJ010000076.1:0-13044 GCA_964631055.1 uncultured Marinicella sp.
ATTTAAGGTTGATTTTTAAGATATAGTTTTTTAACATTTAATAGTTTAAAAGATCCAAAAAATTAGTTAAAATAATAAAAAAAGTGAATTCTTAATATATTCAGGGGAAATTGATCATGAAAAAACACACCAAATCTGTTCTAAAAATAACTATCAGTGCGGTACTAATGACAGGAGTTTTTGGCGCCCAGGCCACTGAACTCAATCAAAAAGAACAAAAAGCTTTAGATCAATACAACACCATGCAAGCTTTACCTTTTGAAGAACGTAAGGCGTTCAGACAAAACTTATTCAGTGGTATGAGCGAAGATGAAAGAGATGCTTTTAAATTAGCGGTTGATAAAGGACTCAATGCATCAAGGAAAACAAACACTGCCAAGAGTTCTTTCGTTAGAGTACCTGGCACTTCGATCACTTATGACAATGGCATGGCAGCAGGGCCAACAGGACAATCTTCTTTTATGCAAGGTAATTTGTTTAATTCTGGAGTAAATGGCCTTAGCGGTAGTGTTATTGAACCCGTAGAGACATCAGGATCAGTCACGCAAGTAGTCTTTGATATGGCACAAGTTGATAATGGAGCTGCATTTTTCAGTATATTCTCAGCCATTTCAGGTACTCAAGCTAATGTAGTTACCTCTGTAAATATTCCCGGTTTAGTTACGGGGTTAAATACCCACACTTTTACTTCTCCAGTCGCTTATTCAAACGGACCTTTTCTAGCCGGGATCTGGCAGTTTGGTTCTGAAGCTGTAAACGTCAGTACTGGCACTGTAAATGGACAAGGCTTCCATGGTATAGAGATTAATGATGTTGCGGGCACGGGCCTAAACACTGCATTAACGTTAAATGGCAGCCCAGTAAATGCCATACTACGAGTTTCTGGTGATGTACTTCAGGGATCTGTTCCTGTGGAATTAATTGATTTCTCAATTGAAACGAATGATTAATTAATAGCTTTAACAAAATGAAATATTACTTATCGACGGGACGTATGTCCCGTTTTTCATTGTGCATTCTTTTTTCATTATTACTTCTTATTACTGGTTGCCAATCTGACCAAAGAGCCACTCCGTATAACGTGGTACTAGTGACTTTTGATACCACCAGAGCTGATCACATAGGCGTTTACGGTAAAGACAATGCCAACACTCCAAATGTAGATGCACTGGCCAAAGATGGTGTGATCTATAAGAATGCCCTCACGCCCATTCCAATAACACTGCCTTCACACAGCACGATGATGACCGGCAAAGTACCTTTTACCCATGGAGTAAGAGATAATGGTTTGTTTGTGTTAGGTGAAGATCAACTGACCTTGGCAGAAATACTCAAAGGCAATAATTATCTTACTGGTGCCAGTATAGGCTCTTTTCCTTTAACGGAACAATTTGGAATAAATCAGGGGTTTGACTATTACAACCAACACATCACACAACAGTTCGAAGACGTCTTTGGCGAAAGAACAATTGCTAAAAAAAGATTATTCTTTGATGAAAGAACCTCAGGTCAAGTCAATCAAGGCATATTGCCTTGGATAAAGGAAAATCACAAAAAACCATTCTTTGCCTGGCTGCATTATTTTGATCCACACCACCCGCATGAACCCCCCACTCCTTACAACCAATTATTTAGTCATGATTTATATCAGGGTGAGATCGCCTATTCTGATGAAAGCCTGGGTCGTGTAATCACAACTTTAAAAGAATTAGGGGTTTATGACAACACGCTGATAGTTTTCACCTCTGATCATGGCGAAGGCAATGGAGAACACAATGAGTCAACACATTCTTTATTAATTTATAACACAACTCAACACGTACCACTAATTATTAAATACCCGAATCAAGTGGCAGCAGGCACCATCATCAACCAATGGGTGGGTATTGTTGATATCATGCCCACCATATTAAATTTTCTTAACATCCCTATTCCTGATGACATACAAGGACAGGTTTTACCCAAAGAAGATTCAGCATCTGATAATGAATACTACCTTGAAACATTATCACCAAGATTCAGCCGAGGCTGGGGGGAACAAAGAGGTTTGGTAAAAAACCAATATAAATACATTCATGGCCCTCTACAAGAACTGTATAACTTAGATTCAGATCCCAATGAAATCAACAATTTAATTGAATCAGAAAAATCTATTGCAGACTCTATGAAACATGACTTACAAGACTATATCGACGAATTTCAAATTACTGGTTACAACAGTTCTGTTCATGTTGACAGCAAAACGATGAACACGCTGCGTGGTTTAGGCTATATACAATCAACAGGGGATGCAGTTGAAACGTTCGAGGAAAAACTCAGAGAAGACGGCGATCCACCACAATGGCATGTCGATACCATCAATGCATACAGCCATGCTAAACACTTGTTGTTTTCCGGTGACTACATCAATGGTGGTTTATACTTAGAATCTTTGCTACAAGATGACCCAGAAAACATTTCTTATTTAGAGATGAAAGTTCAAGTTGAGATTAAATCTGGTAATCTACAACGGGCTAAACAAACATTAGAACAGTTACCAACTCATACATTTGGTACTTTATCTCAAAATACTAAAAAGAGAATGTTGGGCCAAATCAACTTAAATCTTGGCCATACAGATGAAGCATTTAAGCTCCTCAGCCAAGCAGAGGAAGATGAAGAAAGTGCAATTGGCCAACTCAGTCTTGCCCATATACATAAGATTAAAAGTCAAATTGAGCCACAAATTAAGCATTTAAAGAAAGCACTCAAGCTTGACCCACTATCAGCAAAAACAAGTAATGAACTGGCGGTACTTTTAGCCAAACAAGGAACATTTGACCAAGCTGAAGAATTATTTAACCAGGTTATTAAATCACATCCCTACTTTCACTTAAGTTACTACAATTATGGCGTTATGCTGTATTCTATGGTTGATTATGATTCATCCATTCGATTATTTAATCGAGCAATTGAATTAGAACCACAACACCTCGATTCGCACTATGCTTTGATTGAGGCATTAATCATTACCAATAACATCAACGCTGCGAAAAAGGCTTTAGATCAGCTGGCACTTATTACAACTGAAAGTTCACAATACCAAAGAGCCAAAACATTGTTAGAAAATAACCAATGAAAATTATAGCTATTATTCTATTTGTTTTATCATTGAGTGCTTGTAATGATAAAGTCAACAAAAGCATCTCAGGTCAAGATGTCATAGCATCCAATGAAAACAGCAACATCAGTTTTGCCGCTTTAAAAAATTATATTAATTTATTACCCCATAATGACCAATGGAATAACTCTCATGATCTTGATACTTGGTACGAAAATACTATAAAACAAATGCTTGTTCATAAGAGCATTGTCGAAGAAGCTGAATTAGTGGGATTTAATCAAGATCAGTCTTACCTTTCAAAACTACAACAATTGCGTCGAAACTTTATAACCAGCCAATACTTCAAAGATCAAGTGTCATTCAATATTGAAGTAACAGCAAAAGAAATCAAAGGTTATTATGAAGAAAATATAGATAAATATAAATTTACCGAAAGAAGAAAAGTACATAACATCTTTATTGCAAAAAAAGACTCAAAACAAAAAGCCATCGAAAACATCGAAAACCTTAAAAGTCGAATAGATACTGGAGAATCATTCTCAATTATTGCAAAAACACACTCTGAATCAGAAACTCGTCATAAAAATGGGCTGATCGGTATCATTGAAAAAGGCACATTGAGTGAAGCATTTGATCAAATTGTTTTTTCATTAGAAAAAAATAAGAGCAGTGAAGTTGTCCATTCAAAAGAAGGCTATCATATTTTTTACGTCAGCGAAATCGTCCCTGCACAAAATTTTAAACTTAAAGATGTTGAAAATTTAATCACACAACATTTATATAAAACAGAAGTTCTCAATAAGATAGAAGCCATAGCAAAAGATTTTGAAAATTACCAACAATTAAAAATTGTTGATGCTAAAGAACTGATCAACTTAAGAAACTCCGGACAGTTAATGGCACCTGTAATTTCACTCAATGATTTCAGTTTTACTTTAAAAGATTTTCTTGAATATCTCAAGGATGCAAATACCAAACCTAAAAACCAGTCTGAGATTTATGATCAATTGAAAGAAATTGCTTATATGGAAGTGATTTACCAAACAATCAGATCATCAGAAGACACTGAAATTTCAAAAGATATAAAACATCTTGAAAACAAATTATTAATTGAACATTATTTACCAACGAAAATGGTTGTATTTCTGAATAACCACCCTGAAATTCTTCAAGAGTATTATCAAAATAACCTTATGAGGTTTGCCAGTCCTACATTATTGTCATTCAACTACTATGAATTTAAAAATGACAACCTTGCAAAAATCATGCCAATACTTGAGGCGGATTCGGTCAAATTAAATTCAGAATTAATGGCACTTGAAGAACTAAAAAATACACACAATCCAAAAATAACACGTCATCAATCTAGAAACAACAGGTTCATAAGCCAACTTGACTCTAAAATTATAAAACACATATATAAGTTAAAACCTGGTCAATTCTCAGCACCCTATACAGTTAAAGAATCAATTGTGATCATTCATCTAACTGATAGAATCGAAGCAAAACCACAACCTCTTTCATTGATTAGAGAACATGTAATGAATTCATATATAAATGAAAATGCTGGTTTTTTGTATAATCAAATTTCAGCAGGTTATTTAAAAAGTTTTAAGTTCAAGCCAAAGCTGATTAAACAAATTCATCAGCAGTTAACTTCATTTTAAATAGAAATGTATCCCACTCCATCAGTTTTTTCTTTTTTGTTGAAAGCATACATCAATATATGTTTGGTGTTGGCGTTGAATTTATGACTGAATTGCTGATCATCAGTCGTTATGTTGTGGATTTGAATTAACTCCATTTCATCATTAAACTCCTCGATGAATATTTCTGAAGAATCAGCTTTAAAAGGAATTTTTATGTCTAAAACACCTAATTCTTTATCATGTGATAGAGCAAGTTTATATTGTGGTAATTTTAATTTAACCGCAGGATCTCCGAGTAAATTATAAGCCTCAGTCAGCAGCGGGTCATTCACTTCTCTTTTAGCTGAAAGTAATGCTTCTCCGACACTTGAGCCGCGCATCAATTCATTGATTAATAACCGACTGAATGGTTTTTTGGGTGCATTACGTGTAGACGATGAGATTACCGCAACAGCTCCTGCACCTGGTGCAGTCATAAATAATTCCGCTATTGAGTTGGTATTAGGATGATCAAATGGTCCTGCTGCACATGTCATCATCAAAAGCACAGGATAACTTTTATTTTGCAGTTGTGAAACATGCTCCATTTCGAAAAATTGTTTCTTTTGTTCCTTAGGGTTAACACCTAAATCCCACATATATCGACCACCATGCCCATAAAAATGAACCAACATCTCACCTTCGTTGAAGGCATTAATAACAGATTGTTGAACAGAAACACTTTCATTATTATGGTCAATCATAAGCTGCGATTTCAATTGTTGTTCTATAGGCATTCGAGTAATGATTCTTTGATTTTTTGCTAAAGAGGCTCGACTGCCATCGGTTAGCATACTGAATTTTGTTTTCCAGCTACCTAAATTTATTTGCTCATGATGTTGCATGATTTTTTTTATCATGGCATCAAGTTCTGCGTTATTATTAACTGCCAATCTGCCTATTGGAATATCAGGTTTACCATCGTCATTTATATCTGCGTATTTTGAATCACTGGCCCCTACTCCAAACTTATTATAAGTTTGCCAACTTGGAATAAATCCAATAGAGTCATGCCCGTTAATTAAGTCCAGAATATCTGACCCAATTAACCAATTCGAGTCACCTACTATTAATACGTTTTGTAGCTTTCCTGCTCCATTATCATAGACATTTCTTATGATTTGAGCGATGGCCTTTGCAGAAACTAAGCCAAAACTTAATTGATCGTAAATACTTTGAGTGTCTAAAAGTGTTACACGACTTCCGTTGATCTCATGAAAAGTTTTAAGTACTTGAATACCATCAATAAATTTAGGGTGAGAGATAATTAAATAATCGGTTTCAGGGTCAATATTTATTAACGGTGTGTTTTGAGTGATTTTAACTGGTGATTTATATTGTCGATTTTTTACTACAGTTACTTTGCCAACACTCGAATCGAAATTAATTTGGTATGACTCTTTTGATGTTGATATAGGTATTTGCACTCGATCTTTCAATGAAAATATTTCTAAATATTGACCAGCATCATTGGTAACATTTAATGTTTGATTTCCTTTTAAGTTTAAATTCTTTTGCTCATGATCAATAGATAAACCATCGATGTACTCTATTTCAACACCATCTAAATACACCACATCAATGGAAGACTGTTCAGAAGTTTTATTCTTTGAATGAATCAGAGATAATGAAAATTGATTGTGTCCTTCATTTAAAAATGATGACTGAAAATCAATAACATGTTCATAGACCCCAGTCCCACTCCATTCAGCATGACCCAATGATTTATCATTCAATTTGATATCTACTTTATGCAAAAACCCTACCTGGTTGGCATGACTTAAACTTCTGAACTTGATTTTAAATTTTACCGGATGATTGCCTTGAAAAATATCGTCAACTTTCAATGCAAAATTAAATGGAGAGCGCATACCACTGTGAATTTTCGCCCAATACCAAATGTCACCATCTTCTAAATAGTTTGTTTTTGATAAAGGTATTCGTACTTTATTCTTTTGTTCACAAATACGATGAGTTGCACTGTTCACTGAATCGTTGATTGTTAGCGAACTTAGTTTTATAACAGTGTTTGTATCTTGTTGAGTTAGTTTATTTAAACCATCAATTCCAACTTCATTTATTGTTAACTGCATAGTTGGAATGTCGTGTTCTTCAGACTCACAAATATCATATTGATTCTTAAAAATCAGACTATCACCTGAACAAAACACCTCCTCATTTTTACTTTTTAACCAATACTTGTGGCTTGAGCTTTTATAGCTCAATTTAATATGGCTTTTAGGTACACATTTCGGTAAAGATTGAACTTTAGATAAATCAGAATAAGTTACTTGATAAACATCATTTGATGAGGTGTAAATATGATAATTAATAGCAGCCGCTGAACAAAAGAAACAATAATGAAGTAAATAAAAAGCAAATGTTCTTTTCAAAGTAATAAACATTTCTATGAATTTTAAATAAAAAAACAGAGAATAAATTCTCTGTTTTTTATAGATAGGTTGTCAATTATAAATTAATCGATGGTTATTGCTTCAAATCCGTTCTTGAATATTAAATCTGCTGGCCCAACCAATGTATCACTGTCAGTAGCCATGTTGTTAGAAGTATCGGGGTCAACGAGTAAAACTCCATCTGTTGATACGGATGCAGTGTTACTTAACGTTACATCACCCAATGCAACATCAACTTCACAAACAGTTGTATAAGTAAGCGTCTCCATTACCATTAACTCAGCAGCCATATCATCAATATCACCAACTACTGGACCTGCTTCACACAATGAAGTACCTGTTGCTACACAAGTAGTTGAACAACTTAAACCAAGTGGAAAAAAATCAGAAACTGTAATGGGCACTGCATCATCTGGACCAGCGTTACTGACTTCTATGACATACGTAACCGTACCACCTGAATCTACAGCAGTCACTGAATCATCAACTGTTATGCTTAAATCAGCCATTAAGACACCTGACATTGCACTTGTCGAAAGCACCAACGCAGACGAGACAATAATTAATCTATTTTTATTTTGTTTGATATTCAACATTTTTATTCCCCTATCTCTTTCAATTTATTTGAAAATCTTTCTTTCAATAATACAAATAATAGTTTACTTTATGCAGCTTGATATTTCTAGTTTAAATTGAAAACAACATCACTAAGTTAGATTTTTTTATTTTGATCTTGATTTATCGCAACTAAATTAACGAACTGACTATTTATTTTGCCAAAAGATTTAAACAAAAAAATAAAGATTCCTTTCTCATTGTGGGTTCGAACACGAATGATGGTGTGGTTTAAGCCCATATATCACTCGCTTGGAAATTTAGAATCCAAAGTTCTCAAACAAGAAATTTTAAATAAAAAAATTAAACAACCCATTTATGTGTCTGGATTAGCTCGTTCTGGTACGACCATCATGAGCCAAATTTTAAGTGAACATCACGACACTGCAAATCACTGTTACAGTGACTTTCCTGAAGTGTTCTTCCCTTATTGGAAAAACTGGTTAAAAAAAAGACAGATTAATTTTCAACCCAATCTAGCGGAAAGGTCACATCAAGATCGATTATTGGTCAATAACAACAGCATAGAAGCATTTGAAGAAGTCTTGTGGATGTATTACTTTAACGACATTCATAAAGACGGCATTTCTCACACTCTAATCAATGAAGATTTAGATTTATTTTTCATTTATTATCAGCTACACATTAAAAAATTATTGGCAATACACGATAAGTCTCGGTACCTTGCAAAAGCCAATTATAATATCAACAGAATTGAATCCATTCTGACATATTTCCCGGATGCAAAATTCATTATACCAGTCAGGCATCCCATCAATCATATTGCTTCATTAATTAAGCAGCACAATTTGTTCAAAACTAACAACAACAATAAGATAAATAAACAACTTGCTGCCAGTGGTCATTTTGAATTCGGCGAAATAAGAGAAGTTATTGATTTCGGTGACTTAACTATAAATAAAAACATTATTAATTCATGGCATGATGGCGATGAAATTAAAGGCTGGGCCATGTACTGGCAATATATTTATGGAAGTGTATTTAAATTGAAACAAAAAAATAAAATCCTCAAACATGCAATTACATTTGTTAAGTATGAGGACCTTTGCATGAATTCTGAATTAAGTATTTTAAAAGTATTAGACGAATGTGAGTTGAACACATCGGATAACCTACAATTGGTTAAAAAATATACACAACAATTAACACCACCAAAATATTATACTTTACCATTCAGTCAGACTGAAAAAAATGCTATCATGAGCTTGACCGATGAAGTAGCTAATTACTTCAGTTATCAAAAAGACAATCATTTATAGAGAGACAATCATGAGGAAATTGTGTTTATTCACATTACTGATGCTAAGCCCCTATGCTTATGCATATATAGGCCCCGGTGCAGGTATTCCAATTTTAGGGAGTGTCATAGGAATAATCGTAACAATTGTTTTAGTCATTTCAGCTATATTATTTTGGCCTATAAGAAAAGCATTAAAAAAGCGAAAGAAAGATCAAGACACAGGTCAATAGATGGGCTTTTTTGACCTATTAACACCCACATTAAAGTGGGTTGATGAATCTTTATTCTCAATTTTAAACATTGACTTAAAAATTATTATATGGTCTTTGATTGGGGCTATATGTAGCACTTTGTTATTTAAATCATTAGTCAATACCAAAAAGGTTGTTGAACTCAAAAAAGAATTAAAAAAAAATCAAGCTGCTTTAAGTGCACATGAAGGAAGTTTTGATGATTTAAAAAGCTTAGCTAAAACAAGCATCACCCTCTCCTTTAAAAGGTTAGGAGCCACCACTCTACCCTCATTAGCTGCTGCAATACCTCTGGTATTTTTATTGGTATTTATGTCAAGTCAATACGATCTGGAACCAGTAAAACCGAATCAAATAGTTCCATACGAAATCTTTACTTCAACTGAAAAAACTGCAATTGAACAAGGTACGATTGTTTGGCCCGCATTAGGACTAACTGATAGTATAAAAGATTCAAATGGCATTGATATAGTTGCAGTACCCTTCAACCCAGTTCAACTGATTCATAAAGAAAAATGGTGGAATGTGTTATTTGCTAACCCTGCAAGTTATATACCTGAAAGTAGTCATGTAGATAGAATAGTGTTCAATTTTAAATCATTATCAACAGGACCGATATTCGGTCACTTTTTTTCAACATGGCACTGGCCATTCATCATCTTGATAAGTCTATTTTCACTGACTTCATTTTACATTTTTAAAATAAAATTTTGATGCCAATGCATTTCAAAGTTGCAAGCAAAGATTTATTTTTATTGTTCCTATTCATTTATTCATTGGCCTTATTCAATAAGGACCTCTATGCCAAAACCATAGTTATAGGATTTGATGGAATGGACCCTGTCATATTAGAAAATTGGATGAATGAGGGACACTTACCCAACTTTTCCAAACTAAAGGAACAAGGTTTTTTTTCGCCACTGCAGACCACAAACCCTGCACAATCCCCTGTAGCTTGGGCCTCTTTTGCAACAGGTTTAAATCCAGGAGAACACGGCATATTCGATTTCATTCATCGAAACCCCAAATCAATGGCGCCTGATTATTCAATTTCAGGCATAAAATCTTCTGAGCCATATGAACTGTATGGCATTGGTTTGCCGTACAAAGAGTCTATTATTTATAATAAAAGAATTGGCAAGCCTTTTTGGCTCAGTGCTGAACAAATGGGAGTGCCCAGCTCTGTTTTGCGTGTCCCTGCCACATATCCACCTGACGAAATAAGTCATATGTTATCAGGTATGGGTGTACCAGACTTATTAGGTACACAAGGCACTTTCAGTTACTACAGCACAAAGTTTATTGACCCAAATTCAACAGGTGGTCAAATCACCAGAGTCAGTATTAAAAACAATCAAATTGATACTGAAATGCTTGGCCCACAAAACCCCTTGGGAAGTTCTCCAATGTCAATCCCAATGATAATCAAGCCAACAAAAGACGACTCCGTTAGTATTTCCTTGGGCGATCAAAACATTGATATCAGCGAAGGTCAATGGAGTGATTGGACTCGGATTAAATTTAAATATGGGGGTATATTTTCGGTTAAAGGCATGGTTAGGGTTTATCTTGAAGAAGCTTTCCCAAGATTTAAAATGTATGTTTCCCCTATTAATGTAGACCCCCAAAACCCTGTAGTCCCCATTTCTTCACCGCCTCAATTCGCTTCAGAATTAAGTGACGATATTGGATTGTTTCATACCTTGGGCATGCCTGAAGAGACATGGTCTTTGAATGATGGTTTAATTGATGATGAAACTTACCTTGAAATGATTAAAACGGTTCTTGCAGAACGAGAAGCCATGTTTTTTCATGAGTTAAAACAACAAGACAAAGAGCTTGTGATTGGTGTTTTCGTACAAACTGACCGTGTGAGTCATATGTTTTGGCGTGGCTACGATGAAAACCACCCTGCCCATAATAATGCTTCTGAAACAGCTAAAAATGCCATATTCTGGATATATCAAGAAGCCGACAGAATTTTAGGTAAAACCATGCAGCAAATTAATTCAGATGATCGCTTGATCGTGTTAAGTGATCATGGCTTTGCACCCTACTATTATCACGTTAACATCAACAAGTGGTTATTAGATAATGGATATTTAGTTCTGAAAGACCCTTCAACTGTAAACTTTGAAGCACAAGACATTGATTGGTCTAAAACTGCGGCATATGCCATGGGCCTTAATGGTATTTATGCTAACTTATCAGGCCGTGAAGCAAATGGCTGGTTAGATCAAGAACAGGCAAACAATATTCTACAAGAAATCAGTCAATCAATTAAAACAACAATTGACCCAAATACAGCAACCAAAATAGTTCGTTCGGTGTACACCAGTGACGAAGTTTATCATGGATATAGTGCAACCAATGCACCAGATTTAGTCCTTGGTTATGAAAGAGGATATCGTGCTTCTTGGCAAACTGTCTTAGGAGGGTCAGATGAAATCTTTTTAACCATCAACCATGATAAATGGAGTGGAGATCATTGTATTGACCCACATTTGGTTCCTGGCATCTTATTGACTAACTTCAAAACAGATAAACAATTAACTCATATCGAACAAATTGCATCCGAAGTCTTATCAAATTACGATGATAAATTAAATAATGATGAAGTGTCAGGCCCAGCAGGTTTATTTGATATTGTTTATTCTGCTGTGGATAATTTAAATAAAGCCTTACTAACACTACTGCCCTCCACTTTAGTTATAATGGTTGCTGGTTTGTTATTTGCTAGTTGGCAAATCTTCTTATTTAAAGTCACAAAATTTATTAAAAAAATTGGCTTTGGCAGCTATATTGTCAGGTGGTTTATTTGGGTCTGTTCAGCGTTGATATTATTACAAATAGTTCACCTTCAACACCAGAAACTCAATATTATTGATACAAATGAACTCATCATTAAGGCTATACCAACAGATGAGACTACACTACCACAACTACAATGGACTACTTTTAATAGTAATGCAAAGCTTAATGAAGTTGGCCATAACGAATGGTTGATTCAAGCCAACAACTTAAAAGAGCCATATAATTTAAGAGAAACTGATGGCATGATACTTTATCAATTAGATAATAAAATGCCTTTATTAAATAAAGTCAAAGCAAGTTGGGGCAATTATTTCATCTCTAACCCAGGCGGCTATCTACATGAACTCAGTCAAGTTGAAGCGATTAAAATTTCAAGGCCTGATACCAAAAACATACCTATATTTTGGTTTTTTATTGGTATATTCTTGGCTTCAATCGTCATATATTCACTGAGGTATCTTAAAACTTCCCAATAAATATGAAAAATATTCTATCCCTACTCATAGTTCTTTTTATTTGCTCTTGTACTCAAAAAACAAGCTACACATTAAAATGGAAAACTGCCAGTGAATTGAGAAATTTTGGTTATGATGTTTACCGCTCAGAAAACCGCAAGGGCCCTTTTACAAGAATAACCCCTGCTCCAATCATAGGTGCCGGAACATCAGATGTAATCAATGAATATGCTTTTACTGATACAGGTTTAAAACAAACCAAAGTTTATTATTATTATATAGAAAGTATATCAGAGGATGGTAAGCGAAAACGTTTTACCCCAATACAAGCTGTATCAGTTGAAAAATAAAGCATTTTAAATGTTGTATAAACGTAAACCAATAATCATAAATCAAAACAAACACTTTGATCAAACATCACCCAATAAAGTATATAAATTAAT
>CAZVZJ010000077.1:0-12905 GCA_964631055.1 uncultured Marinicella sp.
TTGATAATACTCATTAAGTCCGAAAATATTGATAAGTTCTTCAGAATTTACTGATTTTTTCGATCCCAATAACATGCGATAATAGGTGGTGTGAATTATGAAGAATAACTTAAAACTTGTGGAGCAAAACAAAGTGGATGACAACAAGAAAAAAGCATTAGCAGCAGCTTTGGGACAAATTGAAAAACAATTTGGTAAAGGGTCTGTAATGCGCATGGGCGATAACCAAGCATTAACAACTGATGTGTATTCAACCGGTTCATTGGGGTTGGATGTTGCATTAGGCATAGGTGGTTTACCTCGAGGCAGGGTGGTGGAAATCTACGGGCCAGAATCAAGTGGTAAAACGACTTTAACATTGCATGCGGTTGCAGAATGTCAGAAAAATGGAGGTACTGCAGCGTTTATTGATGCTGAGCACGCATTAGATCCTGCATATGCGGCTAAATTGGGTGTTAATATTGATGATCTTCTAGTCTCACAACCTGATACGGGTGAAGAGGCTTTAGAAATATGTGATATGTTGGTTCGTTCTAACGCAGTTGATATGATTGTTATTGACTCCGTGGCTGCGCTGACGCCTAAAGCTGAAATTGAAGGTGATATGGGCGATTCACATATGGGCTTACAAGCACGATTGATGTCACAAGCGTTAAGAAAGTTAACTGGAAATATCAAGCGTACCAACTGTATGGTGATTTTCATCAACCAAATCAGAATGAAGATTGGTGTGATGTTTGGCAGTCCGGAAACGACCACTGGCGGTAATGCACTTAAATTTTACTCATCTGTTAGACTGGATATTCGACGTATTGGTGCCATCAAGAAAGGTGATGAAGTGATTGGTAATGAGACTCGAGTTAAGGTTGTTAAAAATAAAATGGCACCTCCATTTAAACAAGTTCAGTTTGAAATCCTGTACGGTAAGGGTATTTCGTTATTGGGTGAGTTAATCGATTTAGGTGTAGCTCATGATTTAGTCAGTAAAGCAGGTGCATGGTATAGCTATGGTGACATCAGAATTGGCCAAGGTAAGGAAAACTCTAAAAACTATTTCATTGAAAACCCGGAGCATGCGGCTGAATTAGAACAAAAACTGAGAGACATTTTATTACCAAAGCCAGAAGATGTAGAAGCGGCATTAGCGGCTGAAGAAATTGATCCATTTGAGGCTAAATAATTATTTAATCAAGTGTCGACATTTGATCGAAAAAAATATTCTCCTGAGGCACGGGTGCGTGCCTCAGCGTTAGGTAGCTTAGCGATGCGTGAACATTCTTGTGATGAGCTGCGTAAAAAGTTGATCAATAAATCTCATGATGAAATTTTGGTTGATCAACTCATGATTGAATTAATCAAAGAGAATTTAGTTTCAGATGTCCGTTTTGCAGAATCCTACTGGCGCAGTCGCTCAAATAAGGGTTATGGACCAGCAAAGATCAATCGAGAGCTGGAAATGAAAGGTGTATCATCACAGACTATTAAAGATGGATTGGCAGAGGCGGGAATCGATTTTTTTGCTGTGGTTGAAGCTGTATATTTAAAAAAGTACAAAAACAAGGCGTGGCAAGACTATAAGGAAAAAGCCAAACGGCAAGCTTTTTTGTACCGCAGAGGCTTTGATGCCGAATTAATCAACCATGCCTTTGAAACAGCTGTAGAACGCAGCTGAGAGTATAGCAATGGATACAGAGTTTGATCAAAAACATATATGGCATCCGTATACCAATTTAACTAACCCAACCCAAATATACCCAGTTGAAAGTGCCGATGGTGTCTATCTGAATTTAGCTGGTGGTAAGCAATTGTTAGATGGCATGTCTTCTTGGTGGAGCTGCATTCATGGTTACAATCATCCTGTATTGAATCAAGCCATTACTGATCAGCTTGATAAAATGTCTCATGTCATGTTTGGTGGATTAACCCATGAGCCAGCCATTAATTTAGGTAAACAATTGCTGGCAATCACGGATGATGCTTTAGACGCAGTATTTTTTGCTGATTCTGGCTCAGTGGCAGTGGAAGTGGCCATGAAAATGGCTGCGCAATATTGTTTTGAACAAGGGTTAACCCAAAAAACTCAGTTTTTGACTTTTGCCAAAGGTTACCATGGTGACACATTCGGTGCCATGTCGGTATGTGACCCTGTTACTGGAATGCACCATAAGTTCAGTCGATTACTTAACCAACATATTTTTGTGCAATCACCTCAGTGTGGCTTTTCTCAAGATTGGGAAGAAGAGTACATCAAAGAATTTAAAGCCCAAATTTCTAAAAACCATGAACAAATCATTGCCGTTATTTTAGAACCCATAGTCCAAGGGGCAGGGTGTATGAATTTTTATTCACCCGAATACCTGAAAAGGGTGAGGGCTTTGTGTGACCAGTTTAATGTGTTGTTAATATTTGATGAAATAGCCACTGGCTTTGGCCGAACAGGTCAGTTATTTGCGTATGAACATGCGCATGTGGTTCCTGATATTTTGTGTTTAGGAAAGTCATTAACAGGTGGGTATATGACACTTTCAGCGGTGTTATGTAATCGAAAGATCGTTGATGGCATGGATACCAACTTTATGCACGGTCCTACATTTATGGCCAATCCTTTGGCTTGTGCAGTTGCCTTGGCCAGTATTCAACTGTTGTTATCTGGTGACTGGCAAAAAAAGATCAAATTGATTGAAACGCAACTCAATGATGAGTTAAAAATAAATGACCAGAATCCATTGGTTAAAGAGGTCCGGGTACTTGGGGCGATTGGCGTGATCGAGTTACATCAACCTTTAGACTGGGCTGTCTTTCAAGATAAAATGGTGGCGCAAGGCATATGGGTCAGACCATTTATGAATTTAATTTACTTGATGCCGCCATTTATCATTGAAGCTGAACAATTAACCCACATTACAACTACAATAACCCATTTACTCAATCAAGAAATAACATGTTAATTTTACTATCACCATCTAAAGGGCAGGATTTTGACCATAATCCATTTCAACAACACAGCCAACCGGTTTTAATCAAAGAAGCATCAAGCTTAGCCAAAGAGCTGAAGTCATATCAGCCGCAACAGATATCTGAACTGATGTCGATCAGCGAGAATCTATCGCAGCTCAACTACGATCGTTTTCAAGCGTTTAAAACACCATTGAAACTGGGCGTTGCTAAGCAAGCTGCCCTGGCATTCAAGGGAGATGTTTATACTGGATTAGATGCTCATAGCATGAAAGAAAAAGAGTGGAAATATGCTCAAAACCATTTGCGTATCCTTTCTGGATTATATGGTTATTTAAAGCCGTTAGATTTAATCTTACCTTATCGGCTTGAAATGAAGACTAAGCTGCCTAATGCAAAAGGTGAGAACTTATACCAATTTTGGGGTGATAAAGTTACTCATTTAATCAATGATGAGCTGGGGTCGGATGCCATGAAATCAAAAGATGTTGTGGTTAACCTGGCTTCTAAGGAATATTATAAAGCTGTAAAGCCCAAGTTACTGAATTCACCGGTATTAAACATAGACTTTAAAGAAACTAAGGATGGTAAAACCAGAATCATCGCTTTTTATGCCAAGGTCGCTCGAGGTATGCTAGCTCGGACAATGATTGATCACCAGGTGGAAGATATTGAGCAAATTAAAAAATTAAGTTTTGCTGGATACAGTTATCGCGAAGATTTATCCAAGGATTTAAATTGGGTTTTCGAAAGAGCTCAACCAGCACCTAAAAAGTAAAAGCTGGGTAAATAATTTACTCAGCCAATGTTGATTAATTCAGTCTAATTATTCAATTCTAATCTTTTTACTGTATTTTCTGATGACACTGACTTTATGATCTTCAAGCTCTAAAATTTCCATGGTGCGATAGTTTTGTTCTAATAATTCTCCATTGGGTCTTGTGAGCTTAGATTGTGTGTCATAAACAACCACAATGACCTGGTCATCTAATGTGTCCAAACTGATTAGTTGGGATGAATACTCAGTATGTCCGCCTAAATAATGCGTCATACCTTCTAGCATAAGGGCTTTTCCATCGCTGTGTCTTACATCATCTGGGTCATAAGGGAAGTGTTGATGCCCCACATCTTCTTTTAGTAGGTCAAGGTAGTTATGAAGGTCTTTCTTGGTGGCCTCAGGTGCTTGTGTTTTTGTCCAGGTTTTATAGTATTTTTTACCAAATTCTTTGACATTGAATTCATTGGCCTGAAGAGAAAAGCTGAAAAGCAAAATAATTACAGAAACCATTTTAATGAAAGTTTTCAAATTTAATCCTTGTTTGTCAAATTAATAATTATAGGTGAAAATGTGGTTTAAACCTTAATAATTTCATGTATGCCTTGAGATTAGTTTCTAGTCATGTGAAAATTCACCCGTAATTAAATCAGAGGATATTCAATGGATTTATCTACCTTAATTACTTTTACCATCGTGGCTTCACTGCTTGTTATGTCACCAGGTCCCAATGGTTTACTCATTGTAAAAACTGTCTCAACATCAGGTAAAGGTGCTGGCTTTGCAAACGTAGCTGGATTTATGCTGGCTTTCTATGTTCATGGGGCGTTATCAATTCTTGGGATTTCAATCATCCTCATGCAATCGGCACAGATATTTTTTGTGGTTAAAATGTTAGGTGCGTTATATCTTTGCTGGATAGGATTAAAGGCGCTGCGTGATGCATTGACTGATCAAAAAAATCAACCAGATGTTGTTCATGCAGGCGAAAAGAAAGCCTACTTTAAGGCATTTGTAGAAGGTTTCTTAACCAATGGCTTAAACCCCAAAGTTTCGATGTTTTATTTGGCCGCTTTTCCACAGTTTATTTCTGAATCGGCAGGTTCAATGAGTATGTCATTTACCTTGGTTTTTATTCACTCCGTGCTCAACCTTATTTGGTTTTCAGCTATGGTTTTGCTATGCTCAAAGCTAACTAAATTTGGTCGAAGTGTTTCATTTCAACGATGGCTCAAAGGCGTAACAGGAGTCGTTTTTATTGGTTTTGGTGCTAAGCTCGCGTCACTTAAAACATAATTGAATTGATTTTATAAATTATAGCTGTGTTTTTCTCAGCTTAAAACTGGTCTTTACATTGTCGTAATTGGGCAAAACAACTCACTTGATCATCTATAGACGTTTTTAGGTACTGACTTAAAGCCGCCGTTAATTTGGAGTCATCAGTTCTTAAAAAAGGGTTTAATTTCAGTTCTTCTTTAAGTATTACTGGTAGGGAAGGTATATTTTGTTCACGCAGTCCTGTGATGTTTTTTTTAAAAGATTGTAAATCCATGTTTTGAGGTTCTAGGGCCATAGCAAACTCTAGATTACTCAATGTGTATTCATGGGTGCAATACACTTGTAAATTGGGTGGTAAGTTTTTAATCTTTTCTAAAGAGTTCAGATACTGATCAGGTTGGCCTTCAAACATGCGTCCACAACCGATTGAAAATAAGGTGTCACCACAGAACAGCCAAGCGTCATTAAAATAGCAAATGTGAGACAAAGTATGGCCCGGTGTTTCGATCACTTGAAAACTGATATTGAGTTCAGGCAATTGAATTGAATCATGCTCTTGAACATATATCAGGTCACCTGGGATTCTATCGTCTTTGGGCGCAAAGACCTGACAGTCCCAATCTGTTTGTAGGCACTCAAGACCATTGACGTGATCCCAATGGTGGTGGGTGATCATGATGTGAGTTAATTTTAAGTTATGAGCAGCCAAATATTGGTCTACAGGATCAGACAAACCAGGGTCAACAACCACCGCATTTTTGTGATCATGTAAAATCCATATGTAATTATCATTGTATGCAGGTATAGGAAAGATTTTTATACTCATAGTTAAATTTGCTGGGTCAAAAGTAGTCAAGTGCTCTTAATATGATTTATGATGCATCAATATTTTTATTATATCAAGTGAGAACAGTTTTCTTAAGATGAAATCAGGTCAAAGTATAAAGCAAATTGAAATATTTACCGATGGCTCATGTTTGGGTAACCCAGGGCCGGGTGGTTGGGCTGCACTGCTGCGTTACAAGGGGAAAAATAAAATGCTTTCAGGTCAAGCCAAAGACACCACCAACAACCGCATGGAATTACTGGCCGTTATAGAAGCGCTTAATGGTCTGAAAGAGTCTTGCCAGATCGAACTCTTTACCGATTCAAAATACGTGATGGATGGTGCCCAACAATGGATGAAAAACTGGAAAGCCAAAGGTTGGATGAGAACCAAGAAGGATCCGGTTAAAAATGTAGAGTTATGGAAGGCCTTAGATAAAGCGTTAAATCAACATCAAGTCAATTGGCATTGGGTGAAAGGTCACTCAGGCCATCCTGAAAATGAACTGGTTGATGAAGAAGCCAGAAGACAAGCGGAGTTAGTTGATGTCTAAGCAAATGCTGAAAAGTAATAAATTAATCATGCTAGATACCGAAACCACAGGATTAAAGCCACAAGATGGTCACCGTATCATTGAAATTGGTGCCTTGGTGGTTTACAACCGAGAAGTCACTGATGCGCATTACCACCAATACATTAACCCCATGTATCAAGTGGATGAAGAAGCTTTGGCAGTGCACGGATTAAGTAATGAGTTTTTATCCGATAAACCATTATTTGAGCGGATTGTTGATGACTTTATCGATTTTGTGACTGGTGCTGAATTGGTCATTCACAATGCGCCTTTTGATGTGGGCTTCTTAAACCACGAACTGGCCTTGTGTGAAAAAAACATTCGCTTGGAAGATATTTGTGAAATTACTGACAGCCTTGAATACGCCAAGAAGAAACACCCTGGGGCCAAAAATAACCTTGATGCATTATGTAAGCGATATGGAATCAGTAATGAACATCGAACTCTGCATGGCGCCTTATTAGACTCAGAAATTTTGGCTCAGGTTTATTTGGCTATGACAGGAGGTCAAACCAAGCTTAATTTAGACAGTAATACCCATGCTGACCAGCAAGGCATACAATTTGATTTATCTGATTTGCCTGTACTTAAAGCAGTAACCCCAAGTGAGGAGGAAATGCAGGCACATCGAGAGTGGTTGGCTAAATACAGCTCAGAAGACGTTCAATTTTTTAATGATAAGTAACTGGAGTGATTGGTTGAAATTACGCCTCAATTTCACTTTGTTAATGGCTTCTCAAAAACAAACAACTGAGCTACAATGGCCTCTTTTTAATGGTTTAAGGATATTTTGTCATGTTAAATCCGCAATTGTTGCGCTCAGATTTAGAAGCTACAGCAGAAAAACTAGCTCACAGAGGTTATCAATTAGACATTGAAAAATGGCAACAATTGGAAACTTCGAGAAAAGCCATTCAAATTGACACAGAAGCACTGCAAAATAAAAGAACCACCATTTCAAAATCTATTGGGCAAGCGAAAGCCAAGGGTGAGGATATTCAGCCTTTATTAGATGAAGTTGCACAAATTGGTGAAACGTTAGAACATTCAAAGAGCCAGTTAAAAGACATCCTTGCACAGATGGAGCTAGTCACTTTATATACCCCTAATTTAGCCGATGAATCGGTGCCATTGGGTAAAGATGAAGCAGACAACGTTGAAGTTCGAGTGTGCGGCACCCCCAAGGTATTTGATTTTGAAGTGATGAACCATGTTCAGTTAGGTGAGAAAAAGTTAGGTTTGGATGCAGAGTCTGCGGCCAATTTGTCAGGGTCACGTTTTACTTTATTGACCGGTGAAGTGGCTCAAATGCACCGTGCATTGTCACAGTTTATGCTTGATATGCATACGCAAAATCACGGTTACAAAGAGTTTTATGTGCCTTATATGGTCAATGCACAAACCATGCAGGGCAGTGGCCAATTACCTAAGTTTGCAGATGATGCATTCATCACTGAGGATGACCGTTATTTAATTCCTACAGCGGAGGTGCCTTTGACTAATTTGGTGGCTGATAGCATCATTGAAGAACAGGACCTGCCGATTAAAATGACAGCTCATACACCCTGTTTTCGGCGTGAAGCGGGTAGTTATGGTAAAGACACCAAAGGCATGATCAGACAACATCAGTTTGATAAAGTTGAAATGGTACAAATCGTTCATCCAGAAAAATCTTTTCAAGCATTGGAAGAAATGACTTCTCATGCTGAAGCGATTTTAAAAGCGCTGGATTTACCTTATAAGGTGATTGTCTTATGCACAGGTGACATGGGCTTTTCAGCCACTAAAACTTATGATTTAGAAGTTTGGGTGCCTGGAGAGAATACTTACCGAGAAATTTCTTCCTGCTCTAATTGCACAGATTTTCAAGCACGCAGAATGCAAGCCAGATTCCGTTCACCTGATGTCAAAAAACCTCAGTTAGTTCATACTTTAAATGGGTCTGGTCTGGCAGTAGGGCGCACATTAATTGCCGTGATGGAAAATTATCAAAATGCAAACGGCAGTATTACGGTTCCTGATGCTTTACAACCATATATGGGTGGGAAAACCTTGATAAATTAAATGGTGGAGATAATTAGGTTGTTGTTTGATAGAAATAGTTTGATATAATCTAGAAAAGATTAAACAGATTCATATGGGTCTAACTAAGGTTACTAATTTATGAAATTACACTTTCCACATGGTGATCATGCCGATGTTGAGTTGCAAGCAGGCAAATATTCAGTTGGCAGTTCTACCAATGCAGATATCCGAGTTAAAAATAAAGGTTTGGGTGATATTCACGCGACTTTGACGGTTGTTGATAATGAATGTGAAGTTAAAATTGATAATGAAGCCAGTTTAGTTTCTGTTAATGGTAAACTGGTCAAAGGTCGCAGAGAAGTGAGGGAAGGCGATTTATTGATTGCCGCGCAAGTTCACATCAAATTAATGTCCTCAGCTGACGCTCAAGAGGATGCTGATGACAGCCGAACTCGAGTCAGAATGGCATTGCCTAAATTTATTCTCAGAGGTGTTTCGGGAGCCTATTTTGGTAAGACATACCCATTAAGAGGATCAACAATTTTAGGTCGGCACTCTGAGTGCCATATTTGTGTCAATGCAGATGGCATATCTAGAAAGCATGCCCAAATAGATGCTGAAGTTGATGGACTGGTGGTTTCTGACTTGGGGTCATCAAATGGCACCTTTGTTAATGGTAAAAAAATAGATTCTGTGAGCCTTGAAGTGGGTGATGAAGTTAAACTAGATAATATCAGATTTTTGGTGCAGACTCCTGGAATGACTGACCCCGCAATTGATGGGTCAGCCAAGAAATCACCTGCAAAACCCAGTGTGAACCCGCAGGATAATACCGAATTCAAAAATAGCGGTGGTGCCATTAAATGGGTAATTACCTTGTTAGTCCTTGGCGGCGCAGTTGCGGCAGCTTGGAAGATGGGTTATTTAAATGGTCTGTTATCCTAGAGTAACTAAGAAATGAACCAATTGGTTCGTTTAAGGTCAGCGATAAACCCCTGTTTTTCAGGGGTTTATCTTTTTAAAGCAACCTAAAATTTTTGATAGATGTAGTTAATTTGTAATTATTAGACTGGTTTTTGAGCGAATGCCAATAAGTCTTATGACGACCATTTAATATGGCAGCCATTGGTATAATATTTTAATTTAAACTTTTAATGTAAACAGTAGGTAATAAATAACTTAATATTTACATTAAGTATAAATCAAAACTTAGCCGTTCCAGGTGTTCTTGGAAATGGAATCACGTCTCGGACATTGGATAAGCCAGTTACATAACTGACCAAGCGTTCAAATCCAGCACCAAATCCAGCATGCGGGACTGTGCCATATCTCCTCAGGTCGGTATACCATTTATACTCTTCTGGGTCTAAGTTATGCAGTTCCATTCTGTTTAATAAGTAATCCAAACGTTCTTCACGTTGTGCGCCACCCATAATTTCACCGATACCTGGTACCAATACATCCATCGCAGCTACGGTTTTACCGTCGTCATTCAAACGCATGTAAAATGGTTTAATTTCTTCAGGATAATTCATCACCACAATGGGCTTTTTGAAGTGTTCTTCGGTTAAATATCGTTCGTGTTCAGTTTGTAAATCCAGCCCCCATTTGACTTCGTATTCGAACTTTTTACCTGATTCTTTCAAGATTTCTAAAGCGTCAGCATAGTTAACACGTTCAAAATTGTCGTTACATAAAGTTTCAAGTCTTTGAATGGCCGTTTTGTCAACGAAACTGTTGAAGAATTTCATGTCATCCATGTTGTTATCTAAGACTTGTTTAACCAAATATTTTAAAAAGTCTTCACCCAATTGAGCCGCATCGTTTAAATCTGCAAATGCCACTTCAGGTTCAATCATCCAAAATTCAGCTAAATGTCTTTGGGTGTGTGAGTTTTCTGCTCTGAATGTTGGTCCAAAGGTATAGACTTTACTTAATGCACAAGCATAGGTTTCAGCATTCAGCTGTCCTGATACTGTCAGATAGGCTTCCTTACCAAAGAAGTCTTGACTGTAATCGATATTGCCTTTGTCATCTTTGGGTAAATTCATCATATCCAAGGTTGAAACTCGAAATAAATCACCAGCACCTTCACAATCACTGGCTGTGATAATTGGGGTATGTAACCAAAAATAACCTTGTTGATTGAAGTATTGATGTACAGCTTGTGCCATGGTGTTGCGAACACGCAACATGGCGCTGAAGGTGTTTGTTCTTGGTCGAAGGTGTGCCACATCACGTAAAAATTCCATGGTATGACGTTTAGGTTGAACAGGGTATGTATCAGGGTTTTCCACCCAACCAACCACTTCAACTGAATCAGCGTGGATTTCGAATTGTTGGCCTTTACCCCCAGACTCAACTAACTTGCCTTGTACAACAACAGAGCAACCGGTAAATAACTTGAGTATTTCTTCTTGGTAATTGGCCAGCTCATTATTAGCCACTACTTGAATACCATCAAAACATGATCCGTCGTGTACCACTAAGAATGAAAAACCACCTTTTGAGTCACGGGTGGTTCTGATCCAACCTTTGATTTCAACTTGACTGTCTTTATCAACTTGGTTGTTGAGTAAGTGTTTAATTGCGTGTGTTTGCATCGTTTTATTCCTAAAAAAAGCCACTGTCAATGAGTGGCTTTCGTCAAATATTATTGTATTTTTTAACTTGCTTTGTCTAAAGAGTTCGCTCTTGGGCCATTTAATAATGCTTTTTCTACATAATTAACCATCAAATCGATTTCTGCTTCGGTGACATTAAAATGTGGTGTAAATCGCAATGAATTTTCGCCACCATGAATCACACCTAAGCCGTTGTAACGTAGGTACTCTTCTATACTGCCTTTCCCATAAGCTTTAAATTCTGGGTCAAGTTCGCATGAAAACAGCAGGCCAGTACCTTGTACATTGGTAATCTCACCATTCATTTTATCTTGTAGGGCTTTTAATTTACTGACCACCAGCTTACCCATTTCCTTGATGTTGTTTTTGGTTTCAGTGGTTAAATTGCTCAAAACTGTGTAAGCCACATCCAATGCTTTTGGGTTGGCGGTCATGGTGTTGCCATATATACCCACCACATACAAGCTGGCAGCTTTATCATTCATGGCCAGTACTGACATGGGATAATGTCCTGCATTCATGGCTTTAGAATAAGTTTCCATGTCTGGTGCGGGCAAATTTTCAAATCCTGGATAATCACAAATTGACAAACACCCTTGGGTTCTCAAACCAGCTTGAATTGAATCAATCAAGAATAGGGTGCCATTGTTTTCAGTTAACTCTCTGGCTGCGGCATAGAATTCTGGCGTAATTGCCATACCTGGATTACCTTCGCCCATGACAGGTTCCATGAAGAATGATTCAATGAATTCATTGTTGTTGGCTGCATCATCAAAAGCTTGTTTTAAGGATTCAACGTCATTAATAGGCACGGTGATTAAATTATTTCTGCCCTGGAAAGAAGCCAAGTTCTTTTTATAAGACTTCAATGAAGAGTCAGAATACTGTGCTGGACGATCAGTTCTGCCATGAAAAGCACCTTCTAAAGCCATGATCTTGATGCTTTTTCCATAGTGATCACCATTCATGCCAGTTTGTTTTTTCGCATTTACATCAGAGATTCTAGATGCGACTGTGACTGCCTCTGATCCTGAGTTCATACAAATAAATTTGACAAAAGGGCAGCTGTCGCGGTTTTGACCAATTTCTTGTTTTAATAAGTCAGATAAACGTTTTTGGTAATAGCTTGGTGTCATGATATTTGCCATGACATGAGGTTTTGCCATAGTTTCAAGAACATGTTCAGCTGCGTGACCTGAACCCAGCATGCCATACCCTCCATTATCGTGAATGATTGCACCTTTCAATGTAACTACCCAAGGTCCTTTGCCAGCTAATGCTACATAAGGGTTTACCGCATCGGCAGCATAGAAATTGATGTAATCAGCATGTACGAATTCCAGTTGATCAGCTTCATCCATATCAATAATTTGAGGGTACTCTGTTTTGATCTGCTCTAATTCTTGGGCGGCCATATTAATGGCATCTACCAATTGAGAATCAGAATCGATGAAATTTTTAATGGTTTCATCGTCTAAGCCATGGGTAATCACTTGTCCCTGCGCACTTCTTAATTTTTGCAATTGATTAAATGCAGTCATACTCAATCTCGATTAAATTATCAGCGATCGATTTTATCATGAATGACGCATAAACCCAATCTTCAGAGACCTTGTTGTGGGAAATGAGTTTTGATTCAATTACTGACATTGGTGGATTTAAAATCATAAAAATCACTTATCAAACTCACTATGACATCAGTGCATGGGTTAAAGAACCCCATTAAACGCAGAGCTGTTTGTGAAAAGCCAAAAGTGTTACGCTGGAGAAAAGATTTATTTTTAGTTCATTTATGAGATTTCAAGGCGCTTTTTAATCGAAATACTCAATTTATGCTGAAACCAATTG
>CAZVZJ010000078.1:0-12327 GCA_964631055.1 uncultured Marinicella sp.
CTTCTTACTTCACACACTTCTTAATATATGAAAGCTATATAAATTTATATATGTACATTTCACATAATGCTAATTGTACATATGAAATTTAAAATAACTATAACTTAATTCTGCGATAAAAATTGCCGCAAAAAAGTGCGGCAATAAAACGATAAATTCTGTGCAACAAAAAAGATCAAAGTTCTCTTATTTTGGTTTTGATCTTCCTTTCAAATATCCAGCAGTAAAAATTATTATAGTTAGGTATACAGTAATTTATGACACGAAAGTGAACATTGAACTGGTGTTATTTGTGAGTATGTTTGTTATGCATGAATGGAAACTATTTATTGTGAGCAATTGCAAGTTGCGATGACACTTCTTAATATTTATTTTATTAGTGATTTGGTCTGGAAAATAAAAAACCCCTGAAAAAAACAGGGGTTTTTGAATGGATAAAACAATTTTGTTGATTATTTTAAGCCTTTTATGCATTGTAGATATAAGAGATTCAGATCAACTGACTTTCCACCTGTTCCATCACTTGACCCTTTGTTTCCTGTTCCATCACTAGATCCTTTGTTTCCAGTTCCATCACTTGATCCTTTGTTTCCTGTTCCATCACTTGATCCTTTGACCAGGTATTCACAGTAAGTTTGTTGACTTGCCGCTTTTCCACCAGTTCCATCACTAGAACCTGCTGTGGCAAAATTACTTTGTGATGCTAAAAAAAAAGACCTGCTAATTTATATATTTTCATGATTAATACCTTTTATTTGCTTTTATTTATGTAGAAAAAAGTTGAAACCCCAATTTCTTTCCCTTGTTTTTCAACTTGTCTTTTGCCGAAGTCTTCCGTTTCTTCATAGCTGTCTATAACTTCTTGACAGTCTATTAATGCTTTCCTTAATATCCTTTTCACTTCTTGATTCACTGTTTCAAAATGTTCTTCTTTGACATGAATAGAGGTGTAACTCATTTGATTCCTTTTGGTATTGTCATCTTGAGTATTCATGTTATGTATCAAAGTGCCAGATAGTCTTTCAACAGTGTCACAAAATACTTGAATTACTTTTGCTTTGTTGTTGTCGAATCCTGTTTGTACAGATGTGATAAAGCGAATGTTGTAATCATCAACCTTCTCAATAAATCCCCTCTTAATAAAACTTTCCATCAACATTTTGGGGGTAATTATTTTTCCTGACAACTGAATGCTGCTAAAAATAGAGTTGAAAGAGACGCGATTATTTTTTATAGGAATGGTTTTATCTGGAGCTTCATTACATACATCACGCAATTTATCTAAAACATGACAGTAAAAGTTTTTTTCTGTATTGCTTGATCTTTTTTTATTGCCAGAAAAATAATTTTTTACTTGGTATCTGGTAAAACCGGTTTCTAACAGAACTTGTCCTTTGGTTTTAGAATGAATAGAGGCTTGATCTAAATAACTATCTATGAAATCATCTACAAACTCTTGACCATCAATATCTAGTTGAAAAAATAACTCAGTTACAGCCAGATAAAAGTTGCTGGCCAATCTTTTAGAACCTAATTTACTGATTAATTGGTTATTAACGCCTTTACTCATAATTGTACAAATGTTAAATAGTGTTAATCATCGCAGAAAAGTGCGGTATTGTCATCTAAATGGTAAGAAATATTATCATTTTTAATTAAAAGCTCTGGAATTTGTGATGAATATCTATTTTTTATAAGACTATTGGCGCATTTTCATGTACCTTTAAGCTGACGTATGATGACCATCATGAGGACTGAATTATTTTTTAATGCAATTGATCGAAATTAATCACACCATGAGAAACTCTCGTAAAAATTTCATTACTAGAGCGATTGTTCGCTGTGGCGCACTATTGACTTTAATATTGTTGTTTGTGGTGGGGTGTGGAAGCCATAACAATGAACAAACCCAGCCTGGTAATAATACCTATAAGCATTCAATGTCTGGCGCACCCAGATCTTTAGATCCAATCAAGGCAGCAAACAAGTATGCCAATACTGCTGTGCTGGCTGTTTTTGATACACTTTATACTTATAAATATTTAGCCCGGCCTTATGAAATCAAAACCAGTTTAGCCGAAGCATTACCTGCCATATCTAATAATGGGAAAACATATACTGTTAAAATTAAACCCGGTAATTTTTTTCATGACCACCCATCGTTTTTAAATGGTCAGGGCAGGGAAGTGACTGCAGCAGATTTTATATATTCAATGAAAAGAAATTTTGACCCGGCTTTAAATGCTACTGGGAAATGGTTATGGCGAGATTTTGTTATGGGTTTACAAGAGTGGGCTGACTCTGGTGCTGACTACGATCAACCAATCAATGGATTGTTTGCATTGGATAAATATACAATCCAAATTAACTTAATCAAACCCTATCCGCAGTTGATTCATACTTTAGCCATGGGTTACGCTGCAATTGTCCCACGAGAACCTGCGGAGTATTACGGCAAAGAATTCGGTGTTAATCCAGTTGGATCTGGGCCATTTATTTTTGAGTCATTTGACTCTGAGGTTGCTAAATTCAGCAGGAATACTTCATTTCGTCAAGAACCTATTAATCTAGATTTTGAAGGGTACGAATCATCGAATCATGTAAATTTTGCATTGGAAAATATCGACGGTAAATCGCCACCTTTCATTGATCACTTAGAAATTCATTTCATCAAGCAATCAATGTCTAAATGGTTGTCATTCAACAAAGGCAATGAAATTCAATATTCAACCATTCCACCACAATTAAGCCATAAAGTATTGCAATCCCAAAATCCGATTAAATTAACAGATGATGTGGCTGCGCAATTTAATCATTCACACAACAATGAATTAGGTTTTACCTATTTTGGTTTTAACATGCAATCTGAAGCATTCGGGTATTCTGATGACCCTATTCAAAATGAAAAGAACAAAATGCTGCGCTGTGCAATCAGAAAAGCCCATGATTGGTCGCAAAGGAATGATGCTTTTTATTTTGGCATAGGAAACGTGTTTCCTGGTGTTATTGTACCTGGAACTTATGATTTTGATTCAAACATTTCAAACGATTCTATCATCTATGATTTAGCTGAAGCCAAAAGACTGTTGCAACAAGGAGCGTGGGGTTCCAATAACCTGCCACCGTTTGAATATCATGCAGTTGGGAGTGTGGAGAACCAAAGAATTTATGAACAAACCAGAGGGTTTTTGATGCAGCTGGGTTACCCAGCTGAGAAAATCAATTTTAAACAACATGTTAATTTTGGTGCGTTGGATAAAGCAGTAGAGAATGGTGCTGCCCCATTCTTTTTTATGGGTTGGAACATGGATTACCCGGATGCTCAGAATACATTGCAGCTGTTTTATGGACCAAATAAAGCACCAGGATCTAATAAGTTTTCTTATGATAATAAACGGTATGATGAGCTTTATGAACAGGCCCTCATTATGCCGGAGTCAGTTGAAAGAAAAACAATATTTGCTGCTTTAAATCAAATGGTGATTGATGAATGTGTCGTTATCAGTGGCATCAACAGAACGTTTATCAGTTTGTGGCATAAAAAAGTCATCTTTTATCCGACTGAAGACATTACAGGTGCGAGTTTCCTTAAATATGTTGCAATAAAAAATAACGAAGAATAAGTTACAGCCTGTGATAAAAATATTAAATTTAACGTAATCAATTCATGTAATCCTTAATTGCTTACTTTTTATCATTCTTCAAAAATTTAACCAATACTTCGCAGGTTATAATTATACTTATTTCAGGCAATCTGATTAAAAATGAATTTTGAAAAGTTATATATTTATGTTGCACATCATCAAAATGCATTGAATACGGCTCAAGCATTCAATGAAACTTTAGGTCAAAGTATATTGCCTGAAAAAGGGGGTATCACTGATCCACCTAGAGGTAGGTATACATCTGAAAGATTTAAAAAAGCATTAAGCGGAAATCGTTTATATTGTTTTTCAGGAAAACTTGCTGGGAGCATCAGAGCCAATTCATTTGAGCGGTTTGGTGTGGCCATATTGATTTGTCAACCTGACTGTAAAGATGATGTTGATCAATTTATAAATACAGGCACTGCATTCATTGATCGGCTTGAACCAGTCTATGCTCATATCAAGTTTAAATGCAAAAAACACCCTAAAATGCATAGAATGAGTGGTACGAACCTTCAAACAGTAGCCAGGGTAGGGCTTAATGGTATCTGCATACGCACATGGTTAAGTGATCAAATTTCACAGCAAATAAGTACCGTTTTACCTCAATTGGGTATGGTGGAAACTTATGCATCAGGTGTGAAGATTGATATGCTTAGAAACCCTTTTATGCAAAAAGCAGAAGATTTGATTGCAGCCAATAAAAAATGTCGAGAGCTGTTAGCTGAAATTGGCATGTTGTGTGATGACCGTAAATCGATTTATAAACTGTGGAAAAAGGCGCCGAATTGGGAACCGTTTGAACCAGAAGCTAGGCCCAATTCTTATATAGTTGAACACACCATCAAAGGTGGTGAGCAGTCTTTGCCTCATCTGAAAAGTCATGTGAATGCTTTGGATGCAGTCTTCAAGGTGATGGGTTATAAGGACGATCCAAGAAAGATTTTAATTCAATATGAAATGGCCTATTTGTTGACCAGTGATGATGTTGAGTTAAGGGCTGCTGCTTGTGTATTTTATAGGCTTAATTATGGTTTTAATTACCATGAGTTGATGACTTTAGTCAGAAACAAGATGAACCTTTATGATGGTGTGCAAAATCCATGGAACAACGAACAAGACTTACGGGCTTTATTGGCGACGTCTTTGGCGATTAACTATAAACGTGGTAATTTGAAGTTAACTCAGCATGTCAAAGCTGAGGCCTTTAGGCCTGGGTTTGGGGGTAGGGTCATTGCGGGGCTGATCAAGCATGATCCAGAATTTGTGGTTGCCAATGCATTAAAAATTGCTAACAACAGTCCAGGTACGGTTCGAACAATGATTGAAGTGTTTGCTGATTTGGATTACTCGCCTGATAAACTATTGAAACAGTTGAATAAAAATTATCGGCAAGAAGTGAATCAAATATTAAGTTCACTTTAATTAATTTATTTCAGCAACCATTGCTGGTGTTAAGTGTTTAATTAACAACAAATTCAGCTGTGTTCATTGAACAATGGGTTGTCATTCAAAATTGATTCCTTGCGACTGTTTGATCCCTTGAATCGTCTAACTGTGTATTTGATGGTGATAATAATGAAATACACTGTGACATGCCTATTGGTTTTTTCTTTTCAAGTTTTTGCAGCGCCTATTCTTTTTGAAAATCAACAGTTTAGCTTATATACTTTTGATGAAAATCAAGACATGCAATCTGAGTTGCTCGATACAATTCAACAAGCTTATGATAAATTTGAATTCTTTTTTGATATACCTGCCCAAGCCATAACAGTTATTGCTTACCCAGATGGGATTACGATGCAAAACACCGACATCAATAATTTGAAAATTAAGGGCAAAGCTTTGCCTTTTTTAATCAAATCCAAAAAGTCTGAACAAAATTCAGTGTATTTTTTAGCTAATCTGGGAATCAAGGTTGAAAAGACGAATGATGGTATTGAAGTTAAGGAGATTTTAGATCCTATTGTTGGGTTAAATGGATTGTCAGGCATACAAGTTGGAGATCAGTTACTGGCTTTAAATAATCATGATATATGGAGTGTAGATGATTTAATTAAACAGGTAGGTGTTTTAGAAGTTGGCTCTGAGTTTTCCTTGAATGTTTTGAGCAAAGGAGAGCAAAACAACTTGCAAGGAAAAAAGCTCAACCTGCAAACTCAAACTAAACTCCAGGATGACAATGAAAGCAAGAATGAAGATAGTCATTTGAAGATGTTAGGTGCTTTGCAACACGAGATAGGTCATTTTTTATTAATAAGACACATGAATGAGCAACCACGCAATAATCATTTAGGTCAGAAAAAAGACATTAAAAAACGTATTTATGGAAGTTTGAAAACACCAGATTGGTTAGATGAGTTAGTGGCTAATATGTGTGAGAGTGATCTAGTGAAAAAATTACATAAAAGCACCATTAAAGAAGTTTCAGATTTAATGCCTTTAAAAACTTTATTAACCACTCGACATCCATCTATGGATGCAATTCTAAATTCTCAAGCCTACAAAGATAAAGCCATAAAAGGTCAAGGTATGCAAATCATTACCTTGTCTCCTGATGACCTCAGTGAAACAGAGAAAAAACAAATATTTTCAAAGACAGGTACTTTTTATGGCAGCTCTTTATTATTGGGTGAGTATCTATATCATCAAGGTGGAAGTCATCTTTTAAAAAGTCTAATTGAGCAAGTTCGAACTAATAAAAACAATGATTTCTCCTTGATTGAAATGATTCAAAGTTATGATTCATTGGGCCATACAATTGAAGAGTTGGAGTCGGGTTTTCATCGTTTTGTTGCGCAACGCTTAAATTTAACCATTGAGGGTTAAAACTAAGTCAAGAAATGTTTATGCTGTAGCGATGGTTTATTTTTTTCATTGGTTTTATATTCTCAATTATTGAAAGTTTAAATTTGTTAGCTTATTCACAATTTTTGAGGTTTACTTAAATAAAATTAATATTTTTTTATAACAATATAAAGATTTGAAGAACGGGATATTTATATTTACTTTATTTTTTGCAGGCTTGCAAAGTGTATTTGCGGCATGTGACTGTGGTTCAACTGATGCAGCATCTGCCTGTACTGGAGAAAGCATAACTGTCTCGGTTGGAGAATCACGAACTGTAGATTTTACTTGGAATTTTAATTCTGGAGGCCAAGCTGCTCTTTGTGGCCAGTTTGCTAATGGAGATTATTGGCTGGCTCCAAGATCTGGTGAAAGTTCTGTAACTTTAAGTAGTGTAGTAGGCAGCGGTAGCGGTTCAATCTCATTAGATGAAAACCCCAAGATTGAAGCTTTGGGGCTGTTGTCATCCAATCCAGATGATAGTTATGGAAACTATGTTGCAGCAGAAAATATTTTACTTTCACTGCCTTTAAGCTTTAATGGTAACACCTCTTTGATGGCGGCTATTCAGCGAGATGAAAGTCAGCATGGTGGTTGTGGTACCAATGCAATTCTAGGGAACTGTGCTGAAGCTTATCATGTAATTACGGTGTTAGATCAAGTGCCACCTGATGCTGGTTCAACTATTTTACGTCCCAGCGTAGACGAAACAAATAAAGAACTTCTATCTCTCAATGATTTTGACTTTAGTCGTTTACCTGAGCTGACTTACATTGCTACTCAATCAGCTGGTGAATTAGAACAAATACGTCAACGTTGGTCGCACAATACTGAACTATTTTCTATCAGAAGCGTTAATGGTGATATCTTTTCTGAAGGTGGACGTGCTTTTAGGGCTAATTTATTGGTGGATGATTATGCAGCTGGTGTAGCACGTACATTTGTTGATGATGTGATGAGCATTATGGCTGCCGGAAACCCTGTAGCTGAAAAGCAACAAGCATTGGCAGCGGTGTTAACTTATGGGAAAGACTTGTACTACGGTGTTTATGATGCTGATACCAGAACGCGAGGCTGGAGCTCAGGTGCGGGACAGCATCTAGGCAAATTTCCGCCGGCAGTACTGTTCGCTGCTTTATTTGATGGTTCATTTTATCGAGATGTTTTAATGCAAACCAGTTTGATGTTGGGCCAATCATCAGGGCCTTTGGCAGGTTTTGGGCCACAAGAGTTGGAACAAATCAATGTTGGTGTCAACGGCGCTGTTTGGGGCGATGGTGCGGATGAAATGGAAGTGATTGATGAGCTTAATCGCTATTGGGCTGAGCTGATTACGGCACAATGTTTTGACGGAGCATGGGGTACTTGCGCGACCAATAGTGGAAGAAAGAACACCCGTGACCCACACAATGTCATTGATGGTCCACCACAGTCACCTGGCTCATCTTATATGGCAGTTTCTGCAGGTCCAATACGAGGGTTTGTTGCATTGGCACATTTGATTCCTGAAGTGTGTGAAACCATCAATTATCCGCCATTAATTGAATATGCCAATCGAATCACTTCACAAGGACTGTTGACTCATAATGACATGTGCGCGCCACCAGATCCGCGTGAAAGTGAAAACTGTGATGCTTATCGAGCTCGTGACTGTTTGTACTATGGCTTAAGTAATACTGGTGTTGCAACATGGGGCCCAATAACAACAGGCCAGTTTCCTCAATGTGTGCCTAATAATTCAGGCGGGAATACTGGACAAAATGGTCGCTTTCCTGATATGCATGGTGGAACAGTCAATATAGGTTTTCCTTCTTTTACGGTTGAAAATAACTGGGACACAATCGTTAATTATGTAAGCGCATGTGATGCTAATGTTTCAAGTGATTTAATATTCATGAATGGGTTTGAAGGTTAACTCTGCTCATTCTTGAATTATGAACAATGCCAATTAAAACCCTGTGGAGAAAATAAATGTTTGAATATATAAAGAAACACACATTTTACTGGTTCATTTTAATTCTGGCTTTATCATTATCAACTGAGTCTGGTGCAGGTGAAATAAAAACCGATCAAGTATCTGAGACTATGTTTGTTTCACAACATGGTATTACTTGGAACTTCGCTGAAGTTGAAACAGTTGGGCAATTTGCCAATGGTGACTGGTGGGTTTTAGGGCCCATTGTCATAACATCGATTACTCCTAACTATGATGGGGCTTTAAATGGGTGGCAGGTTAATCCAATGTCTGATTCTAGTGGCCAAGGTTATGATAACCGGGTTCCTTATTGGAATTTTGATGATGGCTTAGTGCCTTCATTGCCATATACCGCTAACCCTGGTGATTCAATTGTTAAAGCCATTTCTGGTGATGGTAGGTGTACACCCAATGATGACCCAGCAACTCATCCTTGTTATTTAGATGTAGTAGCCGTGCTTACTGTAGTTGATGCCATTCCTCTGGATAATGGTGCATCTGTATTTAGGCCTAGTTTTATGGGTGGTACAGAAAAAACATATTATTATTTAAGTGATTTACGTACGGACTTACTACCTTCTATGCCAACAGTGCCCGACGCACCTCTTTTAGCCGACGTCGAAGATAAATTTAAACGGGTACAGCTAGATTATTCAAGTAGTTGGATCGGTCGGTATTTGCACCCTGCGCAAAATATGTCGCAATACGGTGCATCTATAGCTGTTGATTCTAATTTAGCTGCTTTGAGATTGATGTTAGATGATTCTTTGACCGAAAAAATGCCCGCGCTTATTGCTTATATACAAGCTGGCATTGATTGGTATCACATGTTAGATGCCGGTACAAATTGGATCCCCAACGGTGGTCATATGGTGGGTCGAAAAATGCCAGTGATATTTGCGGCTGTTTTATTGGATAATCAGGATATGAAAAATGCAGTCACAAATGGTGGTGATAATTTATTTCATGAAGATGGTCAAACATATTACGGGCAGAATGGTATTGCATTGTTCGGGCAAGTAGGAACAGAAGCACAATACTGGCGCAGAATTAACGAGGGTGTTGGTCCTCGAACCTTACGTGACCCATATGGTTATGTAGATGGAGGAGGGGATGAAATTGGTGGCGCATACCAAGTCTGCTGTACAGCTCAACCTTTCAAAGGTTCGGCATTGGCTGCTTTGTTATTACCGGGGGGAAAACTCACTTGGAACCACAATGCTTTTTTCGACTATGTGGATCGTTGGGTAGAATTTGGTGTTTGGTCCAGTCCAGATCCATGTGCACTGCAAGAACCCGAAAGTCACACAGGTTCTTGTGTTCCCGGAACAGGGAGGTGGGTAGAAAAACATGGCACATTAGCTGATGCGGGGTCTTATGGTCATCCGTTTATCGATAATATGTGGGATGCCCATAGGTCTACTGTTAACTCAGAAGACCAGATTTTTTTAAATGGGTTCGAATGAATGCTGTTTTGAAAAACAATTGATTCAAAATTCATCGATCCTTAAACCTTAAAATAAAAAAGCAGACACAAGTTGGCCTGCTTTTTTTATGACTTTTTATTAAAGTTTTACTTGAGGTCAAAACGATCTAGATTCATCACTTTATCCCATGCTGAAATGAAGTCTTGCTTGAATTTATCATTGGCACCTTCTTGCGCATAGACTTCAGCAATTGAACGCAAAATAGAATTTGATCCAAATACCAAGTCAGCACGAGTACCAGTGAACTTGACTTCGCCGGTTTGACGGTCTTGAGCAGCAAAAACTTCTTTGCTGTTGTCAGTTGCATGCCATTCATTTTTCATGTCTAAAATATTGACGAAGAAGTCATTATTTAAAGTTGCCACATTTTCAGTTAAAACACCATGCTGAGAACCTGCTGCATTGACACCTAAAGAGCGTAAACCACCAACAAGTACTGTCATTTCTGGGGCAGATAAGCTTAATAATTGGGCTTTATCCACCAATAAAGCTTCAGTAGACCTTGGGTCTTGTGTGTTTCTGTAGTTTCTAAAGCCATCGAATGTAGGTTCTAAAACTGCAAATGATTCTACATCTGTTTGTTCTTGTGTCGCATCGGTCCTACCTGGTGTAAATGGCACCTTAAAACCACTTGCTTTTTCAACGGCTACACAACCACCAAGTATGATTAAGTCTGCCAATGAAATATGAGTATTTGTTTCAGATTTAATTCGCTCTAATTGAGCAATCACTTGAGGTACACCTGATGAAACATTGATGTCCCAGTTTTTTTGCGGAGCTAAGTTAATTCGAGCACCATTGGCACCTCCACGTAAATCTGAGCCACGAAATGTAGATGCTGATGCCCAAGCAGTGTTAATTAATTGTGAAATAGATATGCCGGAGTCGAGAATTTTGTCTTTTAAATTAGCTATCTCAGAATCGTTTAAAGTTGGCCCTTCATGTTTAGGAACAGGGTCCTGCCAAATCAATTCTTCGTTAGGTACTTCATCGCCTAAATAATTAGCAATAGGTCCCATATCACGATGGGTTAATTTAAACCAAGCACGAGCGTAGGCATCTGCAAACTCATTTGGATTTTCATAAAAGTGTTTTGAGATTTTGGCAAATTCGGGATCTAATTTTAAAGCCATGTCAGCAGTGGTCATCATCAATGGTTCTGTGCGAGATGGATCATGTGCTGCTTGCGGCTGAGCCGCATTGGAATCTGCTGTAGGGTTCCAAACCACAACTCCTGTTGGTGTTTTCACTTGTTCCCAATCATAGTTCAATAATGCGTGAAAGTAACCCATATCCCACTGAGTTGGATTAACTGTCCAAGCGCCTTCAAAACCACTGGTGGTCGTATCACCACCTTTACCAGAGCCATGACTATTGGTCCAACCAAAGCCCATTTCTTCAATCTCGGCTCCTTCAGGTTCGGGGCCAACTTCAGATTCCGGGCCAGCACCATGTCCTTTTCCAAATGTGTGTCCGCCTGCAACCAAAGCAACAGTTTCATAATCATTCATCGCCATACGGCCAAAGGTATCACGTATATCAAAAGCAGATTTCAGTGGATCTGGATTGCCATTTGGGCCCTCTGGATTAACATAAATCAAACCCATTTGGACAGCACCCAGAGGCGTTGCTAATTCACGTTCACCGGTGTAACGTTGATCATCTAACCATTCAGTTTCTGGGCCCCAATAAATATCCTCTTCAGGTTCAAAAACGTCAGCTCGACCACCACCGAAGCCAAATGTTTTGAACCCCATTGATTCCATGGCGACATTTCCAGCAAGAATCATCAGATCAGCCCACGAAACTTGGTTGCCATACTTTTGTTTAATTGGCCACAATAAACGACGTGCTTTATCTAAATTGCCATTATCTGGCCAGCTATTAAGAGGTGCGAAACGTTGTGAACCCGATCGTGCGCCGCCTCGTCCGTCATAAGTTCGGTAGGTGCCGGCACTGTGCCAAGCCATACGAACAAATAAGCCACCATAATGACCGTAATCCGCAGGCCACCAATCTTGAGAGTCGGTCATTAGATCTGTTAAATCTCGTTTTAAAGCAGACAAATCTAATTTCTTAAATTCTTCGGCATAGTCAAAAGCCTTTCCTAAGGGACTTACTTGTGGTGAATTTTGATTGAGAATTTTTAAATTAATTTGTTCTGGCCACCATTTTTGGTTGGCTGTGTTTCCTGTGACTACAGCTTTACTGCCGTGCATGACTGGACATTTATTTTGATCTGACATACTTTTACCTTGTTGTTAATTTTGAAAGATTAAACTATAGAACGAAATGATTGTTAGGTAAAATGAAATTATTTTATTGTTATGATCTATTTAATCGAATGATGATTGGCTCGACTGGCTTTACT
>CAZVZJ010000079.1:0-12068 GCA_964631055.1 uncultured Marinicella sp.
TAATACTACTTATTATGGGCATTAAGCGCAAAACATGTGCATTCTCAGTACGAGGACGGTCACGAGTAGCTCAACGCAGTATAATAAAATTACATACATCACTTTGATTAATTGCTGGTATATTTGTTGGTATATCTAAAAATTAGCATGTCTGATTTGGGTACAAATTTGGGACACTGACTAGCAATAATTGACAATACATAAAAAGCAGCCACAACATAGAAATCTATCTATCTTATTGTTTTTATTGTTATATTTTACTACTGACTTTCGTGGTCCATTAACAGATTAAGACTTAAAATCCCCCGGCAGAAATACCGTGATGGTTCGATTCCATTCCCACACCATTCTTTAGTTTAAATCATCTGTTATCAATATCAAACATTCGCAATTGGCTTATACCTTGCCTAACCTGCACTCCTGAATTTATTGACATACCAATCTGATAAATTCCTCTGTATTACCAAGCTGGAGCTTGGGAACAAGCATAACAAAACACCTGACCCTAAAGGTTTGAATCGGTATCTGGTCATACCGATTAGTCCAATGCAAAAATAAAAACAAATTTGTTATTCTCGCATTTTGAGAAACGCCGCACTATCATATTAAGGATGTGCGGCGCTTTCGATACAATTAACAACCCCTTTACCAATTCAATCACTGAAGCATTGGGCGTGCCTGAAATTGAAACACGAGGTATCAGGCCACCCGCATCAATGATTCAAATCGTCACTGAGGATGAGAACGACCGATATTTAGAAGATGCCAAGTGGTGGTTACTGCTAGGCAATGATGGTAAACCTAATTACAAATACTCAACGTTCAACAGTCGATACCATAAGCTCTATACATCACCTTTAACTAAAGGCGCTTTCCAAACATCACGTTGTATCATTCCAGCCAGTGGTATCATAGAGGGTCAAGATAAGGAGTATCACTACATCACATCAGAACGCGGTGCACTGGCAATGGGTGGTATTTATAAGCAGTATGAAGTTGACGGAGAAGTATTGACCACAGCCTCAATTATTACCTGTCCGGGCAATCCAAAGATGGATGACATACACCGTAAGTCTATACCGCTGATGTTTGATGTTGATGACACTGAATTAGTAGATATGTGGCTTGACCCTAACATGACAGACAGTGAATCATTCAGGCATTTGCTAACCAATAAAATTAACTTTAACTTGGTGGCTACTCCAACAGTTGGCGCACGTGATCTTGGGCCTCGAGGTGAGGATATATATATTGAGGCAGACAAATGAAATATGTAAATATTTTTGTGGTTTTCTTACTTGGTTGTTCTCAAAAATCTAATAGCCTTCAAACTCCAATTAGAGCTGAAATGGAAGAGTTTTATACTTTGGTTGCTTATGAGCCTAGAACAGGCGTATATGAAGTAAATATTGACTTACCAGCCTCAAAAACAATTAATGAATTAAATTACACTTATTTCTTGATTGCTGAAGCGCAAAAGGAGGCAGAAAGGTTGTGCCAAGGGAGTTACAATGTTGAGTTTTATAAGACCCTTCAGGTTCAATCAGATGATTATTCCACAGAAGATGAATATTACAGGTATGAGCATAGTATCAAAAGTGAGTTCAAGTGCAAAACCAAATTAAAAGTTGAAAGTTTGTGATATTCGGCCTTGTTGATGTTAACAATTTCTATGTCTCTTGTGAAAGGGCATTTAACCCTGCGCTAGAAAAACGGCCTGTGATCGTCTTATCAAATAATGATGGTTGTGCAGTTGCACGCAGCAATGAAGTTAAAGCTTTGGGTGTTAAGATGGGCGCACCATTCCATCAAATTCAAGACTTGGTAGATGAGCATAACTTTGCAGTGTTCAGCTCAAATTACAGCCTATACGCGGACATGTCGAGTCGCTTTGAAATGATGCTTGAGAAGTACACACCAGACATTGAGAAGTACTCATGTGATGAAATGTTCTTTCAGCTGGATGGACAAGAACATCGCAAAGATTTATGCGCTTATATGCGTGATATGGTCACCAAGATTAAGAAAGGTATTGGTTTACCTGTGTGTGTGGGTTTAGCCCCAACTAAAACACTGTGTAAGATAGCCAACCATTACGCCAAGTCCTTGTCAGTGGCCGGAGGTGTGTTAACCCTATTCAGTGACTACAACTTAAAAAACGCGCTTGAGATACTACCAGTGGGTGAAATATGGGGCATTGGCAAAAAGCACACAGAACACTTACACAAACTCGGTATCACCACAGCACTGCAATTACGCGATGCGGACAGCAAATGGCTCAGAAAGCGTTTCAGTGTGGTTATTGAGCGTACCATCATGGAATTGCGCGGGGTAAGCTGCCTTGAATTAAATGATGTGCCTGAAAAGAAAAAACAAATCGTTTGCACCCGTTCATTCGGTGAAAAGACTGAGGATAAATACGTCCTGCGTGAGGCCATTGCTTATCATGTCTCCAGGGCTTGTGTTGATCTGCGTTCTCAAGATTCAGTGGCTAAATCAATCACTGTCGGGATCAGAACCAACCCATTTTCAAAGAATGATAAACAATCTGTCAGGTCGCTCACAGTTGAATTGAATTATCCATCTGATAACACCATGGACTTTCAACAAGCTGCCACCCAAGCACTCAACCGAATCTATCAAAGCGGCTACAAATATAAGAAAGCCGGCATCATGCTCAATGGACTGAGTGATAAAGGTGTCATTCAATACGACCTATTCAACCAGCACAAGCCAAAAGATGATGCTCTGATGAATGTCATGGATAAAATCAACTCAAGGTATGGCAAGGATGTTTTGCGCTGTGGTTCACAAGGATTTGATGCTTCATGGGTGATGCGGTCTGAGCGTAAATCAGCCTGTTTCACCACCCGATTTACAGACATCATCACCGTATCATAACCACAATTTTACTGACCAAACACATTAATATTTTTCAATAACAACTTAACCTCATCAAGTTCAGCAATCAACTGACTGTAGACTTCTAAATCTGGGGTTTCTTGCAGTGAATTAAGTGCCAATTCTTTTCTGATTTCATGTAAACGTTGTTTGTACTCAGATTGAGATTTAATCAGGCTGTTGGTGCGCCTACTTTGTTTGATTTTCCCAATGATTTCTTGTGTTGTCATGACCCTTTCCCCGTGGTTATTTATCAAATTGTGATTGAACAGCGGCCACTGAGCGAACGAAACACCTGACGGTATCTTGTCGGTTCACCGGTAGTAAGTCAGTGACCATGACTACATTATCTATAAGAGTTTGTTTGAGTGATATAGACAACTTCTGACTGGCGTGTAGGAAAATATAGATAAAATTTCATTCAAGTCCATACATACCTAACCCCTCAAACCCTTCAACCAGCAAAGCAACATCTCATCACGATGTGAATCATGTTTTATTGACCTGCTAACGACTCACACAAAGATTCAGTACCTGGAACTGCCCTTTGAATTGGGAATTCTCCGTTTAAACCGGAACCGTCAGTAAATTCATAGTTAACCACACCACTGCCACAGTCTGAAAACTGGAAGGTCAATGTGCCCACTGCGGAAGTAGTTACTGTTTGTGGGTTGTCAAATAAACCACCTGTGGTTTCAAATAAACTCAATTCAGCCACATCAGCAGTGTAATTGCCAGCTACGGTGAACCACCGAGAACCGTTATCTGATTCAGGACGGCTTTCATCATTAACATCATGAGTAAACCAAGCCGCAAAAATGAACTGGTCGGCTGGCCTGACATCAATCAAAAAGCCTGAACCTGAAGTTTCTGGAAAGAACCAACTGCCCCCGATCCCTTGGTTAATTTGAAAAGTGGGTTCAACCACTTGGCTGTTAACCACATTGATGCGACCGTTCATTGAGGTGTTGATGTCTCGGCCTGGAGCAGAATGAACACTGCAGTGGTATCGAATTTCCTCAACACTGTTAAACGTCCTCTCAAATACGAACTGACTCGAAGAAGGAGGCCCTGATCTGAAAGCATTCCCATCTTCAACGACATCATGGAAGCCTGAATTATTAGTCCAACGCACGGTGTCACCTACTGATATTTCTAAATCATTTGGAGTGAATTCGAAATTTGTGATAGAAACGTCAAAAGTCTCAGCGTAAGACGAAATTGATAACAACACGCTTAATAAAATGATAGTTTTCATGAATACTTTCCTCATATGAACTAATAACAGAACAACAAAGTGCCGTTTTCATTACATATAAAGCAGATAAATTAGAAACATGACAGCATCGGCCCACAAACACAAAAGCCGCTGCGATTTGAAATAACAGCTGTGCCAATTGTTATTGAGAGCTAAAAACTCAAATAGCAGACATTAAGTCCCCATCACCCCAATTCATTGCCTTTTCTGAAGTCAGAAAGTTGTAGTTGAGCTCTTTTTAACTGATTCATCAAGAATCGATGTAACTTTAAATCAGGCTCTGCTTGATGAGAAATTTTCACGATTTCATCTTTGAGCTGTTGAATTTTATCCAATAACTCTATATCAGGACGCTGTAAGTAATGCGCCGTTTGAACCAAGGCTTTTATATTTTTCTCTGATGCCATTATCACCCTCGATAGATACTTGATGACAGATCAACCGCCAAAGGCATTGACTTGTTTCAACCTACTTTTCACATCGTCTAACTTCATGATCAAATCGCGATGTAAGTCCAGATCAGGACGTCCACTGAATGAATTTTTAACAATGTGTTTTCTGATTTCTTGTAACCTATCTTTCAGACCAGACTTTGACCTGCTGATGTTGTTCTGACGGCGTTGTTTTATTTTTCCAATAATTTCTTGTGTGGTCACGGTTATTTCCCCTATTAAATCAAGATAATCGATATCTGCCTAAGCAATCATATATATTAGATAAAGCAATCAATAACGATGACAATATTGTGCTCAAACCCTAGTACCTTTGATACAGTTATTTTCTGACTGGCTTGTAAGAAAATATAGACAATGAAAAACCTTTTTATTTGCACAAAATTTACTTAATGTTTTGCCATACTAACCACTCTTAACTCCTGATAAGGTGACAACATGTTTTCTAAACTAAATTCTATTCAAGTTCCGAAGTTAGGTACCCGTATGACTTCCTTACTGTTGGTATTATTCCTGGCTGCATCCATGTCTTTTGCTCATGCCAAGAAAGGCAGAAAAGGCAAACCACCAGAAGAAGCTTTTACTGCCTGCGCTGACCAAACCAATGAGGCTGCATGCAGCTTTCAAACAACTGATGGCAAAACAATTGAAGGACAATGCGCTGCTTCTAGAAAAGATGAAAGCTTAATGGTATGCAAACCTGACCGTGGTTCAAAACGAAAAAGAAATCAATAAACCTCGCAAAAAACCTCTCTGTTTCCCCTCCAAGGAGGGGTTTTAAAAGTACCTTCAAATTACTTTTATTCGCTGTGATATTTTGAACGCCAACTCAATTTATTAGAAACCTCTGAGCTCAAATCATGTGATATAGACCATCGACTATATGTACTCTCATACCACTCAAATACAATAAATAAATTGGGTTAATCGACTCACATCTTTCAAGACACCCCCAATCAACCAGCTCTGAAGAAGCTCATATCTACCCTACAACTTACACCCGATTGACTCATTGGTTTCTTTGTATTTGATAAGTTGCTAAAATAAAGGCATGAAATATCATTTTTTGGATCAAACGCTGGACACCAAAACTTCTGAGCTCATTAATTCAAGTGGCAGTAACCTGCTGAAGAAAAAGCCATTTTTATTGTTACAATGTTTGGTGAAAAATTCCCAGCAAATTGTCACCAAAGACTTTTTATTGAAAGAAGTCTGGAATGATCGACTGGTATCAGATAACACCATTGCTCAAACTGTGGCTCAACTCAGACAATTGATTGAAACCGACAGTAAAGATCCAAAAATCATAGTGACTCATCGTGGTCGAGGCATCACATTTACGCCCGAGGTAACAAGCAGCGATAACGACAGCGCGAATCAAGAACTGGGTTCCAGCTTCATGTCTTCAAAAAATGTTTGGATTCCAGCGGCATTAATTATCTGCATGCTGGCATTCTTATGGTGGTTTAACGCAAAATACAATTTACCGCGATCTTCTCAGTTGCAAGCTGCACCCAATTTGTTATTTTTATCTACTCAACAAACCGATGCCAGCGAAACGTGGTTACAAAACAGCGTGCCGCAACTATTCTCAAGCTTTTTGGGTCAACAATATACAGGTAAAGTTACTGCTGAACAATTTACAACCCAAGCTGATGTCGATAATTTTTTGAATAATCAATGGACCATTAACCCCAATCTAAATGTAGTAACCACCCATTTAGTAGACAATGAATTTGGTTACTCTTTTACCTTAAATTTCACCCAAGAAAGCCAAACCACTGAATCACAACGATTCTCTGGCGATTCTATCAACAATGTTTTACTGAAAGCTTCTGATTGGCTGGGGGAAGAACTACAAACAGAAACCCCTGATCAGTCATCCTTTTTACCCAATGATCCAGCCGTTGCAGAATTGTATATGCGTGGTTTAAATGCAGAAAATGACAGCCAATATGACAAAGCGAGTCAATATTATCAACTGGTCTTAACTGAACAACCTGATTTCCATCGCGCACGTTTACAATTAGCAAATGTGAATAAACACCAAGGAGATTATGATTCAGCATTTGTGCAACTAGACACCCTTGAAAACACCGCAATATATCCACAAGTTGAACTACAGGCTGTGAGTATCCGTTGTTATATTTATGACATACAAGGCCGCTTTGATGAAGCCAAAATTTTATTCGAAGAAACCTTAAATAAATATGCAAATGCACCCTCAATCAAAATCAATCCGCTGCGCTTTGAACTCAGTTATATATTTACTGGACTCAATCAACCAGAGCAAGCATTGCAGCAGTTGGCTCTCATTGAACAAACAACCACCTTGGCCTCCGACGCTTTGTTGTTGGCCGATACCTTGCATAAGAAAGCCAGTATTATTCAATCTAAAGGGCAAACAACAGAAGCACTGAGTCTTGCAAACCAGGCATTAAGTATCTACCTCAAATTGGATAAGCCATTAGGCGTGGCAAAAGCCAACAATCTATTAGCCAGAGTTTATACCCTAAAAAGTAATTATGAAAAAGCCAAATATTACTTGTTTGAAACTTTGACCATCACCCGAAATGTAGATTATAAATTAGGTATTGGGGCTGCTATTAATGAGCTGGTTTATATCTTAATCAGAGAAGGGAATTTTGACCAGGCCGAAGAACTGAATGCTGAAATGGAACAAATTGCGATAGAAATCGATTATACACATATGCTGATAGCGGCCAAACAACATGCTGCAACTTTAGCCATTAAACGCAAAAAATGGTCAGCTGCAAATCAATATATACAACAGCAAGAACAACTGGCCAATTCATCCAATAATCAAACTGCTTTGATGTCCGGCCGTTTACTGCAACTGGAATATTGGATAGCGCAAGATAACAGTGAAGGAGCTGGACCCATTTTATCTTGGTTAGTAGAGCGCATTGATCAAGAAAAAAATATCAGACAACACATTGAACTCAGTATCAAACAGGCTGAATTAAAATTGATTGACGGCCAACTACAATCAGCCATCGATTTATTAATCAGCGTAAAAAGCTTGGCCAAAGCCTCAAATGATCAACAAGCACTGGTAGAGATCAATAATTTACTTACTCAACTTTATCTTTATGACAACGCTGAAAAAGCACTCACTGTCATTAAAGAAAATACCAATCTCAATCCAATAGACTACCCATACTTATTGCTATATTCCAAAGCTTTAAAGGCCAATAACAAGTTAGAACAAAGTCTGGCTGTTGCAATAGAGTGTAAAAACAATTCAGGGCAAAACTGGAGCCGTCAAGACGAGGCTTACTTGAGCCAACTGCGCTTGCTGATTGACTGATTTTTCTGCCTTGCAGAACCCCAAATTATAATCTATTAACATCAGTAAACGACACTTCTGGCACTTAAATCTATATTGGTCTGGTGCTAACATCATTCAGATTAAACAACAGGAGTGGATGATGTGGTTATTTGTAAAATCTTTATTCATGATCAAAGATCGTCGTATAGCAAAGGAAATGGTTGCTGAAAACGAACCCGCCAAAAAACCAGTTAAGTTCAAATTGATCAGATTAATGCGTCGGCGTGCCCGACGAAATAAGTTCAAAGCCCACAACACAACCAACCTTAAATATAAAGTAAAGTAAAAAGCAGGCTGATGTTAATCACTTGACGCTATCAGCACTTAAGACTGCAATATACTTTTAACTTGTTTTTGTAATACTGATACCACCTCGTCGAAAAACCATGGATTGTTTTTTTGCCAAATAAAGTTTCGTGGTGACGGGTGTGGCAAGGGCAAGCAGTCGGGTAAAAACTGGCGATAATTTTTAACATGTTCAGTCAATGTTTTATGCTTTTGCTTGAGGTAGCTATTTTGTGCATACACCCCGATCAATAAGGTTAATTTGATACCTGACATTTTATTAAGTAAAGATTGATGCCATTGAGGCGCGCATTCTTTTCTTGGCGGTAAATCACCACTTTTCCCTTTGCCAGGATAACAAAATCCCATCGGCATTAAGGCAAACAACGATTCATCATAGAATTGATTCTTATCAACACCAAGCCATTTTCTTAATTGATCTCCACTGGGGTCATCCCAAGGAATACCTGTGGCATGTACTTTACTGCCAGGGGCTTGGCCTATAATTAAAATTTTACTTTTCTTACTGGCTCTCACAACCGGCCTCACACCATGCGGCAAATGAGTTTCGCATAATTGACACTGACTGATTTTTTTGAGTAATGATTGCATTCAATGCTCTGATCGACTCTCTGTATCCAATTTCACTTTCCTTCTGATTTCAGGGAGCAAGCCATTATGATCTAATTCAAACACCAAAGCCAATTGCCGACCTAATGTATTGTTGGGAAAACCTTGTCGATTAAACCATGCCAAATAATGCCCTGGCAAATCCATCAATTGACGCCCTTGGTATTTACCAAAAGGCATTTTTTGTTGTAAGGCTTTGAGAAAGTCTGCTTGTTGTTGCTGGGTAAACTTCATCTTTCAAGAAACTTTTGGCTGCATGGCACGACGTTTATTTAGTTGTGCTTCTCGCCTGGCTATGTAAACACCTGAAGCAAAAACTATAGCGGCGCCAATTAAAGTCCATTGATCGACTGATTGATCAAACACCAGCCAAGCCATTACGATGATAAATGGTAACCTGGCAAAATCAAATGGCATCACTATGGAAACATCGGACATCTTCAAAGAACTGGTGAACATCAGATGTGCAAAACTACCTAAAAAACCCATCAAAGCAACCAATAACCATGTTTCAATGGTTGGCCACTGCCAAACAGTCATGGCAACAGGTAAAGACAATGGCGTCATTAACAACACCATATACATAACAATCACATTGGCATCTTCAGTCCTTGATAAACTTTTGATGATCAGCACCGAGGCTGCCATGGTTACTGAGGATGCGATCACCACCAAAGATGCAAACAAATCGCCATCAATCGACGGTCTCAAGATAATGAGGGTACCGATAAATCCTACCAATACAGCAGCCCACCGGCGTCCATTCACATCTTCTTTCAAAAAAATTGCTGCACCAATGGTCACAAACAAAGGTACAGTAAAACTCAGGGCCACCGCTTTAGCTAAAGGTAAAACGGTTATTCCCCAAAAATAACAAAACATCGAAAACAACCCCAGTAAAGCCCTGATAAAAAACAAACCTAAGCGATCTGTTTTAAAACTCCGATAGCCAAATTTAATTAGCCATGGCAACATAAAAACCAGGCCAAATAAGTTTCGAAAAAATGCAATTTGAAAAGAATGTAACTCACCTGAAGTCCACCTGATCAACACATTCATGAAGCTGAAACCTAATGCGGCTAACAACATCAAAGCAATGCCCTTAAATAGGTCTGCATTGATGGATTGATTTGAAGTCATAAATGATCTTACCTGTGGAATGGGTTTGGGTAGTTTAATCAAACCCAGTGATAAGCTCCACCGTTAATCCAGATTTTCTTTGTATGTCATATACAGGCAATTATCCAGAGGAATTTTCTTGGGGTATGGCGATTCCTTAAAGCCTAACTTCTTATACAGTTTCATCGCTGGCTTATTATCTGCTAAAACAAACAACGAAGTTTTTGAGACATTCAATACCATTTGACCTTCTTCAACCAAGGCATTGATTAAATGTCGACCCACTCCTTGTCCTCGGCATTGAGGTGAAACCACCAGACGACCTAAATGACAGTGATCCAGTCGATTATAAAACTGTCCAAACGCCAATAATTTTCGCCCTTCTTTCAATACATAAGAATGACTTTTATGAAATTTGGACTCAGTTTTAAAACGTTTGATTTGTAAAGGATAGCTTAAATCAGGTCCACCCCAATAAAAAACTGACTTCTCACTGTTAAACCACCTGAACACACCGACTAAATCTTGGTCTGTGCATTGAGACAGGGTCATGGGCGTTGAAACATCACTTGTCATGTTTAATTGGCTCGATTCATCAAAATCAAAAATAAGACTGCCATACCCAGCAATGCGGCGGCTTTAATGAAAATCGTTGCATAGTGATTGCGACTGAATTTATCTGAAAAAACTGCACATATTGCCAACATAATGATTAACCCCAACACCCTACCTGACCTCGGTGCCGGACCTGTCTGGATGATATTCAGCCATAAATATATGTTGGCTGAGGTGATTAATACAACATACAGTAAAAGGCTGAAAGTTTGTTTATTCATAGTTCATATCAATGCGTTTTTGCTCTTTGTTTTTTTATGGTTGCCAAATAAATTCCACTCAACACCAATGCCAAACCAATGACGTCAACCGAGCCTGTGGGCCTTTTGAAAAATACCACATCCCATATCATAGACATGGCTGGTTGTAACAACAACAATAAACCAACAATTGATGTGGGTAAGTGAGGCATGGTTCTGGTTATCAGAAGCCAACCCAACACTTGGCACAATAGCCCCAAAGCCAGCACCGAAACCCATGATTTCATATTCGGAATGATCAACGAACCCCCTTCCACAAGCACAACCCCTAATAAAATGAATGCACAGATGATCGACAATACGCCTAAATTGGCCATAGGTGACAAAGCATCAGGTAAGGATTGAGCATGTCTTAAACAAAGCATGAAACCGGTATAAGCCAAAGCAGTGGCCAAGCCATAAAACACCCCAAGCTGATAATTTGTGGATAATTCCTGCCAAGCCAAACCAACCAAAAGGAACAAACCCATAAATGTGAATACCAAGCCAATAAAGAATTTCACACCAATGGTTTCTTTGAAAAAGAGGTAACCAAACAAGGTCATGAAAAAAACTTGAACATTACCTAAAACCGTTGCTAAACCAGGACCAACAAATTGTATAGATCGGTGCCAAAACCACAAATCAGCTGCAAAAAACAAGGCCCCTAAAAACAGCCATTTAAGTGTGTTTAGATTACGCCATAAAATTTGCTGTTTGATGGCACACAATACCACTAAAAATACACCACCAAAAAACATGCGATAAAAGCCAATACTTGAAGCACTTAGATCAGCCAATTTAACCCAAACACTTGAGGTGCTGATGATAACCGCTGCCACCAGCATGGTTATGATGCTTTTGGTTTGTGTTGTTTGATGAGTAATCTTAATCACCCATCAATACTTTGATTTGTACCTCTAATTGTTCAACACGTTTTTCTAACTCATCTAATCTTGAGCTATCGGTTGATTTTTTTGGGCTAGATTTAGCCTGCAAGACTGGTGCACTTATATCCACCGCACCACACAATAAATGGGTGTACCTGTCTTCTCGGCTACCAGGGCCTTTAGGTATTCTTATTACCAGCGCATGATCGCGCATAATCAAGGATTCAACCACTGCTTTTACTTCGTCAATATCAGCAAAGTCTTCCATTCTTCCTGTTTTGGTTTTGATGTCATTCAGCGTAATCGGTTCTCTGACCATCAATACGG
>CAZVZJ010000080.1:0-11923 GCA_964631055.1 uncultured Marinicella sp.
GTTGAATATGCCACCTAAGTCTGATTGTGGTTTAGATAACCAGTGTAAGGCCTGAGAACTAACAGTAACAGGTAGTAACAAAACGCATATTTGCATTAAAAATCTTATCTTCATGAGCTTTCTCTTATGTGATGTTCTTTAAATTGTTGAATTGCATTTGCAAATTCAAAGGTCTCTGATACATCAAGCGAGAAGCATCCTGAAAAATGGACATTTAATTTTCAAAATTTTTAAATCAAAAACTAGTTAAGAAATACCGGACATATATGAACTAAAAAAACTGACCAAACATAAAAGATACTGTGTTTATAACTTGAAAAAATAGTTATGACTTAAACAGCCTCTTCGTTATTTCCAATTTGAATAAAAAGACTGGATATATTTGAAGTATATAAATTGGCGTTTTTAGCATTCAAATCACTTCGAAAGGGGTGTTATGTTAAATTTCATCACTACTTATTGGTGAAGAATATCAAGCCAATGATCATTGGTATGGAACACAGACACCACATCACGAATAACCGCTTCTCCATTAGTTCCATTGGTTAAAACCACCAGTCCAAAACCCGTTTCTGGAATAAAGTATGCCAAAGAACGAACACCCCAATCACCACCTCTGTGCATAATAATGGTTTCATTTTGGTATTTAAGCACACCCCAACCAAGCGCATAGCCAGACTCTGCTTCTATCGGACAAGCTTGGTAAGTAGTATCGCAGATATTTTGTTCTCCAGGATGATCGATGACATATCGCCTTGCTGAAAACTGATGCTCCAAACCCTTATTTTCCATTACTGTTATCATGAATTGGGCATAATCTGATGCAGTGGAAAGAACATCGCCCGCAGCATTCCAAGCTGTATGCTTTGGTAAACTTCCGTAGGTGCCATCAGGCCCAAAAGGTCTAGCAACATCATCACCAAACTCACTGTGATAAATATAAGAAATGCGTTTTAACCCCAATGGTTTAAAAAGACGTTCGCTGGCTAATTTGTCAAACGATACATTGAGTTTATTTTCTGCGGCTTTTGCAGCGTATCGATAGCCTTCCCCAGAATAACCAAACTGCATTCCTGGGTTCCATTTGATTTGTAATTTACCGTCTGGCTGCTCATACCTCCAATTTGGAAATCCTGTTTGGTGCGACAAACAGAGACGTGGCGTAAGCCACTTCTGACGATCATCATAATTTATCTCTGGGTCTGACCAATGAACCCAAAGTGGCTCATCAAGATGCATTAGATTGTCTTGAGCAAATCCTAAAAACAATTCAGCAGTTATCGGCTTTGCTAATGAGGCAATGTTATACAGCGTCTCAGGCGTTGCTGATTTAGTTAAAGCTTTTTCGCCAAAAGCACCACTCCACTTTACTTTTTTATCATGAATCAATGCAATTGAAACACTGGGCACTTGATTGCTTTTTAACCAGTGTGAAACATTGGTTTGAATTTCACGGACAGAAGAGTCAAAATCATGGCATCTTACCTGTTTCGAAGATACCACCATTACAACACAACTCATGACCATTATTAACAGAATATATTTATCACGCATTACTTTACCTTTTAAATATATTATTGATGCATCTAAGAAGTGTTATAGATGTTAAAAATATAAATAAATAAATAAATGCAAAAGCCACATCCAAATGCACATACTGATGCATCTAATATAAATATTATTATAATTTTGAGGAGATAAATCATGAGTTGGAAAGAACTTGAAGCGCTGCTTCCCCATATATCCATAGTCAGCATCGTGTTTTTTGGTCTGATATCTCGAATCCTTGATTACTTAAAGCATAAAAACACAGTCAAGCTTGTTATGAAGTTACTTGTTGCCGATCCAAACATTGATAAGGAACTGCTAAAATCTATAACTCAGCCCACAACACCTCCTTTCTCTGACTTTCGGCGTGGGACAGTACTCATAGCTATGAGTGGTGCTTGTTTACTATTTGCACAGAACATGATGGATCCCGAATACAAACAGGCACTACAAGGACTTTCCGCATTTCCTGGTTTAATTGGACTGACATACATTATTTTTTACTCTTTCTCAAAAAATAATTCTGAAATTAAATCATAATAAAAAGCGACAGTGAAAAAATTATCTGATACCCAGCTGGCTTTATTAACTGCCACAACCGACAGTCATAAAGCATACTCGGAATTAGTCAGACGGCATCGATCTGCACTGCTCGCTTTTCTCTATCGAATAGCTGGTGATGATATGAATATTGAAGACTTGGTGCAGTCAACATTTATAAAAGCACTTCAAAAAATTGTGCAATTTCGTTCTGATGCCAGTTTTAAAACATGGCTATTTCGAATAGGGTATAACGAGTTCCTCCAGCTTAAAAGGCGCAGAAAGTCTCGTGATCAAATGGAGACGAATTTAGCGGATTATGAGAATCAGAAAAACACCTTACCTGTTGACTTATCTGTGGACTTGAAACGAGCCCTTGATCAATTAAGTGATCTTGAGCGAGTCGCAATTATACTTTGCGATGCAGTCGGTTTTTCCAATCATGAAGCAGCACATGCCATGGACGCCCCATTGGGATCAGTCAAAACCTATATCAAACGGGCTCGCCAAAAAATGAGAACTTATCTAGAAGGAGATAATTAAATGCAAAAACAATTCCAAAACAAACCAATATCTCAACTCAGTTTAGATCATGAACACATAACAAACCAACTGGAGTGCAGAAATAACAGGTTAAAAGATCTTCGCCTTCACACCGCACTTCTCATATCATTTTTTGGTCGTAAAATATTTAAATATATGGGCCTTATAATCGGCTTTATTATTTTTATCTCTAACACAAGTGTATTAAAAATCATTAATTCGAACATCAATGAACCAATACTCTTATTGGTTATTGGCGTGGTATTTTCTGTAGTTTGGATTATGACAAGTCATGATACATAGATTAACCATTTTGGAAATATTAAATGAGAGGTTCCTCCATACCCTTTAGATTTAATTCAAATCTAGCTCGAAGCCAGCCTGGAAAATCAAGTCTTCATTACCAGAAACTGAATCAGGGCATATTGTAGTTAATTGAATTTTTTTGGTAAAGCCTCGGTTGGTAAACAAAGTATCAGCAGGAGTGGTTACATCATCACTTAATATTTGAGCGTATGGCGGATAACCCGCTCGGCCGTCTACACCGTTTTTCCACGCAAAAGCAAAAGCCACACATCCCGTACTAGGTAAGGTTGACCAGTTATCTTCCTCACCCCAACCTGCACTGTCTAATTGCATCATATGACCCACTGGTTCACCGGAGCGATCAAACTCGCCTACCATATAAACTTCAGGTTTGCCTTTTTGTCTGTTACCACCATTGCTATCCGTTGGGTCAATTTTGGGTGAAAAACCGATAAGAAAACGTTCACTTTGTTCATGGTTTTCTGCCCCAACTGAACCATATGGTGCTCCTTTAGCGAATCCAAACCGACCGGTGTCAGTTATACCATTAGCAACCATCAAATCTCTATCAATGTTCCATTTCAATTCATCAGTACCTTGGCCAGGTAATCGATGAAAATAAAAGCCTATTTTTGGACTTTCTTGATGTACATCACCGGGCCCAGAAAGTAAGTTCATGTAACCATCTTGCCCTAAACTGAGTAACGTGAAAGAACCACCACTAGACCAATTGTCATTGCCAGCGGGTTGTAAATTAATATTCATGAATGTATTGGTATAATTAGATTGGTCACCACCCATTGCATCTGTTGGCAGTGTTCTTAAATACGTAGAACTGCAACTTGAGTTACCAGGATCGGGGTTGGGATGATTGGGGTCCAAACATGCATCAAGATTACATGTAGATCCCCAAGCTTTTTGTACACTGTTGTAAGCGGCACGGTTTTTTCGAACATGACCGCCACCACAACCTTCTCTGGCAAACTGTCTGTTGTAAGTGGGGTTATTTGAATTGTCAGGACGATTCACAATGTATTTGTAAATGTTTTCATGATTGTTATTGGGGTTATTTGTTTGCACTTTTAAATGGACGAAGTATGAACCACCTTCACAGGTACCTGAAACATCACAATCACAACCTTGGGCAGAATCACATACAAAATCAATTTCATTGTTGGCATAATTCCAGCCCCCTGCGGCTTTACTGACGCGAATCACATGATCTGGGGTGGTTGAAATCCGACCGTTGTGAAACTCCAAAATATACATACTGGCCAAATGAGGTCCATCAGTGAAGTTACCTGATGTAGGCGTTAAATCGGTAAAATCAGATTCTGGAAAAGGATCTTTAACATGATCTTTTAGTTCACCTGGCCCAGGATACCCACGACACATAAGTGCAATCAACTGACCATTTTTACTGGCAGTCATACCATGCACAGTTTCACATTTTTCCTTGAAAGAAATTGTTTCCTCAAACACAACATCATCAGTTGATCGTTTTGAAAACCTTGACACCAATCCGTAATAAACATAATCTCGCTGCAGTGTAATGAACTCGGGTTGAGAGTGATAAAGTTCACTCCAATAGTCAGGTGCTGGACCTAATTCACTCGGGGTATAAAAGCTGTGATAACTGAGGAAAAAATTATCAGTATCAGCGACAATCGGATCCTTGGTAGCTATGGAGTACATATGTTGCGGACCTTGTCCGTTATTCCATACCGCAAAACCACTTTGCCTGTAGGTGAAGTTTTTATGTCCAGCAAGAAAATTTTCTCCAGCAAAAGTGATCGATTTTTGATTCATCCCAATCGACTCCACTTTTTGAGCTTCCACATCTAAAACATTCACTAAAATTAGACAAGCTAACATAGAAATTATTTTATTATTATTCATGCTTCACTCCTAAAAAATGTTAAAAAATTACCATCTCGACAAAAAACAAACTGGTTTTACGCAATTAGACTGAATTTGTTTTAACCCCCTTTGGAGTAAGAACTTTTTTCTTAGTTTATATATAAATTATAATCATTAAATATGTTAACGCTGTGAAACCAGTCATGAAAACCACATTAAAACTGCTAATTCAAGATCAACATATGCAAGCCCTCTTGATGGGCAGAGCCCACCTTACTTGGCTGTTTTTTCAGAATACACGGAGAGTATTTTTCAATTATGAACTAAATTGAGTTCACTTCAGTCTCAGTTTGAAAGTTAATAATAACTCAGTCAATGAGGCGTGATTTTGAAATCTAATAAAATAACTGGCTTTTCTTTTTTGGGTCTGATGCAGGTCGCTTGCATTTTGCTGTTGGTGTTTTCATTGATACCGCTTTTTGTTGGTTCTGTTTGGTATTTGGATTTATTCACACACTTTCGATTTCAGTATTTGATAATAGCTGTTGTTTTAGCCATGGGCTTTAGGCTCTTAAAGAAACAGACTTATATGGTTCTGGCCTTATTATTGATACTGTTAAATTCGACTTACGTCATACCAATTTATACCAAAAGCCCTGGTGATGCAGGCGGCAAACATGGAATAAATATTAAGCTAATTCACATCAATGTCTTAACTTCAAACACCGAATACAAAAAACTTGTTGAACAAGTATTGACAGAAAATCCTGATGTGGTTTTGTTACAGGAAGTGGATGCGCTGTGGATGACTCAACTTGATCAACTCAGAGCAACATACCCATACCAAATTGAAGTCCCTAGAAATGATAACTTTGGCATGGCTTTATTCAGCAAGATTCAAATATCCGACTATGAAATACACCAGTTGTCTGACTTTGAGTTACCTAATATAGAAGCAAAATTAAATTTGGATGGCATCGAATTTCGCATGATAGCGACCCACCCACCGCCACCTATAAACCAACCATATTTCGATGCACGTAATTCACAGTTCGAGAATATAGCTACATGGGTTAAATCAGATGCACTGCCCACCATTGTGGTGGGCGATCTCAATACAACCATATGGTCAGACAGTTATCTAATATTCCTTTCCCAAACAGGACTCAGGAATGCCGGCGACGGCTTTGGCTTTTTACCCACATGGCCAACCAATCTATTGCCAATGATGATTCCGATTGACCATTGCTTGGTCTCTGAAGCATTTAGGGTGGTTGAAATAAGAACTGGTGTTAATGTGGGTTCAGATCATTTGCCGTTGGTTGTTGAAGTGGGGTTTTGATTCGGTCGAAAAATAATGAATAGCACTGCTATCGCATAAAGACATTTCAAAACTCATTGTATCCTCTGTTCATTTCTATATATACTGATAGTGAAAAGATTATTGTATCTTGTTTTTTAAAATGAGTTTAAAGGGGGGACCATTTAATTTTTACTTACAATGCTTATTATCCCCATTCAACAAGATGCTCTCCTTGCTGACTTATTTCGACGAATGTATCTGAGTAGGGAGATACATTAGGGTATTCACTTCCAGGGTCACAGCGGACAATTAAGTCAGTTTTACCTGCGATATATCGCGCGAATTCAACGTCGGACTGCCAATTATTAGTTACTTTTAAGTTAATCGAAGTAAATCCATCTTGGATTCCAGTGTTGATTAGAATTTTGGCATCATTAACAGTATATACAAATAAACCTTCATCAATTTCTGAGTCAAGTGATAATGTACCTATCTCTTGAGTTAACAAATCGATCAATTGACCAATTTCAAATCCTTTAATGTAGATCTCGATATCTTTTGAGTTACTCATAAAGTTTTGGAAATGCAAAGGAGTTCGCTTAACTTCAATCTCGACCTTTTTAACCGGTTAAAAATTTTCGTTTGTTTATGTGATTTTAATGATTGCTTTATAAACATAAAGAAACCCTCTATGACGAGGGTTTCCTTTGCACAAAATAAATATTTATGCTGGAGTCATATGGAAGAAGCAAAGTTTGTTGCCATCATGATCACGAACGTAACCACCATAGAAAAACGGCATGCGTTGGCCAGGTTCACCTTCATCAGTTGCACCCAATTCAATTGCTTTCGCATAAAGTGCATCTGCACCTTCAGGAGAACCACCTGGTATGGCAACCATATTGCCATTACCACATTGTGCTTCACTTTCATTATGAGGTTTACAAATCGCAAGCATGGCTCCACCAGCATCTGTACCGTAAAACTTGATGCGGTCTAATGCCATTATTTGTTTGCCATTAACTAAGGCGAGTAGCGAATCATAAAATTCCACAGATTTATCAAGGTCGTTAGACCCAATTGTTGTATATCCAAGCATTGTATTTCCTCTTATTTAGGTTAAATTTAAATCTTAAAATGTATATTAATTCAGGAGTATGGATTGAGCAAATATTGCTTACTCAATCAGTTTAGTTTCGATATAAGCTGATCTCAATACCAATCTCCTATTAGATGCCAGTAAAACGGTTTATTTCATTTTTTTTATAATCGCTTTCACTTTCTAACTTGATTTACTGGACACGTCGACTATAAGAGTCTTTAGTTGAACTAATTCTTTCATTTTAAATTTGTCAGATATCAATTTGTTAATTGAAATTATTAATCGTTGACGAGAAATGGATCCCTGATCTCGCCCACCGGCTCGTCTGGGATGACGGTGGGGTGGGGAAGAAAATGCGCCAGCTATTCTTACACTTACCACAGCCATGTGGCTCGATGTCGGTAGTAGGGTTGAGTTAAAAAATTGATGCAAAAAAATCTTTAGTTCACTGAGCTTGTCGAAGTGCTTTCAGTTTACTGATAGGAGATTCTGGCTTGAGGGAGACTTCGACAAGCTCAGTCAGCTGAAGCCTGGCAGTTGGCAATCTAAACTTGTTGAAGTCCGATAGATCACCTGCCTGGATCCTTGATCTCGCCTACTGGCTCGTCTGGGATGACAGTGGGGTGGGGAAGAAAATGCGCCAACTATTCTTACATTTACCACAGCCATGTGGCTCGATGTCGGTAGTAGGGTCGAGTTATAAAATTGATGGAAAAAAATCTTTAGTTCACTGAGCTTGTCTAAGTGCGTTCAGTTTACTGATAGTGACCTATCTCCCAATAACTAAACCATGACGAAGTAGAGTTTTCCCTTTAAAATGATCAATGAGGACAACTCAATAATGAAACGAAAACTCTATACAGAAGAACAATTAATTAAGGCATTGAAAGAACAAGAAGCAGGTCGTAAGGTTAAAGATGTTAGCCGCAAATATGGCATGGCTCAAAGTACTTTTTATAAATGGAAATCGCAATTTGGTGGAATGGAAGTTAATGAGGCCAAACGCCTTCGAGAGCTTGAAACAAGGAAACTCAGAACACACGCCTTGATTTGAAAAGTCTGAGGTTCCCACAGTTTGACACCCATTTTCAATGACCTTGCCACAATGAGTGGCTTGGTTTTTCTCATATTTTTAGTGTTACAGGACATGAACTAAAATAGCACAACACAATTTTAAGGCAATCATCATAATATCATCATGGAATCATCAGGAAAGTAGTTCCATTTATTGTTAAAATAACAGTGTTGTTGATATTAAAAATCATAGAACTCATTTACACTGAAAAAAAATGAAATCAATTATATTAATCACCTCATTATTGTTTGCTGTATCAAGCAAATCAGCTATATTCCAAGTTAACTTAACCAATTTTGATGGCGTGGATGCTAACCCTGGCAATGGTATTTGTAAAATACCTGGTAATGACTTTTGTACCCTCAGAGCAGCTGTTATGGAAGCCAACGCCTTGCCAGGAAATGACATCATCGTCCTGCCTGGTGATGCATTGATTGAGTTAACTATTGAGGGTTCTGGTGAAGGTTCAGCAACAACAGGAGACCTTGACATTACTGACAACCTGACTATTGGTAGTTTTACAGAACCAGTTGAAAGTTTTCCAACAGTATCTGCCCTTGGCATCAATGATCGTGTTTTTGAAGTAGGTTTTGGAGCTGGGAATGTCACCTTTGTTAACTTTAAAATTATTAACGGTGATGCCAATACGAATTCGCAAAATGGAGGAGGCATTCGCATTAATGCCTTCAATGAAGTTGAAGTCTTATCAGTATGGTTTCAAGATAATGTGGCCGAGTCAGGTGGAGCAATTTATGTCAACGGTTCCAGTCAACTGTCTGTCCATAACAGTGTATTCCGGGCAAATGCAGCTACTGATACAGGGGCGGCAATTAGTTCAATAGGTAATACATCCATCAGTCAAAGTACATTTTTTGAACACGTAAACTTAAACGGAATACAAGAGGAAACTCTATACATTACTCATGCACCTAAAGTTGGTGCAGGGCTTATGGAGGTGAGGAATTCTACACTGTTCAATAACAATGGTTCTGCCATATACTCTAGAGGTGGCCGGATTGTTGTTAATAATTCAACGCTGGTTGATAACGGTCGGTTTGGCTTACTGGCTACCGGAGGTCCTTTTGCTACAAGAGCATTGATCAGAAATACCGTTTTCAATAACAATGACCTATCCGATTGTTCAGTTATAGATGATGTTACAGTTGATGATGTCGATAACCACAACATGTCCTCAAATATCTCCTGTTTAAACGGTGGCAGTACCAACTTAATTGGAGATCCAAAATTGTCTGAAATGCGTATTGATGCCGACGGTTGGCACCGTTATTTTAGACCCAATCTTAACAGTCCCCTGGTTGATTCTGCCAGCCCAACCGATCCTGGATTTATTGGAGCCTGTGAAGTCGAAGATCAACTCGGTTTAATTCGAGCTGATGATGGTGGTGCCCAATGTGATCGTGGCGCCATTGAATTGTCATCAGACATCATTTTCTTTAATGGCTTTTTATGACTTAGTGGTATGAATTTTACTACCAGTTATACACCTTTGGGTTTGGTAAATCGTTTCAGTTTTCAGGCATGAGCTTAAGATGTTTTTTATATAAATCACCTCTAATCAATGCATCAATGGGGTCAGAGCTTTTGATATCAGTATAACTATTCAAACTCTCAAAACTCACCATCTAATACTCTGACCCTATTGATTAGTATGCCAATAGAATTACCACAAAAGGTCAACCAAAGGTGGTCAATGGACTTTGTATCCGATCAATTGGCCTACGGACGGCGTTTCAGGATATTGAATGTGGTTGATGATTTTTCTCGAGAATGTGTTGGCCAACTTGTGGCACCCTCAATACCTGGCGCTATGGTGGGAAGATTCTTGAATCAATTGATTGAAGCTCGCTGTGCCAAGCCTCGAACAATTGTTTGTGACAATGGTCCTGAATTCACATGTAAAGCCATGTTTTTCTGGTCAAAAGAGCTACATGTAAAGCTTGGGTTTATTCAGCCTGGCAAACCGACGCAAAATGCTTTTGTAGAAAGTTTCAATGGTAAATTCAGAGCTGCTGTACTTAATCAGCATTGGTTTAGGGGTTTGAAAGAAGCAAAGGGTGAAATTGATTTATGGCGAGAACATTACAATGATGAAAGACCGCACAGTTCATTGAACTACATTCCGCCTTCACAATTTGCAAAAAAGGCGGCATAATTAGCATGAAAACTCCACTTCAAACTGGTAGATGTTCAGGGAGAAGGTCAGAATCTGTAATAGTTTGAGAATCAAAGATATGATAATTTCCCATAAACATAAATTTATTTTTTTGAAAACAACCAAGACAGCAGGAACTTCCGTCGAGATAGCACTATCAAAGTTTTGTGGTCCTGACGACGTCATAACACCACTCTCTCGTAATGATGGAAAGATGAGAACAAGGTTAGGATATCCCGGACCTCAAAATCACTACTTACCAATATCGAGTTACGGTGTTAAGGACTTCGTTAATTGGTTAATAAAACGTGATAAAAAGCACTTCTTTAATCATATTTCAGCCAAAGAAGTAAAAGCTTATATAGGCGATCGGGTATGGAGAAGCTATTATAAGTTTTGTATTGAGAGAAACCCTTGGGATCGTTGTATATCATTGTATTTCTTTCGTAACAGATCAGAACCACGCCCCTTAATTTCGAAATACATTCGTTCAAAAGCTCCGCTTGTATTAAAAAAAAGAGGTTATGATATATATACCATTAATGGAACAGTCGCGGTTGATAAAGTTTGTAGATACGAAAACCTCACTATGGAACTAGACGAGGTAAGAAAGCATGTCGGGATACCTGAAAAATTACAATTACCGAGAGCTAAATCTCAATTCAGAAAGGATAAACGTAGTTATCAAGAAATTTTAGGTAGAGCAGATAAAGCAAGAATCGCTGAATTGTTTCATGATGAAATCAACCTTTTTGGATATCAGTGGTAGTTAAATAGTGCCTTTTGTTACCTTAAAAATTTTTATCTGGAAAAAATGAAAAAAATTAACTTACTCAACACTTAAAATCACCGCAGATTTCGGGCGACAACGGTAACTTTTTTTTCAACCATAAGTATTGCTCTGATTTTTTTTCATCAACATCAGTTACATGATCCAAAAAACCAGGATGCTGAAACCACTTATGGTAGTGAATATGAATTAACTCATTAAATTTTGGGACTTTCTCTCTATTTTTTAAATAAGGATAAAATGGGATTGGAAAATTATACACCTCGGGTAATAAAGTAAAATTATAACCATATTTAGCCAGTGTAATTGAAAGTATAAACTGTTCAAAGAAACCAAAATTTGTTCCATCCCTTCCAATAAAATCAGGTTTAATATTCGATTTCATTAATTCGATAAAATCAGATAACCACTGTTGAAAAAATCCAGGCATGTGGTTGACCCAAACAAAGCCAGAATTAAAATAAGGTCTGATTTGCTCTATTCTAACAGTAGTTTGATAATTAGGTTCAGGTAAAGCTAAATTAAAATATTGAAAAACTTCTCTCCAAAAAGAGTCGTTTTCATGGCCAACCCCAGTACTTCCAACACCTATATTATCAACTATTTTAGAAAAAACTGTTTTAGGTTTCATCAGATCAGATGTTATTGGATTAATAAAAACAGTGTCTGAATCTACCAATAAT
>CAZVZJ010000081.1:0-11627 GCA_964631055.1 uncultured Marinicella sp.
GTAATACATAGTATAAATGTTATACACTGTAATCTTGTTATACATAGTATGATGTTTTACATGACTACAAAAAACGATCAACCGAATAAGTGGGACGTCCAACTACGAAAAGGAACCCTTGAATTGGTAATTCTTGGTGTCATGAGTGGGCGTAAAGTTTATGGGTTAGAGATCCTAAAGTCTTTACATTTGCTGCCAACAATGCAAATTACTGAAGGCACGCTGTACCCATTGTTAGATCGTTTAAAACGTGAAGGTGTTATTGCGGCCGAATGGGTTCAATCTGGAGAGTCCCGTCCACGCAAGTATTACCACTTAACTGAAACAGGTGAATCCAAACTAAAGTTGCTACGCGAACGTTGGAGACAGTCTGTCTCAGACATTGAATTTTTATTAAACAACCCTGGCCCAAAACCTCTAGACCAATAAGGAATCCAATATGTTAGACAGAGATACCATACACACATTTTTACAGTCGTTGAATAAATATTTATCTCGATTAAATAAAGAAGACGCCCATGAAGTGATCAAAGAAATTGAAAGTCATATTTACGACGTCATTGAATGGAAAGAAAGTAACAATGCACAGATTGATGTACAACAAATATTAAATGGATTTGGATCCCCCAGAGAATTAGCAGCACAATATGTTGAACATATAATGACCGGATCACCACCTCCAAAAGGATTTAAAGCCATTCAAAAACTGAAAACAGGCATTACCAAAGGCATTTGGTATTCAATGGCGATTTTCTGTTATGGCGTGGCTGGTTTATTTGGATTAATTGGCATCGCTAAAATACTTTTTCCCGAAAAAATTGGCCTTTGGATGGCAGCTGAAGGTAACAGCATAATCATAACCTTTTCTGAACACAGTTTATTGATGTCAGAAGAAAAGCTAGGGTGGTGGTTAGTACCCGTTTCATTAGCAGCATGCCTGATCATTTTCTGGTTATCCAAGCGGGTATTAGAGGCGTTAAAAACCAGCCTAGTATGATGCAATTGGTTTGTATATGACTTGACACTTTCTAGCCGTTTTCAAAAATTAAAATCTATTGCCATGGAGATCCCATCATGTTCAGATTAATCCTACATAACCTCAAACATTTTTTAATCACCTTCACCCTTCTTTTTATTCTGTTAGTAGGTTTTGGTATCTACATAGGTGCTGATGCGCATTTGATGCAAAACCCGCTGGCATACCAACTTAACAAAGAAGGTCCACATATATTCATCGAAAATGACCAATTATCTGTTAAAACTATACGTGGAAATAGTGAGGATGGTTTTTATCTCGATCAAGAAACACATGACTCCACGACAGGGTTTGAAGTCAATGTTCACTTTGCATTAGAAGCCCTGGACTTTAAAGTTATAGTCAATCCAGTTATTCAAACACCAGCTGTCGATTATCATGTCACTGCGCCAATAATCGCCCTATCTGACATAGAAAGTGGTTTCAAAGCGTTCCGTGATTTTTTAGTAGCCAATCAAGTCATCAATGAACAATTGGAGTGGACTTTTGGAAATGGTCATTTGGTGTTAGTTGGTGATTTTGTAGATCGAGGTGATTCCGTTACGCAAGTTTTGTGGTTAATTTACAAACTTGAACAAGAGGCGTTAGCAGCTGGTGGTCTGGTGCACTTTATTCTTGGTAACCACGAAATTAAGAATTTGCAAGGCAACTTTCAATCAGCCTCAAAGAAGTACTTTTATATCGCTGCCATGTTAGAAAAAGGCCAGCACGAATTGTATGGTGAAAAATCTTTTATTGGCAAGTGGATGGCCAGTAAAAACAGTGTTGAAAAGATCAATGACACACTATTTACCCATGGTGGTATTCATCCCCAAATAGCTGACATGAATTTCAACCTGAAAAAAATCAATAACACTATCAGGGAGAATTATCGCAAACCCTACTTTACCAAGCAAACTACAAATGATACAGACTTTTTAATATCAACCACAACGGGGCCCTCTTGGTACCGGGGATACTTTAAAGATGAGCTAACTATAGCTGAAATTGATCAGGTGTTACATAAATTTGGAGCCAAATCTATTGTTGTGGGTCACACCATTCACAGTCAAGTTAAAAAGTTTTTTGATGGCAGGGTTTATGCGATTGACGTTAAACACCCTAAAGATTATTTAAAAAGCTTTCCAATTCGCCGCTCAGAAGGCTTAATGATTGATAAATCGAGCTATATTCGTTTACTTGAAGATGGTTCAAGACAAAAACTGAATTAAGTTTCTAGGTATTAAATTAAAAAACCCTCAAACAATCAAGCTTGAGGGTTTTACTTGAAGTCACATTTTAACAATGTGAATTTGGAGCTAGGTTATTTGTTAATCAACGAAAACCAGCAACCGTTGAAGCACGTAGATCATGTACACGTTTATTATTTCTGGTAGATGTACCAAAAGGGCGTCCACCAGCAGTTTGATTCGGGTTCGAAAACCCACCTAATCTTGGTTGAGGATTAGAGCTTACCGCCATCACTGAACGGAAATTACCAACTGCATCTACATATCCTCGACCAAAACTGAAAGGACTGCCCGTATTATCATTGTCATGGCGTGCACCAATAAGGTGGCCAGCTTCATGAACAAATGTGAAGTCAGTACAATCATGATCTATCACAAAAAAAGCATTGCCTTGACCAACGCCAATACCATCAGCTCTTCCACATAAACCTTGGTTTCTCAGCGTAGTAGTCACCAATACCACCATATCGGCACCCGTTTGGTTTCTAACAGTTACTGGAAAATTATCCAAATAACCATCATTTGTTCTTCTTAAACGCGACAACATGTTACCTGAGCTGGTATTCAACTCAGCACCAGCACGATATAAACCTGCATTACGCATTTCAAGATCAATACCATTGGTATTGTAGACTTGATTAGATTGCGTGATAAAGAAAAGCAAAGTATCAACCGCAGAAGATACACCACCTGCATCATTGATCGCCTGATCAGTAATTAACTGAATGATGTTGATGACGTTTGATGCCATTTTGTTGGTATCAGCTTGTTGAGATTTTTCATCATCCCAATCGATAACAAATTCATTTTCTGGGGTATCATCTTTATAACTCAGTACACTGAAATCACGTTTAACCAAGAAATAGCCACCACCTTTTTCCATGGTACGAATTTCATAAACCAAATCTTCAATGGTGATTTGACCAAAAACTCGATCCCCATTAACCATAAATACAGCTTGATTAGGGTTAATTTCACTGGGGTCGTCAATTGGCTTTTTACTTTGCTTTAATCCCAACTCAATTTCACCAACCCAAGCATAAGATTCATCATCAATCTCATAAGTATGCACCTGAGTGGTTTTGAACTGTAAATCTTCGGCAAAGTTAAGATTTAACGTTTTGTTATTTGATTTTAATGCTGCTGTATTTAAACCGATTGTTTCAATATATTCTACACTGTCGTTTTTAGACAAGGCTTGAAAAACTGTTGAAGTGGATTTTAAGCCATCAATCGTTCTTGCTTCAGGATAAAATAAATCAGTTTGCGCTTGCGCAGTTGAACAAATGCCGCCGACCATAAAGCCTAAAGCGGTAAGTTTTCTCATAGTTTTCATTTTGTACTTCCTCTTATAGTAAGTTGAAGGCCAAAACATCATTTATGCCCAATCTTAGGGCGTGTATAACCACCACTCAATAATGTGGTATTTTTGTCTAAATTCCAAACATTGAAACTCAGGGTTAGGTTGTAAACTTCACTCCATTGATTGAAATCAATATTTTGACCAATCTAATAAATGCCAATCATCATTATTTATTATGTGATTATTGAGTTATGACATTTCTCTTTTTTAAACCTGCCCTTCATTAAAGTATTTATTACTTTATTTCTGCACCTAGTGAGCAAATCATCTGTTATCTTGTCAGTTATAATATAACAATTATGTTAACAGCCTCACAAATATAGCAGAATAAAAGTATTAAAGCCATTCCCAAACAATAAAGTTAAAAACTTGCTTCAATACTGATGTATTGATACCCTTACTATTTTAATGGTAGTCCCAACATTGATAAACAGTCGATCACAACAAAAAGAACGCACTCGACGTGCCATTATTGATGCAGCCATAGGTCAATTGAGTGAGAGTAAAAGCTTTGCTGCATTAAGTTTGCGAGAAGTCGCTCGCCAAGCTGGTATTGCACCCACCTCATTTTATCGTCACTTTAAAGACATGGAGGAATTAGGCCTAACCTTAGTCGATGAATCTGGCCTTGCATTGCGTCAAGTTATGCGCAAAGCCAGACAAAAAATAAGCAATAAAACCAGCGTGATCGCTTCTTCAGTAAGGGTTTTTATGGAGTTCACCCAAGCCAACCCCAACATCTTCCGCATTTTATTTCATGAGCGTTCTGGGACCACTCGAGCGCTGCGAGTAGCGGTCGCACGAGAAATTCAATATTTTGTGGTTGAACTGACTGATTACATTAAAAATGTTGGATTTAATCAAGATGCTGCATTTGCTCAGGCGGAAGCCATGGTGGCTGTCATTTTTAATGCCGGGGCTGAATCTATTGCTGTAAAACCTGCTGAAAGGAAAGTGCTTGAAGAGCGTGCAGTTTTACAATTGCGATTCATTGCAGCAGGAGCAAAAAGCATAAGTGAAAATTGAAATTGAAAAATAATCACCTAACCCAAAAAATATTATTACACTTATAACTATATAGTTACATGACGCAATTTTTGTTTCAATTAATTCTCGAAGTTATCGTTATTAAGCACCCGATCAATTAAAAATCAATCGAAATTTTTCCAGTTTTTATCATTCTTTATATGTTTTGCTGAGAAATTTGCTGATTGCCAAAGTCAGAAACACCTCAGCAAGCGGTAATTAATAGGTCAAAAAATTCAATTTGTTCACTTGTTGTATTATTCCTGGTTCAATTCCACCATTATTACCCTCATTCTCTTCATTAACAAAGTAGTAACTAGGTCTGTTTAAAAGTCTAAAGCCATCAGTATATGATGATAACCACCTTAATAAAAACTTGACATCACATTGACCTGATCAAACAAAAGCGTTGCTTTTTTGATTTATTAGAGTACACTTGTACGCTCAAATAGCAAACACCCAAACATGCAGCAATCACGTAAAAAAGCCAGATCCAAGCTCAGTAGCTGGATCACTAAAGCGCTCACTAACCACGAGACCATGCGTGCTTTTTTAGAGCCTGCAATCCAGTTATTTGATTCCAACTGGCAATCCAATGGTTATCAATCAAAAGTTATTGACATCAGGAATGAAAACGAACAAGTATTTACACTTGTACTGCAGCCACAAAAAAACTGGCCATCGTTTATTGCAGGACAATTCATCGAGCTGCAGGTAGAAATCAACGGCACCAAATATACACGAATATTCAGCCTATCAAGCCCTCCAAGCTACTTCAAAGACAATCAATTAATAGAATTGACAATACGCCAACAAGCCCAAGGAAAAGTGACGCCTTGGTTGGCCAAATTATTATCTGTAGGTTCTTCAGTAAGGATTTCTGCGGCACAAGGTGATTTTGTACTACCAGACTTGTCACAGTCAGAAAAACAAACTATTTTGCTTATTGCTGGTGGCAGTGGAATCACGCCATTTCGAAGTTTTATCCATCATTTAGCAGATGAATTTACAAACCAAGATATTCACCTCATTTATTACAATCATTCCATTCAACCATTATTTAACAAAGAGTGGCAAGCGCTGACTGAAGTCATGCCCAATTTGAAAGTCCACTTGATCGATACACACTCACAAGGAAGAATCACAAAAAAACATATAAAACAGTGCTGTCCAGATTATATTAATCGCATGATTTATTTATGCGGCCCACATGGCTTGATAACTACCAGCAGAGAAATTTTGTTACAGTCGGGGGTAAAAACCGAAAATATCAAACATGAGCTTTTTGGACCTAAACCCATCGCAAAACTGAGCCACAAAACCAATGGACAAGTTATATTTACTCGCTCAGAAAAACAAATCGATTTCTGCGCAAAGAACACCAACACACTGCTTGAACTAGCTGAAGCGAAAAACATTAACCCAATCAGTGGTTGTCGCATGGGTGTTTGTCATCAATGTAAGTGCCACAAAAAACAGGGGGTGGTTTATAACACCCTAACCGAAAGTTACTCTGACACTGGCCCTGAAGATATACAGCTGTGTGTATCTTTGGCCGTAGGCGAGGTCTCTTTAGATCTATAAAGTAAATGACTGAAACAACGAATCGACTGCCATGAAAACTGATATTAATTACACTCAACTTAAAAACGATTTTGACCACATCAGAAAACAAGTTAAGGCTGATCTTGGCAGCACAGATGCCAACTACATTCGGCGCATTATCAGCATCCAACGTTTGGCTGAAATCGGTGGTCGCTTGGTTTTGATGCTGTGTTTTTTCAACCTCTGGTTTTTACTACCTGGCATGCTCATGTTGGCCTTAGCAAAAATACTGGATAATATGGAAATTGGCCACAATATAATGCATGGCCAATATGATTGGATGAACGACCCTAATATCAACTCCCGCAACTTTGAATGGGACATTGCCAGTGATGCAGGGTCATGGAAAAGAATACATAACCATGAACATCACACTTATACCAACATCATTGGCAAAGACCGAGATTTTGGTTACGGTCTCTTACGCATGAGTGATGATTTGGCTTGGCGTCCAAAAAATAGATGGCAATTCATAACCTATCTTAATCTCAGTTTACTTTTCGAGTGGGGTGTTGCTTACCATGAGCTGGCTGCGGAAAGGGTATTCAAGGGTAAAAAGAAAGCCAATCGAACCAGCACCTTGTCAGATTCGGAATTAAAACGCATGTTTTTCAGTAAAGCAAGCCGACAAATATTTAAAGATTACTTGTTTTTCCCACTGCTGGCTGGTCCCATGTTTTTCTATATTTTAGCCGCCAATATTGGTGCCAATTTAATCAGAAACTTATGGACTTCCACGATTATTTTTTGTGGCCATTTCACAGAAAACGTACATACATTTACTGAGGAAGAGTGTGAAGGAGAAAGTAAAGGCCAATGGTATTATAGACAAATGCTGGGCTCGTCCAACTTGACTGGGCCACGTTGGTTTCATATCCTAACCGGACACTTAAGCTGCCAAATTGAACATCATTTATTTCCGGACATTCCTGCTCATCGCTATTATCACATTGCCCCAGAAGTCGAAGCCATAGCAAAAAAACACGGCATACCCTATAACACAGGTAGTTTTTTCAAACAGTATGGAACTGTATTAAAACGAATCTGGACATATTCCTGGCCTACCCAAAATCAAACATCAGAACTTAAACAGAACAATTAGCGAAACAAAATTTTTACATAACTATGAAGGTCCGTTGTACCACTCTTAAATAATTCAAATGGAGATAGAAACATCACTGTGTACTGACAGCTTGTTACTTGAATGCATCAGGTATTTAAAAACGTAGATCGCTGAGCCTGTCGTAGCAACTCCAAAAACCAATAGCCTGATCTGCCATGAGTTCAGCTTCAAGGCGTTCAATTGGCTTGTTATTCGAATTATTTACAACAACCTAAGACTACTTAACATATCTAAAATCATTCAACTTTTGACCAACCATTTCGACTCTAATAACAGTGCATCACCTGAATATACCCTACCGACAAATTCATCACCATGATGAACTTGCCCCACCCCGGCTGGTGTACCTGTAAACAGGATATCATGATCTTCTAATGTCATAAATGAATTGATCTCATTCAGTAAATCCAGGGGTTTGTGAATCATCATTGAATATCCACCTTGTTGTTTCATTTGACCGTTGATTTTAAGCTCTAAATGCAAATCTTTAATTTCATCAGGTAAAGGTACAAATTCGCTACATACGGCTGAACGATCAAAAGCCTTGGCCCGCTCCCAAGGCAAACCTTTATTTTTCAGCTCATTTTGAACCTTTCGTTTGGTCAAATCTAAACCTAAACCCACACCAACCAACTGACCACCGTCAACAATAAATGCCAGTTCCGCTTCATAATGAATTACATCATTTCCTTTTAATTCAAACACCTCAGATATGGCCGTATTGGGCTTACTAAAAATAACGGGTTCAGAGGATACTTTATTGTCTAATTCCTTAATATGTTCCAAGTAATTACGCCCTACACAGACAACTTTGGAAGGTGTTATGAACTGGCCATTAAAACGCACTTTATTTTTCACGGGCTTTATTGACCTGTCTAGTCTTTATCAATGGTTGCAAAGAAACTGTCTTTATTCCAACTCGGGCGCTCTTTGGCATTGGCCACTTCAGTGGCAATGGCTCTGTTAATTGCAACAAATTTAGCTGCCACATCATAATTAATCGGCAAATCCAATTGATCTGAGGGTTTGTGGTAGTGAAGCATTCTGAATTCTTGGCTAGAAAGTTCATGTTCCTCAAAAACCATATCTGCATTGTCTGCCGTCACTAAGAAAACAGCTGGAATGCCTTTTTTCACAAAGCTGTATTGGTCGCTGCGCACAAATATGCCTTGCTCAGGCATCGGATCAGGAATTAAATTCATGTTGTTTTTTTGTACCGCATTTTCGATGACACCCCATAAGCTGCTGTGTTGTGCTCCGAAACCAATCAACTGATCAAAAGCATTGGTTAATACCGGCATGTCTAAATTTACGTTAGCAACAATACTTTCAATCGGCACAGTGGGATAGTGTGCAAAATAATCTGAACCCAACAAACCTTTTTCTTCAGCCGTCACCATTGCAAATAAAATTGAACGCTTGGGCCTTTCATTCTGCTGAGTAATTTGATGAGCCATTTCCAACAAAGTGGTTACCCCTGCTGCATTATCCATGGCACCATTATTAATCTTGTCACCCAGTTCTATGTGCGTTGAAATACCGATGTGATCAGTATGCGCACTGAGTAACACATATTCATTTTTTAATACGGGATCTGAACCTTCTAAAATACCAATCACATTTGGACTGTTGATCTGTGAATGAGTGGACTGATAACTGATCTGGGCTGTTAAATTCATAGGTTGTGCTTTAGGTTGTTGACCTTTTTCGGTCAGTTTGATTATTTTCATCAAATCCATTCCGGCCATCTCAAACAGTTTAGTTCCCGCTTCTACACTCAGCATGGCAGAGGCTAAAATCTCAGGATAACCTTTTTCTACTTCACCTTTATTATTCAACCAGCTGATTCGGGGCTTATCCATGTATTCCTTGCCACGATCAAATGCCCATATTTTTTCCATTTGTGGCGTACTGACAGAAATCACCCCTATGGCACCGCGATCAACCAAAGCCTTGGTTGATGTGCGTGAATAATGCGAACCTTCTTCACTGGGAAAGTCAATCGGTTTACCACGTAACACCACTGCTATCTTGCCATTTAAATCAATGTGCTCAAAATCAGAGTATTTCAAATAAGGCGCATCAATACCAAAACCCGCAAACACCAACTCAGCAGACACTTCAGACTTTAAACGATTTACAGAAGGGCTCACTAAAAACTCAGACAAAAACTTAAGCTCATGCTCCCCTTTATCATCAGTGATTGACATTTTAGGTGTATCTAATTCCAACAACGCCGATTTAAAAGGAACTCGTTGTTGGTATGTTCCATCATCACCAGCCGGAACAATACCCATCTTGGCGAATTCTGTGGCTATATACTGGGCAGCCACTTCATGACCTTCACTGCCGGTATCCCTACCCTTCAACAAATCTGAAGCCAGAAAATCCATATGCGCTTCAAATCGCTTGGCCGTATCAGAATAAACTGCTTGAAAAGGAGAAAATAGAGTGATTAGGATAAATAGGATATGTGCAGCTTTTAAGGGATTTTTCATGTGAGATGTATGTGCTTAGAAAAAAGTAAATGACATCTTAAACAAATTGCTTCCAATTGAACATAGCCAACAAGTCACAAAGCGACTTGAGGTTAAAACCATCAATTTTTGCAGTGGCTTTCACTACCTACTCCAGTAAAGCCATTAAAATTTTCCATAAATTGTACAGTTGCATTTTATTTAAACTATAGATTGGCAACGAAGTAATTGTGTTCTAAAAATTCTATTCAATCAAAATGCTAAACTTGAATCAAAGTTATTGAGCAATGACTCACTCAAATCCATTGGCAAATATAACCTCACTGCCTAAAGCCTGAATACAGCTGGGAAAGTTTGCCAACACCTGTGATTCCATCAAACCAATCACAGTTGGATGAAACTCTTCGTCATTCAATCCACAATTCGGGCCTCCCGATGCAGTATTAAAATGACAATAACTCATGATTGTGCCTTTCCCCCCAGTAGGGCACGAAACTGTACTGCCACTATAACAACCCGCTTCACCATTAAAACAAGTGTCCACCTCAGGTGAGTAACAATGGGTGTGTGGAGAACCCAAATTATGACCCAGTTCATGCGCGACAAATTGTGAGGTAAAACCTACAGATAAATTCGAACCTATTCTATTGACATTATAACTACCAGCTGTTTCAGCACCACCATTGATCAAAAAACCTGTTTCACAATACTGGTTAAGCCATGCAATTCCAGAGTAGGAGTTTGCCGGTATACTCTGCCCACTGAGCATGATCGCGAAATCTCGATTCACCGCAGAATTATTTACTCGCCAATATTCACCAAAATCAGTTAAGTAATTAATGATATTAGATTCACTTGGATATGGGTCATTACTGGTTCGCAAAAAAACATCGCCTATCAATAAACGCAAAGCAATGTCGCGCTCATAGAAAACATTCATACCGACGAATAAACCTGCGATGTAATTCATGGCTGTCGTGGTGTTATTGCCCTTTCCTGCCATCCATTCATTGTCAGTATCTACCGCCACCACAGTTTCATAATCAGTCGAACCTATTTTGAGTTCCAGGCTATGAGATCCCAAAGCTTTTTTTACGTCTGCTAATGGGTCTCCCGGTTGGTCTTGAATTGAAGTGTGACATTGTTGGGAAGTGGCAAATTTTTCTTTATCGGCATTCAAATTTCTGAAATCCAAACCTGTTTGTAAATTTCCGGAAATATCAAGTGTGACTCCAGCCTTGTTAATGAGCCCAGTGACATCAGCTGTTTGCCGGTTCACCAATATCCCCACTCCATGCTCTATAGAACTGAAAGCCATTAAATCAATTGTAGATATGGCTTGTTTTCCCTGATCAGAAACCACCCAGATTTTAGCGCCAGGTGCCATCAGCTCATAACGAGAAAGGGTTATTTCAATATGTTTACTTTTATGGCTATTTAACGCATTCAAACTGATCACTGAAGATGGAAAGCGAGCAACCTTTATTTTTTGGTTAACTTCTGCTCTCAATATCTTTTGGATTGCATGTGTGGTTAAATGCCAACTTTGTTCTCGAATCAATGGTCTTGATTCATCTTTAAATTTTACCAAAGATGACAATATGCCTTTGGTCGCATCATCATTTTCTGCCAAAGATTTTTCTGTCAACAAAGTAAAGCATAAGCAAATAAAAAACCAGTATTCTTTTTTAATCATTTTTCTGTCCTTACATTTAAAACTTGATTTTTTTCGATCAATCAAGTTTATATTTTATTGCGATAATTAATG
>CAZVZJ010000082.1:0-11588 GCA_964631055.1 uncultured Marinicella sp.
GTTGATATATAACGTGTCCTCTATTTTAATTCATTATACTGTTCATGAAGACACTTATTGTGATTCCTGCTTTTAACGAAGCGGAAAATCTCAAGAATTTAATTCCGCAGTTGCTAGATACCGTTGAGCATGATGTCATCATAGTTAATGATGCCAGTACTGATCAGACAGCTGAAGTGGTTACTGATTTTGGCTTGAAATGTTTGACCTTACCATTGCAACTTGGTGCTTGGGGCGCAACTCAGACAGGAATTAGATATGCTGAAATGTCTGGATATGGTCAAGTGATCACCATGGATGCCGACGGCCAGCATTTGCCAAACGAAGTCAATTCTTTAGTGGATGTGTTTGTGCAGAGCCAAACCAATGTGGTAATTGGCACATTCCCATCAAGGCTCAGTCAATTAAAAAAACTGGCTTGGAACTTTTTTAAATTGTTGACCCACATAAAAATTGAAGATTTAACTTCAGGTTTCAGGTTGTATGATAAAAAAGCGATCAAGATTTTGTCCTCACGACAAGCCAGTATGCTAGATTATCAAGATGTAGGTGTCTTGTTATTACTTTTAGGTGCAGGATTAACTATTGAAGAGGTTCCTGTTAAAATGCATGATCGAAGTGATGGAAAATCTCGTGTATTCAGTTCTTGGTTGGTGGTTCTGAAATACATGGTTCAAACCACCACATTATGTATTGCCAATATTGGAAAGCGGACAGCTAAATGACTAACATTACAATTCTCATCATCGGTGCATTGTTGTCGATCAGTATCTTATACCTGGTTCGCAAAGGAAAGATGCACGGTCCTTATGCTACCTGGTGGTTGCTTGTGGCTGTGTGCGCTATTGTACTATCAATATTTCCACAAATAATCGACTGGGCTGCTGCGCAAGTGGGCATCACTTATCCGCCAACACTATTATTGGTGCTCTCTGTCAGCCTGATTTTAATCAGAATGCTTACCATGGATATGGCAATGACAAAAAAAGAACGGAAGATAAGACGCTTAACCCAAAAGATGGCTATATTAGAAGCAGATCAGAATAATCAAAAAGATAAATCTGTCTAGACAGTTAAGCCAATAAGGCATCTATGAATATACTACACATAGGCAAATTTTATCCACCTTATCATGGCGGCATGGAAAATTACTTATGTGATCTGGCAGAAGCACAGACAGCTCAAGGACATGAGGTAACAGTTTGGGTGCATAACCATGAATGGCAGGGATTAACATCGCATACAAATGCATCCCAAGTGGGAAAAGTAAAACTGATCAGGCAAAAATCGCTTAAACCCTTGTTTTTTGCACCTGTTATGTTGGGTTTTAAGCAGCAGTTGAAGCGAATTATTACAGATGAAAAACCGGATTTGATTCATTTGCACTGGCCTAATCCAAGCTTGTTTAAATTATTGTTGAATAAACCCGCACGAAAGATTCCTTGGGTGGTTAGCTGGCATTCAGACATGGTTACTAGCCACAGCTCTTTCATGCTTAAGTTAATTTACCTATTAGTTAAGCCGCTCGAAACCATGTTGGTTAAACACAGCGACAGTCTGTTAGTATCAACTCAAGCATATGCAGATTATTCTAAACAACTTTGTCAACATGTTGAAAAAACGCATGTCATACCATTAGGCATCTCAACCAAGCCAATTGAAGAATTAAAGATAGGTGCAGATACACCTGTTTATAAGAAAGTCGTGAAAAACTGGCAAGACAAACAATTTAAATTGTTTCATTTGGGTCGACTTACATTTTATAAAAATCAAAGATTTTTAATTAAAACCCTTGCTGAATTACCAGAGACTCAATTACTGATAGCAGGAAAGGGGCAGTTGCATGACAAACTCAAACAACAAATCAGTGAGTTAAGCTTAATAAGCCGGGTGAAACTATTGGGTGATATTGACAAAGAATCGGTTCATGCTTTATATGCCAGTTGTGATTTATTCTGTATGGCTTCGCACGACAGGGCTGAGTCTTTTGGTGTGGTGCTATTGGAAGCCATGTACCATAATAAAATTATATTGGTGCCAGATACAGCTGGCTCAGGAATGCATTGGCTGGCAGAGAATTACGCTAAGGGGTTTGTTTACAAAAGTAATGATTGTGATGACTTCGTTGCAAAAGTAAAGTTTATTAGGCAAAATTTTAAAGACATTATGTCTGAACCCAGTGTGTTCAAATTTGAGATGAAGCACATTGCTGAATCAGTAACGCATCTTTACAAGAAAATTTTAACGGGAGAGAAAAAGTGACTAACTTTTTAAAATTAAATATATGCATAATAATGGCATTGAGTTTGTTGGCTTGTGGAGATCAACAGCCTAATGGTCAAACACCGATAACGAATAAAACGACTACAACTGACGATTCTGAACAGTCTGAAGTTTTACAAAATCAAGAAAAAGTACAGTATCAACGGGACCCATTAAAAGCACCCATAACAAAGAATCATGAAAAACTACTTAATAAATATGCCACATTTAGGTTAACCAGTGATTTATCTCATTTGTCAGCTAATCAGCAAAAGATGTTAGGCGTTTTGATAGATGCAGCAAAAATCATGGACGAATTGTTTTGGTTGCAAAGCCATGGCCCCAAAAAACCTTTTTTAGACAGTATCAAGAACCAAAGATTGCGTAAATTTGCCGACATCAATTATGGTCCTTGGGATCGCTTAGACGGAGATAAGCCATTTCTTGAAGGGTATGAAGCAAAATTTTTAGGTGCTAACTATTACCCTAAGGACATAAATAAAACTGAGTTTGAGGCCAGCGCCAGTGCAGGTATGAAAGATTTATATACTCAGGTTTTTCGTGATGAGCAGGGTGAGCTTTCTTATGCCCCATTTCATCATCTTTATGAACAACAGTTAAAACAGGCTGCTTCTTTGCTGGAGCAAGCGGCTGGATTAGCTGAAGATGCCGGTTTTAAAACATATTTAAATTTACGTGCAAAAGCATTACTTAATGATGAGTTCAAAGCGTCCGACCTGGCATGGATGGACATGAAGAACAATAAAGTTGAATTGGTGATTGGACCAATTGAGACATATGAAGACCAATTATTTGGTTACAAAGCTGCTTATGAAGCTTATGTGTTGATTAAAGATTTGGCTTGGAGTGAAAAGTTGGCCAAATTTGCAGCCTTTTTACCACAATTACAAAAAGAGTTGCCCGTTGCAGAAGCATTTAAAACCGAAACCCCTGGTACCGATTCTGACCTGAATGCTTATGATGCGATATATTATGCAGGACACTCCAATGCAGGAAGTAAAACCATTGCGATTAACTTGCCCAATGATGAAAGTGTACAATTGGAAAAGGGTACACGTCGCCTTCAACTTAAAAATGTGATGCAGGCTAAGTTTGAAAAAATACTGTTACCTATTGCTAATGAGCTGGTTACACCGAGTCAACGCAAGCATGTGACATTCAATGCATTTTTTGCCAATACAATGTTTCATGAGGTAGCCCATGGCCTGGGGATTAAAAACACCATTAACGACAAAGGTACTGTGAGAACCGCGTTAAAAGAACTGGCCTCTCCAATCGAAGAAGGTAAAGCCGATATTTTAGGTTTATACATGGTTGAGAAATTACATAATATGGGGGAGTTAGAAGACGGTGAAATGATGGATTATTACACCACTTTTATGGCAGGTATTTTTCGATCGGTTAGATTTGGTTCAAGTTCGGCACATGGCGTCGCTAATCTGCTGCGATTCAATTATTTTTCAGAGGCTGGGGCTTTCAGTTATGATGAAGAGACTGGGCAATACACAGTAGATGCACAAAAAATGTCAACTGCCGTGGCTTCATTATCAGAGAAGATATTAACTTATCAGGGCACCGGTGATTATGCTGGTGTTAAAAAATGGTTCACTGAGAAAGGACAAATCAATGGGCAGTTGGAACGCGCTTTGAAACACATCAATGAAGCTGGTATACCCGTTGATGTGATTTTTGAACAAGGCATGAAATATCTGAATTAACTCAAATGACTGCATTGAATCAATTGAGCCCAAAATCACGGATGTGTTTTGGGCTCTTTAGTTTTATGGTTAAGGTTTTCTACTTTAATCAACATATTAAAAAGCAGAAATAGATAACATGGCGTTAATTGTAAAATCAGTCGATTAATGGCTGTAAGGTCTAAGGCCCATTTGCTTGCTTCGGTAAAATAAAACAAGAACAGGAAAAATATAAAGGCAATCATAAAAAACGTTTGAACGACCCGATAAACTTGGTCATGACGCTGAGTGAAATATGTCAAAATCAAGAAAGGTAAGCCCAGCCAAATGATCGACCAGTTGTTTTGCCAGAAAAAACTGATCAACAATTGGTCGGTGATGTTTTGAAACTGAATGGGGGTGTCAATCAGATTGAAAATAACGATTCTCTGGTGATTGATAACTAAATCACCAAATGTAAAACTGAAGTTTATGAGACCAAAAGTAATCAGTAATGCAAATAGCAGTATAAAAACACCAATCCAATTTTTAAACTTACTCTGCCATAGTCTGACCAATATATAGGCTAAAGCGAATAACAGTAACCATACCCAACCTTCTAGTTTTAGCATGGGTAACACAATTAAATAGCAAATCAAAGAGATGCCAGTATCTGTTTGTTTGGATTCATTAAAATCTATGAAGGTGAGTATAAGCAGCAGTATATACATGGCCATCCAAATATCTGCGTAACCCTGAATCATCAAATGGTTACTGATCATTGGTGTGGTGTATAAGATGATCACGAAAAAAGCGAGTAAATGTAATGATTCACTGGATCTGGCCAGCCTTTTGATCATAAACAGTGACATCATAGCAAAAGCAAAAAGATAAACCACATGAGTGGTCGCAAAACTGTTATTACTTATTAACATGGGAAAGTAATAAATCAGTGAGAGACCTTCAGGGTAATTTGCTGCTTGGTTGAACAAGGACTTTTCTTCCAGCAACCATTCATCCCAATTTACTATGCTCGTGTTTAAGCCGTGAAAAACCCATTGTTGCGCCCGACCTTCCCAAACTGCCCATGAATCCCATGCAATGTTAGGTAAGATGTAGCCACTCCAATAAGTTAAGCCGGAACAAATAATCACAAGCGAAGTGATGAAAATGATTCGTCTATTCCAATGGTGCTTTTCTTTGGTGGTGAAAACGGGCTTGAATTGCCAAATGATTAATACAACACTTAGTAAAACCAATAGACCAATTGCAGCTAATAGTAAATTAGGAGGGCAATCCAGTATTTGCAGAGAATTGAATATAACTATATGTAAAAATACCCCAAGAAAAAAAGCGTGAGTAATCTCTTCTATTTTAGAGCCTATGATGCTTTGATTTTTGATCAGAGATTTAAGGGCGATGCGAAAGCCTAAACCCAAGATCACAAAATACATCGCATAAATGAAGCCGGTTAATAAGGTCATTTCTTTCTCAATAAACAAAAGTCTTTGTCGACATGGATTAAATTGACCTGTTCAATCAACCGGTTTTTTTCTGGTTCACCTTTGCAAAAATCTAATTGATTCTCTGTTAATAAGTAAAGTGTATCTTTTCTTACTTGGTTATCTAGCAAGTTCTGAATATCAAAATTGAGACCTATATCGAACTTTAATAAATGGTATTTTAGCCTGACAATAAAAAATGTATTGGCGCCAATTAAAACCAATTTATCGGCATTTGTATAAAGCCCTGAAGATGATTTAAGTTTTGCGGTGATCAGACTGGCTAAATTTTTACTTTTTTGATCTAAAATATTGATGCTTTTTTGTTCTGCTGAGTAAGCTTGGTTGATTTGATCATGTTGTTTGATGCGGGTGGATAAGAAAAAATAACAGCCGATGAACCATGCCAGAGAAATTGTCAATATCAAGTGTGTGCCCTTTATTTTTAATATCCAAAGTAGGAGGGTTGCTACCATGAGCCATCCACCGAGCCTGAGCACTAAGCCTTTTAAGTGTAATTTTGATCGGCTGGTATAGCCGTTCAATGCACTCAATTTGAGCGGTGAGAAATGATTCCATTCGCTGAGGTTGGTTGATATTTGGTTCAAATTTTTAGTTTGGTCCAAACGTATAGATCTGAATGAAACCTCATCTTGAAAACTATTCCTGAGCCCTAACTCCGGAAGGTTGGTAATCATCAAATGAAAATTTGAAATCTCACTCATCTCTTTGGCTTGGAAATCAATATGATTGATTGAATGTTTGGTTTGATTAAGTGTTTGCTGGTAAGGTTTTTCATTAACCTGCCAATTTAAAGTGATTTGGGTGTTTTTATGGTATTGATAGTCTGATATGACCAAGGCATCAAAATGAGTAATGTCTGTAGGCATGTTTTCAGTTTTTATACCTATTTTCAATTGGTCTACAACTGTGGCATGATAGCGGCTGTTATTAAAGTAAAAGAATTTTGGTTCAACCTTTAGGTATGAGGTTAGGTTAATTGCTTCAGTGGCTTTATTATAGCTTGATGGCTTGGGGTATAATAAACAGATCGCAAGAACTGGTATTGATAACAGCCAATAAATTGTTGACTTTTTATCCAAAATTGTAATTATCTCTCTAAATAAGTTGTCTGACGTATTATAAATTAAACTGGCAATTAATCGATTTTTTTAATTTGGATATTTTGGGTAGGTGATTTAACAACTTATTTTGATGGGGGTTCTAAATTGTGACTAACCTCAATATTTTATTAATTAGCATTGATATTGTGCTGATAATAAAGCTACAATCTTTATCGCATATTCTAATTTATTTACATGTATTTAGTTATAGAAAACAATAAAAAATCATTTTCGTTTCCTTCCAATGGTACTTTGGTGGTGGGTAATGATGCTGATTGTGATGTGCAAATTAATCACCCTAAAATTTGGGGAAGGCACTTTATAATCACACAAAATAACTATGGCTGTGTGTTGAGGGTGTTACAAGATGCTGTTTCAGTTAATGGCCAAGCAATTACGGAAAAATGTATATTAGATACCGGTGATGTTTTACAGGTAGGTGAGCTTTCATTCAGGCTGCTGGACGACAGTTACATACCCAAAGATTCTCATGTGAATTACACCAATGTCAAAATTGAAAGTAACCCAAATGTTTCTTCAGTATACGGTATTCGGAGTTTTTCTTCGGAAAGTATGGGGGAGTTTGTTATTGATGATTTTCACCACCCTGATGGCTGGCATGTTTTTCGCAAAGAGAACGAATTACACTTTATTGACAGTAAGCACAAAACTTTTCTGAATGGATTACAGATTGCTCAAGCCAACCTGAGTAATGGTGATGTGATATCAAGTGAAAAATATAAATATAAAGTTGAATTACCCGGTACTTCAGGGTTTTCTAAATTCAGTCCTTCGCACCCAAGGAACGTGTTATTAAGTGAGTCTATGGAAAACAGTAAAACTAAGGTGGATGCCGATAGGCAACAATCAGGAACTGGTTTTTTTAAGAATAACCTCTGGTGGTTAACCTTGTTGGTGGGTTTAAGCGTGTTAACGCTTCTCATATTAAATAACCCTGGTACTTGAAGCCAGTTTTTCTGAGGTCGAAGCATTGCTTTCAATTCTCTTTAAAATAAGGTTGACCAACTGAATTAATTTAAGTAAAATCCCCGCTCTTTTTAAGAACAACCGAATTGGAGCAGTTTCATGCACGCAGTTGTAGCTACAGGTGGCAAACAATACAGAATCAAAGAAGGCGATGTCATTAAAGTTGAGTCGTTGAAAGTTGAAGCTGGTGATAAAATTAAATTAGATCAAGTTTTGATGGTTTCTGATGGAGAAAATATCGAAATAGGGAAACCTTTGTTAGACGGTAAAACTGTTTCAGCAGAAGTTTTATCAAATGGTCGCCACAAAAAAGTAAGAATCATAAAATTCAAAAGACGTAAGCACCACATGAAGCAAATGGGTCATCGTCAGAATTTTACAGAATTAAAAATCACTAAAATAGGATAAAGAGGTAAAACGTCATGGCTCATAAGAAAGCAGCAGGTAGTACTAACAACGGTCGCGATTCAAATCCTAATTACCTGGGTGTCAAAATGTATGGTGGTCAAGCTGCCATAGCTGGTAATATTTTAGTTCGACAAAGAGGAACTAAAGTACATGCAGGTGAAAATGTAGGTATGGGTAAAGATCATACATTATTTGCATTAAAAGACGGTGTTGTGAAGTTCGTTAAAAAAGGAAAAAAATACCGTCAATACGTTACCATTGAAGCACAAAGTTAATCACTGACAACACAGTTTTTAATAAAATTGATTAATCAAAGCTCACTTTTAAGTGGGCTTTTTTTATAGACAAGATTATAGTAAAGCGCATGAAATTTGTAGATGAAGTAAAGATAACTGTTAAAGCAGGTAATGGAGGTAGTGGTTCAGCCAGTTTCAGACGTGAGAAATTTGTAGCCTATGGAGGCCCTGATGGTGGTGATGGAGGTCATGGCGGATCAGTTATCTTACAAGGTGATCAAGGTTTGAATACATTGGTGGATTTTAGACATAAAAAACGGTTTGATGCGCCAAATGGCCAATCAGGAAAAGGTCGACAAATGTACGGCAAGGGAGGCGAAGACTTTGTTATTAAAGTACCTACAGGCACTGAAGTATATGATTTGGAAACAGATCAAAAACTAGGTGATATCACCTCCCATCAACAACAATTAGTCATTGCTCAAGGCGGTAAAGGTGGCTTGGGTAATATGCACTTTAAAAGTTCAGTTAATCGAGCTCCAAAACAATTCACCTCAGGCGAACAAGGACAGCTTCGAGAAATTAAGCTTGAATTAAAAGTTCTGGCAGATGTTGGCTTATTAGGCTTTCCTAACGCAGGGAAATCTACTTTCGTAAATGCTGTATCAAAAGCTAAACCAAAAATTGCTGACTATCCATTCACTACTTTGTACCCAGCTTTAGGTGTTGTACCGATTGATGCTGATACCAGTTTCGTGGTGGCAGATATACCTGGTATCATTGAAGGTGCGGCAGAAGGTGCAGGATTGGGGATTCAATTTTTAAAGCACCTGCAAAGAACTGGTTTGTTATTGCATATGATTGAGTTACCAGCCTATGAAGGTGTTTCAGATCCAGTAACTCAATTTGAACAACTGTCTGCAGAGTTGGTGAAATTTTCTGAACAGTTAGAAGAGAAACAGCGCTGGTTAGTATTCACAAAGGCTGATGTAACCACCGAAGCCGAAGCGCAAGAATGGGCTGCTGGTTACGCCAAATCAATAGATTGGCAAGGAAAGTATTATTTAATTTCTTCTATCACTAAATTGGGTTTAAACGAATTATTGAAAGACATCGCAGATTATTTATTTACTGAAGAAGATGAATGGGTTAAGTAAATGCCATGCTATTCTGAATTAATGTATACAGATTTAAAACGCCAGTATATTGGCAGTTATTATTTAGGTTGTAAGTGATTATTGGAAGTATGACGACTAATTTATGAGGTTAGACAAGTAACATGTATCAAGACAAAACCAATTATGTTTTGGATGTGGCCGAACAAATGTCATTGGTTGGCGTGTTTTTAGGTGGTATTTCCGTGACATTGCTGATCACTCTCATTGTTTTTGCTTCTCCCAGAAAGTTAATTAGTTGGATAATAAGCATTTCAGCACTTGCTGCTTGCGGCTTACTTATCTCCGTTGTAGCTTCATTGAGATTGATCATTGCATTACATCCAGAGTTTCCATCTCCTGAAACCACATCGCCATCTGAGATGAAGTTATTGTGGAATGCCATGATTTTAGGTTATGGAATGGGTGTTTTAGGTTTGGCCATCAGTGTTGGTTTGTCTGGATGGTTACGGTCATTGACTGTCGGATTAATAACAACAACTGTTGCAATCATCACCCTTTTGTTTTTTCTGTTAACCAGCATTTTTAGTTAATGGGGCGATAACATGGTGTTGCATACGCTGGTATATTAAGTAGCTCATGTTTTTGGGTTCAATTCCAGCGCAGAGTATTCATTTAATTGCTCTTAATAAAATTAACTAATGAATCATGAATTTTCAAGTGACTGATGCTTTAAACTGTTCAGCCTCTGCAATCAGCCATTGGCGAATCATTTGCAGCTTTTGATCACCTTGTGTTTCTTCTGGATAAACCAGGTAATAAGACATTTGACCTTTTATTTTTATGTCAAAAGGTGCTTTTAACAGACCGCGATTGATGTCATCTTGTACCAAGGGCGTTCTGCCCAGTGCAAACCCTTGGTGATTTTCTACCGCTTCTAGCATCGTAACCATATGACTGAACCGAGTTCCTCTGAGGTCTGGTTTGGTTTGTATTCCGGCTGCGGTAAACCAATCGTGCCATCCCTCAGAGTTAAAGTCTTCATGGCATAAGTTGGCACGTAACAGTCTTTCAGGTGTCAGTTTATCTGTGTATGATTCATATAATTGTTTAGAGCAAATAGGGAAGACCTCTTCTTCCAGAAACAATTCACATTTGAGTCCAGGGTAACTTGGGTTCGCTGTATATCGAATAGCAATATCGCAGTCATCTTTTTTAAAATCAGTTAGCCATTCAAATGCAGATATTCTGACATCAAGATTTTTGTTTTGTTGTTGAAATCGCCATATCCTTTTTGATAACCATTTGGTAGCGAAAGAGGGTAGTAATGATATATTTAAAGTTCCTGTTGTATCACGGCTTTTTAATTGTCTGGTCGCTTTTTCTATACCCTCCAAAGCACTTCGGATAGAAACTAAATACAAGCGACCTTCAAATGTCAGTTTCAGTGATCTGTTGAAGCGTTCGAATAATTGAACGCCAGTAAACTCCTCTAGATTTTTAATTTGATGGCTGATGGCTGCTTGTGTAACATGGAGTTCTTTTGCAGCTAAAGTAAAACTCAGTAGTCGTGCAGATGCTTCAAAAGCTTTGATAGATCGCAACGGTGGGATATTTTTGTATTTTTTTGACATTACTTTTAAGTGAGCATATTTCGCATTAGTATAATTTATCCGATACATTAAAACAATTAGCTTGCTATAGCAGTTTTATTCAGTAAAATTGCGCGCATTGAATGGGTGATGTGGCTCTTAATACTTAAATAGGTATTAATGATAATAATTTGAACTTTATGTTTAAATAAACATCAAAGCACATATAAACATGATATTTGCTTATTTCCTTCACGTTTCATTCATGTTTGTTAAGTAAGATAGGATTTAACAATTTTCATTGTTCATTTGAAATCGCAAGATTTCATGTATGTTTCAAACTCATGTTTGGGACATGCGAAAACAGCTGAGGTTTTCCTCCCTCTTCCTCAGCGTTATACTTCAGGCGTCATGTATTTGACGCCTTTTTTTTATTCAATTATTGTGTTTTAGTGCTTTGGCCTTGTGTTATGAAATCGGATTTCAAAATATTTTAACAACTATCATAAGACTTATCATATTCGCATTTAGTTAAATTGCTTGCGGAGAAAACTTGTTTATTAGGTATATATGATATAAGTTAATCTGTAGTTGGATCATTTGGGTGTAGTTAAAATACTCAATCAGTACCAAATATACAGTTAATAAAGGTTGAACACATATTT
>CAZVZJ010000083.1:0-10621 GCA_964631055.1 uncultured Marinicella sp.
GTCTAGTAATGTTGCAGCATCACCGCGCCATCTATTAGCTATTTGGCCAACTTCATCAAATACAGTTCCAATACCAGCCAGTATGTTTTCAGCAGTAATTCTTTGGCTAAATTCTTCGAATGACTCTTCAAATGTTCTGCCTAGAACAGTAGATATTTCACTGGTTAAGTTTCCATCCTTGTCAAATTCTTGATCAAATGAACCTGTAATGATATCTCCAGCAATGCCACCAACTGCATCAGCACTGTTTTGTATAGCAATTTGTAGATTGTCGAATAGCTGATTTAATGCATTCAATGTGTCACTGTCTAATTCTCCTTGTGTTCTTCGTCTTGATGTCCCTCTAAATAATGATCTTCTTCGTGTCTCTAAAGTTTCAGTTCCACCACTTGCACCACCCGCACCAATATTAAAGTTTCTACTTGAACTTTGAACAGAAAAAGAAGTTCCAAAAAGAGACCCGCCAGTCAGTGAGTTAACAAAGTTTGCAACTTGCGCGACAGCCTGTGCTACTGGACCCAATGCGCCAGAACTAGCAATTTGTGATACTGTGTCTAATATTCTGCCTGCGTCATCTTGTCCGGCTGTGCCATCCCAAGCGCCAATTATTTGACCAGCAAAATCAAGGGTCGACCCCAAACCTTCTGCAAATGCTTGAGCGCCATTATTGGCAGCATTTTGAAATCCTTCTGATAAGGTTTCAAAGAAGTTTCCATTTGAAAATGCATTGCTTAACAAGTCCTCGAATGAGTTGTTACCATTTCCGAAAACGCCTTGAGCGGCAGCGGCTTGCTTTAATTTCTCACTTACTTCATCAAGTTTGTTTATATACTCATCAAGAGCTGTATTTGATTTAGTAATCCCTGCTTGCTCTAAAAGCCTAGCAGCATCCATTTGGATTAATTGATCTTGAGTGGCACCCAAAGCAAATATTTCATCATCGAGGTTTTGTAATAATTCTCGATATGGCTTGTTTACGTCTTCAATAGCATCTTTCTGTTTTAGATACTCTTCAGTAACACGCTTGGTTAAATCTGCTACCTTTTTCTGAACCTCTTCATTGTCCTTGTTGATCAATAAATACTCACCCAAGGCAGTTATTTGTTCTTGGAATTTTTGGTTTAATGTTTCTAATGGCGTAGCATATTCATTAAGTATTGTTTGAAAATCTTTGAAATCATCATCTGCTGCTTGCTTGGCTAATTTTTCTAATTCTTCTGCTGTTTTTGCCGAACCTTTGCCCAAAGTATCAACTAATTGAGATGATTCATTAATTGGTTTATTTAATTTAGTTTCAACATCCTTGCCTGTTTTTGATGCAACTGTTCTAAGCTGGTCAATTTTCTTAATAGTCTCATTGAATATAGCTGCTACATCATCACCCAATGAATTATTGTCAATTGACTTTAGGGTGTCTATAAGCCCAACAAAATCAGTCTCCGCAGCTCTGATGTCATCTTGAACCGACTTGGCAAAACCTTCTAAGTCATCGCTAAACAAGCCGCCGATTTCAGCAACTCCACCGACTACTCGCTTTCTAAGAACATCTAAACCACTGGTTATTGTTTTAAATGACTGCACAGCTACAACACCAGCTTTGCCAATTACAGTTCCTAGCGCTTCAAATGCATCACCAACTAATAAAACTGCGCCATATAGAGTTATTAAAGTGTTCTGCAATCCAGAAAATTGCCTATCACCCTCGCCAATTTCACTTGAATTAATCTGTCTTAACATCTCTGCTGCAACAGGTATTAATGCTTGGCCAATACTTTCGGTTAAACCTTTAACTCTGCTGCTTAGTCTTGTAAGCTCATCGTTGAATTGTGCTGCTGCATCTGCCATATCTTGCGACATGGTTAGACCAAATGATTCAGCTTCATCACGCATCTTTCTGATGCCTTCAGCACCCTCATTAAGAACAGTTAACAACTCAGATCCAGAGCGGCCAAAAATATCCATAGCGGCACCAGCTTTTACGCTCTGGCTTTCTACTTTTGATATTCTGTCAGCGATTAGCTCGAATTGAGCTTCAGGGGATAGCGAGTTGAGTTGATCAAGTGATATGCCTAATGATTCAAAGGCACGGGTAGCTGTAGACAATCCATTGTTCGCATCATTAACAGATTTTGACATTTTCCTTATGCCATCGCCTACTTTTTCTAAACTGGTGCCAGAAAGTTCCGCAACAAGTCTATATTGACTTAAAAACTCAGTTGAAACACCCAAACGCGTTGACATTTTTTGGATGCTATCAGCTGTATTGGCGGTAACTTTAATCAAGGTGCCAAGACCAGCCGCAGCAGATACGGAAGCAGCTGCAACAGCTTTCATGGCCACATTAATTTGATTCTTAATCCGATCAGATTCTTTTTTGGCAACACGAGCCGCACGACCCATATCAGATTCAAATCCTGCTATATTAGCGCCTAAATCTATTAATAATTTACCTAATGCCATTAATTAATCTCATTTCTGAACTTCGTGAATTTTTATGCCTTTAATACCTGTAAATTGACTCTTAATACTGTTGTCGCTTTCTTTTTCTTCAGTCCAAATATCAGGCCATATAAAGTCTTTCTGAGTTGCTTTACTGTCTTTGAAATTTGCTTTGTGGAACATGGTCGCTATATTTGATAGCAAGTACTGCTCGCGTATTGCGTGTGATGGTTCTTTGGAGTAATAAACCTGCCAGTAATTAACTTCCCAAGCGGGATAATTGAATACTTCGCTGACAGGTTTTTGGTGACGGTCTGCGAGGTAGAATAAGAACCTAAACCTCGCAGACTCTTTTAGTTTTTTTCAATCGCCTCTGTTGTTTCTTCATCCTTTACATGATCGTCAATGTAATTTGATATTAAGTCGATCAGTTCTGAGTCCATTGAGTTAATCATTTTGTTGTAATTTGTAAACATTTTTTTACCTTGAGAATCGCAAAGTACACAAGCCGCATATTGTCTTTTTGTGGTTTGCAATAATACAAAGTCTTTTCCGCTTATTGATGCAACAGCTTCTTCATTCTTGGCCGCTTCCTGTATTTTTTGAACCGCTGGCAAGCTATCACCAATTTGCATTAGCAATTTTTCTTGATCCGCAGCCAATAAAGGTCTTGTATAAAATTCAATGTCTTGACCTTCATACTCAATAACTCCTTGATGGTGCGTAACTGTAGTTTTTCTATTAATTAAATCTTGTAAATTCATTTTTGTTTTTCCGTAAAAATTAAAAAGCCATAGGAAAGACCACCACAGGTGATGATCAGTCCTACGGAAAAGGGGTTTATGCTGCTGCGGTTTCTGTTTCGCCGCCTGTCGGTGCTAATGTGATTGTTCCATTGAATACGTTGTCAACGGTTGCTTCGCCTCTATCAACTGACTCAATCAATGAATTAAAATCAACCCATGTTCGAGTGGTTGGAAGAGTGAATGTACCTCCTGCAAATGTTGGTGGGTCTTGGCTTTCTGACAATCCCATCACGACTCGAACTGGATCGCCGCCTTCTAACGCCCTAACTTTTGCGTATGCTGCGTCTTGTGGGTCGTAAATGAAGCCTACGGGGAAGCTGGAGAAATCAACCAATCCCAGTACATACTCTTTGCCTTCAGATGTTAGGCATGTGGTGTCAATCTTTGCCCTGGTTGGTGAGCTTGATCCAATAGTCGTTAGACATGGAAATTCTGTAACTTCGTTACCTGTGTCTGTATCATCTAAAATGTACAGCTGTGTGCCTTGCGCTTTAATAGCCATTATTTTTCCTCATGAGTTGTGGTTTTTTTCTTGGTTTTTTTCGCTTCGAGTTTCTCGAGGTAGCCCGATTCGAAAAGCTGGTCAGTGGTTGAGTTGCTTGGCAATTTGTCGCCTTTTTTCGCAACAAAACCCGCTTTAATGATTTGTCTTTTTGCTTTGTACATATTTATTTCGGCCATAAAAAAAGGCCGCGAAAAGCGACCTTGTGAGTGGGTAAGATTTTTTATATTTCGATGATTGACCAATCGTTATTTGTTAACCGCCAGATATCCGGCTTATCAGGGTCACGATCAATAATTGCGCCTGACACGCTGTAACCTAATTGCTGAGTTCCAATGGTTTCATCAAACAATTCAAGGGTGTCAACAGCTTCTTGATAGGAGGTATGCCAAGAGGTGAATACGTATCGGTTTCTTTTGTCCTTTGAACGCTCTAATTTTTGGCTCAAAGCGTTGCGTATAATCGTGTAAACACAGTATGGGAACTGATCATTGTCACGCGCTTTAACTGGATAAATTTTGGCCGAGCAAATGCCAGCGTCTTTCAACGCTTGAATAAAATTTGCTTCGGTCATTTGATTTTTTTAACTTTCTTTTCTGCAAGAACTAACTTGCGGCTAAATTGTGTTGTGAATGTCTGCAATTGTTGATCTCTGGTATCTTCAAATCCCATTGTTAAAAATGGTTTTCCGTTAGGGTTTTTCTGTGTTGGAAAATGAACAAAAGCCCAATACCATGCGCCTGTTAAATCGGTTCTTTTACGACCTACTTTGACAAACACCTGGAAGTTTTCTGTCGCGCCTGCTAGCTGCGGTCTGCGGTCACGTCTTTTCTTAATTGCACCAGCTAATCGGCCAGTTTTCTTCGGCGCATATTCTTTGGCTTTTTCTTCAACAACCTTCGCCACCTGGAATAAAGTAGATCGTAATATGCCGCCGTTCTTTGATGCTATTTCAGGCGGTAATGCTTTAAGACGTTTAACCAACGTATCAGGGGATATAGCATCACCTGTGGTTAAATACCTAACTTCCCTGTTCATTCATTGTCGCCTTAATGTGGTAATACGATTTTTTATCTATGATGGCTTCTATATGGTAAACATCACCATCTAAAACTATTCGGTCATTGTGGGTTATATCCATTGGCCACATGCGTATTTGAATCATGTTGTGCTGTATGTCCTGACCTTCTCGCATTTCCTTTGCACTAGGGACTATCACTTGGCACCATGCCTCGCAATGATCCATCCAAGTATCCAATACTTCGTGTAAATCGCCTGTGCCTTCGTTATGACGTTGAACCATAACCAAGTCTTCCAAATCACCTGCGTTCATAGGTATTTTTTAACCTGATTCATGATGTTATGTATTCCGATAGGTAACTCATACTTGTTAAAGTCAGTCACGATCCCACGGTTTTCCCAGAAGTGATTTGTAAGCAGTAATATGGCGTTTTTGTGCTGTGCGTAAGGCTCGATTGTGCCTTCATTAACTGGAAGCTCTGTTGTGGCTGTAAATTCGCCGAATCCGGCTATATATTCAATAATTCCATAGTTTTCAGGGCATGAATCTAGAGTGATTCTTACTCCGTAATTATGGGTTTTAGTCAACTTATAATCGGTCACAATGGTCTCAACGCCATCATCATCGAAGGTTTTTACTGAAACAATGCCGCGAACAGGTGTATTTAGGTTGATTTCGGTGCCATAAAACTCGTTTTGACAGGTTGATTGTTGTAAAACACAGTTTGTATAGTTCTCAACGTATTGATGAGCCATTTCAAGCCATAATTCAAAGTTTGAATCTTCAGCGCTCTTAGTAACGCGTGAATTTGCCTTGGCCTGTTTTAAATCAACAATCTGATCACCGTCGCGGCTTAATATGTTCATTTCTTAGATTTTTTGTTTTTAGGCTTGGCTGGTTTCTTTTCGGGTGCAGAAACCAATCCTTTTTTTAGGTATTGATCCCATGTAGGCTTGTCGTAATCTGACTGCTTAACAGGATCGCCTTTATTTACACGCTCATTACGTGCATTAATAAATGTTCTATTTGCTTTCATGTTTAAAGTGGGGCGCAGGTAAGCGCCCCTTTTCAGATTAAGCCGTTACAGCTAATGTTCCAGTTACAAATGCATCAGGACGCTCTACAGCTAATGCAAGACGCTCTTCGCACAAGATTGCAATCATGTTTTGAATAAAGAAATCACCATGCTGTTCTGCAATTCGTATGGTTACTTGCTCACGGTCATACAAAGTTGCGCCCATAGCAAACGAACCAGTTAAGAATTCTCCTTCAGTCATTTGGTAAGAACCAACAACACGACGGCCCCATAAACGGGTCTCAGTTTGATTAACTGGATTAGCGAATAAATAAGCATTGTCAGTTGTTTTCTGAAGCTCGATATCCATCCAATCTTTAGGGTTTAATACCATTCCAGTAACGGGTAAATAAGAAAGACCCGCTTGATAAATTGATCTCCTTAATTGATCAATAAAGGTATCACCAGATGTAGCAAGACCTGCAACATCGTAGGCAGTTGCGGCAGGCACAATACCGTTTAGGTTGTTACCAGTACCATCGCCCAATAAAAGCTGCTCATCTTCTTTGAATTTCAATCCATAACGTAACTTGTTATCAATCAAAGACATTAAACCGCTTGCATCATCTAGAACTTGTCTTGAGGCACCCATCCAATGCGCCAAAGTTTGAACTGGAGTTGTTTCTTTGGTGTATGTGATATCAGATTCAGCTTTAGTCGCACCCTCACCAGCTTGCATCGCTGCATTGTTGGTAAATACATTCTCTTTCAGCCATTCAATGCTGTTAGAGTTTGTTGATACTGATGTAAGTAAATCACGCACAGTTAATGGCATTTCAACAGGTGCAATCATGCCAACTCTGTCTGGCTCGATTAATGCACCAGCAGATCCCGCACCGCTAGAAACCGATTTGCTAAACAATGACATTTCAGCTTCAGCAATAGTCATATTGCCACCTGAATAGTTAATATCTTTCAAATTGTCAGCTGCAATTGCGCCAATTGACTTAACTGTATTAGCAGTGTTTTGAACAGACTCTTGCTTTTCAATTAAAGCGTCTAAAGACTTTTCAATCTTAGAAACTTTTTCAACTTGTTGTTGATAGTTTTCTTTGGTTTCAGCATTAGCCTGGCCATGTTTTTCTGTGTCGGCTTCAATTTTCTTGATCACGCCATCAATATTTTGATACTGCTTTTGTAAATCATTTTGTTTGCCTTTAATCTCGGTCAAACCTGACTCCAGTAATTCTTTTAATTCTTCACTCATTTCTTAATTCCTCAATAAATTTCAGGCACAAAAAAAGCCGCAAAAAGCGGCTTCTGTTGAGCTTGTGGGTTTTAGTTATTTAAACTTCTCAAATAGTGTTTTGATTTCATCCAGTGATACTCTGGACACCTCAGAATCACTCTGAGGAATTAATAAGCCTGAGTCGCTCAGGTATTCTTTAAATGTGTTAGCGATTGCCAACGCAGATTTTCTTGAACATCCGTGGTCTTGAGCTACTTTCTCAAGTCTATGAATGTCACATTTGTTATATTGTTTGATGTCTTCCACTTTGGCTTCAGGGTTCATTCCAAAAGGGACAATTGATCCTTCCCATAATTCTGCTTTTGATATGTACCTGATTAAATCCTTATTCTCGTTTTCTTCATATCTCCATCCACCAGACATAATATCGAAACCTACTGACATGCCATCCAATGTGCCATCTTTCATCAATTCGTAGGCATCCTTAACATAAGAAACATTAAGATTTAACTTTCCATCAAGTAATAATCCGTGATCATCTTGTGTGAATTTAGCTTTGCCTGCTAATTGTCTTAAATCATGGTTTAATGCAATCCTTATCTGCCCATCTTTAGTTGTTTTAAATTTCTTAAAAGCACCTTTCTCAATAACATCACGACCTAAATCTACATTGTCAAAGACCGCAACATAACCTTTAAAGTGACCCTTGCTGTCTGCGTTTTTTAATTCAAATGGGGCGTTAATTCTGTTCATTTTTATTGCTCGCTTTTTCTGAAACGTTACTGTTTAAAGGTGCGTTAATATCATCACCACCCTGGACAGGATCTTTGTTTTCCATTGCTCTGATTTCGTTTATAGTAAATATGCTTGATGTCCTTGCTTTTGAATAAACATCAAATCTTGTTTGTGTATCAGGTCTTAGAAGTGGCGCAGTATCAAACTCAAAGTAATGAGTGGATTTCATGTCATCAGGCAAAACCTGTGTGTTTAAAGCTTTTTCAATCCTGACCAGATAAGGTCTCAAGGTGAATTGTAAAAAGTGCTGGTTGCCCTGCTCGTTATTGTTAAATTTAGACCCATCTGGTTCCATCATCATCCATAATGGAATTCTTAAGTATCTTGCAGCCTCAGCAGTTTGATATTTCCTTACATCTGTGAATTGACTTTCAGAATTTGTACTGGAAATAGCTGTATATTTCATCCCTGCTTCTAATACAGCTAATCTACCTTGATTCTCCTTTGTAGGATTCAACATAGGCTCCATAGCCTTTCTTAAATCTTCTCTCTGCTGTTCAGTGAATAATTTGTCAGTTGACAAAATCCCAGAAGGTCTGCCGCCTTGCCCAAAGAACCTTGCGCCAAATTCATCAGCAGCTAAAGCTAAAGCTACAGTGTGTTTGCTGAACTTGTATGTTTTGGACCCTTCTAGTTCACCAAGTCCACCAAAGCCCTTTACCCTGACTATCTCATCAAAAGAGTATTCTTTTGTTTGCCCATTTTCAGTTACAAGGTAGTAAGGATCAGTACGATCAGTTTTAAGGTGAACATTGTTGTTATGCTTGAAAGTGAAAACACCACGATCACCAAACATCATTTGCTTAAAGTAACCAGTGCCAAATATGATCAAGGCCATAGCTATTTGTTCTTTGAACTCTATGTCTGATTCGTATCTATTCGGTTGAGAATGGAAGCGATCATACAAAGGATGTTCTTTATCCTTAACCCTGCCATTCTCAGTTCTTTTGTAAAGGTGTATTGGCAGTGTGCCAACGGTCTCAGCAATCAATCTAATGCCTGACCACATCGCTGACGAGTAAAGCATGGTTTCAGCATTTACCACTTTGCCTGTATATGAGTCGTAACCGCCCAACTGGTTATATAAATCAGTGTCGGTCAACTTATATATTGTTTCTTTTTTACCCCAATTAAACGGGTTTAGAACTTTTGATAATTTCATATAATTGGATTACTCAAGAAGCCTGACATATCGCCGTTATCTTCGTTTAGGGTTGCTCGACCAATCGCCATAATTGTTGCGACTGCCGCATCTATTTTGTTTTCTCTGCGTTCTTTGTTAGGGTAAACGTTATCTTTACGGTCTAATTTTCCTATAACGTTTGAAAACATCCATGTTAGTATCGGGTCATTATTGTGATGTACACGTCCAGAATTTATTGCCGACTCAAGCTCTTTCATTGGTGCAGACATATTAAAAACTGTCTGTCCATACTCAACCATTTGAACATTGTGATTTTCCCTTAATCTTTGGCTTAACTGCTGTGCTTTTAAAGGATCATAAGCAACCTCTTTAACAGCTGGATAAAGTTCCCATGATTCTAAAATGTCATCTTCGACTTTTTGGAAATCTATCTCTTCTCCATCTGCAACATTTATCAATCCATGTTCAGCCCACATCCTGTAATTACCAGTTTTTTCATTAGCTATTGCCGATTCTGGCAGGTAGTGCTCAGCAAATAAGTAGTAATGTCTTTTATCACCTACAAGTTCAGTAAATAGATGGATAATAGAAGTAAAATCAATATGACTTGAAAGGTCAGCAGATAAGTAAGAGTCTTTATTTATTACCGATTCAATTGTGAGATTATCATCACCACATTCTTGCCACTTCTGCATGTTAAAGTAAGCGGTTTTTGCGCCAACCCATTCATTACAATGCTTTGTTCTAAATGCATTTTGTTTATTTGGATTGTTTATCGCGTCCTGCTGTTGATCAAGTAGAAACCTTTCACTAACCGACACACCCATATTGGGGTTTGCTTTTCTTAATGATTCTGGCGTAGACAAATCATCATCTTTATCTAAGTGATAGATGATTCCAAAAAACCTATCGTTAACAATAGACTCATCAAGTATTTTTGACGTTTCAATCCTTACATCATAACAAGCACTGTATTGATCAAATCCAGCAGTGGTTATAATTAATAACATTGGCTGGTCACGAGATCCCATTCCTGTTTTTGCTGTGTCTCTTTGTTTACTGTCCTTTGCTTCGTGATATTCGTCTAATATCCAACAATGAGGACTTGCACCATCACCAGGGTTGCCAATAACAGGTTCAAATTTTGAACCATTCCAAGGTATAAAAAGTGATTTGGCATTAACCTGTATTCCAAATTCTTCTCTAAACACTTGGTTTTTTTCAACCATGATTTTTGCTGGCCTGAAAACTTCCCATGCCTGTTTTTCAGTTGTTGCACCTGAGTATATTTCCGCACCATACTCATCATCCATGGCCAACATGTAATTGCCAATTCCAGAAGCAATAACCGATTTACCATTTTTGCGAGGTATCTCTGCATAAATTTCTGTAAACCTTCTGTTGCCTTTGTCATCAACCCATCCAAAAGGCGTTGATAAAATAAAAGACTGCCAAGGCTCTAGCTTTATTGTTTCCTTTTTCTGAGCCCACTTACCTTTCGTGTGTGGCATTGACTCTACAAAATTGCAAATCCTTTCTGCCTTTACTGGATCAAATTTAAACTCAGTTTGATTTTGTAAATCCTTAAGCTGACGCTTACAAGCCAACAAAGTATATTTGCCAGCTGGTATCTGACCAGAAACTACATTT
>CAZVZJ010000084.1:0-10533 GCA_964631055.1 uncultured Marinicella sp.
GCTTATAATTATGTCATTCATTTTCGAACTTACAATTCGATCAAATATTATATGAGATAAATCTAAAATATACATAAAAAAATTGTAAGTTGAACATAATAATTATAGTTTTTTCTTAGTTCAAATGGTTTATGCTTACATTTGTATTGAAACAATCAAATACTCGAAATGCATCAGCTGACAATTTTAAAGTTCATCTTTGAAAATAAACCTGAACCAGTTCAAAACTCTTAGTCATAATTAGGGGTTTATTTCGCTTAATTGTCTCTGGATTTTCGGATATAAACCAATTCAATGGATTGGTCCTCACCTTGGGTAGTTTCCAAATTGAGAAACTCGTTGATGCGGTATTTAAGCAACCAAAAGCCTAAACGATTAAATAAACCTTGGTTATATGAAACATAGAGCCTGTCATTAATTTTTTTACCTGCTTCCACCACCGTGTCTTCAGTAACTGTTGATTCACGTAAGGTTAAAACATCGATACCAAATTGGTTTTGTATTTGCTTGAATACTGGACTACTTTGATTTAACCCCATCACAATGGCGGCTTGTTTTAAATTTTCTCCATTCAAACTACCAGATTCTTCAACCCCACGCCCTGTCATGATATATGACAGTTTTTCAATATCTGATAAATTCGATTCTGAATATAAGTTAGACTGCAATTGATTCACAGTGCCGCCTAGTTGAACACCAGCTACTACATCACCTGCATTGGACGTTCTACTGGCCTTGATATTTAGTCTGGGGTTTTCAAGCGGTCCTGTAAAAGCTAATTCGCCTTGTTTGATATCAAGTTTTTGGCCATAGATTTCATAGCTGCCATCAGTGAGCTTAAGTGTTCCTTCACCTGACAAACTTTTCTCTTGGTTTTGTATCAACTGAATACTGCCACTCAATCCAGCTTGTAAACCAATTACATCCAGTTCGATTGGCGTTTTAATTTGGGTATTGATGGCTAAACTAACTGGATAAGAGGTTGCCACCTCCTTTTCAGTGCGATGTATGTTTAGGTCATTTGAATTACTGATGCCACTATCTGCCAATTGTTTGACTTTAACCTGCCCTGAATCAATCCATAAATCACCTTTAATTTCTGTTGCATGTTGATTGATTTCAATAGTGAGTTCTGGAGAAACGTTGAAACGTGCTTCTGGTAAATTCATCGCCATAAAGTTTTCACCAATGATCTTACCTTGGTACTGCCATTGTTTGTTTTCATGCAAGCTCAATTCTCCTTGTGATTCAATTCGACCTTGATTGATGGTGACCAGATTTTCACCAGAAATTTTAATCTGATAAACAGGCTGCGAATCCACTTGGGTATTTATATTTAACTCAATATTTTCCATCACTGTTCCCAATCGAGCCAATGTCAAATACCCATTTGATTGAGTGACTTTTACAGCAATTTCTGGTTGTGATAACTTGCCCTTTATTGAACCATTAATTTCAAAATGACCATTCAATTCCTCAACTTCTTCAGATAAATTCTGAATGACGTCGGTGTTAACCAATGACCCATCCATGGATGCATCAACGACCCAATCAGTATTTTGATTTTCTAGCTTGGCTTGAAGCTTTACAAAGCCATCATCTGCTAACTCGATATAGCTGTTAATATCTATGGATTGATTGGTAGATTTACTTTGTATGCTAAAATCGCTGATGGTAAATTGATAGGGTTCATTGCGCCCTTGATCAACCAGAAACTCAACTGAGTTTAAATTGAAATCAGAGTCCAGTTTGAAATCATTTGAGGAAAAAAACAACTCAGCTGAACCGTGTATCTGTCCATTAGCCCTGAATCCTGCTGGAGCCATTCCATTCAAAGGTGCTAAGCTGAAAGCATCTGCTGATAATAATGCTTGATAACGGTTTTGCTTTGTATTGAGTTCTTTGAACTTCAAACATAAATTCCCAGCTTGAATATCTTGCCAACAACCCTCTTCTACACTGATGCTTTCGCCTACGGCGATTTTTACCGGTTTCAGTAATTTGACTGAGCTGTTTTTTCCAATAATTAACTCATGCTCCAACAGTGTACCTCGCCAATTTAACTGCTTGTTATTCTGATTTTTATAGACACCTTCTAGACTAGCAGTACTGCGGATGTTTTTATGTTTTAACTTGAGCTCAATGCTGTGGTCATCTAACCAACCACGCTGGTTAATTTCGATCAAGTCAATGCTTTGTTCATTGAGTACCGCACTTTTGATTATTGACTGGCTGGAAATACGCCCTCCCCAAACACCTTCTGAGACCAATTTGATTGATGCCAATTGATGACTGCCAAGTTCAACCTCTTGGCCTGAAAGATTAGCCTTGAACTGAGGATTTAAATAGTCACCTTCTAATCCAACACTTCCCTCAATACTTCCTGCCAACCCTTCTCCCAATACACTCAAATCCGGCCATTGAATGACAGCTGTTAATGCCGTATCGTCTTTGTTAATTTGACCATCAATGAATACGGAGTTCTTCCCCAGCACAACATTTAAGTGATCGGAAGAGAAGGTATTAGCTGCATAGTCAACACCACCTGCGACCTTGAAAAACTGATTTTTTAACTGGCCTTTTAGTTCATTATTTTGGGTTTTTATTACTACACCTTGTTCTGACAATTCTAAATTTAAATTAATAACACCTGCCAGTTGCCCTGGCCAGCTTTCAACTAATTGGCCCGGATTAAAATCAATAACTTGGATGTTGCTTTTTATGTTCAGTTGATTGTCCCAATTCATTTCAGCACTCAAATCTATCGAGCCATCGGCTGTAGTAAGCTGTGCTGTTTGAGTGATTAGTTGATCCTCGTTTCCTGTCGCTTTTAAGATGAGCTGGCTACGGGGCATATTAATTTCATCTGTAGATTTTGAATTTAAATCAGTTTGCAAGGACAACTTGTATTTTTGCATTGAACCACTTAATTCAAGCAGTGTATCTTTAAGTTCCAAGCTTTGCTCACCAATCAGTAAATTGGATCTCTCCCCCGCAATTTGCCCATTAAACTCAGGATTATTTTCTAGGTTATGGATCATACCTTGTATTTCATAATGACCTTGAAATTGATCATTTTCAATGTTGACCTGATGGTTTAACTTCACTTCATCAAGACCTCCTAAGATTTGTCCTTGGCCATCAAAAACTTGCTTTTCTAGCTTCATTAACCAATCAGTCTCAAATGAATAATTTAAACCATCTCTGTATTCAATGTGGCCAATTACATTGATGCCATGATCAGCAGATGTCACTTTCAAATGATTGATTGATGTCATTTTATGGTTAATCTCAGCAACCAAGTCAATGTCATCAATGTGATGAGTTCCTGTTTTTGAATGAACCGTCAAACCATGCAATTTGAATTCATTTAAATCGATGCTTATTGGCATTTCAATGCCTGTGAATGGTTGGCTTTGTTGTTGTTTGTTAGAGGTTTTAGCTGTTATGAGAACATTATTGAGATCAAATTGACTGATTTCCACATGCCGATCCAACCAAGACCATTTAGAAATGTATTGAATTTTTTCTATTTCAATATCAATATCTTGAGAATTATACTTAATGTTTTTTATAATTAAACCATCCGATAAATCACCTTCAAAATGATCATACGTCAGATCCATCCCTGCGTTTTTAATACCATAATTAACAGCCCAACGACTACCAGACGTTGTGTGCAAGACACAAACCATTAATAATGCCAGCAACGATAAAAGAAACAACCCGAGGTATAACAGGTACTTAATGGATCTTTTCAACATCACAGTCGCTTTCATAAATCAGGGCCTACTGTGATATGTAACCGAAAATTGGTAGTGTCTTGATCCAATGGTACACCAACATCTATTCGAATGGGGCCTATTGGAGAAAACCAACGCAAACCTGCACCGACACTGTATTTGAAATCAAACTCTTCTGAAAAGGCATCACCAAAGTCAGTAAAAGCCGCTACAGCCCACTGCGATGCAAACTGATGCTCTAGTTCGATACTACCTACGACTTGATGCTTGCCACCGGCCAAGTCACCTGCTGCATTCAACGGTGAAATACTTTCATAATCAAAGCCTCTGATGCTTTGATCACCCCCTGCAAAAAAACGATATGTGGTTGGCAGCTCATCAAAATCGCTACTGGCAGTCGTGCCTAATTCCGCCCTGAATAATAAGCGATTAGCCGTCCCCAATGAATGAATGAACTTTCCAGAAAAGCTCAATTGTGCAAACGACGCATCTGACCATAAATCAGCCGATGCACCTTTAAACTCTGACTGTAGTTTATAGCCACGAGTGGGCCGCGCCAAATTATCAGCATCAGTTACAGACCAACTAAGGCCAGGAACCAGTAATAAAGACTCTCCCTGCTCTATACCCGTGTCATAAGTTTCATGTAAAACATCAATGAAGTTAATATTTTGCCAGCGATTGCGCTGAATCCGCGTTGTACTGAATCCAAGTTTGGAAGTTTGGCTACTTACGTTATCAGTTTGTTCATCCCGGTATCCTAATTGAACATTGTGCCATTTTGTCGCGGGTTTACTTTTTGCAGGCATTTTATAGGCCAAGCTCACTTCATTACTAACTTCAGATAAGTTTAAGTGGCCGTTGAACTGGTGGCCATTTTTATTGAGCCGGTGCTTGTTATACTTAAATGCTGACTTGAGGCCTTTATCAGTTGAATATCCCAATCCCACTGAGTAATCGTATTTCGCTGATGGGTTTAATTTAACTTCTAAAGTCACAGTTGCCCCTACCTTGTCAATTTCCACCAAATTAAATAACACTTGGCTGAAATAACCATATGAATTCAGCTTTTGTTTCAGCCGAAACAGTTCTGCTTGCGTGGTGTACTTTTCTGGTTGAATATCGACCATTCCATTCACAAATTCTTGATTTAAAAATGGCTTATCCATTTTTACACTGACTTGATTAATTTGGTATCTTGAACCTGGACTAAATAACAACTTAATATCTGCTTCATTTTTTTCAGGATAAACGTTGATTGTTTGCTTAAGAAATTTGGCATCCAAATAAAGCTTTTCACTGGCCAAGTTAAGCAATTGACTTTTTAACTGTTCGTACTTAACTTGATTCAATATTTGACCGGCTTGGAGCAGGTTATTATCAATAACCTGAATCAAGTCGGCATCGCTGGAATCAACCAATCTTATTTCAGATAAATTAATTAACGTGACTGGACCCAATTCTATTTTTATTCCAATGTGATCACATGATTGATTGACGGGACCATTAATTTGGGGCACCGCAACTTGAATTCTGGCATTAAAATAACCAAATGGTTGAATGGCTTGTTGAACCAAGCCGACTAAGTCCTTGTATTGTGAGCCGACCTCAGAACTTAAAGAGCGACAGTCATATGTTTTTGTCTCCAAAAAGGTCAAAACATTGTTTTCTATACTTTCATCAGGCACCTCAACACTGTATTCAAGCGCATTGATTTGCCAAGGCATAATGAACAAGAGTGCCCATGCCAGTGAACGAATTAAATATTTATGACCATTAGTATCCATTTACAATAGCTTTTGCAATCAAGTTGCTTCAATACGCTTTCTCACTGAATACAAGCGTGACTCAATCCGATTCAATATACACATTAGGTATATCTTTTTCATAAGATTCTAATTATTAATTTTTTGTATCTTATAACAGTGATGAATTTTTGAATTTTTAAAATCAGGATCAAAACTGTTTTCAGTGATATTTATTACCAAATATTTTTCTTTAATATCAATATCTAATGAAAACTTTTTAAAGTTATTTGAAAAGTAAAGAGTGCCCGACTCACTCAACAAAGCCATACAGCCATCTATTAATTGCTGATGATCTTTTTGAACTTCCCAATCATCATCGCGTGAATGTGAATTTGAAAATGTAGGTGGGTCGGCAATGATGAGATCAAATTGTTCTTTACACTTGGATAAATAACTCAAAACATCAGCTCGAATAAAACCATGATTCGCTGACCTTAATCCATTCAATGCAAAGTTATCTTCTGCCCACTTGAGGTATGTTTTAGACGTATCAACACTGATAACAGAAGTGGCTTTTCCTTGAGCAGCAGCCACAGAAATGGCTCCAGTATAACTGAAAAGGTTCAGCACCTTTTTCCCTTTAGACTCTGATTGTATTTGGTTGCGTAACCAGCGATGGTCTAAAAATAACCCGGTGTCTAAGTATTGCTCTAAATCCACCAAATACTTACGACCGTGTTCATTGAGAACAAAACGGTCTTCTTCGTCACTGTGCTTATTGTATTGTTGCTTATCTTTTTGGATTTGTCGCGTTTTGAGGTGAATTTTTTCTAGTTTGGGCTGAATCACGGACTGCACCGCCAACATAACATGATTCAAATGCAAGGCAGCTTTCTTAGAGTCTATTGTTTTTGGTGCTTGATACTCCTGGACATGCACATGATTCTGATAACAATCTATTGCCACTGCATATTCAGGTAAATCAGCATCATATAAACGATAAGCCTCAATTTGATTGCTTCGAAGCCATTGGTCTAATTTATTTTTATTCTTTTTTAAACGATTGGCCAACATTTGTGCTGAGGCCGGCAAAGCAAACAGCTGTCCATCTGGAATTTCCAGTAAATTATTGGACTCAACATCAAACAAACGAAGTTGTATGGGGATGCTACCGTTCAACAAAGCATAAGAATTCGAACCACGAAAACCCAACAACCAACCTTTCGACTCATCAGGCGTTAACACTGCTGCTTTGGCTTCTTTGACTTTGGTTTTTAACCAATCCCGCAAATGTACCCAACTAGATAAATAGTTTTTTTGTAATCGCACACCGTAAGGTGGGTTACACACAATCAAATTATTTCTGGGCGGAATGCGAAACTTATCCAATGTTTGGTATTGAAAACTGATGCGTTTACTGTGTGGCAAGTTAGCTAAATTTTGATTTGCTTGGGTAACTGAATCTTTGTGATGATCAACACCAATAACTTGTCCTTTAAAAGTTTCCATGCCAATCTCACAGCGTTGTTCAGCATTCATCATCATCTGTGTCCATAGGTTTGAATCAAACCCATGCCAGGAAAATAAGGCATGACTTTTCAATTGCACATTGGGTGCAATATCACATGCCATTTGCCAGCCTTCGGTTAACAATGTTCCTGAACCACACATGGGATCAATTAAATTGTGATTATTACTTGCGGCTTGAGGCCACCCTGCTCTTATCAATATGGCAGCGGCCAAATTCTCTTTTAATGGAGCCAAGGTGTTGGTACCCCGGTAGCCTCGTTGGTGTAAGCTGTGACCGGTGATGTCTTGATAGATTTCCAGTTGCTTATACTTCAATCGAGCATAAACACTCAAATGACCATCAGCTTTAACCACTTTAGGCCTGAAACCATAAGCGTCATTCATTTGATCACAAATGGCATCTTTAGTGACTTGCGAGGAAAAATGCGTATTTTTCAGTTCTTTATTGGTTCCATTAAACTTAATAGATAAAGTTTTAGGAATGTCTTTACATAAGTTTGACCATTGAACTTCACCAATGGCTGCATACAGCGCTTTCTTATCACTGCACTGTGCTGTATTAATTTTCAAATATATGCGATTAGCCAAACGAGACCACATCACTGTTTTAAGCCAAGTTTCAGCATTGGCCTTAGCATGAACCCCTGCCAACCCTTCTGCCGCTTCGCTGACGCCCAAACTTAGTAACTCATCCTTTAATAAAAGTTCCAAATGTTTTGGACAGCTCACGAAAGCAGCTAATAACTCAGCCTCATTTACATCATTCTTCATGAATATGGACCTGAATAACTGCAGCCATATCGGTGGCTTTCTTCCTCGCAGTATTCAATGAACGAGATGTGGCCAAACAAACACCTAAACGTCTTTTTCCATCAATTTCAGGTTTGCCAAATAACCGTACCTGTGTGCCTCTTTGTAGCAGGGCTTGATCGACTTGACTGAATGTTGGATTGACCCCCTTACCTTCACCAATGATGACGTGAGATGCTGACGGTCCATTTTGTTCTATGGTGGGGATAGGCAATCCCAAAATGGCTCGAACATGCAATGCAAACTGGCTCAAGTCTTGTGAAATCATGGTAACCATCCCAGTATCATGAGGCCTGGGTGAAACTTCTGAAAATATGACCTCATCACCTCTGACAAATAATTCAACACCAAATAAACCATATCCACCCAATGCCTCAGTAATTTTTTTAGCCATTTCTTTGGCTTTGGCCATTGAAGCATCAGTCATCGGTTGTGGTTGCCAAGACTCTTGATAGTCACCTTGTTCTTGACGGTGACCGATAGGCTCACAAAAAGCGGTGCCATCTTTATGTCTAACGGTCAATAAAGTTATCTCATAATCAAACTTTACAAAACCCTCGACAATCACACGCCCAGCACCCGTTCGCCCTCCACTTTGAGAATATTGCCAAGCTGACTCAATATCTGCAGCGCATTTTATGGTTGTTTGTCCCTTTCCAGAAGAGCTCATTACCGGCTTCACCACACAGGGTAACCCAATGCGTTCAACCGCTTGTTCAAATGCGACAAAATCATCAACAAATTCATATGGACTGCAATTCAGGCCCAATTTTTCAGCTGCTAATCGTCTGATACCTTCCCTATCCATGGTCAATTGTGCAGCATTAGCAGTTGGAACAACGTTGTAGCCTTGTTGCTCAAAATCAACCAATACTGATGTAGCTATGGCTTCAATTTCTGGCACAATTAAATCAGGTTGGTGTTTTTCAATAACCGAACGCAATTCTCTAATATCGGTCATATCAACCACTTCTTCAAAATCTGCTACGTGCATAGCAGGTGCTTGAGGGTAGCGATCAACTGCAATGACTTGAACACCCAAGCGCTGAGCCTCAATCACCACTTCTTTACCTAATTCGCCTGACCCCAGCAACATGATTTTTACTGGAACATTACGATCGGGACTAAAAAATTGATCCATAAAGAAAATTTTTCTGTGCTTAAAAGAAGCGGCATTATACCACCAAACCATTAACCCATTCAGGTGGTTTAAAATGAAACTATCAAGCTGTTTTACAGTCTATGTAAATGGTGCAAACTGGTAAAATTCACAACTTCCAGTTATTATATTGCCCATCTTAAATTTAAACCCAAAGAGATTAAAATGAAAAAAACAACCACTGCTCAATTATTTACCTTATTGGCATTTACTTTTCTTACTTTTTCAGCTGTTGCTGAAAACACCTTAATTAAAATGGAAACTTCCGAAGGTGACATTTATTTAGAATTATATGATGACAAAGCTCCTATGTCGGTGGCGAACTTCTTAGCTTATGCCAAAGAAGGCTTTTATGAAGGTACAGTCTTTCATCGAGTCATCAGCACTTTCATGATTCAAGGTGGCGGATTCACTGAGTCTCTTGAAAGGAAACCAACCAAAACTCCAATTAAAAATGAAGCCAACAATGGATTAAAAAACCTCAAAGGAACCATAGCAATGGCGAGATTGCCTGACCCACATTCAGCAACCTCTCAGTTTTTTATAAATGTTCAAGACAATGCGGCACTGAATTTTACTGGTGAACAAAATACCACCACATGGGGTTATGCTGTATTTGGTAACGTGGTTCAAGGCATGGATGTTGTCAATGAAATCAGGTTCACACCTACAGCGGGTAAAATGCCATTCAGAAAAGATGTTCCTGTGAAAAACATGGTCATAAAATCAGTAACAGTTATAGATGAACTACCCAAAGCTGAATAAAAATTTATTAAATGACCACATACTTTATATCTGACCTGCACCTGTGTGAACAGCAACCTCAGATCACTCGATTATTTGTTCAATTCTGTCGAAACAAAGCCTGCCAAGCGCAGGCTTTGTATATTTTAGGTGACTTTTTTGAATACTGGCTGGGGGATGACTTTGCTATTAATGGCGGTGATCATGTGGCTCAAACTGTGCAAAAAGAATTGTATTCATTAAGTCAACGGGGTGTGAAAATTTACTTTATGGCTGGAAACCGTGACTTCCTTCTTGGTGAAACTTTTGCTGATAGTTGCGGAATGCAAGTTATTCAAGAACCAACAACCATACATATAAATGGACAAAAGGTATTACTGATTCATGGTGATGCTGAATGTACTGATGACTTGGCCTATCAAAAAACCCGAGCTATGTTCAGAGATCCCCAGTGGCAGCAACAATTTTTAAGCATGACGATCGAACAGCGCATCGGTTTTGCTGAAAAAGCAAGACAACAAAGCCAACAACACACCCAAAACTCTTCTACAGAAATTATGGATGTGAATCAATCAGCTATAGAGAGCTTGTTTGTTAAACACCAAGTTGATACCATCATTCATGGCCACACTCATCGACCAGCCATACATCAAGATGGGCATAAAAAGCGCATCGTTTTAGGTGATTGGCATCACCAAAGCAGTTATCTCAAAGTGACTGAGCAAGGTGTGCAATTGGTTTCAGTATAAATTGAGTATTTCGATTAAAAAGCGCCTTGAAATCTCATAAATGAACTAAA
>CAZVZJ010000085.1:0-10342 GCA_964631055.1 uncultured Marinicella sp.
GCTTTACTTGTTAGTCATCAAGCTTGCAGGGCATAACAGTAGTGAACAAAGAAGGTTTGCAATTGATTCTTTATAACAGTGCCACCACAATCAATGCTTGATACAAGTTCTGAACTTGAAGACAATTAATTTGAGTCTATTGGTAATCTGGTTAAGCAGTCATTAGCTGTTGTTTTCCTGTAAACAACTGTTTGGATTGACTGCGTTTTCATTACCTTGGGATTTGAGCTTACGGTATCTGTATTCCGCCAGTTGAATAATTCTTTCGTATTGATCTGTGTTACTCATAGAAATCTTTTGATAATCTTCGTCGAAATAATCATCCATGAAATATTCACTACTGGCTAATTGCTGTATACATTGATAACCTGCTTTAAATTGGTCATTGAGGTCTTTAGCTGCTTGAATGCCAGTTGCATTTTTTTCGGCCTCATAACTGGCAATGAGTAAGGCGTGTCCAAGGCCTTTATCAAGTAAGGTGTTGCTTTTATTGATCATGATTTGGGCAATGTCGCGACAATGTTCTGCTGCGCCTTTTTGTTGTTTACAGAAATCAAGCAATGTTCGATAGGGTGGTAAATCATTTAGGTATATGTATGTGCTTTTAACAAAGCTAGGCATGTAAGCAGGCATCAATTCAGTTAGTTTAGTTTTAAAGGTTGGTGATATCCCAGATAGTTTTTGGTAATCAGTGATCATGCTGTCAATATAGGGTTTTGGCATGGGATTGTCTGCCAAGAATTGATCTATCAACTCACTCATTTCAGATGTGATAAGGAAAACAGTGTGGCTGTGTTGGCTGTTGGCCATTAACACCAATAAATTTTTTAAAGCTGATTGGTCTTTCGCTTTGACCGCAAGATCAAAAGGTCTTAAGTATGCTTGTAAATTATGGCTGTCAGATTCCATGCGTTTTTGTAATATCACTTTGGCATGGCAATATTCTTTTAATGCTTCTTCGAAACACAGGCCAGTGAGTACATCCAAAGTTTCTGGGTTCAAATTTTTTCGTGTTATCAATAGGTTGAGTGTATCAGCAATGGGTTGGTAACTGAGGTCATTAAGCTGCTGTGTTAATTCATCCTCTTGATTGATTTTAGAAACAAGTTTTGCATTTTTTATGGCTGAAACTTTTGCGAACAATGTCATGGCTATTGAAAATGTGTCTCCGGAATTGAAGAAATATTCCTGCAATTGGTTTGACCACAATGCATATTCTGTCGCTGCTGCTTGTTGCTGGCTGTCTTTTTTTCCAAACACCACTGCCATATCATCTGTAAATTCAGCTGCGAGTTCATCATTGGCTTTGACTGCTTGTGCATTTAATGAGATTGTTGAGATTAGACTAAGTAAAAGTGCACCTTTAATAATGAAATTTTTCATGATGTCTTTAAGATCCGGTTTTTAAGAATTCTTTGGCTTGGGCTAGTGTTGCTGCTGATATGGTTTGACCACCCGACATGCGCGCAAGTTCCTCGATCCTTTGTTCATGGCTTAAGTGCTCAATTTTAGATGTGGTGTATTTTCCTTGGTTAGATTTACTGACCAAAAGATGATCATGAGCGTGTCCAGCAACTTGAGGTAAGTGTGTTACTGCAAAAACTTGATTATTGATACTGAGTTTTTGCATGATATGACCTACTTTTTCAGCCGTGGCACCGCCGATGCCAGTGTCCACTTCGTCAAAAATAAATGCTTGGTTGTTATTCATAGTTTGATTGTTTTGGTGTTGGGTACTGACTTCAATCGCCAGAGAAATTCTTGATAATTCACCACCAGAAGCTGTTTTATTCAAGGCTTGGGGTTTTTGGCCTTTGTTGGCAGCGATCATGAATTCTATTTGGTCATTACCTAGTGCTTTTGGTTTGGTATCATTTTGATAATTTACTGCGATGCTGAAATCAGCCTCAGGTAGGCCCAGTTCACGAATCATGATCGTAATATCTTTTGCCAAGGTCTTTGCAGCTTTTTGCCTGCATTGTGACAGTTTTTGGGCTATTTGGTGGTAGTTGCTGAGTGCTTGTTCAAGCTGTTGTTCTAATTGCTGCTGTTGATGGGACAAGTTGGTATGTGCAGATAGGATGTTGGCCAGGTTTTGGTGTTGCTGGAATAACAGTTCAGGCATGGTATTTTGTTTTCGAGCCACGTGATTGATTTGTTCCAGCCTGTTTTCAATCTGGCTTAAGTTGTCTGGGTTGTTATCAATTGTTTCAGCTATGTCTTTGAGTTGTTGGTTGGCTTCATTGATATTGATCAGAGACTCTTCCAACATTTGTGTGATGGGGTTAAAATCATGCCCTTTGGCTGCATTGAGTTGAGATATTGTATGGGTTAACTGGGTTTCAATGCTGTTTTCAGTATCGCTGATGGTATGCATTGATTCTATCAGTGTTGTGGTTAAATCTTGTGCATGAGCAGCTGTTTTCAGCGCTTGGTGCAAGTTTTCATATTCGCTTTCAGTCAAAGCCAATGTTTCCAATTCGTCCAATTGATATTGTAAAAGTTGAACTTGTTCTTTGTTCATTGAACCGGCTGTCATCAATTCAGATATTTCTCCTTCAGTCTGAAGTATTTTATTCATTGCCTCAGCCGTTTGTTTTAATACCAACTCGTGATCTCCTGCTTGATCAAGAATGAGTAATTGGTTGTAATTTTTCAATAATCTGATTTGATCATGTTGACCGTGTATCTGTACCAAATACTGATTCAGTTCTTTGACTAAACCTGAGGGGGTCGGTCTTCCATTTACCCACTGTTTACTGCGGCCTTGTTGGTTGATGGTACGTCTGATAATCAATTCATGGTTGGTTAATAAGTCTTGGTTTTTTAACCAATTTTGTGCTGCATGATTGTTCTTGATGTTGAATTCAGCAATGATTTCTGCTTGTTCAGCAAATGGTCCTATCGAATGGGTGTCAGCGCGATTACCTAGAGCCAGGGATAAAGCACCAATGATAATAGATTTACCCGCTCCAGTTTCACCAGTAAACACCGTCATGTTGGCATGAAAGTCTATTTCTAATTGATCAATCAGGACAAAGTTTTTGATGAATAAAGACTGCAACATGTTTTGTTTGGTTTTTTTGAAAAAATGATCTTTAATTTTAACCACCTCGCCTTGAAATGTCATCTGTAAACACCATATCACTGCCATTATTAATATGTACAAATGATTATGACTGAGGAAAACGTAAATTCAACTGAGAATGATGTCGATTTAAACGAAGAAGCCATTGATCAAAATAATGACGATCTGGATGAGGTTGAAGGCATTGAAGAAGATGAGGAAATCATTGCTGAACTGGATGACTCCGAATTATCTGCCTTAGAACAAATGCAAGAAAAAATTGAGGCGCTGCAAGAACAGCTGGATGAAGCCACTGAAAAAGTAGCTCAAAAAGATGATGAAATCTTAAGGGTGGCTGCAGAAGGTATGAACTTACAAAAACGTTTACAGCGTGATTTAGATAACACCCGAAAATTTTCCAACGACAAGATCATCAAAGCCATGATTCCTGTGATGGACAGTTTTGATAAAGCATTGGAAGTTATTGATGATGAGTCCTGTGAAGTGACCACTGAAGCGATGATTGAAGGGACTCAAAACACGCATAAAATATTTGCGAAAGTATTAGAAGATAACGGTATAGAAATTGTTAATCCAGTGGGTGAAACTTTCGATCCAGAACAACATGAAGCCATGAGTATGGTGCCATCACCTGACCATGATAAAAACACCATTGTGAATGTTTTTCAAAAAGGTTATTTATTGAATGGACGGGTCGTTCGCGCTGCTATGGTAGTTGTCGCTCAATAGCTTGAAAAAATAATTGCTGACCATAGATAGTGGTTACAGTAAAACGAGTGGATTATTAATCACTCATAACGAAACATGTCAATGAAGGACTGGTTTAAATTAAACAGAGCCTTCGACAAAGAAGATAATAGTATTTCAGAGGTTTTAAAAAAATGTCAAAAGTAATAGGTATAGATTTAGGAACAACCAATTCTTGTGTTGCAATCATGGAAGGTAATGACATCAAAGTCATAGAAAATTCAGAAGGTGATAGAACAACACCTTCAGTGGTCGCATTTACTGAAGAAGGTAAAACCATCGTAGGACAATCAGCCAAAAGACAAGCTGTTACCAATCCAGAGAACACCTTATTTGCCATCAAGCGTTTAATTGGTAGAAAGTTCAATGAAGATGTGGTTAAAAAAGACCAAGACATCGTACCCTATAAAATTATAGGTGCGGATAATGGCGATGCATGGGTTGAAGTTCGTGGCAAAAAAATGGCCCCACAAGAAATTTCAGCGCGTATTCTGGAAAAAATGAAAGCAACCGCCGAAGACTATTTGGGTCATGATGTGACTCAAGCTGTGGTTACTGTACCTGCATATTTTAACGATTCACAACGTCAAGCCACCAAAGATGCTGGAAAAATTGCCGGTTTGGAAGTTAAACGTATCATTAATGAGCCAACTGCAGCAGCTTTGGCTTATGGTATGGATAAAAAAGGTGGTGATCGCACCATCGCAGTATATGACTTAGGTGGTGGAACATTTGATATTTCAATCATTGAAATTGCTGACATTGATGGTGAGCAACAGTTTGAAGTATTGGCGACCAATGGTGACACATTCTTAGGCGGTGAAGATTTTGATAACCGCGTGATGGACTACTTGGTTGACGAGTTCAAAAAAGACCAAGGTGTGGATTTGAAAAATGATCCTTTGGCTTTACAGCGTTTAAAAGAAGCTGCAGAAAAAGCCAAGATTGAGTTGTCAACTTTGGATCAAACTGAAGTTAACTTACCATACATCACAGCCGATGCCTCTGGTCCTAAGCACATGAACGTTAAAATCACTCGTTCAAAACTTGAGTCATTGGTAGAAGAGCTGGTTAAAAGAACTGTGGCTCCTTGTGAAACAGCGATAAAAGATGCAGGTGTTTCATTGGGCGAAATTTCTGACGTGATTTTGGTTGGTGGACAAACACGTATGCCAGCTGTACAAACCATTGTAGAACAAACTTTCGGTAAAAAACCTCGTAAAGACGTCAACCCTGATGAAGCCGTTGCTATGGGTGCAGCCGTTCAAGGTGGCGTTTTATCTGGAGATGTGAAAGACGTCTTATTATTAGACGTGACACCATTGTCGTTGGGTATCGAAACCATGGGCGGAGTGATGACCAAATTGATCGAGAAAAACACCACGATTCCTACCAAGGCATCGCAGGTTTTCTCAACCGCTGAGGACAATCAATCTGCAGTAACCGTGCATGTATTACAAGGTGAACGTGAAGTGGCTCATGCCAATAAATCATTGGGTCAGTTTAACTTAGAAGGTATTGCAGCCGCACCTCGTGGCATGCCTCAGATTGAGGTGGCTTTTGATATTGATGCCAATGGTATCATTCATGTTTCGGCCAAAGACAAAGCAACCGGTAAAGAACAACGCATTGAGATTAAATCAGGTTCAGGTTTATCAGATGAAGAAATCGAGAACATGATTAAAGACGCTGAGTTGAATGCCGATAAAGACAAAGAGTTCAAAGAATTGTCACAAGCGAGAAATGGCGCTGACGCGATGACTCACACTGCTAAACAAATGTTGGATGAGCACAAAGAGATCATTGATGAGGGCGAGAAATCAGCGATTGAAGCGGCGGTAGAAGAAGTAGAAAAAGTAGCCAAAGGTGATGACAAGTCTGCCATCGATTCAGCCGTTGAAGCTTTACAAGCTGCCACTCAACCGGTGATGCAAAAAGTGGCTCAAGCCACTCAAGCACAACAAGGTGAAGCAGCAGCTGATGGTGCTGAAGCTACACAAGGCGACGATGATGTGGTTGATGCTGAGTTTGAAGAAGTCAACGACGACGAGAAAAAGTAAACAATTCATAGTTTGCATTATCAAGTAAACTGAGTTTTTTGATATGCCGTCTTGAGTTAACTCACAAGGCGGCTTTTTAAGTTTTTTAGTACAGAATATAAAAGAACCATGGCACAAAAAGATCTATACGCAATTTTAGGCATTCAAAAATCAGCGACCCAAGCTGAGATCAAGAAAGCTTTTAAGCGCACCGCAATGAAATTCCATCCAGATAGAAATGCCGACGATCCTACCGCGCAGGATAAGTTTAAAGAAGCACAAATGGCGTATGAAGTGTTGAAGGATGAACAAAAACGTCAGACTTATGACCAATATGGTTTTGATGCAGTCAGTGGTCAGGCCGGTGGTCCAGGACATGGTGGTGGTTTCCAAGGTGACGTGGGTGATATTTTTGGTGATATATTCAGTGATATATTCGGCGGTGGTGGCAGAAGAGGTGGTGCGCGTTCAGCTGGACCACAACGTGGCCGTGATGTACAAATTGAAATGAGTGTTGATTTGGAAGATGCCATTAATGGTGTTAACAAAGAAATCAAAATTCCAACCATGGTGGCCTGTGACCCTTGTAATGGTTCTGGCTCTAAAGACGGAAAGACCACATCATGTCAAACTTGTAATGGTATTGGCCAAGTCAGGATGCAACAAGGCATGTTTTCGGTGCAACAAGCTTGTCCAGATTGTCGTGGTCAAGGAACCATCACCAGTAACCCTTGTGGTTCATGCGGTGGTCAAGGGCGTAAACAGGAAAGCCGTAAGTTGAATGTAAAAATTCCTGCCGGTGTAGATCAGGGTGACCGCATTCGTTTATCTGGCAAAGGAGAGGCTGGACCCAAAGGTGGTCCAGCAGGTGATTTATATGTTGATATTCAAGTTTTGCCACACGATATTTTTGTCAGGGATGGGGATTCACTGTTTTGTGAGATGCCGATTGAATTCACCACGGCTTGTTTAGGCGGTGAGATCAAGGTCCCCACTTTATCTGGTGAAGTGAAATTGAAAGTACCGAGCGAAACCCAATCTGGTAAACAATTCAGACTGCGTGGTAAAGGTGTGAAATCTGTACGATCACACAGTACCGGTGATTTGTACTGTAAGGTCAGTGTTGAAACACCTGTTAATCTTTCATCAGAGCAAAAAGAGTTACTTGAAAAATTGGCTGAAACCATTCAAGAAGCTGGTGATAAAAACAACCCGAAACGCAAAGGTTGGTTTGATAATGTGAAGTCATTTCTAGATAAAATGACTGGTTAATATGACTGAACCCATAAAAATTATCATTGCTGGTGTTTCTGGCCGAATAGGGCGCCGATTGTTAAAACTGGTGTTGGCTAACCCAGCTTTTGAGTTAGTTGCAGGTTTGGTATCACCTGGTAGTAAACACTTAGCTCGAGACTTAGGTGACTTGATTCAGAGTAATGCCACAGGCATTCAGGCTATTGATAGCTTGGCTGAAGTTAAGGCTGATGTGGTGATTGACTTTGCTCAACCTGAAGGTTTTGATGAATTGGTTGATTATTGTGTTTTGCAACAAACGGCTTTGATCAGCGGCACCACAGGCTTAAATCAAGACAGTTTTGATCGCATCGGTCAGGCATCTAAATACATTCCGGTGATGTGGACTTCTAACTTTTCATTGAACATCCAAATTTTGAAGAACTTACTTCAAGTGGTGAAACAGACCAATCCCAAAGGTCAGTTCAGCATCACTGAAACGCATCATATTCATAAAAAAGATGCGCCCTCTGGGACTGCTATATCATTGGCCCAAGCCATTGAACCTAAAAGCAGTATGATCAAAATATCAGAGTCATCATTTAAATTGGGTGAAATAGATATCCATGCGGTTCGCGAAGGAGAAGTACCTGGAACTCATGAAGTCATTTGTCGTTTAGCTGATGAAACGATTACCTTGAAGCATGAGTCTCATGATCCGACCATATTCGCCCAAGGGGCTTTAGACGCTGCCAAATGGATCAATGATAAACCTGTTGGATTTTATGACTTGAATGCTGTTTTGATGGGTTGAATTGAGCATAGGTTCCTGCAACTCGCTTGAGGCCCGGCTGGAATGACGATGATTTTTTTAATGCTGATGGCCGTGAGGTCAAGAATCTACTTCAGTTGGACCGTTTATCATCTCTTTGCATTACCAAGCAGGAGCTTGAGAATGATTGCAAACTGCCTTACTTATTGCTTGTATACTTGTAAAACTGGAGTTTAGTTAGCCAGAATAATTGATTTATTTTTTAACCTTGTTCGAGTCATGAGGGACTTGAGGTTTCTTGTGATAGATTTCCTCATAGAGTTGTGTGAAATTACTTAGATAAGGATAGTTTTCAGGAATATTTTGCATGAATATTTCATAAGAGGAATCGAGTAGTTTTTTAGCTTCTTCAATTTGCCCAAGCTTATTGTGAGCATACGCCATTGGGACTTCAATCGCGGCGATTTTAAGCACATCATTATCTTGTCTAATTAAAAGATTTGATTTACTTTGTTTTAATGCTTTAAGGCCTTTTTTATATTCGCTTTGTTTCATATAAAAGTAGCCCAGTTCTCTGTTTAAATAATATATCTGAATATGGTTTTTATCGATATTCTCTGTAATATTTATTGCTCTTATTAGGGCAGTTTCTGCCTCTTTATATTTTTTGTTATTCTCGTATTCAACACTTAAGTTTTTGAGGTAGGGAACAAGTTTTATGCTGTTTTGTCCGAAATGGTTTTCTAAAATTTCTAAGTTCATGTGAGTGAATTTAAGTGCTTTGTCAAAGTCTCCTTTTTGTGAATAATTAATGGCATATTGATTGTATATGGTTGCTAGGCTTATGTCTTTTTCTCCATATATATTTTTTCTGAACTCATATGCCTTATCTGTTATTGCCAATGCTTTATCAAATTTAGCATTAAAATAGTAAGTTTTAGCTAATGTTATTTGAAGTATATTTTTTTGCCAATCAAATTCATTTGACCCTAAAGAACCAATGTTTATGAGACATGATTTAATCAGCTCTTCTATTTCATTAAGACCGTCTTGCTTAAAATTAAATAATAAACCTCTTTTAATATTTGCTAAACCATTACATGTTCTTAAATATATATCATCAGATTCTTCAATATTATTAAATACAGAAGTGTAAATTTGTTCAGCTTTATCATAATCACCTTTGATTGTATGAATATCTGCTACTGATAATATAAACTTTTTATTTTCTTGATAGTTAGTTGTGTTTAAAGCTGATATAAAGTCAAATGCTTCTTTTCCCATGCCTAAGCCGATCAATGCACCTATTTTTTCAACAGATAGTGAAATTTGTAATTCAATAGACAAGCCCTCAAATTCATCTTCAGAAATTGAGTCAAACAAATCAATCGCTTCTTGATATTCGGAGATGTTGTTAAACACCTGCATGATTGGATAAATCATTTGGGCTTTAACCGGGTTATTAGCGTATTGATCTGATTTAAGTAATCTGGCAGTCTCAACCATCACTTGTGAGGCTTTTAAATCATTGGCCAATACTTTAGTCGGATCGGCATTCTTGAATGATTGCAGCAAGATATTCGAAAAAGTCTCGGCAATTTCTTTTTCATTCAGAGCCTTATCACGTTCAATCTGAATGGTGTTAGATTGTTGCCAGATAAAAAGTGATGAAATCAACATCACAGTAAATAAGGTGGCAGCCACACCTATGGGCAGCCAATGCTTGCGCAGTTGTTTCTTGAAGCGGTAAAGGCTTTGGTCTCGTTTAATGTTTATCGGTTCATTGGCCAAATAATGGTTGAGGTCAGTGGCCAACTCTTGCACACTGCTGTAACGTTCACCCGGTTTTTTCTTCAGTGTGTGACTGATGATGGCATCTAAGTCACCTTTCAGCCTATGATGCCATACCATGGATGTTTCGGTATCAAGCTTGGCTTTACTGGGCAAGGTCGGCATGTCTTGGTTGATGATTTGTTCAATCTCACCCCAAGTCTTACCAGCCAATTCAAAGGCATGATGGCCTGTGGTGAGTTTATACAGCAACAAACCCAATACATAGGTATCACAAGCCACAGTGATGGCATCACCATTGATTTGTTCTGGGGCCGCATACTGTGGTGTTAAAGCTGTCGTGCCCACCATGGTTTCATGCACCGCATCAGTTCCAGGTAGAATTTTTAAAGGCTTGGCGATACCAAAGTCCAGTAATTTAACTGTCCCATCTTGGGTAACCAGGATATTTGATGGTTTCAGGTCTCGATGTACTATGAGGTTGTTGTGAGCATAACTGACCGCATCACATATTTTTACGAATAACTTGAGCCGTTCATCAAGATTGAGGTTGTTGGTTTCACAATACACATCAATGGCCAGCCCATCGATGTATTCCATCACGTAATAAGGCTGGTCAGCTTGGGTGCCGGCGTCGATCAGGCGGGCAATGTTGGGGTGTTCTAGTTCTGC
>CAZVZJ010000086.1:0-10340 GCA_964631055.1 uncultured Marinicella sp.
CTATATCTAGGTGTTTTGCTAATACAAATGCGTTTTTTATGATCCAATACGGTGAGTCCGGGTCAAAAGCAGCTTGTGGACGATTCATATTATATAGAGTTTTAGCAATTACCTCTTCAAAACAATATTGACGTTCTTTGATCAAATTACCTTGCTTAATTGCTTTTAGATTACGTTCTCGAATGGTTGAAAACAATCCATGACCTTTAATCCAACGGTGCCTTTATTCACAGAACTTCCAAACCAGGCGATTAGATTCTTTGTCAGGTGCAGAGTCCTGAAATAAATCCAACAGTAATTGTATTTCATCAATCATCATTGATTTTCTCATTTTATTGTTATTTCCTTTGTTAAACCTTTAAAGCTTTGCCTTTAAAAAGCATTCACATTATTTGTTAGAAGTGTTTTGCGTAAGCTTAAATAGCTTTTCGGCCAATTCAATAATTAAACCTTTCATGGCTAGTTTATTAATCCATTTCTCTGGAATGTTGTCAAATCCATAATAGGCTCCTGCAAGTTGTCCTGTAATTGCTGCAGTTGTATCAGCATCATCACCTAAGTTGGCAGCCATCAGTACAGCTTCACTGAAAGAGTTTGATTGGTTGAAGCACTAGAGCGAAGCTTCAAGTGCATCAATGACATATCCTGTGCCTTGAATATTATCGATATCCTTATCTAAATATAGCTGTTGTTGGATGTCGTTTACTTTAAGGCATTCGGGTTTAAAGGCTGTAGTAGCTAAGATTTCTTCTTTTGAATGACCATTAACTGCTGCTGCAAGCTGTGAGCCGAATAACATGGCAGATTCAACTGCCTCAGGAGCTCCGTGTGTAGTCTTTGAGCTCTCAGCCGAGTATTTCAATACATCGCTCACTTTATCAGCATAAAACATCGGTATGGTTGCTAAACGCATGATTCCGCCATTGCCAGCTGAGCGAGGATTGGTGTCACCCGCAAATGGATCTTTGGTCATGAGAAATTTTCTTAATGCAGTAACTGTTGTGTGGCCAATGTCGAAGCATTCACCGGTGCTGCTCATGTACCCGAAGTTGTACCAATTACAATAACGATTCATTTGGTCAGTTGCATCAAATCCTTTGCAGTGCAATATACTATGGGCAAGGCACAGTGCCATAGAAGTATCATCAGTCCATTGACCTGCCTCAAGTTCAAAGGGTCCACCACCAATCATGTCTGTCAATGGTTTAAAACTACCACGTTCAGCAAATTCAACAGTGGTGCCAATGGCATCACCCACTGCGAGCCCTGCAAGGCAACCTTGAAACCGATCTTTAATTGTCTCTAATTCCATAATCTTTCAAATTCAGTTTTTCTAACTCCTCTCTGGCATCTTCTTTAATTTCATCGATGGAATGTTGTGTCAACTGGTTCATATACTCTATGGTTTTTGGGTGTTTGTGTTCTATCAACAGAAGTATCAAGTCGTACAACATGTATTCATCGTTGGAGGTCATCAAGTGTTCTAAATATTCAGGAGAAAACTTTTTCCATTTGCCTTTAAGCCTTTGTACGGCGTCCCAGATTTGATTCTCATCTTTTGAATTCTTTATTATTTCTTTAGCTTCATTTCGTGACATTTTCCAGCTTTCATTTTCCTTCAATGTCTGTGTTTTGTATCCTCCTTTTTGTAAACACATGGGACAAGGGCAGGGCTTGGTTCCATGGGCGTGAGGTATGTACCTCCATCCCATTGGTTTGGGTATGTGTCTGGTTTTTGCAATCTCTTTGGGTGTGACCTTTCGTTCCAAACAAAATTCAAACCCTAAGGGGTCGGGCTCTTTTAAAAAGAGAGACATGGCTTGATTGAGAGGCAACTTTTTATGCTGATCTGAATATTTGCCAAACCACACCATTTCGTTATCTGGAAGTTTAAAATCAACAGCCATAAAGTTTTTGATACCAGATCTTTTTAATTCTCTGGCCCATTGATGAGAAATCAAAAAGTTATTCAAATGAGGCATGAAAAACAAATAGCCATACTTATTAGTTTTGATTCCAGCATTGAGGATCTTTTTCTCATTCTCTGCTGAGGTGATATGTACTAATCTTGTCATTTTATTTATCCTCCTTGTAATTTTCTTCTTGCTTCCATCAAGGCATAACCCAAAAGATTCAAGCCTTTCCATAACCTTGGGTTGTGAATGTGTTCATGGTCAGCAGCCATGCCAATACCCCATATGTTATCTACGGGGCTGGCTTCGACCAAAACTTTGGTTCCGGTGTTGAGTAGGAACTGTTTGAGCTCTGGATTTTGGGCAAACTTAGCACAGTTGGCTCTACAAACAATATCAAAGCGTTCAGCCAACCATTTGGACTCATTGAATCCAGTAACTTGTCTGCCCAGGCTTTTTGCTTCACCAGGACTTTTCGCTTTCAATATCTTTTGTAGGGTAACTTCATCTCCAAACAGCCTGGCTTTTTCTGCCATCATGTAATGTTCTGCAGTAGAGTAGTTAATGCCATTGATTTGAAAAGGGGCATTGTACCATTGGCTGAAACAGCTTTTGGTTATGGAGCCATCAGCTGATCGCCGGTGACCCCAAAACAAAACATATTTCGCTTTCTTTCTTTTGTTGATGAAATCGATCAATTGTTGATTATTCCTAATGTTCATTTTTCTTCTCTTAAGCTGCTATCATGCTGCTTTTTGGCAGCTGTCTAGTTGTTGTTCGCGTACATCTTTGAAAGTACATTCATTGATTAATTTTCCATTGATGAATACTGTTTCCAATAAATTGGTTTTAGTATTCGCTTCATTGGCTCTGATTGTTTTAAAACTACAGTTTTGTCTAACCAATGCCAAACGACCGGCTTTAGATTTTTTACCATAGTCAGTAATGGGGTCTTTGTAGACATCGATCCATTCATCATTGATGGCAGCAGCAGATGCTTTCATCGCAAACTTCAAGGTGTCTCTGTTCACTTTTTGTAGCAGTTCTGCACCCATACCAAAGGCTATGTTCTCTGCGCTGAGTTTTCTGCGTTTCATTTCAACCAAAATATTCTCAATGGCAGTTAATGAAACACCGTCCCCTTGAATCACACGGATGTATTCAGGTAAGACTTTAAAACCCACTTTGTTGTAACTGAAGCCAAATTGGTTCATCAGTCTTTCAATCACATCAGAAACGATGGTTACTGGATCGCCACTGTCTGGTCTGACCACTAAAATACCGCCGTGGTTCATAACTTGTTCTTTCAGTTCACCACCCCAAATGTTATCAATGGCATGCCAAATGTCATAAGAATCACTGACCACTGCAACCGTTTTACCCATCCCGCCGTATTGATCTAGCATATTTTTGTAGGCATCTTGTTCTCGGTCTTTACCCCAGCTGGTCATGGTGCTGTGCTCTGATGCTGGAATAGAAAAGCCTGCCATGGTTTCAGCATAATATTTCCTACCTTGCATCAGTGCAGCAACAGTATCAGTACCTTGAAAGTTCACTAAGTGAGCTAAACCACCTATGGCAGCTGATTCTAATGAACTGACACCTCTGGCGCCAAAGTCGTGTAGCTTAAACTCGATGCCATCAGTATGACCTGCAGTTTCAAACATATACTGTTCAATGATTTTTTTACAGTGGTATGAAACAGTGGCCACAGTGGTTGGGTACCAAATGGCTCTGAGTAATGCAGTCTCAACAAAACAAGTTAACCAAGCACATTCTGGATCAGTATTGATAACTTGGACCATAACATTTCTGGTTGGAACTACCATACCTTCTTTAATGGCTTCTATTTTGATGGGTAGTATGCCTTGGTGCTCTTTAAGGATGTACTCCCATCCAGCTTGGTTAAAGGGAACACCATGAAGGTTATAAATTTCTGCAGCTTCATCGATATCTGCTTGGCTTATGGGTTTGGTCAAGTATTCCTTAATAAACATCTGTAAACCGAAGAACAAGCATGTTTCAAAATCACCGCCTCTTGATTCGATATAACTAGAGATGTATTGAGTGCCTTCTGGGTACTGTAAGTAGTGAGAAGTTTTGTAAGAATCAGTATTTAATATAAAGTTTTTCATGACGGAAATCCTCCGTTTAGTTGCTAATAAACCAAAGTCTATCTCTGGTCCTGTTCATGACTAAGTAGCCATGTTGCATATAGTGGCACAGTGCCACTATAAAGTCAATAGTTATTCAATACTATGCATTAATATTGCCCCAGCATTTTTTGAATGATGAAGTAATGGTCTTCAAATAAGCTGGCTGGATCAAGCTCAGAAAGGGGTAGCCAGAATGCTTGTTTGGCATCATCACCACCTTTTACTTTGGGTAACTCTTGATTGGGTTTAAGCTCAATATAGAATGCATGGGTAATGGTTCTGCCACGCATTGAGCGATAAGGGTCATCAAATACATCATTATGTCTGATTGATCCATAAAGTACTGGTAAGGGCACTTTGAGCTTGGTTTCTTCGCGAAGTTCTCTGATACAAGCATCTTTGAGTTTTTCAGAGCCATCGAGGAAACCACCGGGTAAGGCATACAATCCTTTGCCTGGACTGGCTTTTCTTTCAACCAGCAAAATATGCCCTGATTGAATCACAACGGCATCAACTGTGACAAAAGTGGGTTGGTAAGGTGCCACTTCCCAGCCTTGTTTATACTTTTGTATGAATTGGAATTCATCACACAAATGATCAAATATTTCTTTGTTTGACTTGAGCGTAAACTCAAGCAGGTATGTAGAAACGGCTTCAGGTAGGTGATCTTTTGCTGTTAACTGATTGATTTTATCTTCAACACCATCAGTATGGCCCAATAACTCATTCCTGATGGGTGTGGCATTGATGTTCTTATAATCATCAACAGCAACTGAGCCCCATTGCGGGAATAGATTCAAGTAGTAAGATGAATGATCCTTACTGTGGCCTATTAATCCAACTCTTGGGTGTTTATGCGGTGTGGTGAAATGCGCAGTGATCAATCCATTGATGGTGGATTGTACGTTCTTAACCCACAGTTCATCGTTATAAGTTACATCCATCAGTGGCGCAGTTATTAACTGTTCTCTCTCATCTTTTGATAAGCATGACCTGACCATCTCATCCCGCTCTGAAAAAGACCATGGGTTTCTTAAAGACCTGGGTTGGTGAGCAGAGCCGATCAGCATAATAACTTGATCTGCGTGTTGGAGTGCTTTTTGGACCACTTTCAAGTGTCCAGAGTGGAAAGGTTGGAAACGGCCAATAAAGACCAAGAAGTCATATTTTTTATTCATAAGGAATCCCCTCAGAGTTAATTAATTGTTGTCAGTCTATCTGACAACTGATATAGTGGCACTGTGCCACATAAAAGTCAAGGCATTAGTTATACTAACGATTAATAACCATTTAATTACTGACATGAATTATAAAACAGAAAAAGAGTTCCTCGTAAACTACGACCCCAGAGCGTTTGAGTCACCATTGGTGACAGTGGATTTGTGTATCTTCACTTTGATTGATAATGATCTGAAAGTATTGATGGTGAAGAGATCGCAGTTTCCGGAAAAAGGCAAGTTGGCTTTACCTGGTGGATTCATTGATTTGAACAGCGATTCAACCATTGAAGAAACTGCATTGAGAAAACTGCTGAAGAAAACAGGCGTTAAAAGTCCTTACTTAGAGCAGGTATCAACCATTGGTAATAAAAGCCGTGATCCAAGGGGCTGGTCTGTGACTACCATATATTTTGCTTTGATACCGTATGTAGACGTGATTGATGCCAATGAAGTGGGTGATGAAGTGAAATGGTTATCAATGGAGGACGTGGCCATCAGCTCTATGGCATTTGATCACAAGGATTTAATCAAGATGGCACGTGAGCGATTGGCCAATAAAGTCAGTTATACCGACATTGGTTTTCATGTGCTACCGGCAAAGTTCACTTTGTCTCAACTGCAAAAGGCTTTTGAGATATTGATGGATCATAAATTAGAAAAGAAATCATTTCGACGAAGAATGATGTCGGCTGACTTAGTCAATGAATTGGATGAAGTCAGTTCTGAAAGAGGAAGGCCTGCGGCTTTGTATGAAGCCAAGTCAGACAAACCACACTTCTTTGCGAGAAGTTTATAAAAAGGAAAAACAATGAATTTAAGGATGAAAAAATATATGGACCAAGTAAGCACTTGGCCTAATGAAGGTAAACACATATTGGGCCAGTACAACGATGACTATATCGTTGTTTATCAGGCATACAGACAATCAATTGGAGAGTTTGCTGCTACAAACCAATTTTTTGGTGGAGATTTTAGCTATAACAGGATGACATGGATCAAGCCTAATTTTTTATGGATGATGTATCGATCTGGTTGGGGGACAAAACCAGGCCAAGAAATAACTTTAGCAATTAAACTCAAAAAAGATGTGTTTGATGATTATCTGGCTAGCGCAGTTGCATCTTCATATGCACAGACATCAATTGATAACCACGAGGCTTGGAAACAAGCTGTTGGCGATTCAGACGTGAGGTTGCAATGGGACCCTGATCACCACCCAACTGGTGCTAAAGAAGTGAGAAAGGCAATTCAGTTGGGTGTCAGAGGGTCAAAACTTGAGCCATTCAAAGGTGGTGGCATAGTAGAAATTGAGGACATCAGTGATTTTGTAAACCAACAAAGAGAACTGTTAAATAACAATCAAATGTCTGAGCTTATGGTGCCAGAGGAGTCGGTATATGTTCCGAGTAAGCCTGAGCTCATTAAAAATATAAAGTTGGATGTGATATGAAAAATCAAACTGTAACGATGTACCGCCCATGTGGGCAAAAAGAAATGGATTTGGTGATTGAAAGTGGCTATAAAAAATGGCCACCTCGATTGCCAGATCAAGATATTTTTTACCCAGTGACCAATGAAGCCTACGCACATGAGGTTAATGAGTGGAACGTCAAACAATTCGGTACTGGCTATGTGACTCGCTTTGAAGTCAAAAGCGATTTTATTGAACAATACAAAATAGAAGTGGTCGGAGGATCTAATCACAGTGAGTGGTGGATACCTGCGTCTGATTTAGAAGAATTAAACAATAACATTATTGGAAAAATTGAAGTGATTGCAAAGAAGTCTAAATCAGACTGACCAGCAATTGATTCAAATATGGAATAGAAAAATGAATACAATTAAATTAAGTAAGTTGGTCTCATATATTTTGAGGCACAAACCAGAAGATTATGGGATCACCTTAGATGATGAAGGATGGGTTGTTATCCCTGTGTTGATCAAACAAATTACCAAGCAGCACAAAGAATATGCTGAGATCAATAAAGGCTCTTTTGAACAGATCACCAAACAAAGTGGCAAGCAACGGTTCGAAATTAAAGACAACAGAATCAGAGCGTTCTACGGTCACTCAATTGAGGCGAAGATCGTCAGGGATAAAAGCTGTCCACCGGACGTGCTGTATCACGGTACACCCACAGATGCAGCCGAGCTGATCTTAAAGGATGGTTTGAAACCCATGAATCGGCAAAATGTTCATATGTCCAGTGATGAGAAAACAGCTGAAATTGTAGCCAAGCGTTGGCACAGTGATTACTTGATTCTCAAAGTGGATGCCAAACGGGCTTTTGAAGATGGTGTTAACTTTTACGAAGGCAATGAAAACATATGGTTGGCAGATTTCATCCCTAATCAATATATCAGGGAATGAACCATGGCAATTAGGTTAGAAAAAACAGACATAACCCAACTTAAAGTTGATGCCATTGTCAATGCCGCCAACAGCTCATTATGTGGTGGTGGCGGTGTAGATGGTGCGATTCATAGAGCAGCAGGTAAGGAGTTACTGGCAGTTTGCCGAAACTTAGGTGGTTGTGATGCAGGGCAAGCCAAAATAACTGCAGGCTTTAATTTACCTGCCAGATACATCATTCATACCGTTGGTCCTGTTTGGTATGGAGGTTTCAAGAACGAAGCAGCATTGTTACAGTCATGCTATGAAGAAACCTTGAATCTGGCTAAGCAGCACCCTATCAAAAGCATCGCTTTCCCTTCTATCAGTTGTGGTTCTTATCGGTACCCAATCGATCAAGCAGCCAAAATAGCCATTGAAGCAATCCAGTCATTTTTAGACAAAGAAGGTGATGTGTTTGATGTGATACTGGTTAATTTTGATGAGAAAACGCACAGGCAATACCAAAAGGCATTCAAATGAGTCCTGAGGAACTGATTGATCAGGTTAATGACAAAGAGTCATTTGTAAAGTTTCTTGATTTATACATATCGGATTGTCAAACTGCTGAAAAAATGGAACGAGAAAACCCCGAAAAGTATCAATGGGGTGGTGCCAACAACTGGCAAAATTCCTCAAAATCATGTTTCCTGGAGTCGGCCAGTGTTTATTTAATGAAGGGCCCTCATCGGCATGAAGGAATTGATTTAAATTGGAAAGACCTGGCTGTGTTTTTATACTTTGGAAAAATTTATGAGTAATATATGGAACATTTGATCATAGAATTCAATCATGGTATACGGGATATATCCCCATATTATGAAATTATTAAGAAAATTAAATATAAAATGCAAAAACAATGTATCGGTGAATTTCTTGGTGATGATATGGCAATAGATGGAGGTAATGCTGAAGCAATTTTTTCATGCCCAAGTGCTAAAGATTTATTTAATTTTATAAAAAATGATATTCAAAGCTTGTCATGTATGAAGCATGCCAAAGTTACTTTTATATTTGGAGAATTAGAGTCTGATGCTACCCAAGAGACCTTTCTTATTGGGTACTAAGCTTAAATAAAAGGAAATTAAATGAAAAAAATCTATCTAATTTTAATATTAATCATGTTACATGCAGATCCTGCAAAAGGTTGTATGGTTCCATATTCAGGGCCAGAATTTGATCAACTAGTTCAAGTCTCTGAAATAGATGGTAAGAATCGTTTTAAGGTTGTTTTACCGAGAAGGTTAGGTGATTTACAGGTTCGTTATGTGGGACTCCAGTATTTGATAATTGACGACAATTTAAATGCTGAATATCCAAACGTATCTGACTTTCATGAAATGTTATTTCATTATACTTATTATGATCTTTTTTTTGACTGGATAACATTCCATTCAAGAACTCAATTAGAAATTGAATTTGAGGTTGAGTACATTGAGGGTCATATTCCGGTAATACATGCATCCTGGTGGCCATGGAGTTGTTGCCCCTGTTCTGCTGATGGGTATTCTCAACATTTGAAAGTAGTGCCATAGGTTTTAACTATGAAAGTTGTGTTATTACCTGGAATGGATGGAACTGGAGATTTATTTGATTCAGTGCTCAATGAATTAAGTGGATATGATTGCTTGGTTATTCCTTTGCCCTCAACAGACCAACAAGATTATGTTTCTTTGGTTGGGTATGTGAAAAGTAAATTGCCAGAGGGAGAGTGTGTTCTTGTTGCTGAGTCTTTTTCAGGTCCGATTGGTGCATATTTAGCTAAGGAAGAAAAAGTGAAAGGTATTGTATTTGTTGCCACTTTCCTGACTCCACCAAGTAAGTTCCTATTAGCCATGTCTCAATTGTTACCAATTAAGTTTTTGAGCAAACTACCTGGATCTGGGTTGGTGCTACAGTCAATGATGTTTGGGCATCAAGCAACTAAGGAATTATTAAATCAATTCCAAAGTATCATTGATCATATTGATATTAAGGTTCTTAAGAGTAGATTGAAAACCATGCAATCATTGAAGTTCAACGGAAAAGAATCCAATGTTCCATCAACTTATATTTTGCCAACAAAAGATCGCCTAGTTTCAAAATCAAAGCACCATGAGTTCAATAAATATTTCAGCCATCTTCAAGTCAAAGAAGTAAATGGCCCGCATTTTGTTTTACAAACCAATCCTAAAGAATCAGCTCAAATTATTTCAGAATATATTGATAGCGTAAACTAATTCAAATGAACGACAAGCAAAAACACTTACTTGAAAACTATCAACATCTGATGAGCAATGATGAAAAAATGGCTGTACGTTGGATAGTTGAAGAATGGGATCAAGAAAATAATAGATTTCCATCTTGGTTAAGTAAAAACCTATTTAGGATGTATGGCAAGCACTTACCCAATGAACCTTCAATTTTGGTAAGAAAAATTTGTTTAAGTTTGTTGAGTAAGCACAAAGATAAAATCAGCTTACCCAAGTAGACAGATTAGTGTTGAAAGTAGCAGCAGCTATTGTCCATATATTTCAAAGTGTACTCTGAGCCGAATTCAGTGTTTTGTGTGGTCTACATCATCACCTTCATAATCATGCTTATATGGGAAATCTCTGGGTACCAAAGTTTCCTCAAAATTTTTGAAATCTTCCCTGACTGTTGGGTCGGCATTTTCATT
>CAZVZJ010000087.1:0-9927 GCA_964631055.1 uncultured Marinicella sp.
TGAAATAAATGGTGGTCAATCTCATGGTAACCGGTAATGCTTTCACATTCGAAAGATTGAGGCGGCTTGGATTTAAATGATGCTTTTTTACCGGGTGATTTTTGACTCAATTCAATCAAACGGGTTTTCTCATCAGCTATCAGAGATTCAATTTGATTTTGTTGAGATCGATCGTAGTATGTAACACCATCAATTAAAGTTTTTTCAGCTTTGGCATAAATAGATAATGGGTTTTCTGACCAGAGCACCAAGTCTGCATCTTTGCCTATTTTTATACTGCCCATGCGATCATCAAGATGTAATAATTTGGCCGGGTTCAGTGTGACTAATTTCCAGGCATCTACCTCAGAAAGACCGCCATATTTGATTGATTTTGCAGCTTCTTGATTCAGTCTTCGTGACATTTCGCCAGAGTCTGAGTTAATGGCAGTGACAACCCCTGCATTATTCATCAAAGCAGCATTGTATGGGATCGCATAATTAACTTCCCATTTAAAAGCCCACCAATCTGCAAATGTAGAAGCACCTACCCCATGCTGTTGCATCTTATCTGCCACCTTATAACCTTCTAAAATATGGGTAAAAGTATTGATGTTAAAATTAAAATCATCAGCCACATGCATTAGCATGTTAATTTCTGATTGCACATATGAGTGACATGATACAAACCGATCTTGATTCAGCACTTCTAAGGTGGCCTCCATGGCGAGATCTTTACGAGGTTTGCTGGCTTTCTTTTTAGCACCAGAACCGAGTTTATTATAGTCCTGCCATTTTTTTTCATAGGCCTTGGCTTGAGTAAATGCGTCACGGTAAACCTGTTCTACACCCATGCGAGTTAAAGGGTATCTAGTTGCATCAGCACTTCTTGATCGCTTGACGTTTTCACCCAAAGCAAATTTGATATAACCATCAGCATCTTCTATCAAAAGATCGTCTGGTTTATCAACCCCCCATTTAAGTTTGACCAAAGCAGATTGTCCGCCGATGGGGTTGGCTGAACCATGTAATAATTGTGCGGCAGTAACACCACCGGCTAAATTTCGATAGATGTTGATATGATGGGGGTTGATGGCATCTTCCATTCTAACCATCGCTGCATTAACAGTGATGTCATTAACTGAATACAGTGCAATATGAGAGTGTTCGTCTATGATGCCACTGGTTAAATGCTTACCTTTGGCATCTATAACTTTACCACCTTGGTTGATACTGAGATTTTTACCCACATTTTTGATGCGACCATCTATAACCAAAACATCGGTGTCTTTTAAAATACCTGTGGATTCATTGGTCCAAACAGTGGCATTTTTTATCAATACTGAATTATTTAGATCAATGTCATGCATGCCATAAGCAGAAAAAGGTTTGGGTATGCTGGGTATGGTTTTAGTCATGACCTTCTCAGGACGCTCTTTTTTATTTGCTGTGGCAGATGGAACATCTGCTAAACGTTCTATTTGCCAAGCATTTGCATTAAGGTTCTTGAGCTGACGGTTATTCACAATGCCAAAAAATTCTAATGTAGCTTCATCATCTTCCACGGTTAAAGTGATGAAATCACCATTTTCCAAAATGCTGTATTTAGTTTCGTCATCCTCATCAACAGTGGAGGCTGTGATTTTACCTTTAGCCAGATTTAGATTAAATTCATAGGAGTCTTCGCCGTTACTGAGTCGGTATAAGCCTGCTTGTATGTTAGGTATTCCATTAATGGTATGATTTTGTCCAGCGACCCATGTTTCTGCAATTAAGCTATTACTTGCTAATAGTGGACCAGTAGTGACAACAAAATTGGCATATTTACCGGCTTTTAAACTTCCTAGGTCATCGTTGTTTAATATTTTTGCTGGAATGGTGGTGAGTGCTTTGATGATGGTTTGTTCGCTTAGACCATGTTGATGCGCTTGACGCAGATCTTTCAGGAAATTATCTGTCCCTTTCGGCTTACTGTCAGGTACTAAGGCAAATTCAACGCCTTTATCTTCTAAAATCACGGTATTAAAAGGCGCCACTTCCCAAGCTTTTAAATCAATGTAATCGACTCCCCAGCTATCGAGTTGATCTTTGATGGCTGGTGCAGCAGGTTTGCTTAATGGCACAATTAAAGTTTGCCCTGATTGACTGATCGCTTCGATATTTTTATAGGAGTCAGCTGCGGTTTTAACCACTAACTCAGTATTGAATTCAGCAGCGATTTTTGCTGATAATAAGGTCTGTGCCCAAGTATTTGTTGCAATGATTTTTGGCAGTGTTTTGTTATGATTGATGGCAGCTAAATCGAAATCAATCATTTCATCTTGTTGGCTGTACCATTGCGCATCTAACCAGGTTTGGCGAATTAAAGCCACAGTACCCATCAGCGAAACAGGGTAGGTTTGTTTGGATGTGCCCTTATCAAATGAAAAATGTTGGGCAGCATGACTGGTGATTATGTTCTGTTCTTCAGTTTGGTCATTGAGGTGACTCAACACTGAAGTTCCGCGCATGATGCCATCTTTACGGTGACTTAAAGCAACGGTAAATCCTGCGGATCTTAGTTTTTTATGGTTGTTGGTATCAATGGAATAGTCTTTTGATGCCTCGTACGAAGCTTTGATGGCTTCATTGGCATTATATGCACCTTTTATGCCACTATTTAAATTCTCTTTACCACCCCACCTAAAAGGAGCGGTTTTTGGTAATTCAGGTAAACCAACGCTGGAATCCAAATGTATAAAACCAGGATAAATATGCATGCCAGTGTAATCTTTTTGGACGGCATTTTTGGGCACTTCTCCATTTCGTTTGATACTGAGTATTTTATTGTCTGACAGCAGTAATGTGGCTTTTTCGATGCTTTTGGTGGCATCCAAATGAACAGTGGCGTTGGTTAATGCAGTCACCGTGTGTCGATTGTCAATGCTGCCATCAACAACAGCAGTGGGTACAGAGTTGGCCTCGCTGAATTGGCTACTAACCAATAAAGCGGCAGCCATGAGTTTAAAATTTTTCATTATTTACCTAGTTTAAGTAGTCGTGATAACAGTTTTGAAGTGATGACTGGGCTTCTGAATAACCAAGCCTTATAGAGTGCACGATTGATTTCTGAACCAATGAGGGTATGAATTTTCTTTCCATTGATCACCACGTGAGTACCAGCATCTGGAGAAAAGTAGAATTGCCAACGATCAAAGCGGTTGGCCTCAGGAAGTTTCTTGGTCAAACGACCAATGGTTAATTGATTGAATTGTATAGCTTCTGGAGTGGCGAGTTGTGATTCAATGAGTTTTTTAAAATGAAGCGCAATTTGTTGCTCATTAGTATGTGGAGCCAACCACTCTATGTCGAATTGTATGCGTTGCATACCATTACGAATGTCATCAATGTCGTGAATGCCTTTTGGTGACATCAGATTAATGCGGTATGGTGTTTTATAGCCCCAACTGATTTCTGCTTCACCTAATTTAACCCAGTTTTCAACACCAGAAATTTGATTGCTGATCAATAACGACAGCATAAATAAAATTTTCATGTCATTATTGTATATGAATATACGCAGCTGTTCATTCACTTTTTCACAAACCAAAAGTGATCACAGTTCTTTGTTTTAATGAGACTATTAAGATTGTGGAAGTGAAATTGTTGTGAGTGTGCTAAAGAAATGGTGGCTATACCGGGACTTGAACCTGGGACCCCAGCATTATGAATGCTGTGCTCTAACCGACTGAGCTATATAGCCACGAGGGGGCGAATTTTCTTATCAAACGTACTTTTTGTCAAGTAGTTAATTGAAAAAAATACGGCAATTTAAACTGCTTTCAGTGTTTCTGTGGTGTTATGGAACCTGATGTCGGGATGACGGTCTTGAGCCAATTGTAAATTCACCATAGAAGGTGCTAAGTATACCAAGTGTCCGTGCGCATCAACTGCCAAATAAGTCTCATTCTTATTTTTGAACAGCTGCATTTTTTTGTCGTCATCAGCATCTACCCAATAAGCGGTTCTGGTCTCTACATTTTCAAAAATGGCTTCAACGTTATATTCTCGTTTTAAGCGGTAAGCCACTACTTCAAACTGTAAAACACCTATGGCACCTAAGATGAGTTCATTACTGATCAATGGTTTAAAAAACTGAGTGGCACCTTCTTCTGAAAGTTGGGCCAACCCTTTTTGTAAAGCTTTGAGTTTTAGCGGGTCTTTCAAACGAGCGCGACGAAAGAGCTCTGGAGCGAAGCTGGGAATGCCGGTGAATTGAAGCATTTCATTTTCACTGAAAGAGTCACCAATACTGATGGTGCCATGGTTGTGAATACCGATGATGTCACCTGGATATGCAAACTCGACATGTTCTCTTTGTTCTGCCAGAAAAGTTAAAGCATTGGGAATTTTGACGTCTTTTTCAGTACGTGAATTTTTTAACTTCATTCCTTGTTTGAATACACCTGAACAAATGCGCATAAATGCCACGCGATCACGGTGATTAGGATCCATATTGGCTTGTATTTTAAACACAAAGCCTGTGCACTTAGCTTCATCAGGTTGGACCACACGATTGATGGTTTCTCGTGGTTGTGGTGCAGGTGCATTTTCAGCGAATGAATCAAGTAATGGTTGCACCCCAAAATTGTTGATGGCGGAACCAAAAAATACTGGAGATAACTCACCTTTTAAATAAGCGTCTAAGTCAAACTCGTGTGAGGCACCTTGAACCAGTTCAATTTCTTCTCTGAAATCATCAGCAGCAGTGCCTAAAGCTTCATTCAGCTCAGTAGAGTCCAAGCCTTTAATGATAATGGCTTCTTGAGTTTCGTAATTTTTACCTGCTTCATAGAGCATGACTTCATCATTGAGAAAATGATAGACACCTTTGAGGCGTTTACCCATGCCAATTGGCCAAGTAATGGGCGCACATTTTATTTTTAAAACTTCTTCAACTTCATCCAAAAGTTCAATAGGTTCTTTGCCTTCACGGTCTAATTTATTAATGAATGTATAAATCGGTGTGGTACGTAAGCGACATACCTCCATTAATTTAATGGTACGTTCCTCGACACCTTTGGCACAATCAATGACCATCAAAGCAGAATCAACAGCAGTTAAAGTTCTGTAAGTGTCTTCAGAAAAGTCAGCATGACCAGGGGTGTCCAGTAAGTTCATGGTTCGCCCTTTGTATGGAAATTGCATGATGGATGAAGTGATCGAAATACCTCGTTCTTGTTCCATAGCCATCCAATCAGATGTGGCATGACGATCGGCTTTTCTAGATTTAACTGAGCCGGCTACTTGAATGGCACCACCAAATAGTAAGATTTTTTCAGTGATGGTGGTTTTTCCCGCATCAGGATGTGAAATGATGGCAAAAGTTCTGCGGTTTGTATAGGTTTGATTGTGTTCTGTTTTGTTATCAGGCATGTTAAAAATGCGTCCCTAATGTAGTGTAGCTAAATTAATTAGGGGCGCATTTTAACATCATGTTACTTTAAAAAGTTAATCTGAATCCAGCAGAAATACTGCGACCTGGTCTAGGTGCGATGTCTTTGATGAATGAAGCGTGTTCACGAATTTCTTCATCGAGTAAGTTATCAGCACGTAAAAACACCAATGTTTCAAATCGATCATGGTAATTAACCCAACTGACATTTAAGTCTAACAAATCATAACCTTCAGTAGGTAACTCAAAACTGGCTATATCGTTTTGGTCGGTTACATGTGTGTGTTGAATCCCAACTGACCAAGGCCCGCGAAGCCAATTGATTTCACCACCAAATCGATTGCTGGGAATTCTAGGTACATTTTCCCCAGTATTTAACTCAGCTTCTGTGGCATCAGTGAATATTCGAAAATTCCATTGGTTATTATAGGAATCATCAAATTGATAGGCTAAATCAAGCTCATAACCCATGAATGTTGCATTTTGTTGGGTATAAATGAATATAGGTGTTTCCTCTTCTTCTAAACCAGTGTTTCGAAGAAATATGTAATCATCAATTTGGTTATAGAAAAAAGCCGCATTAAAACTTAGGCCATTGTTACGGTACTTTAGACCAATATCAAAGTTACTGGCCACTTCGTGTTCCAAGTCAGGGTTGCCTATTTCGATGGCATCGGTAGCTAAGTGTGGAATCAGTTCATCGCTACCAGACTGGTTTGAAAAATACTCTTCTGCGGTTGGTAATCGTTGTGCGGAAGTGATGTTAACTGGCAAAGTCCAATGGTCATTCAAGTCAAATGTAGCACCAAAAGAAACACTCAGTGCAGAATCATCGATGTCACTAAAAAGTGCTGTGTCGACAGACTGATCATCAATTCTGATACCAAATTCAGCATGCCACCGATCAAAGTCGCGCTCTTCGATTAAAAATAAACTTAAGATCTGAGTTTCAGATGGCAGAATATATGCTTCTTCACCAACCGCAGAAAAATCACGGTTCGAATATTGTAAGCCCCAAACACCTTCAAAGCCTCCAATGGTGCCATGAGTTAACTCAAATCTAAATTCATCAGCTTGGTTATCAAATACAGTGCCAATTTCATCGCCTTCTAGTTCAATGTGTTGGTAATCAGTATTAGAGTAGTGGGTTCTGATTTGGTTAACAAAGTTACTGTCACTGAATTGGTGCAAGCCTTTGATGTTAAAAACTGATTTGTCTAAATCGATGCGAACGATTTCTTCTTCCTCTTCTTCACCTCCGTGTTCTTCCTCCTCTTCATCTTCGTGCTCTTCTTCATCATGTCCTTCATCATGGCCATGTCCAGGTACGCCATAATTTCTATTGAAGTCGGAATAAGAAATACCCCAGTAACCACGGTCAGTTACTCTTGAAATGCCGACATTAAAGCCATCTGAATCAATTGAAGAATTCTCTAATAATCCAAACTCTTCCTCTTCACCTCCATGTTCCTCCTCTTCATCATCATGACCTTCTTCTGCTTCTTCTGCTTCACGAAAAGCTTCAGATTCAACGAAACCAGGAATTTCATAGTCATCTGTACTGTTATTGAAATAACTTACATGGGCCATAATTTGATCACTTAATCCTGCATTCAATGAAAAAACACCCGCTCTTTCACCCAGTGCGCCATCAGAAAAACGACCTTCTATACCACCAGTAACACCATCTATAACTTGGGTTGGAATCACATCATCAACCACATTGACCACACCACCTACAGCACCACCGCCGTACAATAATGTGGCAGGTCCTTTTAATACTTCAATTTGTTTGGCCAATAAAGGCTCGCTGGTGATCCAGTGGTCAGGACTGACTGATGCAGCATCCTGATTGGTGATGTTATTGGCAAGTACAGTAACCCTAGGGCCTTGTTGTCCACGGATCACGATTTGTCCCGCGCCAACACCAAAACTGCCAGAGTTAACGCCAGTGATCTTATTTAAAGTTTGATCAATCGACAGGCCTCTGTCTAAAACCAACTCTTCTTCACTCAAAATGGCAACTGGAGTGGTCATTTTGAGCTGGTTGTGTTCCAAAGGATTGGCAGATACGACCAAGTCGTCTAAATTTAAATCATCCACATTGATGGTAACTAGATCACCGTTATGTGTGATGGTGGTGTTGTAGTGTTTGCTGTTTGATATTTCCACATCAATTTCATAACGTCCAAATTCGACATCCTCAAAACTAAAATTCCCTGCTTGATCGGTCACAGAAGTGGCATTAGAGCCATGTATTCTTACTGTGGCATTGTTGATGTTTTGTTGTTGAGCATTGGTTAACTTTCCAGTCAATGCTCCGCTTTTTGTTTGCTGCGCCTGCGCGGCCGTGGCGAAAAATAGCACCACAATCAGTAATGTTCTCATTTGTTTTTTCTCATTAATTTGTTGGTTCAGACTTGTGCCTGATAATTATTTACTCCGCACACACACGTTGCATGGTACGAATTAATTTAAATCATTTTTTGAATGGTAATTAAGAGAAAATAGGTGGGCCGCGTATGAAATCAACAGCAGTTTGTTCGACTGGGTTTGACACAGTTTGATGAATTCTGGTTTTAATGTGGGCATCATCAAATAATAAATATTGAGGCTGCTGACCAGTGGTCGAATCATCATTGGACTGAGCTTGAACACATACTTCACAAGTTTCCACATCATGAATAACAGCCGAGTGAGCTTCATGTGCTGTTAAAGATAACAGCAACATAACAATCATAATATGGATGAATCGAGTGTTCATGGTGGCCATAATAGTCAAGTTATTCAGTATTTTCAATAATTGTCTTGTTGAATAAAGTAATTTAACCGTGGTTGAGTATTATTTTTTAAAATAAATGCTTAATTATGCGCAAAAATTGTGTAATATAATCATTGTATTTAATAGAGGGTGGGAAAATGAATGTAATATTGAGAATGTGTGGTTATTGTTTTGTTTTAATTTACTTTTTAACAGCTTGCCAGCCAAAGAATAGCCCAGATAAGGTGATGAATGAGACTGTTGCAAGTCATTCTGATCATAATTCTTATGCAAATTATCATCCATTTCCTGATGGATATGGTTACATGAATGATTTAAGGGGTTTGCAAGAAGCGACCAATCAAGGCAACACGCAAGTTATTCGTGAGCATGCTTGGGGACTTTGGGCCGGCATCATGCAACCTGATAAAACGACAGGCTGGCCAATTTGGTATTCATGGCCTAATACCAAAGGTGCTTTTGCATTGAGCCCGAAACAGTTGGCTGATAAAATATACAGCGAAAACGGCGATGTAAAGAATAAAACGGGGAGTAAGAAAGGTGAAACGTTGCGCGCAGTTAACGAACAAAACCTCAATTCACCCCATGCGCCCAATGTAAACACGCCAGCACCAATTTACAATGTTCCTCAAGCAGTTGTCAAAGCTTTTCCAGAAGCGATTTGTAAAAACAGTTCCGGCACAAATACGGTTTGTGATGGACAACATTTTGTTAACAATGGCGACATCATGATACCAACTGAATCTTTGAGTATGGAAGCCATGAAGGACATTCGAAGTCAACAGTTGTATTTGCAATCAACACTCGATGCTGCTCACGCTGCTGGTCAATCAATGCTTAAAGTGACCAATCGATTTATTGTGACCAAACACATGTACTGGCCCGTTAAAGCCAATGGTGTGACGGTGATTCCGGTATGGAAAGACAATTTTCCTGACAGTTATACGGGTTATGCTGGTTATGAATTGTGGGACACCTTGGTTGCTTTAGAGCCAAGTAACCGAAAATCTATTGGGACTTATGTACAAGGTGAGTTTCTCTACCAAGTATTAAATCATGATGGGACAAAAACGTTACCAACTGTAAAAGGTAGTGCTAAAGTCTACGACATCAATGACATGTATCACCATCAAGTAACTCAAGCTGATTGGGACAGTTTTGATCAAGCTGATAAAGCCATCATAACAGCCGCTAGCTATTGGGCTAATAACCAACCCTTTGAGGTTGGTGATTACTTGGTTTCGATTGCAATGCATGTTAATACCAAAGAGCTTGAAAGCTGGACCCTGCAAAGTGTTTGGTGGTCAGATACACCCAACCAAGGCATATACGCTGCCAATCGCCCAAATTTGCCTCAAGCAGAAGGCCCTTGGGCGCATTATTTGCTGACAGATTCATATGCTGTACCAGCCGTGAAAGGGCAAGTGAAGAAAGCGGTTAATCCATATATTGAAGGGGTGATTCATCCAACAGCTACCAGCTGTCGAAACTGTCACGTCCGGGCAGGATGGCCCCAAAATAAAGCCAGTTATCAAAATGCTGCATGCCCTGATTTACTGGCGGATTTAACCCCGCAAAGTAAATGTTTACAAGGGATCACTTTAAGCGATTATCTTTGGATTATTCCGGATCGAGCACAATAAAAAATTAATTTTGATTGATGAGAACTGATCTACTTTTAATGATTTTGATATTTTTTCTTAATATATAACAAATGGTCACACAATTAAGG
>CAZVZJ010000088.1:0-9884 GCA_964631055.1 uncultured Marinicella sp.
GCGTTAGTAATGACTTTATCTTGTCAGCAATCTGAAGCAAAGAGTAAAAGTAATGATTTTGTGGTTGGGAAGTACGGATTACACTTTGATATGGATGGAAAAATAATTAAGCCAGATGAATATTATTTGGTAAGAGCTTCTGAAAATATAAATAAAGGGTTTAATGAAAGTGCCCTCAAAAATTTCAGAAAAGCTGCTTCTTATGGAAATACATTAGGAGCTTACTATTCAGGGCTTTTGTACTTGCAGGACAATGACGCTATTAGAGGTTATGCCTGGTTAAATATTGCGAATGCCAAAGGTTTTGAGTTCAAAGATAAAGTTATTGATATATTATTGAAGTTAGAACAGCAAATGTCTGAAAAAGAAATCGACTATGCTCAAGCATTTTTGCAAAAACTTAATAAGGTATATGGTGTGGAACCTACTTTGAAAAGAAGACTTAAATGGACCAGAGGATTTAAGTTAGTCGGTAGTAGGGTCGGTGGAAACGTAACTCGAGGGGTAAAAGTGCGAACTGATATGTCTGCAGGTAGTGGTGGTTTGGTTAATTTAAATGAAGCAACAAGAACCAACACATTTATTGATAATATGAATAAAAAACAAGAAATGAATTCTTTTGTTTACGAATATAAATTTGATTACAGATTAACAGAAGGTGAAGTTAATGTTCTTGATATTGATTTGACTGAAGAAAAAAATTAATAGCTAACAACTTCAGTAAAGAAATTTAAAAGGGCCTATTAGGCCCTTTTTTATTTAAGTAATTTAATTTTTAATGTTCTAAATATCAAATTTAATACCTTGTGCCAATGGCAATTCAGTAGAGTAGTTAATGGTATTGGTTTGTCTGCGCATATAGGCTTTCCAGGCATCAGAGCCGGCTTCACGGCCGCCACCTGTATCTTTTTCACCACCGAAAGCACCGCCGATTTCAGCGCCTGAGGTGCCTATATTGATGTTGGCGATACCACAGTCTGAGCCGGCTGGTGATAAGAATTGCTCAGCTTGGCGTAGGTCGTTGGTGAAAATGGCTGATGAAAGCCCGTGAGCCACATCATTTTGTGATTCTATGACTTGATCTAAGTCACTGTAAGTCATCACATACAGAATAGGTGCGAACGTTTCTTTCTTAACAACTTCCCAATCACCTTGGGCTTTGATCACACAAGGCTCTACAAAGTTACCTGGGCCGTCAACACGATTACCACCGGTCAGTACTTCGCCACCAGCTGCTTTGGCTTTTTCAACTGCATCTAGATACATTTGTACTGATGCTTCATCGATTAACGGACCCATCAAGGTATCAGTATTTAAAGGGTTGCCAATAGGAACTTGTTTATAGGCTTTAACCACTGATGCAATCAATTCATCGGCAATGTCTTCATGCACAAACAATCGACGTGTAGTGGTACAACGCTGACCAGCAGTACCAACAGCGCCAAATACGATGGCAGGTACGGCTAGTTTCAAATCAGCTGACTTGTCGACTATCAATGCATTGTTGCCACCTAACTCAAGTAAAGAGCGACCCATGCGTTTCGCGACTTGAACACCCACTTGCCGACCAACTTGCGTTGAGCCAGTGAAAGAAACCAAGTTCACTCGACGGTCATCTACGAATCTTTTAGCCAGTTCATTGCTGTTGTCGTTGAATAACATAAAAATAGGCGGGAACCCTGCATCTTTTAATGCTGCATTACAAATGTTTTGAACAGCGACAGAACACAAAGGCACTTTCTGAGATGGTTTCCAAATTGAAACGTTACCACAAATGGCTGCTACAAAAGCATTCCAAGACCATACTGCCACAGGAAAATTAAACGCTGAAATGATGCCAACCACACCCAATGGATGCCATTGGTCGTACATCCTGTGCCCAGGGCGTTCTGAGTGCATGGTATTACCATACATCATGCGAGATTGCCCCACGGCGAAATCAGCCATGTCAATCATTTCTTGCACTTCACCATCGCCTTCCGACTTGATTTTGCCCATTTCAGCTGCGACCAATGAACCTAAGGCATCTTTGTGTTTACGCAAAGCCTCGCCAACCAGGCGAACGGCTTCACCACGTTGAGGGCCAGGCACAGTTCTCCATGCTTTTGCCACCTCAACTGCTTGCGCTAAAACATGTTCGTAATCAGCCTCAGAGGATGACATTACTTTGCCTAACAATTCGCCGGTTGCCGGGTTGTGTGATTCTATCAATCCTACTGAATCATCTGTAGACCAAGTATTGTGATCTGTACATGTGCCAGGATTGACATCTTTAAGACCCAGTTCTTTTAAAAAATCCATCATATTATCCTCAGAGTTTTTCCATCATTTCAGGAATGATTTTAAATAAGTCACCCACCAATCCGACATCGGCCACTTCAAAGATAGGGGCGTCACCGTCTTTATTGATGGCAACTATGGTACCGGCATCCTTGATACCAGTTAAATGTTGAATGGCACCAGAAATACCAAAACACATGTATAAATCAGGGGCAATGATTTTGCCTGTTTGACCCACTTGCATGTCATTGGGTACATAGCCTGCATCAACAGCAGCTCGTGATGCACCAGTGGCAGCTCCAATTTTGTCCGATAAATCGTAAACGATCTTAAAGTTTTCTTCAGACCCAACACCACGGCCTCCTGAGATGACCTTACTGGCAGTTTGTAGGTCAGGGCGATCAGAGTTGCCGGTTGATAATTCAACAAAGGAGGTGTGAGCAGCAGCCGTAGCCAATGTAGTCTCACTTACCGATGCAGAGCCATCAGTTGACTTATCAGCGGTGAATGAGGCGGTGCGAACTGTAGCGACAATTTGTGGGGTATTGGTTTTAACTGTAATGATGGCATTACCAGCGTAAATAGGTCGCTTAAATGTATTGTTATCAATGATTTCCATCACATCTGATAATTGATTGACCTCTAATAAAGCCGCTACTCTTGGCATCACATCTTTTCCAAATGTGGTAGATGGGCCTAAAACATGGGTATAAGATTTGCCTAATTCTGCAACAGTTGGAGCTATAGATGCAGCTAATTGGTCGTGATTGTTTTCACATTTAACGAACTTAATTTCATTGATGCCATTCAATGATGCGACTTGTGATGCCAAATTAGCATCAGCAGCAAACAACACCACATCAATGGCATCTGCATTTAATTGTTTTGCTGCAGTCAATACTTTGGCTGTAGATTGGTTTATTTGGTTACCGTTGTGTTCGGCTAATATCAGTATTTTGCTCATCCTACCAACCCCTTTTCTTTCAATATGTCTATTAACTCATCAACAGTTTCCACCATCACGCCTTTTTGTCGTGGTTGTGGTGCTTCATGGGCCAACACCTCTATGGGTTCCCCTTGAGGTGAAGGTACAAGGTCAGTATCCGTCAATACTTCCAATGGCTTGCGCTTGGCTTTCATGATGTCTGGTAATTTAACGAAACGTGGTTCGTTCAATCTTAAATCTGTTGATACCACAGCGGGCAGTTCAACTTGTATGGTTTCTAAGCCAGCATCCACTTCTCGTGTAACTTGAATGCTGTTGTTTTCTACAAAATCAATTTTCGATGCAAATGTGGCTTGAGGTCTGTCCCATAAAGTGGCCAACATTTGTGGTGTCTGATTATTATCATCGTCAATGGCTTGCTTGCCTGTGATCACTAAACCGGGTTGCTCTTTGTCAATGACCTGCAACAATATTTGTGCAGCTTGTAAAGGCTGAACTGGTGATGAGGATTCCACTAAGATCGCACGATCTGCGCCCATGGCCATGGCTGTCCTTAACTGTTGTTGAGAATCATTTGTTCCTATGGTGACAACAATAACTTCATCAGCCTTACCTTGTTCTTTGATACGAAGTGCTTCTTCAATGGCTATTTCGTCAAATGGATTGATACTCATTTTGACACCATCTGTGGCCACACCCGAGCCGTCAGGTTTTACCTGAACCCGTACGTTGTAATCGACAACGCGTTTGATAGCTACCAATATTTTCATGTGAGTTAAAAGGTCTGTTAAAAGGTGGGCGATTATATCATTAATGACAATGAAATATCAGCCTTGCGAGGGCAGTTCTTTTAATGTTTAATGGTGACTTTGCTTATAAATTTAATCATGTTGATTTCAGACAGCCACCAATTTGTATTTGTGCATATCAGAAAAGCCGCTGGAACCAGTTTAAGACAAATCTTGGAACAACATGCATTGGCTAAAAATAATAACCCATGGTACAAATTTCTTAGTCGTAACGGAGTAAGCGTTAATTATAGAAAATACTCTTTTCGCAAGCATGCCGGTTTAATTGAAGCCGAACGGAGTATGCCTGGGGATAAATTTAAGCATTATTTTAAATTCGCCATTGTTAGAAACCCATGGGATCGTTTGGTTTCGGAATATGAGTACATCAAAACACAGCCTTCACATTCAAGGTTTAAAAAACTCAGTGGCATGGATTTTGCACAATATGTTAACTACCAAAGTACTCGACCTGCCGCTCATCAAGTTAACGCCTTGAAATTAAAAAATGGACAATTGGGTTGTGACTTTGTTGGTAAATTAGAAACCCTGGAGCAGTCTCTGAAAATGGTGGGGGCTAAACTGGGTATAGAGTTCTCCAAATTACCACATGTCAATCAAGTCAATCGACGAGACTATAGAACGTATTACAATAATAATTTAGTTGAGTCAGTGGCACAGTTATGGCACGCTGATATCAAAGCATTTGATTATAAATTTGAGTAAATTTTTCATTTTTCTAAACTAATTTTCAATTCAATGTCACCAAAATAAAATTTTTATCGGTTGTATGACTGAATATTTTATTAATTGAAGAGGAAATTATGAATTTTTTTAAAAAAATCAGTGTAGTAAGTTTATTAACTTTATCATTAAAAGTATTGGCAACACCTGGTGTTTATGAAATCAACAGCGCCTGTCTTGATGTGGGCTGCTTCAGTGGTGATGATCCTGCAACCAGAACAGTTGAAATAACCCAAAGATCAGGAACATTTCGCTTAACCAGTGATATTTTTGTGGGTTTAAACGACCAGGTGGCGATTATTATTGATGCAAATACAGATGAATCAATGATTACGCTGGATTTGAATGGTTTTTCTATCAGACACAGTGCAAATGCTAGTGTTGATGCCATTGAAATTAATGATAATAACAGTATTGTAACCATAAAAAATGGAAGTATAAGAGGGTTTCTTGATGGCATAGTAGCGGTTAGAAGTGCTGTTGTAAATGTCGAAAATATGGCCTTCAGGCTTATGCGTGATGACGCCATAGTTGCTGGACGTGGTAGAATTTTAAATAATGTATTTGATTGTAATAGGTGGGGAATCAATGCAGTTGGTTCTAGTAATGATTTTGTTGGTGATCGGTTATATCTTGAGAATAATGATTTTACCTGCTTAGTTTCGCCTGATGATCAGGATCCTGTTTTTAGTATGGGTAGTACCAACATTTGTAAGGACAATCGAATTCATTATGATGTTGGTGCTTCGACTAATTTTGAAAGTTGTACTTTGGTTGGTGACAATGTATGTAATGGTAGCCTGTGTACTTCAGCAAGGAATACCGTCGATGTCAATGAAGATAAGGAATAATTTATGAAAATTATTTTTATTCTTATATTGCTATATTCATGTGCAACAATAGCGCAACCGCAGTTGCCGCAACCAGATATGCAAATCATTTTCCCTGATCAAGCTGCAATAGTAAATGGGCAGTTTATTAATTCCAAACGAGGATTGGTAATCAGGCACGCCGATGGCGTTTTCAGCACTGGGGTTATTGATTTAGAGAGTATTGTTGATTTTTTCATACCGGCTAATGTCAGCGTAACTGGCTTTACGGTAATTAATCGTGGTGGAAATTTTTTGGGAGAAGTCAGTTACTTGATGAGCTTTTCATCTGCTGTGGGCGCTTATAAGAGAGGTGATGTCATAGAGTGTGAATCTAGTGAATGTCAATTGTATGATCGTCCTGGTTCTAATTTAAGCATTACATCATTAGATTTTGATTATGATACCAGTGATCTATATTATAGCTTTGAGACTGGTTTTGCTAATAACGGTGAATATATAGATCCATTGAAAGTGTATCGTGGGGGTGACTTTATGGTTATGTTCAATGCTGACGGTTTTGGTGCAGAATCAAATAACTCAATCAGTGCTTTTGATTCTTCTATTGGTAACTATTCATTCTCGGCAACCAGTATGTTTGATTCTGATCTCGGTTTAATAAAACCCGCTGAGGTATACAGTTCATTTTATCAAAATGATAATTTATTTACATTTGAATTATCAAATAAGGTATCAGCTGTTAATGCTTATTTTTCTGCTGATGTTGGATGGGCAGAATTTAATGAAAGTGTCATCAATATAAATGAAGGAGCTGGTTCAGTGACCATTGCTGTTTCTCGTTCTGGAGGTGGTGAATATCAGTTGTCACCGATCATCAGGTCAAATGATGGAACCGCAGTCAGCGGAATTGATTATGAAGGGTTAATAACACAATTTTTTGCAATTAATGAAAATGAAGAAGAGCGTTTGCTTAGCATAGATATTATTGATAATAACGTAGTTGATGGCAATAGATCATTTACAGTCGACCTTTTTGAAGCAAATTTCAATAGTTTTTATTTGTCGACAGTAAACCCAAACAAAAATATTTTAACCATTAACATCATTGATGATGATGGTGATTTAATTTTTGCAAACGGTTTTGAGTAGTAAAGATCTCTTATAATTAAATCTAAGTTTATAACCGAATCATTGAATCCAATGATTCGGTTTTTTATTGGGCTTAATTGATTGCTAATTGATCGATGAATTTTTGATGTTCTTCAAATTGGTTTTTTGCAATAGGGTGGTTGGTGATAAGAGGGTCGTTTTTATATTCATCAATTAATCTAGCTGCGTCTTGGTACTGTTTATTGAGAAAATATGCATTTTCTAAGGTTTGGGCACAATAGACTTCCATGATGTTTTTAGTTGTTGAGTTTTTAGCATTTTTAAGACAGCGTTCTCCCACAACTATACTTGCTTTCAATTGATCCAATGCGGCCAGAGTTTTAGACATCACAATGTCAACATACAATGTGCCTCGATGAGATGCTCCTAATCTTGCGGTTTGAATGGGGTGGATTTGTTGCAAAATGTTGAGTGCTTTTTGATGTTGTTGGTCTTTGGCTAACATGGCCACGTAGGATGTTTTGTATTGTAAAGTTTCAGGGTGCTCAACACCAAAATGATTTTCATGGTTTTCAACTGCCATAGCAGCATATTTAATGGCTTGTTCGAGATTGTTTTCTGCTGCATAAATGCCTCCTAAATTCATTAATACTTTACCAGTAAAAATGTGTCGATCACCAAACTGTGTGTTTGCAATACTTAAAGCTTCTTCAGCATAAGTTCTGGCTTCGGAAATTTGGCTTAAAGACCTCAAGGCAGTGGCAATTAAAAATAAAGATTTAGCAACCGCAGGGTGGTTCTTACCTAATAATGCTCTTTGTTGAGGAATGATGGTTTCAAAGATCTGCACTGCCTCAGCGACTTTTTCGCCAGAAATACTCAAATAAATTTCGGCCAGTTTAGATTTAAGTGATAAAGTTTGACTGTGTTCATTGCCTAACTCAAATTCGCTGAATTTTACCGCATCACTTATTTTTATCGTGGCTTGGTCCATTTTGTCCTGTTCGAGTAGGCCATTGGCATGGGCGGCCATAGTTGCAATTAATATTTGTGTATCATTGGTAGCTTCTGCCAACTCTTCTGCCAAAATGAAGTTTTTTGTAGCTGATTCAAAATCGTTGTTAGTTACTTGATTTTGTGCCAGTAATAGTTTGTTCTTTACTTTTTGTTTTGGGTTCAACGTGTGATAAACCTGGTTAAGTGAATTCAACAACTCATCGGCTTGTTTGCTTTGTTTTTGATCAACATGCAAAGTAGTCATTTCGATGAGCGCTGTGGGGTTATCTGGTTCAATGTCGAGCACTTTTTGGATGTTGGTATGGGTGGATTTGTAATCTCCAATTCGATTAAATGCCATCGCTAAAGTGAGATAAAGTTCTTTGGCTGTATTCTGGTCATTAATTGGTGTTTCAGTGTTGCCAAGTTCGACCTCTTTAAGCATATCTCTGACAGTGATTTCTTGACCTTTACTGATATCTGGATCGTTCTGACTGATGGCGTCTATTAAGATGTTTTTAATTTGTTGGGCTTTCAGGGATTCTGAAGTTGCAATCTTATACTGTTGTTGGAAAAAAATTAATCCAGCTAGTGCTGTCGCTAATGTTAAAAACACCATTAATGTTGAAGCCGGATTACGTTTGATGGTCTTCTTTATACGGTAAAGTGGATTATTTTTTAAAATACTGATTGGGTGGTCCTGTGACCAAAGACGTAAATCATCTGCCAATGCTTCACTGGATTGATAGCGGTTAGTTGGATTTTCATCGACTCCTTTATTAAGTATTAACTTTAACTCTCGATTCACAGGTGTTTTATCAATGGCTTTTTGTTGCCAACCTGAGTCTTCAGAACTTACATTGCTCAGGCACTTTATTAACAGTGATGTGATTGCGAACGTATCAAAACTCGCATTGGGAGTTTGACTTTTGTTGATTTGTTCAGGTGCTGCATAGCTTAATGTGTACGCATGATGTTTGGGCATTATTTGAGCCAGTGCTGCCACCCCAAAATCCAATACCAGTATGTGACCATGCTCATCCACAAGGATGTTGGAAGGTTTAATATCCTGGTGAATGATTTGATTTTGGTGTGCATAACTCATTACCTGACACAGTTTAATGACGTGATTAATGATTTCTTTAACAGTTGTTTTCTGCGCTTTGAAATATTGGTCAATAGGAGCCGCATTCTGAACCAATTCCATGACTAAAAAAGGCAAACCTGACTCAGAAACATCACCATGATGCATCGATATAATGTTGGGATGATGTAATTTTGCGAGGGTTCTTAATTCATGTTTAAATAATGACGATGTTTCTTTGGTTTGTAAGTTGGTGGGGATTAGTTTTATAGCAACATCTTTTTGATTTTCAATACCTGTTTTTCTGGCACGATAAACCAGTGACATCCCACCTTGAGCAAGTAATTCAATTAATTGGTAAGAGCCTATGATTTGACCAGTTAAATCCTGTTGCATTAATGCATTATAGGTATCCAAGACTGGCAACTCTAATATTGAGTGACCTTTGCTTTTATTGTTGAATAACTTTAAAACTTTAGTTTGAATTGTCAGTTCCATGTTCTTGAATTCATTTAAGTTTTTTAGTGTTTCAATATCGAGTTGATAATGCTTTTCGAAAAACAATGAGGCCAATCGCCATTGCTTTGTTGTTGAGTCCTTATTCATGTTTCTACTTAACTTTAATTATTTATGATTCATCTAACAGTGTTACGATCATACTTTTTGCTACCTGCCATTTTCTGATCAACTGACGCTTTGATTTTTGTAGTGCTGGGCTGAGTTCTTCGAATGTAAATCCACCAAAACAATGTAGATTAACCAGTTCGGCAAGATCAGGATTAATTGTTTCAAGTTGTTCAATGGCTTCAATGACTTCGGTGAGTCTAACGTCTATTTTTTTTTCATCGATAATTTGTGAAACGAGGGTGGTTTTAATTTCAGCATTTCTTTTTTGACGATTTTTCCCCCTTAATTCATCAATGAGAAACTGCTTCATACACTTTGCTATTAAAGCATAAAATTGTTTTTGATTAGTTAAATCTATTTGAAGGTTTTTCTGTAGTTTAAGGTAACATTCGTTGACTAGAACTGTCGCGGTTATTGTTTTCCCAGGTTGAAGTTGATTCAATTGGGCGTGTGCAATCTTTTTAATTTCTGGGTAGAGT
>CAZVZJ010000089.1:0-9520 GCA_964631055.1 uncultured Marinicella sp.
TCAATCAGATCATTGAACCATTGTTTGATTTGTTGCCATTGGGCAGGTGATATGGAGTTATTCCCAGTCATGTGTTGTAATCGAATAATAAAAAGTAACTAAGGTCTGTAGTTATACTCGAAAAACATGATCATTTCTTGTCAGAAAATTATAAAAAAATGGGTAATATGCAGAAATTAAAAGCTAAGGCATAAGCATGAAACAGCTTTAACGAGAAAATTCAATCACATATTAATAAGAGAGAATCATTTCAATGCATTACTAATCAGGTACTTGCAGTAAGAGTAAAAAGACTTGATGTCATGGTTTAGGGACCTGGCGATGTGGCAATACCTCAACCCAAGTCATTCCATACGAGCCGGTAGGCGAGATCAGGAATCCTTCTGAATAAGAATGAGAGTCATCCCTGTACATTACCAGGTTGGAGCTTGAACGCGTGATATTTCTGTTCTTGCTGGTGCTCGGATGGAATGTTAGGGTTAGTTGGAATAATATAGTGTTATAGGGCTTAACTAAAATGATGGGGAATTAAGGTCTGTAGTTAAACAGACTAAGCAAAAAACTAATTTATTTAGGCCATTGAGCTTGTCGAAATGTATGTGATTTAATATGAGGTCTTTCAATTTTGAGCGTGACTTCGACAAGCTCAGCCACCTTAAACCCTGACTTTGGATATACGGGTTTCTTTTTGTTTGGCTGTAACGAGATCGGAACGATGAAGTTTATTTCTATTTTAAATATATCTTCAAAGTTATCGGTGAAATTTGAAATTAATGCATTCTAATAAACCATGACTCATCCTTGAGCGTGTTTCTCCTTTTGAATCCATTATATGTTTTAAGCGGCAGTTAAGCTTTCATTCTCTTATTGATCAAAATCCTTTGCTCATCCTGAAGCACACATCTCCGTTTATATTCCTTTATCTGTATAAGAGAGGGAGTCTATTTTTTAACTGCCTTACTTATATATTCGTAAAACAGCAGTAAACCTCGTCAAAATAATTGAATTATTTTTAAGTTGTCTGATATTTAGAAGGTGGAAATGATCGCAGAATCATGTATGGCTAAGTTTGGGTGGTAAATCAAGTTGCGAATTTTTCATAACTAATTGTGATGAAATGTAAGGATTTAATTTTTGCGTCAATCTATGAATCTCAGGCATAGAATCCGGCTCTTGCCATTCGCTTGATCGGAATAATGGTGTTTTTTATGCTCGAACGAATTTGTGAAGGTTTTGTTAGGTTGGTCATAGACGTTCATTTAAAGTGGTTGAATTGTGAATGACTTGATTAATTATTGATAATAAAAAAATGGTTCATCTTTGATACTGGTTTTTATATGTATTTTTTTATTCGCTTCGGTTCCGTTTTGTATACCTAATTAAAGTTAATCATTTATTACCAGTAAGATCTATCATAAATTTTAATCAGTCTATATACATTACCTGACTCAATTGAACTAAGTAAAAATCATTCAATACATGACTTTCAGCCTGCGAAATAGAGGGTATTCAGTGACCAACAGCCCATGAAATTTAACTCAAGTTTATGTTCAAATAATTAAAGAGGTTTGATTGGGAACTCATATTTTACATTTGAAATCTTTGCTATTTACAACAGAATTTTGTTATATGCCAAAAGTACCGATTTCAAAATACTTTGTAACTATCTGAGATTTCCCGCGTTAATCAGCTAAATAGTCGTCATCCACTAATTGTTGTTTAAAGAGGAAAAAATTGTGAAAACATTACTTAAGATTGTTGCACCTTTGTTGGTTATTGTTATCAGTGTATATGTGGTTAAGGCTTTAGCCGCAGCAAAACCGGAACCAGAAAAGAAAGAACCTACTCAACGTTTAATTTCATTGTATGTTGACGAAGTAAAAACAGAGACAATCACGCCAGGTGTTCAAACCCAAGGTGAAGTTAAACCTAAAACTGAAATTGATTTGATTGCCCGTGTTTCTGGGCATGTGGTCAGTATTGCCAATGAATTTGCCGAAGGTGCTGAGTTCAATCCTAAAACCACATTGATTAAAATTGATGATACTGATTATAAAGTTGCTGTGATCAGGGCAGAAGCTCAAGTCTCAGCAGCTCAAGTGGTGCTAGAAAGAGAACTGGCTAATGCAAAAATGAAACAAGATACTTGGTTACAAAAGGACCGTTCAGTTAAGCCAACAGATTTTGCATTGAATAAACCACAAGTACAAGATGCTCAAGCACAACTGCGTGCAGCCAAGGCTAATTTAAAAGAAGCTAAGCTTAATGTTGAAAGAACATCTATCAAAGTACCATTCAAAGGCCGTGTAGTCGAAAAAATGGTGGGAGAGGGCCAATACATTGCTGCTGGTAGTAGTTTAGGTAAAGTATTTGCCACAGATGTGGTTGAGGTGCGCTTACCATTGACTGATATTCAATTAACAGAATTAGATTTACCTATGGGTTTCATGGCCACAGAGGGTAATGGCCCAGAAGTGACCTTCACTTCCACTATGGGTAGATCGCAACACCAATGGAAAGGTCGAATTATCCGAACGAATGCCTCTGTTGATCAACAAACGCGTTTGATTTATGCCATAGCAGAAGTTCAAGACCCATATGGCAAAGGCGCAGATTTTGGCGTGCCATTTGCAGTGGGTATGTTTGTTCAAGCCAATGTTGCAGGTGTTGAATCAAGAGAAGCCATGGTTATTCCAAGAGATGCGTTAAGAAATGCAGACAAAGTATATGTAGTTGATCAAGACAATAAGTTAGATATCAGGTCTGTAGAAGTGATTTCTACTTCAACTGAACGTGTGCTGATCAGTGCCGGTGTTGAGGTGGGTGAAAAAGTAGCGGTTTCAACATTACCTAATGCAGCGCAAGGTATGTTGGTAGAACCAGTTAATAAAAATGAAGCACAAATGGTTACACAACTTTAAGGTGACATAATGAATCGATTGATAGCTTGGTGGGCAAATAATTCGGTAGCAGCTAACTTGTTGATGTTAGGTATTTTGATTGCGGGGTTCATTGGTTTTAATCAATTAGAGCGTGAAATGGACCCGCAAGTCAGGTTTCCTGGGTTACAAATCAGTGTCAATTGGCCTGGCGCGTCACCACAAGATGTTGAAGAGCAATTAGTGGCACGCATTGAAGAGTCGGTCAGTGATTTAGATGCCATTGAATGGGTGCGATCTTGGTCGGGTGAAGGTTATGGAGAAGTTTCCATATTGGCTGAGCAACAAGTAGATTTTACACAATTCATGAATGATGTGAAAATCAGGGTTGACTCAATATCAACTTTTCCAGGTGATATCGAACAGCCGATAGTTCAACAGTGGGTCAATCGAGATGAATACATTCGAATAGCAGTTCATGGTGATTTAAATGAAAGGGAACTGAAGCATTTGGCAGAAAAGCTCAGGCGAGAAGTGGCCCAATTACCAGCCATCACGGTGGTGCAATTATTTGGTACCCGTGAAGAAGAAATTTCGATTGAAGTGGGTGAGGATGCCTTAAAACGTTATGGCATTACATTCTCTGATGTGGCAACCGCCATTCGAAATTCATCTATGAGCCAATCATCTGGGACTGTGCGAACTGAAGTGGGTACTTATCAACTAAAGGTACGCAGTCAAGCTGATACTGAAGCAGATTTTGCCACAATTATTGTCAAGGAAACAGCCGATGGTGGCGTCATTAGAGTTGGTGATGTGGCCACTGTAGTTGATGGATTTGAGGATAATCCCATACTAGCCACCCTGAATGGCGAACCAGGTGTTTTGATACAAGTTATGACTACAGAAATCATGGACATTGTTAAGGCTTCTGATTCAGTCAAAAATTGGTTGGCAGCGAAGCAAGGTAACCTACCTAGTGGGGCTAAATTAACCTTGTGGAATGACCAAGCAGAAGATTTCAAAAGTCGCATGCAAACCATCAGTAGTTCAGCCTTATTGGGCTTGGTATTGGTGTTGTTTGTTTTGATGTTAACCTTACGGCCTAAAGTGGCATTTTGGGTGGCTGTCGGTATTGGCACTGCTTATGCAGGCGCTTTTGTTTTCTTACCTACGGTAGGCGTTTCATTGAATATGCTATCTACATTTGCTTTCTTACTGGTATTAGGCATTGTGGTAGATGATGCCATTGTAGTAGGAGAAGGTATCCACAGTGAGTCAACCAGGTTAGGTGGCGGTGTTAAATCGGCTATATCAGGCGCTCAGTTGGTATCCAAGCCAGTCATATTTGGGGTCTTAACAACCATCATGGCTTTTATGCCATGGTTGTTTTTAGGTGGCTCAACCAGTGAGTTTACCCGTCACATCACATGGGTGGTGATACTGGCCTTGGCATTTTCTTTGATCGAGTCATTGTTAATACTACCAGCCCATTTATCTTCAATGAAACCTCGCAAAGAACAAAACCGTTTTGGTCGTATGCAAAAGGCCATCGCTAATAGCATTGTCCGTTTTGCGCAAAATCAATATCGAGCTATTGGACAATGGTCTTTGAATCACCGCTATTTAACCACCAGTGTATTTCTGGGTGTATTAATTATCGGTTTTGGTATGTTTAACAATGGCTTGGTAAAAAGAAGCTTTAACCCTGAGATTGAATCAGATGAAATTATTGTTAATGTGGTGTTGCCAGAAGGCGCACCATACAGCCGTGCTTTAGAAATACTAGAACAGCTGCAAAATGCCGAAAAAGCATTGGAGGATGAGATCAATGAAAAAACAGACGGACAAGGTGGATTGATAGAAAATTGGTATACCCGATCTCGTCGTGACAGTGTCATTGCTATTGTGAAATTGACACCACCAGAAGAGCGTCCTGTTGCAGTACAAGACATGTCGGCCAAAGAGGCTTCAGTTAGGTTGCGCGAATTGATGGGAGATGTACCTGATGCCAAAGAGGTTTCGGTTCAATATCAACAAGGCAACAATGATCCCAGTTTTGAATTATCAATCAGGCATCCAGATTTAGATGTATTGAGAGCGGCTACCAATGAACTAGAAAATCAATTGCGTACTTATGAAAATTTATACGACGTGCGTAACAATTTAGAAGGGGCGTCTGAGGAAATCAGACTGACTTTGAAACCTGGAGCAACAAAACTAGGCTTAACCTTGGCAGATATCAACCGCCAAGTCAGACAAGCTTATTTCGGTGAGGAGGTTCAGCGAGTGCCTAGAAATGGTCAGGATGTGAGGGTTAAAGTCCGCTATCCAGTTGAATCAAGACGTTCCATTGAAAGCTTGAATAACTTTTTTGTCAGAACCGCAGATGGTCGAGAATTACCCTTGTTGTCAGTGGCTGAGCTTGAATATGCGCCAGGAATAAAAAGCATTCAGCGTTGGAATGGTAACCGAGCTGCCAGAATCAGTGCTGACTTGAAAGACAATGTCAGTGATGACATCAACAAGGACATGGAAGAAAACTTTTACCCAGCATGGGAAGCCAAATACCCAGGTATCATTCGAGGCTGGGTGGGGCAAGCTGAAGGTGAAAAACGTTTCATGAAAGAAATCACGGGATTGTATTTAATGGCTTTTTTCGCCATGTATGCACTTTTGGCAGTGGCATTTAAGAGCTATTCTCAACCCATCTTGATTTTAATCGCCATACCATTTGCCTTCGTTGGTGCGGTGGTGGGACATGCTGCTTTGGATATGACGATGGCGATTTTCAGTTACTTTGGTATTGCAGCTGCAGCTGGTGTTGTGATTAACGATAATCTGGTATTGATGGACTACTGTAATAAATTGCGAGAAAAAGGTATGGATGCCAAAGAAGCCATCATAGAAGCAGGTGTGGCGCGTTTCAGACCGATCCTCTTAACAACCATCACCACCATAGTAGGTTTGGTTCCCATGATGATGGAACGTTCGATTCAAGCCGCTTACCTACAACCCATTGTGGTTTCATTGGCTTTTGGTGTGTTTATGGCCATTTTCGTTACTTTGCTGATGGTTCCATCTCTGTACGCGATAGGTATAGATATCAAGACTGGAACCAAACGCTTATTTAAACGAAAAGGTCAGTCGATAGATGAAGATCAACCACTAAACAATAATATGAATGCCACAACAGTGGGTTAAATAACTGACAAATATTTATTGAGCCAGTCAGATCAACGTCAATGGTGTAATTGTTACCTACAGTTATGATCTTTTGAACAGACTCACAAATCTGGTTCATACAGACAGCCTGAATAACAACATTGCCAGTTACAGCTACACTTTGGGAGCCAATGGCGACAGACTGAGCCTGACTGAAGGCACGGGTAGGGTGGTTGACTATACCTATGATGACCTTTACAGGTTGTTAACAGAAACCGTTACCGATGCGGTCACAGGCAATCACTTCAGCCAATGGTCATATGACCCTGTGGGTAATCGCTTGCAGCAAGACATTGATGGTGTGCTCACACTGTACACTTACGATGTCAATGATCATTTATTAACAGAAACTGAGAACGGTATCACCACCACTTATGTTTATGATGATAATGGTAATACCTTAGAAAAAGTGGTTGATGGTTTGGTTGATACCACTTACTCATACTCTAAAGACAACCGCATGTTAACGGCTGATACAGGAACTTCTAGCATCTCTTATACCTATGATGCTGGGGGTATACGTCAGAGCCAGACTGTTGATGGTCAAGTTACTAACTTCTTGATTGATCCAAATAGGTCTTATCACCAAGTCCTTGAAGAACAAGATAGCTTATTCTTACCACAAGTCACATACACCTACGGTGATGATTTGATTAATCAGACTAACTCACAAGGGGTTCATATTTTTGGTTATGATGGTTTGGGTAGCACAAGAATACTTACGGATAGTACTGGAGCAGTACAGAACTCTTATGGTTATCAGGCGTTTGGTGAGCTTGATTATGAGTTTGGCACCATAGAAAACTCATACTTATTTACTGGTGAGCAGTATGATAATAATGTTGGGTTCTATTATCTGAGGGCCAGGTTCTATAATCCTGAGATTGGGCGGTTCCAGAATATGGATACTTTTCCGGGGATGCAGTTTGAGCCATTGAGTTTGCACAAGTATTTGTATACACATGCTGATCCGATTAATAATATTGATCCTAGTGGGAATGTGAGCATTGCTGGCCTTTTTGCCGGTGCTGCGATAGGGGTTAACTTTGGTGTAACTGTATACAATCTTTTTTCAATAGCTTTTTCAGATGACTCATTTGCATCAAAAACTAAACAATTGGCCACATTGGCTTTATTATCCGGATTAGGGGCTGGCGCATCAAAGTTGATTTTTGCAAGTTTAAAAAGGTTAGGGCAGTTAACAGAGAAAGTTGCAACTTCAAGAGGAAAGTTGCAGATGGTGTTTGAAAAAGGTAAGCGGCCACTTCCAAAGGAAATTGATGCATCAAAGTATTTAGCAGAAACATTTGGAGTTAAGATAGTTCTTAGAGGTACTCAAGAAGGGGCTGATATGACTATAAATGGTTTGCTATGGGAGCTAAAAACATTAAATGCAGCTACCTCGAATGCAGTAGCAAACAATATTAGAAAGTCTCTAGCAAAAAATCAATCTAGGAATGTAATTATTGATGGAAGAATTGGAATTAATGTTCCAGATGTAATTGATGGAATTGCAAGGGCTAGACGAAACGGACATGTTGCGAGTAGAGTCCGGGTAATGTTAGGTGATGGGCGATTTCTAGAGTGGGAAGGAGGTTTTATGAGGCAAGTGTTTACACCATAGGATATATTATATGAGTATTGATATAGAGTTATTTTTAGAAATTGATAGAATGGATCGATCTTCTAAGTTGTTTAAAAAACCATTTACCAATGTTAATAAAATTAACTTATTGGCTGAAGGTAGTTTTTTAATTCGTACTGACTATAGTTTTTTTTCAGCAATTTCGGATGTTTTGATTGAAACGGGTTCTCAAAAACCATTGATTCAATCAAGAGGATTGCCAAAATATATTAGTAAAGAGTTAATGAGGAATTTATCTCTTTTAATTATCAAAGATGATGAAGCTTTATGGAATGGAATCGAATGTATAAGTCAAAAAGAAGCTGAAAAAAATATTGAAAAGAATAAAACATTTTACATGGATGATAAAATTGGCATGAAAACAAAAAACAATGTTTTTAACTATGAGTATTATTCATCAAGTTGGTTATATTTAGATGAGTTATTAGATGCAATTAAGCATCATGAAATTAAGAAAGAAGAACTTGGTGATACTGTACAAATCGTAATTTCCATTATGAAAAACTGGGAAAAAATGAATGGTAATAACTCAATTAGGTGCGTGTTTTGTTTTAGTGGTTAGTTTGTCCTATCCTCGGGAAGCTATGAAAAGCTTTGGTAACTAATCAGAAACTAATCAGGGACAGTCACTAGATAGAATATCTAAGTTGGTATTTTCAGTTTAGAATGTCGTTTAATTTTGTTTTGAAAGCGTGTTTTAGAAGGGTAGTTTAGGCAAGTTATGATCTATTGATTAAAGATTGATACTATTCTCAGATTTAAATCGAGTTGGACAGTTGCAGACATGATCTGCTGAGAGGGTTTTGATGGCTGTTAAGCTATTCTAAAGCTGGTTTGAGTTTGATTCCAAGCGTCCATTTGCGCTTGGTTTTCATGGAATATTCTTTGAGTTGTTGAGCAGTTCCAACAGCTGAAAAACCTATAGATTTAAAACCTTTTAATTCACGCATAACGGCACAAAGCAAGCGCTTCTTTTGCTACGCAAAAACCACACTCACTTTTTAGCCTATGCTACCCAATCATCAGGAATAATGCCGATTTCATCAATGGCTTTAGCTGTATTTTTAGATATAGAGCCTCTTTTGTCGTTTCTGATACAACGTCCAGTTTCATCCACTAAATCAATGTAGCTAGAAAGGTAGAAGGGCAGGTCACTATCACCTTTACCAAAACCAGATAACCAAGTGTTTTGGTTCTCTATTCGTTCTTTAATTGAGGTAAATTCAGAGCCTTTCAAATCCTTTGCCATAGCTGCCCGTATAGGGTTCAAGTCCACGTAAGCCATGCAAGTAAGTAATGCCCGTTCGTCAAGTAGAGCCTGGCTTTTGAATCTTGATTCCCAGAAGTGACCAGTACATTTATCTTCTTCATTGGCCATCCTTGCAACATATTCATTAATCGATTTCATATACCAAGAAACTGAAGCCAGCCTAGTTCTGTATTCAGCGACATATTCTTTAACTCGACGAAGTTCCGCTTCGGTTTCGATTTCACCTTTGAGGTAACGGTCACAAAGTACGGGAAGTGAGTACAAAGAACACCAAGTCATTAATACTTGAGTTGCATTCCATTGTTCAGTTGAATTTACCTTGAGCACTATGTGGAAATGGTTCGACATAATGGCATAAGAACAAATATCAATTGCGAATACTGAAGTGACTTTTTTAATGCGGTCTATCAACCATTCCCGACGATGTTCAAAGGACTTCCCTGTTAGCTTATCTTGGCCACAAAGGAAAGCTCGACGAACGCATCGGGACACCACATGATA
>CAZVZJ010000090.1:0-9422 GCA_964631055.1 uncultured Marinicella sp.
GTTATATATCAACTACACCTATATGTGGTGTTTTTTTTTAAATTTTTCACATCCCATCAATGACAAACAGCACTCAAGTTATACATGATCTTTTTCAAATCAAAGGGGGCGGTGAACGCTTAATTCAAACCTTATGCCAAGGCATAGAAGCAGATTTACTCACAGCTCACATTGGTCAAGATACATTCGACTTGAGTCATTTACCAGGGCAAGTCCACAATCTTAATGCCCTCAGCAAAATCCATGGCATCAAAACCTGGCGTTTAGCGCGGGCATTTAAAAAACACCAGCCCAAACGCAACAATTACCAACACATCATTTATAGTGGCGTGGCCAGTCCATTGGCAGTCAATCAATACCCACATTCTCAAAATATTTTTTATTGCCATACCCCACCTCGTTTTGTTTACGACAAAAAGCAGCATTATGCCAACGAACTTAACATCTTGAAACGCCAAGTATTTAAAGCTTTAGTTAATTGGTTTAAGCCTCAATATGAAACAGCAGTAAACAATATGGATGTCGTATTAACCAACTCAAACTATGTTAAACAACGTATTCACCAGGCAATCGAGATGGATGCTGAAGTCATATATCCACCATGTGACACACAATACTTTAAGTGGAAAGGCTCTGGTGACTATTATTTATCTATGGCCAGGCATGATGAGCTCAAGAGAATAGATGCCATCATCAAAGCATTCAAACAGATGCCTGACAAAAAACTGGTGGTGGCTTCCGGAGGAGCAAAGACATCTGAATTAAAAATGCTGGCATCAAACAGCCCCAATGTCACCTTCACAGGTTGGCTCAATGAAGAAGAGTTACTTGATTTATTGGGTCATTGTTTAGCCACCATTTACCTCCCTGTTGATGAAGACTTTGGCATGTCACCCGTGGAATCCATGTCAGCTGGCAAACCTGTGCTATGCTCAGATCATGGTGGCTTACTAGAATCTGTTATTGATCGAGAAACAGGGTTCTATATTGGTGACGACCGTTTAACAGAAAATCTCATCAATACCGTTTCTCAAATTGACAATAATCGCTTAGTCGCTATGCGCAGCCATTGCGAGGCCAGAGCCAAGGCTTTTGACACAACTCGTTTTATCAAACAATTTAAAGCGTATTTATAATTAACTGCGACCCTTTACCCCAAACAGACGTCTAATTAGGTATATTAAAAATAAATTTGGGTAATTCAGGTTTTGAGCCATTTCAATCAAAATATAAATGACATCACCAGAAAACAGGTGTCAAAAGGTCAACAACAAGCTTGTCGCCAAGTTTATGACGCCTTTTCGACACCTGTTTATAACCTGGCATATCGCATGTTACAAAATATTGATGATGCACAAGATGTGATGCAAAATAGTTTCATCATAGCATTTCAGAAAATCACCCAATGGTCTGGCAAATCTGCTTTTGGATTTTGGTTGCGAAGAATTGTTGTAAACCAATGCCTGGATCAAATCAAAAAAAACCACCAACAATTAACCATCGAATCGCAAGAACACACCGATTTTAAACAAAAAATTGAATATGATTATCAACACGATTTGAATTTAATGTTGGCCAAATTACCACCACTATCTCGTTCAGTATTATGGCTTTATGAAGTCGAAGGAATGACTCATGTTGAGATTGCAGACATCTACAAAATGTCTGCCAGTTTTTCTAAATCACAACTAGCCAGAAGTAAACAACTGTTAAGCAAGTGGATCCAAAATCAAGAGGTACATCATGAAAAAAGCCTGTGATCAATCCATCCATGAATATTTAAATCAACAACCACAAGTAAAACCGAAAGAAGATGGTTTTGATGTCATCATGGATCAAGTGCATCAGCACAAAAGAAAACAAAGTTTTCGTCTTCCAGCACTGGCAGCTGCCATTCTTGCAGCCATCATGTTGTGGCAACTACCTCATTTAAACAACACCCACACAAATATCAATCAGTTAACTCAATTGGATTTATTGACTGAGAAGATTGCCATGATTGAGTATGTAGTCCGTAACGAAGTAATTAACCACTCTGAACCGGGCTCTCCTATCTTGGAAAAAATGATTTCTATGGAAAACTGGTTGGATCAATTGGATCTAAATATCGCGCAAACCGATGAAACCGACCAAAAACTCGAGCTACTGCATGCCAAACTCGAAATTCTAGACGACCTTGTGGCTTTACATAAAAAGTATAAGCCACAAGTCCAAAAACAAGTTATTTAAATTTAATACAGGTGAATAAATGAAATTCAATTTTAAAAACAAATTATCAACTTTGGTATTAACCAGCCTGATGGCCTTTAGTACCAATGGCTTGACTGAAAAAACTGCAACAAAGATTAAAGTTAATGTTGAAAACAACCAAGGAAAAGTAACCATCTTGAAAAATAAAGATGGTAAAAGAGAAACCATAAACGAGTCTTTTACCTTATCGGATGGAGATGATACGGACGCCATCGTCCAAAATATTCTAAGCAAACACGGGGTGGATGAAAAATCTCATCGAATTAACATTAGTGATTATGGCAAAGACAGGGTTTGGTTACAAAAAAACAACAATGTAAACCTTAACGTGAATAACGGCAAAGCCACTGTCACACTGATCAAATCCGCAAACGGTGAAACTGAAACCATTGAAGAAATGTTTGATGTTGAGGCCAATACCGACATCAATTCGCTGATTGACGCCATCATGGAAAAGCATGACATTGATGTAGATACTGATATGCACAGAAAAGTCATCAAACTGGATCGCCAATTCTCTCGTATCGACGAAGACAAGCCTCGTTTAGGTTTCATGGCTTCAGTTCAAGAAGATGGCTGGAAAATCGTCTCTGTAGTGCCTGACAGTGGCGCTGCTGATGCTGGGTTAATCACAGGTGATTTGATCACATCTATTGATGGGCAAAGTACTGCCAAAGGAGGACTTGGTTTAACTGAATACATTGGCTTTGATAAGAAAATCGGTGACATCAGTGATATCGCAATTAAACGAGATGATAACGAACTGCTACTGGGCGTTGAGGCCAGGATGATTAATAGTCCCGACGTGATCATGCACATGAACAATGGCGACAATTGGTTTTCCAAATCAGGTGATCAATTCACCTTCAACTCTGATGGTATGAATGAAATGTTTGAAGGTCTACATGTAGATGTAGAACACCTTGGGAAAATGATACATGGCTTCGGCGATAAAGAAATCAGAGTTGTCACCACTGGCGACGCTGATGCTTACTTTTTTGCTGGCAGCAAAATGAATCAATGGCTAGGAAAAAACCATCACTTTTCAATCCTAACTGAATCATTAGGTAAATATTTTGGCACCACCGAAGGTGTCTTGGTTTTAGAGGTTGCTGAAGATAATAAACTGGGATTAAAAGACGGTGATGTCATTCAAGCCATCAATGGCGAAGATGTTCATTCTCCCAAAGATGTGGTAAAAATTATGTCTGGTTTCAAATCTGATGAGACATTTGAAATAGAAATCATCCGTGAAAAAGAAACTATTTATTTAGAATCTTAATGTTGTCATTGCCTTCTGTCTTTTGATAGAATACGCGCACTTTATGGAATAAGGCTCATATTGATGAGCCTTTTTTCATTGATATTACAACAACATCAAGTGGACGCGTAGCTCAGCGGGAGAGCACCTCGTTGACATCGAGGGGGTCACTGGTTCAATCCCAGTCGTGTCCACCAATGCTGTAAGCACTATAAGCTGTTTAAATCGATTTCTGATACGCTTCCTTAATCCAACTCAGCAATTCATCATCAACTTCATCAACATCCGTAATTTGAACCCGATGGGTACACATGCTACCAAATGGTCCTGAGTCGCCCAATCGTTTTGTTTTGGCTTTATCCTTTAACTTTAAACCCAAGTCAATTCTTGTTTTAGTCGCTGGCTTAATCAAAACAAACTGATGTTTACGTATAAAGCTTACAGCTGCCTTCTTGGGAGTGATCGTGATGTCATCGCCCAGAGCTTGGATCTTTGCTAATAGCTTTTCATAAATAGGTTTAAGACCTTCTTTGCCTTTATATTGAGCAATTACTAAATCTTCAGCATTGTGTGATGCAGCATCAGATTCTTTGGCTTTATGAGCTACAAAATTTGCGTAGCCATAAGTAAAACCATGTTCTGTTTTGAGGAAATTAATCACCGCCTTATGTTTATCAAGCCCAGATTGCTTTACCACCTTAATCCAATGGTTTAAATCTTTACCAGTTTTTTCTTTTAAACCTTTTTCCATTTTCCTACCTCAACTAATGTCTCTTAAATAATTCATCCAGCCTTTTACATTACTCCCAAAATGGCACCCATCAATGTTAATGCCAATACACAATAACCTGCATTGATTAAAAACACTTTTAAAGATTTTTTCTCAAATAAATAAAGTATACCCAAAAATGTGGCTACCCAACCAAAGCCAGCAAAAAAACCTGCAAAAACACCAACCCTAAGTCCAGCATCGACCCCAATAAACATGGCCAAATTAAATGCTGCAATAAAAGCCAATACGAAAGACAAGCCGAATACTTTTGCCATATTCCGCTCTGCTAAATCTGTCTCTGAAAAACCAAACTCATTCATCCATGCCTTACCAAATAAAGGGCCATACCACAATCCGCCCAGAACAAAAAAACCAACTACAGTAGCGACTATAACTGCCAGCCAATTAAGCTGATTGAATGACATTGCTAAATCCATCATCTGATCCAATTATAAAAACATCAATGTATTAAATTTAACTCAGTACTTATAGTAAAAAATTAACCTGGCAGCCAATTACCTGTCTACCGGAAAAAAATTAGGTTCATCATTATGATATTTTTTTTGTATAAATTCGGTTGGATTGAAACCAGAAAAGTGGCGAAACTCTTTGATAAAATGAGATTGGTCTGTATAGCCACATTGTAAGGCGACATCGGACCAGTTCAGACCTTGTTTTTTTTGTATTAGCTGTAAAATATCATTGAAACGGCGCATTCGTTGGTAATATTTAGGTGTCAGTCCTATGTACTTTTTAAATTGATCAATTAAATGCTTTTGTGTATGAGGATATTTATCAATGACATCCTGATATTTAACCACTGGTTGCTTATCCAGTTCCGACAATACATCGACCAAAGCAGCCGGTGGAATCATTGCTTGATCAAATCGCTCATTCAGCCATGCCTCACCTTTGGAAAATTTATCTTCTGAAGTGGATGCCGCTTGAATCAATTGGTGTAAATCAAGTATTTCTTGTCCAAACACATCTTCGGCAGGAACCACCAGATCATTCAATTCACCAATGAATTGGTGTATAAATGGCAATGCACCATAAGGTTTAAATTGAATAACAAACATCTCAGAATTTTCATGTGCGGAAATTGATAAATAATTTTTATGCACACCAGAAACCCATACTTTTTCATAGTTAGCTAGAGGCTTGAGCGTTTCATTATCAAAAGTGTTGCGTCTGATGCCATCTAATTCAAAAATAATAAAGACATGCCCCGTGGGCACAACCCTTTCTATGGAATGGTCCGGCATAAACCCTTTAAAATGAAACATGGACTCAATGAAGTCAAACAGAGGTGGTTCGAATTGATGGGCATTAAATATCATCCATTTATCATATCAGTTTTTCTAGACAAAAAAAAAGCCCTCAATTAAAAGGGCTTTTACAGAATAGTTTTTAATCTACTTATTCAAATCCACTCTCAAATATTAAATCTGAATCACCAAGCCCCCAATCTCCAACAGGATAAAAAGTTGGCCCTGAAGATTTACATAGCATTGGAGCACCACCTTGACTGGCAGGTACATCATTAATCGCCCCACGATACCAAAACACCACATCTTCCCCTACTAAACTTTCTGGCTCATTATTAGCACTACCAGGAATACCTACAATGTTTTCATAACGCATTCGACAATCACTTAAACTAGATGTTGGGACATCACCATATTCAGGCATTCCATTTGGAAATAACTTATATCTTGATGCCATTACATCTATTTCATGATAACCCGCACCACTCTCATCAGTAGCAACATCATAATCATCAATACCCCCATTAGCAGACACACCGCCTTGACCTGCCACTACTCGGTAACCACGATTGGTAAGTGAATCCTTAATTACCCAAGTCACTTCATCATTATAAGTATTGGTATCATTAGTGGCATTAAACAGCTCTCTAAAGTCTGAAAACTCACTGGTCTGTTCAGTTTCACCTGTTTGATCGGCTATGTACACTTTATCATTTAACATACCATCAATATCAAAATTAATACGCCAATAACTGTGGTGCCAATGTTCAACATTTGCCAAAGTACCATTATTGTTTGCATATCCAAATCTTGGTTGGATCCTTCCATCTGCATGAAAAATGTAGCGTCCGGTGTATTTGTACCATGCAGCAGCAAAATTCGTCGTTAAAACCAATCTATCGTCATACTTTTCAACCTGAACGCCTGTTATACAATCGCCATCCAACCCAAATGGACAATTAAAAACAGGTTCGTTCGGGTCTATTGATGCATCACAAGTTGTTATTGCTGACTGAGCAGGGTTATCGACTCCACTGGCAGAAATAAAACTTGAATTTTCATCTTTCCAATCCCTGTAACATGTGTTGGTTGTGTAATTTGCAAATACCAAAGGGGTGTGTGATCGTTCAATAGCCAAGTATCCATTAAAGTGTACATACCTTATTTCTAATCCCGAACCTTCAGCATAAGAACTGTCATTAGGAGATAGGTAACACATTTCCCATACTGGGTTAGTTGAATCAGGCCAAGCAACATATGTTTCATCTCCAACACAGGTCACATTACTCATGGCTTCTGAATATTCAAACTGAACTAACAATATAATTATCAACAATCTTTTCATTTTTCATCTCTTTTTTTTAATTCATTCATATCAAACACAGGATATGGAACTGTTTTATCATTTAACTTAACAATTGAGTTAACAAGCAATGCATTGTTTTCACTAGATGCCATGATATGAACGCAACGAGTTCCTTTGTAACATGGCTCGTTCTTTTTTTTATCATTGAAAGAGAAACCCCCATAAATACTGATAGGAAGAGTTTCTTTTGATAATATTTTTTTTACATCAGGGTGGTTTTTAAAAATCTCAAATGCCACCATCATTTCTTCTAGTGATACCATTGTGATATGGTCTACGGAATATTTTTCATGATAGGTAGAACCGTCTGAATTTATCGTTCTACTGAATCCTTCTTTTTTTTTGTAGTTATAGCCTTGCTGATATAAAAACTGTCTTTTTTTTCCATCAATCATGACAACGTCTTTCCATTCGTTTACTAGGACTTCCTCAAACTCGGTACCGTCATAGGAAATGTGTAAAGCAGGAGAAGGTAAGTCTGCTTGACTGTGCGGTAAAAAATCAACGGCAAGTCCGCGCCCGCTATTAACCAAAAATAATATTATATAAAAAACTCTCATTATTCAGTCAGCAACCACAAAATCTATAACCATATCAACTGGTGCTGAACGATTGTAAGTTTCCCACAAACCTTTCATGAATGCGCCTCTGGTTTGATCTGCAGGACCTACAGTCCACGAACGATCACACATTTCATTTTCTGTTTCAAAATTATTCATCGTCGCTTCTCGGTCTAAAAATTCAATGTAAGCTTTACTGGCAACTTGATATTTTAAAGTAGCAGTCACATCAAATGGACCTGTTTGACCTGTTATGGGTATTTGGTACTGTGTCACATCATAATTAACTACTTGACCTGGATTGTTGGGGTGAGCGGGATAAGTGATACCAACTGGCTTCATCTCTATATTGTCAGCACCTCTGAAACCAAGTGGGGGGATGCGATTATCTTTAGCAACACAATTATTCAACACAAAATGGAACATTTTATCGCCATTACCGTCGGTAATTTCACATGTACCATCATCAGTATTAATATCACCATCGGGATCAGGGTTCCATATGCCTTGTAATGCTTCATAGATTTTAACTTGTGAATCTTCGGTTAAAACCGCCGTGTTTACATCGTATGCGCCACTTTCCCAAAAAACTTCATCAGCACCATTTTTCACTTCGATGTGCAGCCACATTCTTCTGCCCTCAGCATAACTTGTAGGTAACTTGTGGGCACTCAAATTAGTCACTTGCACATCCAAATCAAGCTGATCTGTAGTTTGGCTGGTCACACTTGCTTCAATCAAAGCACTTTTGTTTTGCAACATATCCATCGCATATGAAGTGGTTAAATCCAATGCTGCTTTCCTGCCAGGTACACCGTCATTGGTTTCTAGTTGGTCACCATAAATGGCTTTGATTACTTGAGGTATCCAAGTGTTACCTCCAGCAAATTGATGCGTTGCCAAATCACCTTTCCTGCGGCCGTTACCTTCTTGATCAAGGGGGTCAAATATGCAAGCTCTGGCTGAATCACTTTGTGACTGGGGCATATGACATGTTTGACAGTTTTCACCTTGTACAATGGCTGGAAGATCAGTAGTAGCCAAATCATTGAATGCATCACGGAAAATCAAATCAGCAAAATATGAATCTTTCCATTCAGAATAAGTCCTTTCAATGGGCATGGCAATGTCAGTTTCCACACCATCATTCCAAAACTTTCTGGCTATAGTTAATACACCATCTTGTAATATTTCAGGTGAGCTAATATCATGACATGAACCACAAAACTCTGATGATTGAATAAAACTGGAATATTTCCAAACATGTGGTGGAGGGCTGGAGTTTTCGTATTTATATGGTCCTTTTCGACATGGACCAAAACCATTATCACAATTTTCATCATCAACCCAAACATCCCCGTTTTGAAGGGCAAGTTGCTCTCCATTAGGGCCAAGTTCATCTATTCTGTGACAAAAGTGACAACTAACGCCACCATAATCATTTAATTTACTGTCTTGACTGACATGATCACCAGGTAATTTGCAGCCATTAGCGCCATCTAACAATGGATCACTTTCAGTCGCTGGTTTCACCACATTTCCATTATACCAACCCTGAGGCGTGTGGCATTTTAAACAAAAATCTCCTACACCTGGAATATCATTATTGGCAACGTCTAATGCTGCCCAAAACAAAGGATCTCTAGTGGCATTCGCCTTCATTGATCCCAGCCATGTAGCGTAAGGCATATTAATTTCATCATCAACCACGTTGCCACCTTGATGACAACTTCGACAATCACTAGACGAAGACAAGCTAAAGTTCAAACCTGGTTGTGTACCATGAGGGGTGAAATCAATGGTCCCACCTGCCTGAGCAGAACCCGCACAAAGAATAGATAACAAAGAAATTATTGATATAAGTTTATACATGAAGTTTTTGGTCAAAGCACACTTTTTAATTCTTCATTTATTATAGAGAACATTGTGATGAATTCCTACAGAT
>CAZVZJ010000091.1:0-9288 GCA_964631055.1 uncultured Marinicella sp.
AACACATATTTTGCTAAATTTATATAAAATCTTACTGATAGTGCTTGCTGTCTCAGGTTTTTGGATATATGACTTAATCTATGCAGTTCCCATTGAAAGTGTTCGAATTTACAACATCGTTGTAGAACTTTCATTCTCATTGATTTGCGCTGTACTGTTCTTGTCAATCAACAGTTTGAAAGAACAATCATTTTATAACTACCTTAATTTAGGTGTTTTCTTGGTTTTTATTTCGATGCTGGTGGATGGTTTGGATCAAATGCATATCCATGGTGAGATTTATACAGCATTTTTTGAGAAAACCACCTTGTTAGTTGGGTTTATTTGTATTTTCATCGGTATGAAGATGTGGATTGTTGATTATGAAAATATTAACAAAAAACTCGAAAAACAAGCGTCTACCGATGAATTGACTGGATTGTTTAACCGCAGAGGGATGTTAAGAGAATTTGAAGCTATGGATAAACATGCTGTACACAGTCAATTAACCATGGCATTTATAATCGCTGATCTAGATGATTTTAAAGTGCTTAATGACACAATGGGCCATGTGGCAGGAGATATGTTTTTGGCAGATTTGGGCCAGTCTTTATTGACCTTAGCAGATGAAAATATAGTTATAGGTCGTTGGGGTGGGGAGGAATTTGCGGTCTGTATGATGGGTGTTGAATTAAACCAAGCGTTAGCGTTTGCTGAAAAAATGAGACTGACTGTTATTAACATACCGTTACCAGCACAAATGAATGTACAAAATATGACGGTGAGTTTAGGTGTAAGTCAAAAAATGCGTGATGAAACTTTTATGGATGCCATTAGAAGAGCTGACAGGTCGCTTTATATGGCTAAAAGTAAAGGCAAAAACCAATCAGTTGCAGGTTAAGCATAATTGTATTTTCCACTTGATTAGCTATCATCAATTCTACATAATGTTGTTTTTAATTGTACTTGCTTAATTTTGAACCAATTTATTACAGTCTCAGAAAATGTCTTGAGTAAAGAGTTTTGTCAACAATGTATTGAAAAATTTGATCGCAGTGATGAACAAAGCAAAGGCAGGACCGGTCATGGTGTGGACCTGATAAAGAAAAACAGTTTTGATATTACCATCAGTCAATCTGAACATTGGGCGGCAGAAATGAACCATTTACAACAGATGGTTCTGCAAGGATTGATTCAATATGTAAGAGAATACCCATTTTGCTTGGTTGGCTCAATTGCTCTTCAAGTTCAAACAGCTGACGGTGTTGAGCAAATATCATATGTAGATGTCCCAACATTGAGTGATGAGGCTTTGGGGCGCTTAATTCAAACTGTGTTTCGTTTGGGTTCAATCAACATGCAAAAGTATAAGCAGAATGAAGGCGGCTACTTTTATTTCCATTCTGAAATTTACCCACACCCCAATGATCAACATAACGATGCTTTACATCGTAAATTATTGTGGATGTTTTATCTCAATGATGTTGAGGAAGGTGGTGAAACTGATTTTTATCATCAGCAATTGTCCGTTAAACCCAAACAAGGAAGCTTGGTTATTGCACCGGCAGGTTTTACTCATACACATCGGGGTAATATGCCTAAATCGAATGACAAGTATATATTCACCTCTTGGGTGCTGTATCAAAGAGCCGCCCACTTATATGGGCAGCCAGACAGCTAGGGGGTATATTATGAACATTGAAAGCTTATTATAAATATCTCAATAAATCATAAAAAGGGTTTGCAGTTTAGTCGCGGACAGGTATAATTCCCAATCTTTTTAAGTCAGCGGTAAATTATGAAAGTTTTATCATCTTTGAAATCAGCCAAGACTCGTTCCAGGGACTGCAAAGTGGTTCGTCGCCGTGGTAAAGTATTTGTGATTTGTAAGTCAAATCCAAAATTGAAAGCACGTCAAAGATAAACCGCTCAGTATAAGCCACTAGTTTGGCATTTGGACTGATTCATAAAAATACCCTCGGCCGAGGGTATTTTTTTGTTCAAACTTTGGCATCACCAATGATCATTAAGCAGACGACTTGACGATTTTCACTCAATAAAACATTGAATGTTCTTGCAGCAGATTGATTATTCAATACTTCTAGGCCAATATGTTGTTTCACCAAGGGTTGTAGTACTTCGGTTTTTGGAAATACAATGTCCTTACCTGTTCCTAATATAATGACTTCAGGTTCATAGGCACATAGTTGATTGATCAAGTCTTCAGTCAGTTGATCAACTGAATTTATTGAACAAGAAATCAGCTTGTTGTTAGAAGGAATGATAATCGATTGCTTGTGTAGGACCTGACCTATGGTGCATTGATCAGAACTGACTTGAGTTATCAAATTCGGGTTACTGGTGCGATTTTCAGATAAATCCATGAGTATACAATGAATGATTGGTTAGCAATTTTACTTAGGTAATTCGTAAATTGGCTTTTTGGCGTTGGCACGGTAAATAGTTAAGGTTTGACCAATTGATTGAATCTTAAGCGCGCCCGTTTTTGTTATGATTTCATTTGTGTGATGTTGCCGTGTATCTCGATCGGTACGCAGCTTAATTTTAACTAATTCATGTTGATCTAAGCAAATATCTAATTCGATCATAATGTTTTCAGTGAGCCCTTTATCTGCCACTGTTACCACTGGTTTGGTATCATGAGCGAGACCACGCAGGTATTTTTGTGCGTTTTTACTGATTGGTTTTTGAACTTTATTGTTAGATTTATTTAGGGCTTTGTCTGACATTCAATGATAAAATTTTGATTTAAAGCGGTATTTTATCAGTAAATAAAGGAGAACATAGGTAAATCATGTTTTCTATAAAAAATAAAAAAATAACTTTGGAATAAATATGGCCAGAAGTAAAAGTTCGAATCAGTGGCTGAGAGAACATTTTGATGATCAATTTGTAAAAAAATCACAAGAGTCAGGTTATCGAGCCAGGTCAGCCTATAAATTGGAAGAAATAGCTGAAAAGTTTCAGTTGTTTGATCAAGTCGCAGCTGTAGTAGACTTAGGGGCAGCCCCGGGTGGTTGGTGTCAGGTTGTTCAAGCCAAATCACCAAATACTGAGTATATAGTTGGTTTGGATTTATTGCCAATAGAACCCATTGAGGGTGTTCATCTTATTGAAGGTGACTTTACTTCTGATGATGTTTATGCCGATCTTTTGGCTTTGCTTGGAGAGAAGAAAATAGACCTTGTTTTATCCGACATGGCCCCCAATTTAAGTGGTATGAGTGCCATAGATCAGCCGCGATGTATGCTGTTGGCAGAAATGGCGCTTGAATTTTGTCAACATGCTTTGCAACCTGGTGGCATGCATGTTGTCAAACTATTTCAAGGTGAAGGTTTTGATCAACATATAAAAGCCATGCGCCAATCATTTAATAAAGTGGTGATATATAAACCAAAATCATCACGCCCAAGGTCAAAAGAGGTGTTTGCCGTGGCTTTGGGTTTTAAGTAAATTGTCAAATTAGACAAGTATTAAAAATAAAACAGAGGCTAAATTTTGAATAACATAGCAAAAAATATTTTATTATGGGTGGTGGTTTTGATGGTGCTGATGAGCGTTTTTGGCAGCATGGTACAGCCACCTCAAAAACAAGGTGAAGTCGTCTATTCAGAATTCATCAACTTGGTTCAAAGTGGGCAAATCAGTGAAGTGTTGATTGATCCCGAAACCATGTATCATAAGAAGATTACAGCAGTGACTAAAGGTGGTGAAAAGATCACAGTACAAGGCGGTGATGACCCTCATTTAGAAAGTGATTTGTTATTGAATAATGTTGCATATTCAATCAAAGAGCCAGCTAAAGAAAGTTTCGGTTGGCGCATTTTTGAAACCATATTTCCTATTTTATTATTCATAGGATTATTTTTCTTGATCATGCGTCATATGCAAGGTGGTGGTGGTAAAGGTGGTGCCATGAGCTTTGGGCGGTCTAAAGCCAAATTGATGACCGAAGATCAGAATAAAGTGACTTTCGCAGACATGGCCGGAGCTGAAGAAGCCAAAGAAGAAGTTTCTGAGGTTGTTGACTTTCTCAGAGACCCAACAAAATTTCAGAAATTAGGTGGGCATATCCCACGTGGTATTTTAATGGTGGGTTCACCAGGAACTGGTAAAACTTTATTGGCACGAGCCATTGCCGGTGAAGCGAAAGTGCCATTCTTTACTATTTCAGGTTCTGATTTTGTCGAAATGTTTGTGGGTGTTGGCGCATCTCGTGTGAGAGATATGTTTGAACAAGCTAAGAAAAATTCTCCCTGCATCATTTTTATTGATGAAATTGATGCAGTGGGACGCCAACGTGGTGCAGGTTTAGGTGGTGGCCATGATGAACGTGAGCAAACACTTAATCAACTATTGGTTGAAATGGACGGGTTTGAAGGTAATGAAGGTGTGATAGTTATTGCTGCCACTAACAGACCAGATGTATTGGACCCTGCCTTATTAAGACCAGGTCGTTTTGACCGACAAGTTGTGGTTCCTTTGCCTGATATTTTAGGACGTGAAGCGATTTTAAAAGTACACATGAAGAAAGTACCTTTGGCCGATGACGTGGTTCCTTCGGTAATTGCAAGAGGCACACCGGGGTTTTCAGGGGCTGATTTAGCTAACTTGGTCAATGAAGCCGCATTGTTTGCTGCCAGAGAAGATGCCACAGAAATTAACATGGACATGTTTGATAGTGCCAGAGATAAAATCATGATGGGTGCTGAACGTCGATCCATGGTGATGAAAGAAGAAGAAAAGCGCAACACCGCTTATCATGAAGCAGGACATGCCATTGTTGGACTCAAAGTGCCTGAGCATGACCCTGTCTATAAAGTGACCATCATTCCGCGTGGACGAGCCTTGGGCGTCACCATGTTTTTACCCGAAGAAGACCGTTATTCTTACAGTAAAACTGCTTTAGAAAGTCAAATTGCCAGTCTGTATGGTGGACGAATTGCAGAAGAGATTATTGGTGGACCTGAATCAGTAACTACCGGTGCTTCGAACGACATTGAGCGGGCCACCGAAATTGCCAAGAATATGGTAACTAAGTGGGGCTTATCTGAGATGGGACCCCTGTCATATTCAGAAGATGAAGGTGAGGTGTTCTTGGGCAGACAAGTAACCCAGCATAAGAACATGTCTGATACCACGGCTGAAAAAATAGATGCAGCCATCAGAGTATTGATTGATCGTAATTACGATCGCGCCGAAAAAATTCTTAAAGATAATATCGACGTATTACATTTAATGGCCGATGCATTGATGAAGTACGAAACGATAGATGCTGCACAAATTGAACAAATCATGAAACTGGAAGAACCATCACCACCAGAGGGTTGGGACATTGATATGTCTGATGATCATAATGATGACACACCGAAGGGGCAAGGCAAGAAGCCCAATAATGGCAAACCAGTGATTGGAGGAGAAGCGACAGAATCTTAACATCTGTGCTTCACTGTAATGATTAAAGACTTTAAAGTGATGGGGGTCCTCAATGTGACCCCCGATTCATTTTCTGATGGTGGTAAATACAACAACTTAGATGCTGCTTTGACACAAGTCAAAATGATGGTTGATGCTGGGGTTGATGTGATTGATATTGGTGGTGAGTCGACCAGGCCTGGCGCTGAATCCGTGCATGTTGATGAAGAAATTAAACGCGTCATTCCAGTGATAAAAACCATCAAAACAAGCTACCCTGATTTGAAGATCTCTATTGATACCAGTAAAACAGAAGTTATGGAAGCAGCTGTTTTAGCTGGCGCAAACATGATTAATGATGTCAATGCCTTAGAAGCTGATGGAGCGATTGAGGTAGCTGTAAAGCATGACGTTAAAGTGTGCTTGATGCATAAAAAAGGCTCTCCTCGCGATATGCAAAATGCCCCCGATTATGATGATGTGGTTCAACAGGTTCTGGATTATTTAGATCAAAGAGTTGAAGCTTGTTTATCTTATGGCATGGATGCCAATAACATTATTTTAGATCCTGGTATTGGTTTTGGTAAAACCTTGGCACATAATTTGCAATTGATTCAAAATACATCTACCTTGAAGCAAATGGGTTTTCCTGTATTGATTGGTGTGTCTAGAAAATCAATGTTTGCTGAACTGTTAAATCGAGCTGTAGATCAGCGACTGGCAGGGTCATTGGCAGTGGCTCAATTTGCTTATTTGCAAGGAGCAGATTATTTTAGGGTTCATGATGTGGCTGAAACGGTTGATGTTTTAACCGTTAGTCAAGCCTTGATTGGTTCGGAAACAGAGGAATAACAATGACTAAACAATATTTTGGGACCGATGGAATTCGTGGCAAAGTAGGTGGCAGTTTAATGACGGCCGAATTTGCTTTGCGATTGGGTTATGCTGCTGGCAAAGTGTTGGGCGCTGCAATGCCCAATAAAACCATTGTCATCGGTAAGGATACCCGTGTTTCTGGTTATATGCTTGAGTCTGCTTTAGAGGCTGGCTTGTCATCAGCCGGAGTCAATATCATATTATTTGGCCCCATGCCTACCCCCGCTGTGGCCTGGTTGACCAAAACCTTACATGCCAGTGCTGGCATAGTCATCAGTGCATCACATAATCCTTATTTTGATAATGGCATTAAATTCTTTAATCAAAATGGTAATAAGCTCAATGATGAACAAGAACTGGCCATTGAAGCTTTGTTAGATGAACCCATGACCATGGTTGAATCTGCTGAATTAGGCAAGGCCAAACGCCTTAACGATGTGGCAGGGCGTTATATTGAATTTTGTAAAAGAGCAGCCAATCGACAACTTTTGGCGGGTAAAAAGATTGTACTGGACTGTGCCAATGGCGCCAGTTATCACATTGCTCCTCAGGTGTTTGAAGAGTTAGGAGCAGACATCACTGTTATTGGGAATAAACCTGACGGCTTTAATATCAATCAAGACTGTGGCTCTACTGAAGTATCGGTACTCAGTGAAAAAGTCATTGAAACCAAAGCTGAGCTGGGTATCGCCTTGGATGGTGATGGTGATAGAGTGGTTATGGTTGACCATACTGGCAACGAAGTCAATGGTGATCAGTTGATATTTATGGTAGCTAAACACATGCACCAAAAGAATCAATTGGGAGGTGGTGTGGTGGGCACATTGATGTCAAACCAAGGTATGGAATCAGGTCTAAACCAATTGGGTATTGATTTTATTAGAGCTGATGTTGGTGACAGGTATGTGCATCAAGAACTGAGCAAAAAGAATTGGATTTTAGGTGGTGAATCATCTGGTCATATTTTAAATTTGAGTTTAGCAGGTACTGGCGATGGCATCATCAGTGCTTTGATGGTATTGGAAGTTTTGATGGAAACCGGAAAAACATTGAAAGACTTGGCTGCAGAAATGCAACTTTATCCTCAAGTCATGATCAATGTTAAAACTGAGCAACCAAAGCAATTAGCACAACACAAAGAACTGTTAGCACAGGCTCAGAAAATTGATGAAAATCTGGGCTTAGATGGCAGGGTATTGATCAGGCCATCGGGTACTGAACCTAAGCTGAGGGTGATGGTTGAAGCTAGAAATGCCACCCTCGCCCAATCTCATGCTCAAGAATTAGCTGACTTAGCACAAAAGATAATTGAATAATTGAGGACTTTCTACCGTGAAATCTAAAATCAAATTCATCTCCTTATTGTTTTTATTCATGACTCACTTAACTGGCATACAGCCTGTGCTGGCGGAAGAAGGGACAACCGTATTTGAGTACCCCGAAGTCCGTGAATTGTGGATGAGGGCAGCACCACCTAATGCCAATATGTTAGCAGCCTATATCACCGTAGAAAATAATTCGCAGAACCCAATGAAATTAACGGGTGCTTTTGCTCCTGATTTTGGTATGGCAGAAATTCATAAGACGGTTGAAATTGATGGCATGTTAAAAATGCGGGAACAAAAAGAATTGGCCATATCAGCCCAATCGAGCTTAGTGATGGAGCCAGGTGGATTGCATATCATGCTCATGATGCCAAAGAAGAAATTCAAAGTAGGTGATCAAACACGCATTTGCTTGGTTTACCAAGATACAGCAGGTCAGGAATATGTTCAGCATCTAGATTTTCCGGTCCTGAAAAAGTAAGTATTCGCTATAAAGAACATGAAAAAGTCTGATTTCAACTTCACCTTACCTGATCAATTGATTGCCCAATATCCTTTGGCTGAGCGCAGCCAATCTAGGTTGCTTAAGTTAGATAAAAAAAATGGTCAGACCACAGATTTGCAATTCAAAGATGTATTGACTGAATTAAATGCGGGTGATTTACTGGTATTTAATAACACCAAAGTGATCCCAGCTCGTTTATTGGGTCAAAAATCTACTGGGGGTAAAGTAGAAGTATTCATTGAAAGGGTGTTGAATGGCAGGCAGGCCAAAGCATTATTGAAATCCAATAAGTCAGTACAATTAGGCGCCGAAATTTATTTCGACGGCCAGCCGAAATTAATCATAACTGCTAAACAGGGTATGTTTTATTTGGTTGAAACGCTTGGAAACCACTCTGGAAAGGGTCAATCATTGAGCTTGTTGATGAAAACCCATGGTCAGATGCCATTACCGCCTTACATCACGCGTGACACTGAGGCACAAGATGATCAAAGGTACCAAACGGTGTATGCTGATGATGAGCAGGCAGGTGCAGTGGCCGCTCCTACTGCAGGCTTGCACTTTGATGATGAAGTGCTGCAAGCCCTAAAAGCCAAAGGCGTAAATTTTGCTTATGTGACCTTGCATGTGGGCGCGGGCACTTTTCAGCCAGTTAAAACAGACGACATAGAGTCTCACCTAATGCACAAAGAATGGTTATCAGTTGATCAAGCTGTTTGTGATGCTGTTATTCAGACACAGGCCAACGGTGGCCGCGTCATAGCCGTTGGAACAACTGCTGTGAGGAGTTTAGAAACTGCCAGTAAAAATGGTCAAATAGCGCCATTTGAAGGAGACACTCAGATTTTTATTTACCCAGGTTATGAATTCAAATGTGTAGCAGGGTTATTGACCAACTTTCACTTACCAGAATCTACATTAGTCATGTTAGTTTCCGCCATGGCCGGTCGTGAACGAATCTTATCAGCTTACCAACATGCTGTAGATGAGCAATACCGTTTTTTCAGTTACGGTGATGCGATGTTGATTCTTTAAGGCTTTACTACTTTGAATGGTAATTCTGGACCAGTAAGTTAAATTGAATTAATATAGCTTAAGTTGTTCTTTAATTTATGGACTGGCTTTAATTTATACCCTCAGAATTAAGGTGAATATTTAGTTTTATAT
>CAZVZJ010000092.1:0-8998 GCA_964631055.1 uncultured Marinicella sp.
CTACCCAATGGCGCCATTTCTATGAAATGGCCATTACCACGTTGCCGATCTAATAAACTTTGTTCATCTTGTCCACTTCCATGTAAAAAAACCAAAAGTGGATATTTATTTTGGGGGTCATAATTTTCAGGAAACTTAATGGTATATGGTTGGAGTGTATCATCAATATCAGATTTAAACGCTCTTCTATACGGCCCTCTTTTATCTTTGTAAGGGTCAACCCCGGATACGAATAATAAATAACTTTTATTAAAGAATGAAATTTCACTCAGCAAATCTTCAACTGATTCGTATTCAAAGATGTTTTCATACTTCTGTTTTATTTCTTGAAGTGCAAATTGAAGTGTTGTTTGTGCGGCAACATTTTTATTTGTAGAATCATTCAATAATGCCGCATTCATTTTACCAAAATTCAAATTAGGCATAACATAAATTTCATCTTTTAAATCTAATGATTCATTGAGCTTGACCTCTAAATGATACTTTCCCACATCTAAGTTACCAACATCTAACCATTGAGAAAAAACACCTTTCTTTGTGTTATTCTGAAAATCGATCTGACGCTTGGTGATGAGTTTTTTGTTCTTATCAAGCAAAGAAACCCAAAGCTTAACAGGTTTTTCATTGGTATAAACTTGGACCTCCAACATCTCACCAACTTTATAGTTTTGCTTATAAATTCTTACTTGCGAACTGAGATTTTCGGGAGGGCTGAATTGAACCCTCACCAAGTTTCTTGCTAAAACCGATTCATCCCATATCGACTCGTCTTTAGATAGCGAGTAACCATTTGCCGAATCCTCAGAAACAGATTTAGCAAAATAAATATTCATATCCATACTTTTCTCAAAAACCGGGTTATAAGGATGCATATCCTCCCAGCTAATAAGGACCTCAAAACCAGATTTACCGTCATATGCTTTTTCCTTGGATAACGATTTATTACTGAATTTTTTATGTAAATGTTTACCGTTGTATGTTCCTATCAGCTGTCTAAAAGGGTCATCAATGTTCTGAGATGGGGAAAAATGCATATCATAATACTCATCAGTTGTGACGCCTTCTTTGTATTTTCCCACCACAACCTTGTAACCATCACCGTATATATTAGCCCTTTTATTATAAGTAATTTCATTAGCATCATTTTCTATATACAAATAAAGATGGGTGGGTGTATATGCAATTATATATTTTGCTCTGTACTTTCGGTTTTCAAAATCATTGTCAATAAAATCAAAAAACTCATTGAACTGCCTGAATTTCAATTCACTTAAATTGTTATCAAGAACTCCATCTATGACAGGGTTTTCAGATAAAAACGGAATTGGGTCAAGGTCAGAGGGGCTACTTTGTTCTGCAACTGAAGTATTTAAAAGCATTGTAAAACATATGATTGCCAGTTTGCTCATAATCACTCATTTGAAAGTTTAATTACTCTTCATTAACTTACTTTTCAGTAAATAGTAACGAATGCTGTTAAAAAAGTATGAATTTGAGAGTCAATAAAATTTAACTGAGACCTAAATAAAAATTGCCGATGATTGATAACAACTTCTGTTTCGCTGAGCTTCTCAAGAAACCGAATTTCTCAATGCTACCCTATGGTTTGACACCCATCAGTTCTGAACCCTACATCTGGCTGATTTAAACCAACAATTAGTCGCCCTAAGCATCAGTCAAAACCATTGATGAACACCGTTTCTTCATTGACACTGATGTCATCCCACAAACCAAAAGGCAACTCTGCGTCACTACCACTTCCAGACTGGAAAAACACACGAAGTTCACCCATGACCGCATTTTCAGGCGCTTGTATAAACCCACCAAAATCTAACCACACATCATTGGGAAACCCAAAGGGTCCTGAAACATCTTGAGAATCTGAAATTTGAATGCCCATATCATCATACCAAAAAATAGTCATCCAAGCTCGTGGCACCGGGCTTGGGATTGGAACTTTATAGGATGCTTCTAAGGAATACCAATAACCCTCTTGAACCATAAACGCATTAGAAATCATAGGAAAACTGGCGTTATTATTATTAGTCCCAATCACTTCCATACTGCCATTCCCTGAAATGCTTGCACCGTCATCACTGACCCAAGTGGAAGTTACAAATGGATTACTCCAGCCATTGATATCCGAATCAAATGTACCATTAACTAATAAATTTTGTGCCATTAAATTCTCAGCAGTCATTAGTACCAAAGCCCAAAGTAAAATCCAACAATTATTTTTCATCATTTTTCTTCCGCTGTTAATTATTAACTTATTACGGAGTTACAACTAAATTCATGACATTTCAACTGAAAATAATTTTAAAAAACGTACTAAACAGCCGATTAGGACGATCTGATACTTTAAAACAATAACAATTGGCTTATTCAAAATCACAGAGTTATTTATGAAAACAGCCATTCGAACCATTAATTATGTAATTTATGCGCTACTCTGTATTGGCGTGAGTTTCTATGCTTTCAACTATATATTCCAACCAGTCAATCCATACGATGATTTCCAAGCCAAAATGTTTATGGCTGGATGGATTCCTCCTACCCACTTTTTTGCTGGTGGCTTGGCGTTACTGTTGACTCCCATTCAACTCAGTAAAATATTGAGAACCCGCTCTGTAAAATTACATCGCAGCATTGGGATGATTTACGTTTTATCTGTCATGATTGGAGGATTAACTGGTGTACAAATGGCATTAAATGCATCTGGTGGCCTATTGGCAAAATGGGGCTTTTTTAATTTAGCCATCATCTGGTTGGTTAGTACATCATTGGCATTTTATTTTGCCATTAAGGGCAATATAACAAAACACAGACAATGGATTTATCGCAGTGTTGCCATAACCGCTTCAGCCATATCTTTACGGATCTTTCTTGGACTTGGACTGGCTTTATTTAAACTGCCATTCTTTGCAGTCTATGTGCCATCAGCATGGCTGTGCTGGATTATCAATTTAATGATTTGTGAATGGCTACTTTACCGTCGAGGTTTTGCCTATAAAACTAACAATACTACAAATACTTTTGCCTGAATTGGCTGGGTGTTTGTTGATTAGTTTTTTTGAACGCACTGTTAAATGTTGACTTAGAAGTAAAGCCACAATCATAAGCAATGTCTAATATACTGGCGTTGTCATCAGGGTCTTTAAGTTTTTTTTCAGCAGCATGTATTCGGTAATAATTAATGTACTCTCTGAAACTTTGTTGGTATTTACGGTTAATCACCAAAGAAACCAAGTATTCAGGATAACCTGATTTTTTAGCTAACTGGCCAATATTTAATGTGGCATCAAGATATAAATTTTCATGTTCCATTAATCGCTTCAACTTTGTATCAACCTCAGGGAAGCGCTCATCTTCCACATGAGCTGGTACGGCAATTTTTTTAAGCGGCTTGATGTTTTGTTGCAGCAGAGCTAGATAACCCATGACCGTCATCCAAATAGCAACCGTCAAATAAATAACCCAAACATCATATGACTTAATAGACATCAACCACTGCGAAACTGCCACAAACCAAATAAGAGCTTGAAAATAAGCCATCACATCAATCCAGACCAAAGCTATACCGTCTGTATTGGACTGTTGTTGTTCCAGTGTTTTTCGATACCGCCTGATGGTCAACAAACTTGCGACAACGTAACTGACACTGTAAAGGTATAAAGATAAATCAAAGTAACCAAATGCCCTGGGGCCATTATCCCATGGGTTTACAATCCAAGGTATGTTGGCACCAGCCATAAAGAGAAAACCAAAAAAATGAATCACATCTTGCCATTTGATCTTTGATTTACTGACAATGGTTCTGATGTACAAATAGAAGAAACTGCCATAGAGAAATGGAAAAAAAGTCACCAACACATAACCGGGCAAAAAAGCCGTGTTTTGATCATTGAGGTAGCACACCTTCATAATTAAATCCATCACCAATAAAAGCATCCATACAGACAATACTTGGTTACTTCTCTTGTTAACCTGTTTAGTCCAAAGGGCAATGGCCAAAATCAAACCTTGTGCCGCACCTATGGCATAGATATAAGTGAAGTTCAAACACCCCTCCTGAACCAACCAGTTAAACTGTATCGTGATTTTTTTGCGGGTAAAACTTCATGCGGAAATTCTTCACTGAGAAAAACAACCAAACGACCCAACTCTGGTAAAATTCTTTTAAAAGGCTTTTCATGCTCATGATGATACATCAATAATTCCCCACCATCTTCTGGTTGCCAATTTGGATTTAGATACAATAAAGTACTGACCACACGATTACTTTTCCTTGCAGCAACTGGCTGATGCTCAGTTTTAGATTTAAAAGCATCAAGGTGTTTATGATAAAAAGCCCCTGTTGGATAATGAGCCAACATACATTCATACAACGACAATCCCAAGAAAAACTGCTGATTCAGTGCCAAACGCAGCGCTTCAACCCATTTAAAATAGTTTTTATTCTCAGATTGACTTTCATCCAACCAAAGTATTTCATCACCACGAATGCTTGTATCGGTTTGATATCCAGCAGCCCTGCCAATACCTGCAGTTTTGAATTCATGCTGACTTAACTTTACCAATTGGTTCTGTATTTCAGAAATAAACGTAGCTGGAAAGGCATCATCAATCACCACGTGTCCTTCAACCTCTAAACCTGTGCAAATTTTGTTCAATAAATCCACATTTAAGTCTGTTCTCATTTTTCCCTGCCATTGACAAGTTACCAAGGTTCTATGATAAACTTTTCCGCATGAATAAACCATTATTAACCTGGCAGCCTGGTGCACTGTATTCAGCCTTCTTATTTATGTTCGATCACAAGGCATCGATAGGCAACCATAATTCTTCTGCAGCAAAGATTGGGAACACAATAACGAGCAAAATTTCTTTTCTTTACTTATATGCCAGGGATGATCGATGAGTAAAGTTACCAACATAATGAGTTGTGGTGCCCAAGATATGCTTGAAGCCGTCATCGTACAAAAACGACGCATCAATTTAATCATCAGTAATGATACGGGAGAAATCAGTAAATTCGCTAAAGTTTTACCGATTGATATAGGCAGTCATCAAGGGCAAGAGGTGATGACATTCATGACTACTGACAATCAAGGTGGCATCATTAAACTCTCTGTTAATACCGAAGATATAATCAGCTTTGAAGCAGACGATTTTAAAGATCCCACTATTCGTTACAAGAAAAAGAAAAATTGAATTTGTTTTTCGTTGATATCATGTTTCAGTTCCTAATCTGCTCTATCCATTACACCTGGGATTGGTTAAAATAAAAGGTCATTTCATCATAGCTGTCATCATGATCCGTTTTTTTGCCATTTTATTCTTCATCCTCTCAACTGTTGCTCATGCAAAAGATGAAAACCAAATTCACTATCAACTTGTCGTCACCGACGCAAAACATCACCTGGCGGATGTCAACATTACATTCCCAGCTATAGGCACCAAAGCACTGACTGTTAAATTACCCGTATGGCGCTCAGGCCGCTATGAGATTTTGAACTTAAGTAAGCACATCAACCAGTTTTCTGCCCAAGACAAAAGTGGCAACAACCTGATATGGAACAAGATTGATAAAAATACGTGGAAAATATTCCTCAAACATCCAGGAGACGTCAAGGTAAGTTACCAAGTCTATGCCAACACCCTCAAACACCGTGTGGCCCATATCGATCAAACACATGCTTATTTGGATGCCAGTGGTGTGTTTATGTTCGCCCCTGGCTTACGTGATCATTCACTCATTGTTAGCTTAGAGGTTCCTGAGCCTTGGCAATCCATTTCAGGCATGGAAAAAATCGCACCCCATACATTCATTGCAGAGAACTACGACCAGCTGGTTGACTCACCCATTGAATCTGGTATCCACGAAATAACTGAATTCAATGTCGATGACATCACTTATGAAATAGTTATTTGGGGCCAAGGAAATCATGACATCAATGACATTGAAAAACAAATTACCTTGATGCACCATGAAGTTAAGAAGATTTGGCAGACTTTCCCGTACCAGCGGTATGTATTTATGTACCACGCTGGTGACGGCCTTCGCGGTGCCACAGAACACGTTAACTCAACCATTATCCAACAGGAAAGATTTAATTTTCAACCCCGCAAATCTTACCTAAAAGTATTGGCCACCACAGCTCATGAGCTGATACACACATGGAATGTCAAAGCTTACCGCCCAGCTGGCATCGCGCCTTACAACTACTCTGAAGAAAACTATACAGACCTATATTGGATGGCCGAAGGAATCACCAGCTACTATGATGATTTATTGTTAATGCGTGCAGGCATCTATTCACAACAAGAATATTTAGCTAAGTTATCAGAAGATCTATACAAACATTTAGCCAAACCAGGTCGACATGTTGAGTCATTGGCTGCAACCAGTTTTGATACTTGGCTTAAAGATGATGCCCAACAAACCCACAACTCTTCAGTCAGTATTTATTTAGAAGGTAGCATGACTGCATGGTTTTTAGATCATGAAATCCGTCGATTAACAGATAACAAATTTGGAATGGACGAACTGCAACTCAGGCTGTATCAACAACATAACAACATCGACCTAGGCTACCGAAAACATGATGTTTTGAATTTACTCAAAGCCATTACAGGATCTGACATGACTGAATTTTGGTCTCAATATGTAGAAGGCACCACCCCGATAGATTTCGATACCATGCTGAATTTTTATGGCTTACATAAAACACGCAAAGATGCTGATAAGAAAGATGAAGAAACAACCCATTCATGGATTGGTACTGCTTTTAATATGAATGGAGAATCAATAGTAATTAAAACCGTAGACTCAAACAGCCCTGCCTGGCAAGCTGGTTTGAATGCAGGTGACCAATTATTAGCCATTGATGGCATCAAAGTCAGTAACAAGGACATCGCCAAACGCATCCAACAATTAAACACCAATGAGCCACACACAATCCATTATTTCAGTGCTGGTCGTTTGCTTGAAACACAATTAACCGCTGTCGTTGAACCCAACCCTGAATTCAAAATTGAACCAGTTAAGAAACCCACGAAGAAACAAAAAGCCAGATACAAAGCTTGGACAGGTTTGGACTTGGTTCAGAAAAAACAAAAATGAAAATATGAGCGTCGACAAGGATTAAAAAAGAACTTAAATTTTATACCCCCTCAAAAAACCAAAACCGCCATTCCGGCCGAGCCTATGCGAGAGCCAGAATCTGTTTTTTCCAATACCTATAAATTAATAGCCAGCATTCATTATCCAAACCCATGCATTGAGAAAAAAACGCTGACTCAGTGGTGCATAAAGAACTGCTGTAGATGGCATAATCTCAATATTTAGCCACCTTCTAAAAAATTTAGAGATTACTCAAATTGCCTCTGCCTTTTACGAATGATTATATTACTTGAATAGAGTTAAAGTCACTCTTACACAGACAATAATCCCCGGCACTTATTCTTGCAATTCAATTAACTTTCTGATTTTGCGTAAACTTAAATACATGGCATCACGATTGTATTTATTCACCCCTGATTTCAAACTGATTTCAGGGTCAATATATAACTCATATATAACCTCAATTTGGTCGTTACCTATATCAGAAATCAACCAACTTGCTTGCGTTTGGTTAATCCTGACATATTGATCATTCGGGTGTTTATTGGCATAAGATTGAGTGGTAACTAACCACTGTTTATTTTCTGCTATATGCTCAGTTTTTGTGCTCATCACCACGTCACGATCCTTGAACCATAAAGGTCCTTTAAAAACCATATGAATCAACCCATCGTTAAATGGCTGAGCAGCTTTACAGCCATATAACCATTGATGACACCTTGAGAGGTCTTCAATTAACGCCATCAACTGTTCAGCTCTGGCTTTTATGGTAATCATGCCCTTGCTGTGTTTCTGCCGAAAACCTTGTTGCTGGTATTGAAAGACTTGGATGCCTTCTCGATCAATTTTTAATTGCCAGTTAACATCTGCTTTTATTATTTGTGACCATGACATACTTAGCAACCAACTCAAACCAACCATTATTTTAAAATGCGCATACATTCTAACCATCTTAACTCAGTTTTAAGTCTAAAATACTCACATGAGTGAACAAAAAATCATTGGCATAGCGGGTAATATAGGCGCTGGGAAAACATCCTTGGTGGAGTTTCTCACTGCCACATACCAAACCACCCCATTTTATGAACCCAATGACAACAACCCTTATCTGGCTGACTTTTATAAAGACATGAAAAGCTGGGCTTTTCATTCACAACTTTACTTTTTGGCTTCCAAGTTTAAAATTCACCAACAAGTAGAAAAAGTACAAGGTGTGGTCATTCAAGATCGGACCATCTTTGAAGATGTGGAGATATTCGCCACTGCACTGCATCAAACGCGTAAAATCAATAAACGCGATTGGCAAACCTATCTCAACTTTTATGACAGCATTCGCCAAGCCATCAAACCACCTGATTTAATGATTTATCTTAAGTGCTCGATTCGAACCACCAGAAAGCGCATTAAATTAAGAGGCCGAAAAATGGAACAGGACATGCCTTTAAGTTACTTAAAAAGGTTAGAATCACTGTATCAATCTTGGATCAGTCATTACGACAAAAGTAAATTAATGGTCATTGAAACCGATCGATTAGATTATGTTAACGACCTCATTGACCAAATTGAATTGATGGAGAGTATTGAGGCATTATTACCCAGAGACTTATCTCGGTCATGAGTAAACCAAAATCTCATGGATCTACTAATTAGCACCAAACGGTTTTTTAAACATCCATACTTTTTTTCATTTATTTTAACTTTCCTGTTCATATTTTTTAATCCTGCGTCATTTTTTTTAAAGAACACGCCAAGCCCTTTACTTGAACCAAACCACTCGTAAACTCCAAATCATCATTATATTTTAATGGCTTTATCAGCCGCAAACATAATGATAATAAGGAATTATTTAATGATTAATTAATTCAAAATCAA
>CAZVZJ010000093.1:0-8821 GCA_964631055.1 uncultured Marinicella sp.
GCTTTGGCTTCTGTTTTGGTTTTACTTGTTTATTTGGTCTATAACATGTGGCTTAAAAAACTATTTATGGGGGACTCTGGTAGCTTACCATTGGCATGGATTATCGCTGTGCTGGCTTTATATGCAATACAAACCAGTTCGCTCAGTTATGTACAGGTGGCTTTGATCCATGCTGTTTTTATTATTGATGCCACCATGACACTTATGTACCGCTTAATTAAAGGTGATCAAGTGGTAAAAGCCCACGCTACACATTTATATCAAAGGTTAATCAAGTCTGGTCGTTCTCATCAAATGATTTCAGTAGGATATGCATTGATAACTTTATGCTGTTGTTTATTGGTTGGATTAAGCCTTGAGAGCACTTTGAATGTGCAATATGTTATTTCACTGAGTGTGTTTTTGATTTTACTGGCAGTTTTTATGAAATCTTTAAGGTTGGGGCGTTAGAATAACCTCATGAAAAATGGTGTTTTACATTTAAGATTGGCTGTGATTGCTCATGATATATTCATGACATGGCTGGCTTGGGTGCTGTGTTTTTTGATTCGTTACAGCATTTGGCCTGATTCTCCTGCGATTGAATTTTGGTCAATTGAAATCTTTGCTGTGATTGTCATACAGTTTATGATTTGTTTTGCATTTAATATGTATCGAGGTTTGTGGCGATTTGCCAGCGTGCCTGATTTAATGAATTTAGTGCGATCTGCTGTGATTGGTACTTTGGCGATAGCTTTATTTTTCTTTTTATTCAATCGTTTAGATGGCATTCCTCGGAGTGTTCTTTTGATGTATCCAGTGTTGATGGTGTTGTTATGGGGTGCGCCTAGGATTACTTATCGAATGTGGAAAGACAAGTATTTCAACCTGGGAGAGGGCAATAAATCCAGAGTAATTATTATCGGTGCGGGGCAAACAGCTGAGTTGTTTATCAGAAATGCAGCCAGTGGCCAATCCTGTCATGTGATTCAAATTATAGATGATGACAAAACTTTGATTGGTTCTCAAATTCGTGGTGTAAAAATACAATCAGGTATCGAACATATCAGTCAAAAGGTAGCAGATTTTGGTGTGGATTTAGTGGTTATTGCAAAACCCAATCCAAGTACTGACCTGATTAAATTAGTCGTGGATGAATTGGCCGAAAGTAATTGCACCATTCGAGTGGCACCAGATCCAGATGATTATGACAGTAACTTGATTAACATCAATCAGCTTCAGCCTATAACAGTAGAAGATTTATTGGGGCGAGAAAAAGTTGAATTAGATTGGCAATCAGTCGCCAGTTATATTAAGAGTAAGTCAGTTTTGGTGACTGGTGGGGGTGGATCAATTGGTTCTGAGTTGTGTCGACAGTTAGCCAGTATTGGGGTCAGTCAATTAAGCATCGTTGATCAGTCTGAATATAATTTATATGCCATTGACAAAGAGCTGAGCAGTGAACACTTAATTGTTAATACATATCTGGGCGATGTGACTAATCAAGCCCATTTATATCATATTTTCAAACAAATCAAACCAGATGTAGTCTTCCATGCTGCAGCCTATAAACATGTACCTTTATTAGAAATTCATGCCTGTGAGGGCTTTCTAAATAATGTGATTGGTACACGTAATGTGGCAGATTGTTGTGCTGACTTTGGGGTAGAGAAAATGGTATTGATTTCTACCGATAAAGCAGTGAACCCTTTCAGTGTGATGGGTGCTACCAAACGTTTGGCAGAAAAGTATTGTCAACTAAAAAATCAAAACAGTCAAACCGATTACCTGACTGTTAGGTTTGGGAATGTGCTTGGTTCAGCAGGGTCTGTGGTACCGTTGTTTGAACAACAAATTGCTGAAGGTGGGCCTGTCACTGTCACTGACGAAAAGATGGAGCGCTACTTTATGACCATTAAAGAGGCTTGTCAGTTGATCTTACAAAGTTTGGTTCTCGGTAAAGACAATGAAATATTGGTGCTGGATATGGGGCAACCGGTTAAAATCATATCACTGGCTCAACGCATGATTGCATTGTCAGGTAAAGGTAAAGACATCAAGATTAGTATCACAGGGTTGCGAACTGGAGAAAAGCTTTATGAAGAGTTGCACTATGATATTGAAAATTTAGAGCCTACTATTGTGCCAAAAGTCAGTGGGGTAAAAAAGGCTCAGGTTCAAAATACACAACTGCCTGAAATGATTAACAAAGGACATCAAGTTGCCATGAAGTTTGAGCAAACTGAAATAAAGAAAATTTTGGCGCAACTGGTCCCAGAATTCAAAGGTCATGAGCTGCGATTATTAAATGGTAAAAAATCAGTGCTTGATCAACAGAATACCCAATGAAATCATAAAGGAATAAAATGAAAAAAATCACCAAAGCTATTTTTCCTGTAGGTGGTATGGGAACTCGCTTTTTACCAGCCACCAAATCAATCCCCAAAGAATTATTACCCATCATTGATAAACCATTGATCCAATATGCAGTGGAAGAAGCCATTGATGCGGGCATTGAAACATTGATATTTATTACCAGTGCCAGTAAACATGCGATCAGTGATCATTTTGATCCTATGCCTGATTTACGGGCTAAATTTTTGAGTCAAAATAAACAACATTTAGTCAATAAGTTGGATACTTTACCCATTGAAGTGAAAAGGGTGTTCATTCCACAAGGACAACCATTGGGTTTAGGTCATGCTGTTTTACAGGCAGAGCCAATGATCGAAGAAGATGAAATGTTCGCGGTGATTTTGGCCGATGATTTCATTCAGGCTGATAAGAATCCATTACGTAGACTGGTCGAAGTGGCACAAAACAATGGTCGGTCAACCATCAGTGTTGAATCAGTAGCTTCAAGTCGGATATCCAGTTATGGTGTGATTGCCCCAGATGAGTGGCAGGGTGATTTTGTTGGTGTTAATGAAATCGTTGAAAAACCTGAGGCTGCTTTAGCGCCGTCAAAGTTTGGTGTGATTGGACGGTATATCTTACCGCAAAGTATTTTTGCTGTTCTGGCGCAAACTCAGATGGATCATAATCAAGAAATTCAATTGACCGATGCATTGAAAAAAATGATAAATCTCAATGGTTTACAAGCTGTTAAACTTGCTGGAAAAAGGTTTGATTGCGGTAGTCAAGATGGGTTTGTATTGGCCAATTTGCATGTGGCCATGGAAAACAAAGAACTCAACAAGCAAATCAGAACTTATTTGTCTAGATTAGAATGATCAAATGCATTGGGTAATAAGTCAGAGATGCTGTGAGTAGAGAATTTTTCCTCATTTGACTGTAAGTGGATCTGGGTTTGTTTATCGCCATGTTCCAAAATAATTTGTCTACATGCACCACAAGGAGAACAAGCTACGCCGGGTTTGCCAATTATCATGATGTGTTTAATCTTTTTCCCTCCATTGATGATCATTTGTGAGACTGCTGATTGTTCGGCACAACAACCCACTGGGTAAGCCGCATTTTCGATGTTACAGCCAATGTGTATTGTGCCATGTTCATCAATAATAGCAGCACCCACATGAAAATTAGAGTAGGGTGCATATGATTTACTCTGAGCATTTTTGGCAGCTTTATGGAGTTCTTTGATATTCATTCAGAGGCCGGTAAATAATATATTTCAGGTAATTGTCTTAATTTTTCTTCTAAGTCCATCCCAAAGCCAAAAATGTAATGATCAGGTATATGCATCGCCACATAATCAGGTTTGTAATCGGCATAGGGTCGATCATGTTCTTTGTGGATTAAAACCACCGAAGAAGCTGATTTGGCCCCCTTTTCTAAACACCAAGCATGGGCTGCAGCCAAGGTGTGGCCTTCATCATAAATGTCATCACATAAAATAACGTGATGGTTTTCCATATTGATTTCAGGCTGATATTTCCAGACTAGTTGACCACCTGTTTGGCTTTTGCCATAACGAGATAATTGCAGATAATCCATTTCCATATCTAGATTCAATCGGGTTGATAAGGCGGATGCAAAAATCATGCCGCCATTCATGATGGTTAAAAAAGCCACTTCTTTGTCAGCAAAATCTTGATTGATCTTTTCAGCCAATTGATCAATTGTATCGCTCAGTTGTTGTTGGTTGATCAACACTTGGCTGTTTGGTGGTAATATTTTGCTATACATGGTGTTAATGGTTCCTCACTTGATTGAAAGTTGGTAGAATAATCTTTTTCTAATTTAAGAGCATGCAAATGGTCAAAAATATAATAGCCTTATTCATAGTCTTGGTAATTAATTCTATGGTTTATGCCAAGAGTATGCAAGGTCAGCCTGCTCCAACTTTTAACTTAGAAGATCAGTCTGGAAAGGTACATCAGCTGTCAGACTACCAAGGTCAGTATCTGGTGTTATACTTTTATCCAAAGAATGATACCTCAGGCTGTACCATTGAAGCCAAGGCATTTCGTGACAACTATGCTACTTTAAAGTCCATGAACACAGATGTAATTGGTGTTTCTTTAGATGATGCAAAATCCCACCGTGCGTTTATTAAAAAATATGAATTGCCATTTAACTTATTGGTGGATGCCGATAAACAAATGTCTAGAGATTATGGTGTTGATGGTGGTATGGCAATTTTTAGCCATGCCAAAAGACAAACCTTTATTATTAGCCCTGCTGGTCAAATTGCCACTCATTTTGAGCAAGTTAATCCCAGTAACCATGCAGAACAGGTCATTGATGCTTTGAAAAATTTACAATCTAAATCACAGGACCAAACTGCTACGGCAAGTATCACTGAGGTCATTGATGGTGCTGCCGTATTTGGTGCGAAATGGCCACTTAATAAAAAAATGCCAGTGAGTATAGCTGCTGCTTTGAACCAGCCTGAGAACTTTGTTACAACCAACAATATTTTCAAAGGTAATGTCACTCGTGTTTGCCAGAAAAAAGGCTGTTGGATGATTTTGACGGAAGGAGACTCTTTTGCCCGGGTTGACTTTAATGACCATGCTTTTTTAATTCCTAAAGACTCCAGGGGCTCAGCTGAAGTATATGGACGGTTGATTGAAAAAGAACTCTCTGAAGAACAAAGGGTACACTATGCTGCTGAAGGTTCAGGTGAATTACCTGCAAAAAGTTATGAGGTTCTTGCAGATTCAGTGAAAATTATTGGTTTATAGAGACCTTTGCAAAAATCATGAATCACAATAAAAAGTTTGAAATGCTGAATTTCTGCGTTAGAAAACTGACCAATAGCCAACGACTTAGTCGATTTTTATTCTTAGTCTTCTTGTCTTCGACAAACCGACTGAGAAATAAATCTGGTCTATTACTTGCGTTTCCTGCCTCGCTTAAAGCGCCTACTTTGGGTGAACTTCAGAATTTCAATTCTTTTTCTTATTGACTCAGATTGATGTAAAGATCTCTTATAGTTTTTCAAATTTAGAACAGATTTTAAAAGGAGGATGATGTGGAAGGTGTGGTAGGCATATTGTTGTCACTGGGTTTGTTGATGTATTTGGCTTATCGGGGTGTCAGTGTAATTATATTAGCACCTGTATTGGCCATGTTAGCTGTTGTGCTGGCTGGAGAAGGTGGGCAAATGTTGGGAATTTATACCCAAATCTTTATGGCCAAAATGGGGTCCTTCGCGATTAAATATTTTCCAATCTTCCTGTTAGGTGCTATTTTCGGCAAGTTAATGGAGGACTCAGGATCTGCAAAGGTCATTGCTAAATCCATCATCGGGTCATTGGGTATTAAACATGCCAGTTTAGCCATTGTATTGGCTTGCGGATTACTCACTTATGGCGGTGTTTCAGCTTTTGTTGTGGCTTTTGCGGTTTACCCTTTGGCCGCTGCATTGTTTAAGGAAGCTCAATTGCCTAAACGTTTCATTCCTGCCACCATAGCATTGGGTGCATTTACTTTTACCATGACTTGTTTGCCTGGCACGGCACAAATTCATAACATCATTCCTGTGAGTTATTTTGGCACCGATATGTATGCAGCTCCCTTAATTGGAATTGGTGCTGGTTCAGTGATGATGTTGGCTGGTTTGTGGTGGATTAATCGTCGCATTAAATCATATAAGTCAGAAGGCTATGGTGATAATCACCTCAATGAGCCTGTGCTTTTTGAAGATCAGAACCTGCCTACAATTTGGGTTGCATTGTTGCCGATTTTAATGGTGGTTTTAGCGAACTTTTTATTACAGAAAATGGTTATTCCTACTTGGGATACGACCTATCTGGCCACTGAAAAATTTGGTCATATGGAGGTAGGTAAAGTCAAATCAATTTGGTCAATGATTATGGCACTTATACTGGCCATCTTTACTGTAGTGGCTTTTAATTGGCGTAAATTTAAGGATGTCAATGGCACCATGACCAAGGGTGCGATGGGTTCTATGTTGCCCACATTTAACACTGCTTCGGAGGTTGGTTATGGCGCGACTATAGCATCTTTGGGAGCATTCTTATTGGTTAAAGATGCAGTCATTAATATTTCTCCACAGAACCCGTTGATTTCAGAAGTGGTAGCAGTCAATGTCCTTGCTGGTATTACCGGGTCAGCATCTGGCGGACTGACCATTGCATTGGAGGCATTGGGAAGTACTTATGCCCAATTGGCTGAACAATTCAGTATCAACCCAGAATGGATGCATCGCTTGGCTTCTATGGCTTCAGGTGGTTTTGATTCATTACCACATAATGGTGCAGTGATTACATTATTGACTATTTGTGGTTTATCACATAAACAATCATATAAAGATATTTTTGTGGTATCGCTGGCAATTCCAGTGACTGTAACTGCCCTAACTGTAAGTATCTTGAGTTTCTTGATATAAATTACCGAATGATGCAACTCACAGAGCAACAAATTAGTCAGTTCAACCAAGATGGTTTTTTGATTCAGCGCCAAATGATTGATATGGCGTTATTGAATGAATTAAGAAACCAAATTAAAACGCAATTACAATTAAGAATACCACCATTCGAACTTGAAGCAGAAGTTGGCTACCCAAAAGCACCAGATTCTATTGATGTAGAGGGTGGGCAAACCATACGCCGTTTATTATTGGCATACAGCAGAGATGCTTCTTTCAGAGAATGGGCTAAAAACAAAGTAGTGAAAAGTATCTTGCAACAATTACTGTTGTCCGAAGAAATATACTTGGTCCAATCTCACCATAATTGCATCATGACCAAACAGCCACAGTATTCGAGTCAAACAGGCTGGCATCGCGATATCAGATATTGGAAGTTCAGTGATGATTTATTGATCAACTCTTGGCTATCTATGGGTGATGAAAATAATGCGAATGGTTGTTTAAAAGTACTGCCAGGGTCTCATAAATTTGAATTAGAAGAAGGGATGGTGGATGAAGAGTTGTTTTTAGACGAGGCTCACTTTAAAGCCCAGCCTTTGCTAGAATCTGCAGTTGATGTTGAATTGGCGGCAGGTGATGTGTTATTTTTTCATGCAAAACTATTCCATGCTGCTAATAACAACCAGACTAAACATGCTAAATTCTCACTGGTAAATTCTTACCATGGGTCTGGTAATCAACCATTGCCGAATTCAAAATCAACCACCTATGAAGAAGTCATTATTTAATGGTTTTAATTCAAGGGTTTTAATTATCTATTTAAATTAAATTAACTATTTAAGTAACTGAAATATATAATATTTAATGAATAATTTATTTTTGAATGATTACTCAAAACTCAGAACTTGATCACATTTATTTAGTGTCGTCTAGATATACTTTACTCATATCAATTTAATAGAGGATGAGATATGTTTAAAAAATATGTTTTGATATCATTGTTAATTGGATTAAGTCACTCGCTAGCACAGGATGTTGATTCAGAAGAATTAAAAAAGTTAAAAGACTTGGGTGAGTTGTCCAGCCAAGTGGAAGAAGTTGTTGCTGAAGAACTAGCAGGAGAGTCAACAAACACAGTTAAGGTCGCCACGACTGGAAAAAAATATATGAATAATGACTTTACCGATGTTAATTGGTCTGGTCAGAACTTATCAGGTTACACTTTCACTTCGGTTAATTTCTATAACAGTGACTTAACTGATGTTGATTTTTCAAATGCAGTTTTTACTAATACAGATTTTACTGATTCTGTTCTAGATGGTGCTTGCTTTTATGGGGCAAAGTTCACTAATACAGATATAGATTATGGCAGCAGTGCCAAAAACAGTAATTTCACCAAAAGCATACTTCTTAATTCAGACATAGATGGTGATACCAATGGCGCAATTTGGAAAGATGTTGTTTGTGGTAGTAAAGAAACTGTTGATTCAAAGGGTAATTAAAATGACTTAAATAGTTTAATTCATTAAGACTGTTTTGCCAGGATCATTAATATTGGTTTTGTACTGGTTTTATAATCAAGCCAAAGCTGGTAGATGCAGATTAAAATTATTCTAAAGCTTAAAAATTAAAAACGGAGTCTAATGACTCCGTTTTTAATTAATCAATTTATAACTGAATTATAAAGCTTGAATATTTTCAGCTTGAGGTCCTTTTTGACCTTCTGTGATGTTGAATTCAACTTGTTGACCTTCTTGTAAAGTTCTGAAACCGTCACCATCGATTTGGATTGCACTGTAGTGTGCAAATACATCTGATCCTGATTCTTGTTGAATGAAACCAAAACCTTTTGACTCGTCAAACCACTTGACGGTACCTGTTACTTTTTCTGACATATGTAATACCTTAAAATAATAAAAAATAAAAATGTTTGAATACCTGCCAATCAGAATAACTGGTCAACGAATTAAGTTTTTACAAACGATAGTTCGGGCAGGCGTTCAAGCAGCACGCAGTCTATAGACAGGCAATGTTTAAGTC
>CAZVZJ010000094.1:0-7962 GCA_964631055.1 uncultured Marinicella sp.
GATCTGTAGTCTAAATTATGTGAAAGATAAAATAAAGTAAAAAAAAGCCCCTACTGTTGTAGAGGCTTTTGATCGTCAATTTTGAAGTTTTATTTGAGTATATTGAGCATTAATTGATTCATTTTTGACACATAATCAGCTGGGTTTTTCAACTGCCCACCTTCTGCCAGTAATGCTTGTTCAAAGAGTAATTCTGACCATTGTTTAAACTGCTCTTCATTGTCAACATGCTCAATGTGTTGAACCAAAGGATGATCTAAATTAATTTCTAGTGCTGGTAACTGCCCAGGCATGGCTTGACCTGCCTGTTCCATCAGTTTTTGCATGTGAATGGCCATGGCATGTTCGTCCATCACCAAACAACTGGCAGAATCAACCAAGCGAGTTGATGCAGTGACTTCACTGACATGGTCTTTTAACTGGCCTTGGATTTTTTCCAAGAAAGACTTATCAGCTTCTGATGGTTCATTTTCTTTTTCATCTTCCGTGCCTAAGTCCAGCTTGCCTTTGGCAACTGATTGAAATTTCTTGCCATCGAACTCTTGAACATGGCCCATCATCCATTCATCTATGCGGCTGTGCATTAATAATACTTCAACTTCTTTCTTTCTGAAAAGTTCTAAGTGCGGAGAATTTTTCACTGCTTCATATGATTCACCAGTGATGTAATAAATTTTATCTTGACCGTCTTTCATGCGGCTGATGTAATCATCTAATGAAACATTTTCAGTGGCATCTTTGTTATCGGTTGATGCAAATCTGAGTAGTTTCAATACGGCATCACGGTTGCCAAAATCTTCAACCACACCTTCTTTCAAAGTATTACCAAACTCTTTCCAGAAATTAGCATACACATCAGTATCCAAGGCTTTCTTCTTTAGCATACCTAAGACACGTTTAACCAAACCAGATTTGATTTTTTGTAACAAGGGGTTGTCTTGTAGCAATTCTCTGGAGACATTCAATGGAAGGTCGTTCGAGTCGACCACACCTTTAACAAACCGCAAGTAATTGGGCATCAGTTCTTTGGCAGCATCCATAATAAATACACGCTTGATAAACAGCTTTAAGCCTTCGCGTTCTTCAGGGTTTTGGTGCATGGCAAAAGGTGCTTTGCTTGGCACATACAATAAATTGCTGTAACTTTGCGTACCTTCAATGTGATTATGTGTCCAGAAAGCGGCATCACTGAAGTCATTTGAGATTTGTTTATAAAATGCCTGGTAATCTTCTTCTTTGATGTCACTGGGTGCTTTCTTCCATAAAGCAGTGGCATCATTGACTACTTCATATTCAGGCGTCTTGGCTGGAATCTCATTGCCATCATCATCTTTTTCAGGGTGGGTAACTTCCAACATCTGAATGGGAAAGGCCACATGTTCTGAATATTTTTTGATCAAGCTGCGCAAACGATAATTATCAGCGAACTCAGTTTCTTCTTCACGCAAATGTAAAATAATCTCGGTCCCTTGACTGTCTTTCTTGATGTCCTCTAAAGTATATGCACTTTTGCCATCTGACTTCCATGAGACTGCTTTGCTTTTAGCAGCGCTAGCTTTCAGCGTTCTGATCTCTACTTCGTCAGCAACAATGAACGAGGCGTAAAAGCCAACGCCAAATTGACCAATTAAGTTGGCATCATCTCGGTCTTTTTTGGCAATAGATTCTAAGTACTTTTTAGTGCCTGAATTGGCAATTGTGCCTATGTTGCTGATGACTTCATCGCGAGTCATACCAATGCCGTTATCACTGATGGTTATGGTTTTGGCTTCGCTATCAAAGTCCACTTTGATGTGTAAGTCTTCTGCCAGTAATTTAGGTTTTTTAATGGCTTCAAAACGTAATTTATCACAAGCGTCTGAGGCATTAGAGATTAATTCTCTTAAAAAGATTTCTTTGTTAGAGTAAAGTGAGTGAATCACCAGGTCCAAGACTTGGTTGACCTCTGCTTGAAATTCAAATTTTTCTGCTTTCTTTTTGGTTGTTTTTGTCATTTGTTATGTCGAATGAATTTTGGGATGACAGCAAAATAGGGTTGTAGTTGCGTATTTCAAGTTATTGTCAGTTAAAATAGGACAATTATTTTTCATGAAGTCTGAATGAGTATCAATTGGTTTCCTGGCCACATGCACAAGGCCCAAAAAGAAATACGTGAACTGCTGCCAGAAGTCGATTTGGTGATAGAAGTGCTGGATGCGCGTTTACCTTATTCATCGCAAAACCCCTTGTTGCAAAAACTGCGGGGCCAAACACCTTGTATCAAGTTGTTGAATAAATCAGATTTGGCCGAAGAGGTATTGAATCAAATTTGGGTTGAAGAGCTACAAAAAGATGAAACCGTCAAAGCCTATGCTGTTAATGCGGCTGATACCGGGTTGATCAAGCAAATACCACAATGGTGCTTAAATTGGTTTCCTGAGCGAGAGGCCAATAAAAAGCCCATTCAAGTGATGATCATGGGCATCCCCAATGTAGGAAAATCAACCATCATTAACTTGATTGCAGAACGCACCATTGCCAAAACAGGTAATGAGGCTGCTGTGACCAAAAGACAACAAAGAATTAAACTCAAAGGTAATGTCATTTTGCACGATACTCCTGGTGTTTTGTGGCCACGGTTTGATAATCAAAACAGTGCCTATCGATTAGCTGTGACAGGTGGCATCAAGGATAATATTGTTGAAGCAGAAGACAAGGCCTTTTATTTGGCTGAATATGTGATGGTCGCATACAAAACGCTGATCTCAGAACGTTATGACATAGATCAAATGCCCCAAGAGCCTTATGACTTACTGACGAAAATTGGTCAAAAAAGAGGTGCTTTACGGACAGGTGGTCGAGTTGATTTAACTCGAATTTCAAGTTTGTTCATCAATGAGTTCAGGGCAGGCACAGTGGGTAGAATTACGCTGGAAACGCCTGAGATGATGTATCAAGAATTAGCAGAAGTTGAAAAACAATTGGCCGCAAAAGTTGCTAAGAAAGCAGCCAGAAAAGCAAGACCAAAAGGCAGTAGATGACATTCCAATCCTTTATGTACCAACCCCCAATGGAGCCATACCTGGATGTGGTTTATCAAGATGATGATGTGTTGGTTTTGAATAAACCATCTGGCTTGTTATCCGTACCAGGTAGAAAAGAGGAACACAAAGATTCATTACAACTTCGTGCTCAAGAACAGTTTCCAGCTGCAACGATTGTACACCGATTAGATATGGATACTTCTGGTTTGATGGTGATGGCTTTGAATAAACCCAGCCACGTATCCTTGAGTCGACAGTTTGAACTCAGGAAAATTGAAAAGAAATACATTGCAAGGGTGTATGGTCATTTAGAAAAAGACAATGGTGTGGTTGATGCACCTTTGATTTGTGATTGGCCTAACCGCCCTAAGCAAATGGTTGATTTTGTAAACGGTAAGAAAGCTTTGACTCACTGGTCATTGATCCAGCAAGAAGCACAAACCAGTTTGTTAGCACTGAAACCAGTGACTGGCCGATCTCATCAATTACGGGTTCATATGCTTCATATAGGTCATCCCATTGTGGGTGATCAGCTGTATGCTCATGCAGATGCTCTATATTGTTCAGACAGGCTGGAACTACACAGCCAGAATCTGAAGTTCAGCCACCCTCTTTCTACAGAAGAAATGGTTTTTGATGTGCCACCTTCGTTTTAAAAACATCACTGTTTATTTCTTCTTTGTTCACGTCTTTGTTGCCTATTTAATTGCCTTTTCTTGAATTGTTGTTTTTGTTTGGTTGTTAATTGTTGATACCTTTTTCGCAGGTTTTTTTTCTTGGCAGGGCTTAGTTTTTTATATCTTTGATGTATGCGCCACATCAATGCCCTTTCTTCTGGATCTAATTGTTGAAACTTTTGGTATCGTTCGCGAATTGTTTTACGCTGTTGGGCTGGCAAGTTTTTCCATTTGTTTAACCTGTTGAGTACAAAGGCTTTCTCTTCTTGGTTTAAATTGGTCCAACGAGTGGCACCCTTGGCTAATTGGGCGCGCCGTTCTTCAGACATCTCTATCCATTCTGATTTAAATGGTTTTAATGTTTGTTGTTGGTTTTCATTCAATTCATGCCATTCGATGGCTTTGACTTGCATAACCAACAATAAATTAATTGTGATCAGGATCAGTTTCATTGTTCTTTGCCTTTTGTGTATCAAGTTGTTGTGTGATTTTGTTTTCTGATGAAAATGTTTCTGGATCTAGCCATTCATCACTATCTGGATTTCCCCATTCAGCTAAGAACAGTAGGAGTTCCATGTCAGGTTCATGAATTTGACTGGCAGGTTGTTCTGAACTTTTTTCATCTGTTTGCTCTTGTGCGTTGGTTTTCCTTGTTTTAGTTACTTCTTCATTTATTAATTCAGTCTTCATGAGGTCAGCATCAGCAGTCATGAAAACGATAAAAAATAACCAGTTCATATGTCTGATTCCAGAATTTGGCTTTCTTCTAACCAGCTTAGAAATTCAAGGTCTTGATAAAATTCAGGATCTGCTTCTGTGCTTAATAAGTCCAAATCTTCAAGCAACGGGATTTCAGCTTGAGGGTGGTTTTCTTTAATTGATGATTGATTCCATAACAGGATAACAGCCATGAAAATAGCGGCAGCTGATCCTGAAAATAAAAACAATCTACCCATGCTTTTGTTTTTTGCAGACTGGGTAATAGCTGCATGCCGAGCAGCATTTAATTTAACTTGAGATGCGACATCTATGTTATTGGTGATGTCATCTAAAGTGCTTTTGATGTTTTGTTTTAATTCATGATCATTCATGGTCAAATCCTAGTGTTTGTTTGATTTTTTGTGTGGACCTATGTAAATGAGTTTTGACACTGCCTTCACTGATTCGCATAACTTCTGCTGTTTCTGCCACTGACATCTGTTGCCAGTGACGGTATATCAACACTTGTTTCTGTTGTGTTGGCAATTGTTGTATTATGCCAATTAACTCGTTACCTTTTAACATGGTATTAAGCCACTTCTCTGGAGAAGGGTTGTTGCTGGGAATTTCAGTGACTAATTCCTGATCATCATGTTTGTTAAAAAAATGCTTTAACCAGCTTTTTTGTTTGCGGTGGTGGTCATTAATCTTATTTTGTAAAATGCGATAAAACAAAGGGCGCCACTGTTCACAAGGCTTGTTTTTATAAGCTTTGACGAAGGCAAACATGGCTTCTTGAGTAATATCTAAGGCATCAGCCTCTTGTCGCGTATTCATCAATGCAATGGCATAGGCTTGTTTTTGGTTTTCACGCAAAAACACATCAAGTTGTTGATTTAAACTCACGCTTACCTGTTCAGGCCGTTTTTCTGTATCTTGTTTGCCATGGTAATCATTATAAAGGTGTATTGTTGATGATGTAACCATACTCACTTAATCGTTGCTATATATCTATTCAACGCCACTCATGTAAATAGGTTGACAAGATTTCTGAAATTCTTTTTCTGTAACCCAAGTGTCAACGCTTTACAGCTTTGGGCGTTGGAATTATTAACTGTGAATACTCGCAGCAATTAATTTCAACAACTCAGGAGAAAAACATGATTAATACGTTTCAAAAGCTAAAACTAATGACAGTGGCATCTCTTTTGATTGCAAACCAATCAATGGCCGGATTTGATATCACTCGAATGACCACAGTGGTAGATGATTTGTCAGGATCATATACGGTGAGTAAGAGCGGACGTTTAAATGATTTGCAATTTGATGGTACATCTTTGACGGAATTTAATAACTTTCATCCGGGCTTGGGTGACAATGAAACCGCTATTACGGGTACTGTAAACAAACAAACCAGTCGCAGCATAGGGTTAATTAGCACCACTGCTGATGGAGATTTCAATATAGAATCAAACAATGGCGCCTGGGATGTTTCATTTTCTGGTTTAGTGATTGAAATCATAGATTTTGATGTTGAATTAACAGGTTCAGTTTTGGTCAATGGTGAAAATTATGATGCTGGAGGGTTGCCAGCAGTTGTGGCACGAACATTAAGTAGGGTGTTTTGGTTGACTCGAAGGTAATTGTATTAAAATCAGCAATTAAATATAAGGGCGCTTGTAAAGACAAGAGCCCTTTTTGTTTAATTATACTATTCCGATTAAAGTATCAGTTAAAATCGCCCGATTGATCAATTAATTATTGAGTTTTTAGATCAAGCACTTACTTCAATGAACATTCTTTTATAACAGAAAATATAATGAAACAATCTATTTTTAAGCCTTTCGAGTCGGGACAGTTGCAGTTGAAAAATCGCATCGTTATGGCCCCAATGACTCGCAGCTTTTCTCCAGGAAATATCCCTAATCAAAAAAATATTGAATACTACCAAAGAAGAGCAGCTAATGATGTGGGTTTGATAATTACGGAAGGTACTTGTGTAGGACACAAGGCTGCTAATGGCTACCCCAATGTGCCATACTTCTATGGTGAAGAAGCCTTGGCTGGTTGGCAGAAGGTGGTGGATGCAGTGCACCAAGAGGGTGGTAAGGTCATGCCTCAGTTGTGGCATGTGGGTGGCGTCAGAAAAGATAATTTGGAACCAGATGATGCGGTGCCAGCCTACAGCCCATCTGGCTTGTTGTCCCCCAATAAGCTCAATGGTAAAGCAATGAGCCAAGGTGATGTAGATGAGGTGATTGCCGCCTTTGTTGATGCTGCGGTCAATGCACAAAAACTAGGGTTTGATGGGGTTGAGATTCATGGCGCACATGGTTATTTACTGGATCAGTTTTTCTGGGAAAAAACCAACCTAAGAGAGGATCAATATGGTGGAGATATAGCTGGAAGAACTCGTTTTGGAGTTGAGTTGATTGAAAAAATACGGGCAGCTGTTGGTGTCAGTTTTCCTATTGTCTTGCGGTACTCGCAATGGAAACTACAGAACTATGTCTTGAAATTAGCAGCAACGCCAGAAGAATTGGAACAATTCCTCAATCCATTGGTTGAAGCAGGAGTAGATATGTTTCATTGTTCAACGAGAAGGTTTTGGGAGCCAGAGTTTGTAGGTTCAGATTTAAACTTGGCAGGTTGGACTAAAAAAATCACGGGCAAACCGACCATCACTGTTGGCAGTGTTGGTTTAGACGGTGGCTTTGTTGATGAGCAAAAACGCGACATGAATGCTCATTCAAATATATCAACGGAACAGTTCGATTTGATAGAACAATCTCTAAAACTTGGTGATTATGATTTGGTCGCAGTGGGGAGGTGTTTATTACAAGACCCTGAGTGGGTACATAAGTTGAAAGCCAGGGATTACAGTGATATGCAAGCTTACACTGCCGAGTCACTCAAGACTTTGTATTAACAAGGCCAGCTGTTTGTAATTTAATTTGAATGATTGATTATGTGCATTCTAAAAATTAGAATGCACGAATGATTTTAAAACTAAAGCAATTGGCTGATTACCTAACAACAGATTTTCTAGGTGGTCCTAAACCTTGGAAATTATCTTGGGTCATAAACTTTCAAAAAGCAGGTACATTTATTTTTGTGGCCGCATTGATGTGGTACTACCAAAATTTTTCTACAGCTGCATTTCTTTATTTGGCATTACATGGAAGCTATGGTTTTGTTTGGCTGATTAAAGATTCCTGTTTCCCGGATGCGGGTTGGCAGAAGAGGGTGACCATTGCCGGCGGGCTGGTGGCTTTTTTTGGGGTGTTGTTTTGGTATTGGGTTATTGCTTGGTTATTAATAAAACAGCCCGACATTCCAGATTATCCACTTTCAGATGCCGCTTGGTTTGCATTGTGTACTATCTTGTGTGTTTTGGGCTGTGTCATCATGATTGCAGCGGATGCTCAAAAATACTACACCTTAAGCCATCAAAAGGGATTGATTGAAACAGGTTTACACAAACACATCAGACACCCCAATTACTTAGGTGAAATGATGATTTATGGCTCTTTTGGTTTGTTGGCTTGGCATTGGCTGGCTGC
>CAZVZJ010000095.1:0-7908 GCA_964631055.1 uncultured Marinicella sp.
TACTTAAATATAAAGGAGAGAAATATGAAGTTTTTAATGACAGCTTTACTGTTAGTGATAGGCCTGAATAAAGTTTTTGCCACTAATTATTTAATCACAACTGGTGTCGATGGAGCGATTGATAATGGGAACTGCACCCTCAGGGAAGCATTATTGGCAGCTGATACGCAAAGTTCTGTTGACCAGTGCCCTGCTGGTACAAGAGAAAACGTTATAATTTTGAGTCCAAATATTGACGTATTTACTTTTGATCAAGGTGAAATGGTGATTACCAGTCCACAAAGCTTAGCTATAGTTTCATCTGAAGCTGCGACACCTCCTGTGGTGAACATGAATAGAGATAATCGATTTTTATCGGCAGAATTGGCCGGTTTTTTTCTCTCAATTGGCAGCATTAATTTTGCATTTGGACGAGATGATTCAGGTAATGGCGGTGGTGTGATACGGATGGATGTGGCCACAGGCATATCTAATCTAGAGTTAAATGACGTTGGTTTTTTTAATAGCTTGGTTGTGGGTGCTGATGGAGGCGCCATTTATTACAGGGGAGCTGGAAGTCTCACTATGGAAAATGTTTTGTTTAAAGGCAATATAGCAGATGCTGGTTCTGGATTGGCATTGAACTTAATTAACAGTGTGGGGTTTTCCACTTCATCTGATGTTGAGTTTGCTGATAATATCAGCAACAGTGGGCGTGGCGCACTGAATATTAATTCAGTAGACGGACTGGCGATCCTGAGGCATTTTGAATTTACTGAAAATGAAGCTGCAGGAGGTGAAGATGTGGCTGGAGTATTTATCGATGTCCAAGACAGTCAATCAAATCCATCATCCGTCATTTTAAACGATCATGCAATAGTAGAAAGTGAGGGAGCAGGCTTATATGTTAAAAACGCAAGTGGTTTTGTAACCATCAGAAACCTCACATTAAAGGATAACCATAAACCAAATGGCCAAGGAACTTCCCAAGCTATTGTTAAAGCAGCTACGGATTATGGAAGTGTGCATATCAACAATACTCTGATTTATCAGACAGGCACTCAACAAGGGTCAGGTTTAGTTTTAGGAGCTGATGATAACAATGGAGCAATCAGTGTTAGACATGCAACCATTTTAAATCACACCATCGGTGTATTGGGGAATTCAACAGCAACGGACCCTACATCATTGGAATTAAGAAACTCTATTTTGTATGGTAACCTGGCTGATTTTTTTAATTACGGATTTGATACAGATTCATTGATAGGAGTTAACCCTTTATTTATTAACAGTTCCAATGAGGATTTTTCTTTATCTGTCAACAGTCCTGCCATAGATATGGGTTCAGAAATTGCTGGAATTGCTTTTGATTTAGCAGGAAATCCTCGTGTTTATAACGCTTTACCAGATATTGGTGCTTTTGAAAGACAAGGGCCTATCAATGTTCGGTTAACAATTTCAGGTTCTGGAAGTGGCGAAGTTTTTTATGATACAAGAAATGGCTTAACAGATTCTTGCAGGAAAGATTGTGAATTCACAATGCAAAGTTCAGAATGGCTGTCTTTAGTTCCAGCTTTTGATTCAGGATCCTTTTTTGGTCTCTGGGGGCAAGATTGTAAAGATATAGGAGCACCAGACCTTTGTTATATAGCTAATAGTGGAACTGACATCAATGTTAGTTTGCAGTTTATTGATGAAAGCGAAATTATTTTCAATAATGGCTTTGAAGAGCTCATACCGTAACTACTTAGTGTATAGATAAACCAGATTAACTGGTGTTTAGTTATTGATGAGTCTATGTCTGTGGCTGAGTATTTATATCACTGGCCACTTATCGTGTTTTTATTGTTCTTTCATCAATTCAAGAAGATTTCCGCTTGCGCGGGAATGACGAAGGTGAAGATTGTAGAAGACTATTCTGTTGTTAGATCTGCCAAGCGGTTTTCAATGATTGTTAAGTCTGGTTGAAATCGTCCAGCCAGTAAGGCATTGCCAGTTAATGCCTGTTGTAATAAGTCTTTGGCTTGGGTGAGGGTTGTTTTTTGGTGGGCCTGATCCATTGGAATGAAGTCTGTGGCCATTAATTTCAGTCTGCCATAGTGGGCCTGAAGTTGATGGTGTTTAGGGTATTTTTCTAAGCCTTGTTCTATGATGGCCGTATCGGCATGCCACTGTTTTTTATTAAACTGTTGGTTTTTGTATTGCCATTGGTGTTTTATTTCAACATAAGTGGCCCATTGAGTTTGGCAGGCATAAGCATCCAGTTTACTGGTGAGGCATTCGCGGTTATAAGTTTCAGCTTTAATTAAGGTGACTTGTGGTGATTGTTCTGCTTGAATCAATTGCATCGCCATCATGTTGTGATAAAAACCCAAATGGGCTGATAAGTCATAAGACTCATCCACACTTTGTTGGAGGTCAGTTAAAGCTTGTAAGGTGGCTTTTAGCTCAATAGATTGATCTTTTTTTTGATTCAAGAAATAATTAATTCCCAGTAACATGGCACTGATTTTATTGTACCTTCTTCCTACTGATGTTGGACGTAGTTTGATTTCCTGGTCGAATAAAAGCAATGCTTCTGAAAGGTAAGGTTCGGGATTAGAATTTTGATAGACCAAATAATCTGCATGAGTCCAGTTCAAATGCCTGCCTGCTGAAATCACGAATCCATTGTCAGGATGTTTTGTTTTTAATTGATCATAAACTTGGTTAGCCAAAACAAACTGTTCTTCCGCTGCTTGACCAACCTGAAATTTTCGGTAGGCCAGATCAGCAATAATTTTAACCAAGTTAGTTGATAATGTGATGGTGGCATCGGCATGGTTTTGCAATTCAAGCATCAGGTCAATGGCTTGTTGATAAGTTTTTTCTGTTTCAGGATCTGATTCATAGTTAGAATTAGCCATGTAAAACAAAGACTCTGCCAGCCTTAGCTTGGCTAGGTAGCTATTTGGTAGATTTTCCGTTGCATACTCCAAATTTTTAATAGATTGATTTAAAAAGCTGGAACCTTCTGTTTTTTGTGTGGTGTTAAAATGCCATTCACCTTTGATGTAATTGATCAGGCCAAGTATCAGTTGTTGTTCCGCAATATCTTTTGGGGTTGAGTTGTAATCATGATTTAATAAATTTTCTGCTTGAATTAAAAAATTATTTGGATTGACACCGGCTTTCCGCAAATTTCTTGCTATCAGCGCATATGTATTGGCGACAGTTAACGTGACATGATTGGAGTTCGGAAGCAAATTAAGGAGGGCTTGGCAGTCAGGAAGTATTGTAGTTTCTGCTTTGGAGTTTTTATTGATCAGTAAATCGGCTTGGGTTTGACAAAGCATGGTTTGAATTTGTGGATGGCTGCGGGCATATGACTGGGCTTTCTTTAAATAATGTATGGCCGATTCAAGCTGCTCGATTGTTGGTTCTGTCTCTCCGAGTGTCATGAAGTTACTGGCTTGTTGTTGATGGATTTGAGCAGTTAAAAGCCATTGTTGTATGGGCCAAACCCCTTCATTTTCTGTCTCAGTAAGCAGGTTAAGTGCAGTCTCTGAATCCTCATTTAAGAACAACAACATGCCATTGATCATGGCATCATCATTGGATTCAATCCTTTCTAGTAAGATCTTGGCTGGTTTAAGGTGTTCTTGCTGCAGTCTTTTTTTGTGGGTGCTGCGGAATTCTCGATTTGAAAAATTCTTCAGCTCTTGAGTTTTGATTTGATAAAGCTGTAAATGGTTATTGGCCAATGCATAACTGACTTCAGTGTTTTCAGGTGAGTTTTTATTGGCCAATGTTAAGAATGGTTGCGCTTGTTCAAACTCGCCAATACTTGTAGCAGCTGAAGCGAGCGCAAAACTGGCTGATTTTTGTAACTCCAGGCTTTCGCTCTGAAGTTGATTCTTTAAATGTTCATACTCTTGTTTTATTTGAGACAAATCTTTTTCTATGTTGCCATTGGGTCTGGCATATATCAGCTCGGAGGATCGTTCAATTTTATCCGCACGATCCCAGTAGTATTGGTTTTTAATCACCTGCTGTGCAGCCATTTTTTCTTGCTGATGTTTTTTGTGAATGAAATAAGTGGTTAAAACAAGTATCGAAACTACCAGAGCGAGGATCAATGAATTTATCCACGGTCTTTTAATATACTGCTTTGTCCATCTTTGTGTCATCGATAAGGGCCTGGCACTGACAGGGTCTCCGTTGATATAACTCTGTATGTCGCTTAATAGGGAGGTTGTTGACTGGTAGCGATTTTTTGGATCAGGTTCAGTGCAGCGTCTGATGATGGCTTGTATATCGGGTTGTCTTTTATCGTTTGATTGATTAGCATAAATCAGATTTTCAATTAATTGACCCAATGAATAAATATCACTCCTGTGGTCAGTGTTTGATTTTGTGTCTAGCTGCTCAGGAGAAGCGTATGCCAATGTTGCATAATTGTTTTTTGGTTCTGAATCTTCGAGTGTATTTAAGGAAATGCCAAAATCTATAATAACGGGTATGGGTTTGTTATCAATTTCTTCAACCAAAATATTCGCTGGTTTGATGTCTAGATGCTGGATTTCCTTGTCATGGATGTATTTAATCGCATTGGCCACATCTGCCAATAACAACAAAATTTGTTTTTCTGATAATTTTTTTATTGCTATGTATTGATCAAGGTGTAAGCCATCAACATAGTTTAAAACCATCCAAGGATGCTTTTTTTGATCAAACCCTGCATCTAGAATAGATACAATATTTGGGTGGTTTAAACCAGCGAGTATTTGAATTTCATTCAATAGCTGGGAAGCTTGATCTTCATCAAGGATGGCTGAATTCATCACTTTAACAGCCACTGCTTTGGAGAAAGTTTTGTCTTTTCTGTGGGCCAAGTAAACATCACTTTGCCCACCTGATGCAAGGCGTTTTTCTATGATGTACTGAGCTTTACTTTGGGTGTTTTCAGGTGCTGTTTTATTTAAGGCCGACTCTAATAAAACATCAGCTTTGTCAGTGATGTTGCCTGTTAATAGGTCAACAGTATAGGTTTCTTGGTCTTCTTGTAGTTTTTTATAAAGCTTTAATATTTCCTTTTCAGTCAAGTCTTCATTGTCATTGACCAATTGGTTGATCACATCATAATCAATTTTGCCGGTGTTCTTGGATTTCTCAGACATCTTGTTCTAGGCCAATAGATATCATTAATTTGGCTTTTTTCCATTCTCTGTTGATGGTACGTTCACTGACATTAAATAACTCAGCCACTTCCTTCACACCCATTCCACCAAAAAAACGATAAATGAATATTTTTTCTAACCTCGAAGAATACTCAGCTAAGTTGTTCAATTGTTGTTCAAGGTCTAATAGCCAATGGGCTTGTTGCATGTCGCCTACCATCAAATCTTCATTGATTTCTTCATGATGACCACGTTGTTGTATTTTTTTGGCTTGATTGAGTAAAATTTGTCGCATGGCTAATGCGGAAACAGCAAAAAAATGTCCCCTGTCATTGAATTGAAAATCATTTTTGTTGAGCTTAATCCAAGCCTCATTAACCAAGGCTGTGGTATTTAATTCATTCTGTTGAATTTTATAACGTTGTGATTTTGCAATTTTCTTTAGTTGTGCATAAACCTGATTTAATACTTGCTGTTGCTGTGTGTTTAAATCTTTATGATCTGAATTTAATAATTCTGTCAATTGTTCAGGTTTCATCAGAGACTTTTATTAATGATGTAATCGTTAGAATACAACTCTAACATAGATTGTTTTCATCATGTCGACTTCTGTAATTTTTTCGAATGGGGAGGGTAGATTATCAAAGGTTTAAAGTGAACGTGAAAAGTTTAACTAAATACACGAACCACCAATTAAGAGAATTAATGAAATAAATATTGGCGTGTTTTTGTATTTTGTTTGTTAAGTACAGTATTCAATTTAAATTAATACAAGTATGTTCTATATTAAAACATTCACAATTATCATTTTATTCTCTGGTTTTCTGGCGCCAAAGAATTTACATGCATTCACAGCCACAGTAGGTGACAGCGAGGACTGTGACTTTTATGGAAATGATGCCATTCAACAGGCAATTAACAGCGGGGCAAGCCTCATCTTGTTAACCAATGAAAATATATATAATGAAAATCTCATTATTGATGGTAGAAGCTCTTATTTAGAACAAATAATCGGAGGTTTTGAGGGGTGTCAGGGTGCTCGTTCGGGCCTGCCACCAACATCAGAACCCAGTGTGATTGATGGTCAGCAAATGGATTCTGTTATGCGTTTTATAAACTTCAGATATTCATCATTCAGGTTGCAAAATTTAAAAATTACCAACGGGTTAGGCCAAGGTTTAGGTAGTTCTGGCGGAATTTCATTGATGTTTAATAATTTTAGATTGATCATACATACTGTAACTTTTGAAAATAATGAAGCAGATTTTGGTGGCGCGGTTAATCTATTTGATGATGAATCACAGTTGTTTTTTGTCAATAGTAAAATCAAAGACAATTCAGCCCATTCAGGTGGTGGGGTTTACTGTTCAAGTAATTCATCCATCAGTTTTTATAGGAACAATGAAATAACAGGAAATTTGGCTACTGGAAATGGTGGTGGCATGAACCTTTCGGAATATTGTTCTGTCAACTTCTATGCTCAACCCAATGATCCTACTTCTATAATGATCAACAATAACCTGGCCAATAATCATGGTGGCTTTGCCTATGTGAGTCAGGGCAATATATCAGTCAATGCTTGTAATAATCCAAGTTGTAAAGAGCCAGTAATTTCCAATAACCATGCAGATATGGACTTAGATAATATAGGAGATGGTGGTGCAGTTTATCTTTCAGATAACAGTTCTTTAAGGATTGCAGGCGGCGTTTTAAAAGATAATAAAGCAGAGAATGGGGGGTTGGTGTTTCTAACTGGATCTCATGTAAATATCCATGATAGCCAAATTAATGCCAACATTACACAAAATAATGGTGGAGCAATATATGCAAACTTAGGTTCAAATCTCACAATAACACAGAATGAGTTTCAAGATAATTTAGCCAAGTATGGCGGTGCACTGAACATAAGTTCAGGATCAACTGCAACAATCAATCGCTCAGACTTCATCAGTAATGTAGGTAGTAAAAGAGGCGGAGCACTGTATCTGGATAGGTCTAACTATGTTGTTGTCAACCACAGTCAATTTATTGACAACCAATCTGATCGAGGTTTGGTAGCACACTTAGCAAGTTATGATGATGGCTTGCGTTTGGATTTATTTGCCAACTTGATGGCACACAATGGCTCCATTTCGAACAATTTTCAAAATGATGCTGTTTTATATATTCAAAACACCGATCCTATTAATTCACGCGGTCCAATAATGAATATCAGGCACAATACAATTGTTGATAATTCAGAAGAAAATCATGTCATTATGAATGACGGTGGTACTTTGCAAGTCTATAATTCCATAATTTATGGTACTTCAAACCCATCTTTCGCCTCACTGAACCAGCCAACTTCAGAACGATTTGCTTGTAATTTAACTCAGGAACAAGGCGTGGACCCCAGGTTCGTTGACTCTGTGGCAGGGGATTATCACCTCACCTCATTATCACCTGCCATAGATCAATGTTCAAATGTAAGTGGTTCGGCTTTGGATATAGACAGTCAACCATTTAACCAAAGATCATTCTTTACCTTTCCACTGGACAGAAAAGTTTCGGATCAGGGATTTGATGAATATCACCCCTAAGCACAATATTTTAAAGTCAAACGATAAGGAAAATATAAAAGGGCAAACCTGTGTTTGCCCTTCAGAGCTTTATTGATGGTAATTTTTAATCAAAGCCATTGGCAAAAATCAAGTCATCACCAACCATGGGGCAAGTGCCACCATCAACGAATATACATTCGACCCATTCTGGGTGATCGATGAAGGGATTT
>CAZVZJ010000096.1:0-7898 GCA_964631055.1 uncultured Marinicella sp.
GCCACCATCAACGAATATACATTCGACCCATTCTGGGTGATCGATGAAGGGATTTCTATTTAATTGTTTACCGAAAACAATGTCATTACGAGCCCGTTCAATGTCATCTACAGGATCGGCAGCATGCCAGGCTAACAAAATTTCTAATATGCCCATATAAGGAGATCCTGTTTGTATCATGCCAACATCTGCTCGAGTTACTAATTCAAGGTCAACTTCTCCAGTGGTATCTCCTGAGTATCTGACATCCATATAGAACATGGCACGGGCTATGTCACCTTTTCTGAAGTTCCAAACCTCAAATGAATTGGCATCAAACCAGTTAGAATTACCCGGATAGACGCCAGTGCCACCACCGATGGTGTCCATAGCTGGAGTATTGGGGTCTTCGTGTGGGTCTGTTGGACGTTCATTACAAGCAGCATCACAATTATCGAAATATAAATTTCCTCTGTCACTGTTGTAACCCACATCTGACATCATCAAGTGATGTGCATCTGTTCTGGCTGTATTATTAGTTCCCAAGTCGCCAGTACTGAAGCCATATGATTGTGGCCAAGTGTGTTCGCGGTTATATGCTTGTTGTCCGCCACCTTGAAAAGTGTAATTGTTATTTTTGTAAATCATCCAAACTTGTCCTGTAACACCAGGGTCTGCATCTGCTTCTGACAAAATACTCCAAGTGTCTTCAGATACCGTTTGATCAGTACAGCTGGCTGTATTTCCAGCGCTGGGTCCACTGTAATTAAAGCTACAGTGGTCATCAATGATTTCATGTAAAGAATCACGCAAGGTTTGTGCATTAGTGGGGTCAGCTGAGTCATAATAGCCATCTAAAGTGATACAATCAGCATTAGCGACACCTGGAGAAGGTGTGAATGCTTTGAAAGAACTGCTGTTGAGCTGGCCACCAGATCCATTGGTACAACGAATCAGAGATTCAGTGGCTGCATTGCCATTGGCATTTTCATCAACTTGTGGTTGGCCTGGATTCAATAATGTTAACAGCTCAGGGTCATCAGCTTGACCAGAATCATAAACAATCGCATCCATAATATCAGTAGATGTCAAAGCATCACCCACCATAAAATTCATTGAGCCTGAAGCATATAATGCGACTGCATCAGCGCCGTCTTCTAACGCATTACTAATCAATAAATAGCCACCAGTATTGGTGGTCATGCCATCTAAGCTAATAACAGCAGTTGATAAGTCAGTATCACCATCATACAAAACAAGGGTATACCCATCTGTAGCAGTATTTGGATTGCCTAGCAGTTCAATAAAATCTGAACCAGCAGAAACAGCATCAATCTCATTGATAACGAATTGTGGAATTGGCGGTGTTATGTTGGTTGCAGCATTGGGAGTGGGTGTGTCTTCACCAAAAGTAAAGTCGGTATTTTCTGATGTTTCGTCACTTCCAGCAATACCATTACCACCAGATTGAGTTTCTGCACCTTCGGTTAAGTCTATGCGCTGCCAACTGTTACCATTTGAATGGGCGCTGGTAGCGACGGGTGTCTGTGAACTGATTGCGGTATCGGCTGTATACGTTGAGGTGTTGTTGTCAGCATCAGGACCATCTATAGCGATGCCCGTTTTATCAATGGCCTCGACTTTATCACCCCAAACTGCATAATCTAAATCTTGAACCAAGTCAGATATACCATCCCAATACAAGAGAACAGCCACTTCACCACCGTCACTCAAACCACTGCTAAGGCCATCAATAGATCCAACCCGTGCCTCAAGCATGTCAGGGATAGAGTCAGCTGAAGCACCGTCTTCAAATATTTCATAAGTGGGATCAACGCCATATTCTGTATTAAAATCATCTGAACCATTTAAAGCAATGGTTTGGTACTCACCCGCCGCAATGGTAGCTCCAGTTGGAAAGCGTGAATAGAAATCAGCAAAACCACCACCGCCGCCTGCACCTTCGACCAATTGGTAATAATAGACGTTACCGTTTGAAAATGTGGCATCAGTTAAGTATACGTCAGTTAAATCTATGACATCAGAACCACTGTTATGTATTTCTACGAATTCCCCCACAGTTGGCGTTACTGTAATTTCGGTGATCAAGAGATCTTCCAGTCCTGCATGAGATGTAAAAACTGTGCCCATGCACAATAAGGTGATGATTAGCTTCATGGTTCTATGAACTCCGTGATTTTTTGAGGTGTCTATTTTACCTGTAATTGCAGTGAGTTTTGTGACGTTTTTGTTATGATAAATAATTTGTTTTTGGCATTAAAAAGGCTGCAAAAAATGCAGCCTTTTACACTCGGTTTTTGTGATAGGTTAATTAGATTCAAAGCCATTAGCGAATATGTCATCTTTGAACTTAATAGGAATCTCAAATACCGTTAAATTATTCACTGAAGCATCAGGCTCAGTACTCGAAACATCAGCGGTGTAGCCATATTTTGCTGGATCGAACAGTTCATCAGGTTGCATGATGACAGAGATGGTTACGCTTTCATCAGGGTCAATGGAACCTAAATCGCAAGTACTGGTTTGTCCCATTTGGCTACATGACCCCTGAGTGCTGAGCATGCTGATTAAAGTGACATCATCTGGCAGGGTGCCAGTGAACACAACATTATTAGCGGTTAAACCAATGATGGGATCCTCTGGAGATTGATTGCTGACTTCGATGGTGACTGATGTGATTTCGCCAGGCTCTGGGAAACTGTCAGGGTCGACTTCTTCATCTTGTAAAGTAACATCTACCATCGGAATGACATCTATTTGTGCTTGGATGGGGTTAGATGACAGAGATTCATCATCAACAACTATCAGAGATACCGTTTGATTACCTGCTGAAAAATATGTGTGATCAGCAAATACTTGTCCAGAACTGTTAAAGGTATTGGTCATGAGTGGGTCCTCAGATGGTTCGTTTGGATCAACAGTTGGCGGGTCAGTCCTGCCATTATCAACTGTTCCATCACCCCATGTGATTTGGACTGTGTGTTGTTGACCTATATCTGGATCGGTAAATTCAGCAATCAAAGGTAGTGGATAACCCAGCCCTGCCTGGATGTCATTGCCCACAATTTTACCCTCAATCAATGGCCATAATTGTTTCGGCAACAGTTTCGAGTTTTCATCGGTAAAACTAACCACAGGTTGGTCGTTAACAGGTAGTATCTGAATGCTCACAGTGGCTTCATTGGAATCGAATAAACCATCATTGACTTTAAAAATGAAAGAATCTTGGCCGTTAAAATCTGCATTCGGTGTATAGACGAAGTTCTCATCTGTACCGGTTAATAAACCGTGTTGGGGCTCTGCAGTGATGATATAGTCAAGCGTATCTAAGCCATTGAAATCAATGCCTAATATGCCATCAGGATCAGCTGCTGATAACATGATGTTCACTGCCTCATCTTCATTGGTGATCACATCGCCAGCAAAAGATTCTGGGGCCCTGAAGTTTCTATTGATGTCAATGGTTGCTATACCGACATTGCTATCAACCAGGCCATCATTGGCTCTGTATGAAAAACCATCAACCCCTTGAAAATCATTATCGGAAGCATAAGTGACCACCACACTGTCATCAGTGATTTCTTTAAAAGGGGCAGTTTCAAAAACGTGCATCAACTCTCGATCATTATCCAATACATAAAACTGTGTTGCATTAACACTGATATCAAGTGGTCGTCCCATGTCACCTAAAACAAAACAACTGCCATCACAGGTTGATGCAGCTTCCCCTGCAAAATCTCCTAAAGGTGAAAAACGTTGAACTCGTGAGTTATCATAATCAGTCACATATAAGATGTCATTGTTATCCAAAGCAATACCAATCGGTGTGTCAAATTGACCTTGTCCAGCTCCATGGCTACAAATACCAGCTCCTTGCGCACCACAATTACTGCCATTGGCTATTAAATCTTCACATGGTGTGTCATCACTGCAGCTGTAACCAATACTTGTCTGGGTATCATCATCACAGCCAGGTCCTGATTCACAACGCCCCATCCAACCAATGTGTTCACCAATGCTGATGGTGTTGCCGTCATAAGTTGTGGCTGCAAATTTATGAATTCGATCCAATCCAGAATCAACCACATACAAATCACCAGTTGAGTCAATTTCAATATAAAAACCACGACTGCTACTACCAGCCACTGATGGGCTGCCTGATAAAAAGTTTTCAGCATTTTTGAGCGTTCCTAAAAATGCAGGATTAAAGTTACCATCTGCGCCATCAAAAATATATACACGCCTTTTATCGGTGGCAAAAATCAACCCCGTCTCACTGTCAAATGTGGCACCCAGTAACCTGGGGTTGCCTAGGCTGACTGGAATGGTGTTCAGTTTCCAACTGTCTATACTGTTTAATTGTTGGTCGTATTTATTTAAGAACAGTTGGTCAGAACTGGAACCAGGCGTAACCGCATAAATAAAGCCATCTGAATCCATGGTAATGCGCTTAACCGATTGATTGATGTTTATTTGATCTAGGTAAATGCCATCAGCATCCCATTTTGATAAGCGAGGTGACGGGGTCGGTAAACCATTACCACATTGCCAGTATTGATCCAAAACATAGGAAATACCGTCATCATCAACATGAACAAATTCAGAACTGTAAACAAAGTCAATTGGAATGTCTTGGCTGTTATCACAAAATGCCACATCCAAATCTGCTGCAGGAGTTGGTGAATTATTCAAAATATCACCAACCACAGACCCTGGTCTAACTCGATAGTCTTCAATAAAGTAAGGCATCAAAGGTGCCACAAAAAAACCATTGTTAGGTAAAGCTGTAATCTCAAATTTCAATGGATCAAAACGTCCTGATAAAAAATCATTGTCATTGCCAGTCAGTTCTAGATCAATATGCTCAGAAGTTAAACCATTAGCAGATGTGTCGTTAACAGTTGGCGCTGTGTTTGTACCTGGGGTTTTGACTGTGATCCACTGTGATTTACTGTCTGAGTTACCAGAACTGTCGGTTGCAGTCCAAACAACTTCTGTGCGGGTATCAGGATTAAAGCCATTGCCAATGGTATTTTGGATGGTTGGGTTTGGGTCAGCTACATCAAAAACCACTGCAGTACCGACATCGAAATCATCGGTAGTAGCGGCTACATCAGATTCAATCACACGGCTTGGTGGAGCAAGAATGATCGGTGCTCGTGTGTCTTCTACAGTGATGTTTTGTACCACGCTTCTGACACCTGAGTTACTGCCGCCCAGTGGACCAGTGTCAATAGCCGACCAAGTAATTTGAGTGGTTCCTAAAGGTAAAATAAAGGGTGCATCATTACCAACTAAGACGGGTTGGGCACAAGGGTCTGTGGCAGTGATGGTTGCTCTTAATTGGTCTTTATGTACATCCCACCGCTCGCCACCAAAACTATTGGCCTCTAAAGGGGCAGGGTTTGGCTCGGAGGTTGAGATCATGGGTGGATTGACATCATAGACTGTGAAGGGTCTATTTTGTGTGTGCGTAGCAGATGTTTGGGGTAAATTCGATTCTATTTGCCCCGCGGCGATCAAACCTGCTTCAACGCCAGCATTTTTCAAGAACTCTTTGCCAATTTTAATGGCTCGAGCGGCACTGCCAGGTTCCGTGGCCAAAAATGAAGACGAATATTTTATTTCATTAGAAAAAACAAATAATACAATCGGAATGGCTACATCTATCAATGGATCTATCTGGGTATTAGCATGCCAATTAATGCCATGGTTTCCAGATGGGAATATGACCAGCTTGTCATCAGGGTTCCACTGATCTAGGTACTCATGATCTACCACCAATTCAATTTGAGCATTGGCATGTTCAACCCAAGGCGGTTGGTTGTTACTGAAAGCACCCCAATTATCAGCCAGCGGGTTGATATCAAAAAAACCAAATAAATTTTCATAAGTAGATGACTTTTGTGGCAGGCTAAATGTATAGTGGCAGCCGTCAGAACTGTTGGGTAACACAGCATTTGGAGTAGGTGCAATCAGTGAGGCTGGTAATGTTTTAATCCTGATATCTATAGGAATACTGGCTAAATCAGCCCCCATTCCAATTGGGCCTGGCAAGAATGAAGTGGGCAAAAATGTAAAGTGTGCAGCAGCCCAAGCTTGGTAAGCCTCGCGATACCCTTCGTTGTCTTCTACTTCAGCTTGGCTGTTTCCAGCAGCGATGACACTCAGGCTGATTAAAATTGTTTTGATGATTCGCATTAAATTCATGTTTATTCCTCGTGATAAATGTTCCAGCCACAAGATGCATGATTAAACTTTAACTTTCATGTTTTTTGCGTGCCTTACCCATAAAAGCAAGATTCAAGATAAAAACCCTCAAATCATTTGTTAAAAAAATTATTTTTATGCTACTGTATTTATATGGCTGGGGAACTTCCTAACAATCAAGAGACTTTAGATAAAGAAATTTATCAGCAATTAAAAGTGCTGGCCAAAAAGATGATGGCCAAAGAAAGGTCGAACCATACTTTGTCAGCAACCGATTTGGTTCATGAAGCTTTTGCCAAGTTATCTATCAACGAATTGTCATTCAAAGATCAGCAACATTACTTTTATACTTTTGCTCGACAAATGAGGCGAGTGTTGGTTAATTATGCCTTATATAAAAACCGTAAAAAAAACCAAGCAGAGGTTTTACACTTTTCAGATTCGTTGGGACTGGCCGAATCTAATTTTGCTGACTTTACACAAATTGATCAAGCCATCAACCACTTGGAAAGCATAGATGAGCGCAGTGCCAGAATCATAGAGCTGGTCTATTTTACTGATTTATCTCAAGCCCAGGCAGCGGAATATTTAGGTGTTTCATTAGCTACTCTGGAGCGAGATTTGAAGTTTGGGCGTGTCATTATTCACGAATACATAGACAACCTTTCATAACTTATAGAATCAATTATGAGTCAGCCTACTGGAAATAAAATTAAGGCATTATTCAATGCATGTATTGAGCTACCTTATACTGAAAAAATCAGTTTCATTGAAGCCAGCGAATACTCTGATGAAATTAAACAAAAAGTTCTGAAATTGATCAATTACTCTGGAGATATTGATTCAGAGTTATCACAAGTAATTCTGAATACTGCACAACAAGGTTTAGAAGAGCAATCAATTAAAACAGGTGAAAAAATTGATCAATACAAATTGGTCAATAAAGTGGGTGAAGGTGGTCAAGGAGAAGTGTGGCTGGCGAGTAGGGATGATGGGGACTTTAACCACCAAGTAGCCATAAAATTTATCAAGACATCAGCCACCAAAAAAGAATTACAACGGTTTCAGAATGAACGTGAATTACTGGCATCTTTACAGCATCCTAATATATCTGCCTTGATCGGCGGTGGGCAATACCAAGGCCGTTTATACATGATTATGGAGTGGGTTGAAGGGGTTGGGTTGTATGCCTACTTAAAACGTACCAAACTGCACTTAAAAGACACATTGGAATTTTTTCTGCAAATTTGTCATGCAGTCAGTTACGCCCATTCAAAAGGAATTATTCATCGTGACATCAAGCCATCTAACATTATGGTGACTACAGATGGATTGGTGAAATTATTAGATTTTGGAATTGCTAAACCCATTGATGCGGAAATGACCCAAACGCAAAGTGATGCAATGATGACTTTTGCTTATTCTAGTCCAGAACAAATCCGTGGCGATTCGGTCTCCACTGCGACTGATGTTTATGCATTGGGATTGGTGTTGTATGAGCTATTGACATCACAAGTGGCACAAAGTAGAACCACAGAATCACCCGCTGAGTACATTCATATCATCACTGATGTAACACCACTAAAACCATCCTTGCAGTTATCAAAGACTGCTGTTGATAATCAAATGATCGCTGCCAAGGCATTGCAAGGGGATTTAGATAATCTGGTGATGATGTGTATCAGGAA
>CAZVZJ010000097.1:0-7839 GCA_964631055.1 uncultured Marinicella sp.
GTCAAACGGCACAGCGGAAACTGGTTTATCAGGTGGACAAGGTTCTGAAACCTTCTATACACTTGATGTCCCATCGGGCGCAACTAATTTGAGTTTTGACATGAGTGGTGGTTCAGGCGATGCCGATTTGTATGTTAGATTTGGTAATGCACCTACCACAGCTACCTACGATTGTCGCCCATATTTAAATGGTAACAATGAAACTTGTGACATCAGCAACGTTCAAGCTGGTACATACCATGTCATGCTAAGAGGATTTAGTGCATACTCAGGTGTCAGCCTGGTAGGAAGCTACACCGCTGGCGGCGGCGGTGGTGGTGGCGGAAATACTAATTTCTTTGAGAACACCAATAATGTAACCATTTCAAGTGGCGCACCCAGTACAGTGAGCTCAGCCATTAATGTAACCAGAACAGGCGCATCTGGAAGCATTACTGTTAAAGCTGATATCAAGCATACTTGGCGCGGTGACATATCTGCCAGAATATTTGCTCCAAATGGTGCAAATGGCGAGATTCATGCCAGAACTAATACCAATGACAGTGGAGATGACATTTTAGTTGACATCGACTTAAATGCTGGAACCATTGAATCATCTGGTGAATGGCGAATTGAAGTAACTGACCATGTTAATCAAGATGGTGGTTTCATTGATTCATGGAGTATCGAGTTTAATTAATCGACAATCCATATAATTGATGTAATAAAGGGAGACCATTGGTTTCCCTTTTTTGATTATAGAACTTAATAATTTCATCACTGTTTATGCTTTGTTATCGAGTGATTATATGGTTAAAAAGTCAGTTTAGAACTCCATATAAAGTCGCATCTATTTAGCATTGAACTCGCACTGATCTGATTTATTTACTCACATAAAATCTGATTCATTAAAATTTAAACCCCAAGTATTCCAAATATTTTTCTACATTCTCAGCCAGACATATTTTTCATTTTATTGCTTATATATAAATATGTGTACAACCAAAATATTAATGATTAATCAGGTTAGGGCCGTTAAAAACACGTGAAATTTTAACCACGCCCTCTTCACCATTCACTCACAACACGAGCGTAAACTGGTATGCGATATTAATCAGTATGAAGAGGAAAACATGAAATCTATTAAATTTATTACCCAAATCGGGCTGCTGGCCACAGCCTCTGTTTCGATGGCTACGCAAGTGAATGTTAATCACTTAGCGCCTTTCAGTGACACCCCAGAAGGTACCGCCGTTTCTGTGAATGTTAATGGCAATGAAGCATTAACTGGTGTTCAATTCTTACAATCTTCAGGTTACATTGAACTGGCAGACGCAGGCGTAGCACCTGGATCAACCACGTTAGAAGTGTTCACACCACCAGGGGCTGATACCGCAGCTATAGCTGCGACTGTTGACCTGGCTGCCGATACTTTTTATTCTGTATCAGCCATCGGTGACGGCAACAACCAGCCTTTGGCTTTATTGGCGTTAGAAGATTCACAAACCATGCCTACAGATGGCAACATCATGATTCGCGTAGTCCATGCAGCACCTTTTGCAGCAGAAATTGAAGCCACTGCTGCATCAGTACGGTTAGATGATGGTACAGTAGTCAATGGCCTTGACAGAGTTACTTTTGGTCAAGAATCAGGGTTCTTCGAATTACCTGCAGCTACTTATGACCTTAAAATATCTACCGCAGATGGGACAACTGATTTAATCGATATTGCACCCATTGATCTTCCAGCCGGAACAGTGGTTACCGTCTATGCAGTTGGTGATGGAACCAATCAACCTGTTGGTGCTTATGCTGTCTTTGGAGACGGTACTGGCAGTAGTTTAGCATTAGAAACACCTGAGCCTACACGAGTGAATGTGGCGCACCTGGCACCATTTGCAGACACTCTAGAGGGTACATCAGTTTCCATAGATGTTAACGAAACAGAGGTTCTAACTGGGGTTAATTACAGACAGGCATCAGGCTATTTAACCTTATCTGATGATGGTTCAGCACCAGGGAGCACTTTACTTGAAGTATTTGCACCTCCAGGAAGTGAGGCTGCTGCAATCGAAGCCACAGTCGATCTTGAAGCTGAAACTGACTACACTGTTGCGGCCATAGGCGATGGTATCAACCAACCACTCAGTTTATTGCCCTTGATAGATAATAACAGCGATCCAGCCACAGGGAATGCCAAAGTGAGGGTAGTACACGCAGCACCATTTGCCAGTGAATTAGCTGATACCGCTGTTTCAGTCAGGACTGATGGTGGTGATTTGGTCAATGGCTTAACAGGTGTAGAATTTGGAGTGGCTTCAGACTATTTTGAATTACCAGCAGGTAACTATGACTTAAATATTGCCACGCCAGATGGCTCTACACGCTTAATTGATTTAGCACCAATCACCCTAAACTCAGGTGATATAGTCACTTTATTTGCAATTGGCGAAGGTGTGAATCAACCCTTAGGTATCTATGCCACATTCGGTGACGGCAGCAGTGCTGACATTGCTTTAGAACAACCTTTTACAACTTTAAACCAAGGGTTAAATGGCTCATGGTTTAACCAAGCCACAGATGGACAAGGCATGTTTATCGAAGTGTTTCCAGAGCTTGGCACCATGTTTGTGGCTTGGTTCACTTACGATACCACTTTTCCAGATGGTGATGAAACTGCTGTAGTAGGCGATTCAAATCATCGTTGGTACACGGCACAAGGCGAGTATGATGGCACCAGTGCAGAGCTAACTCTCTTCTTATCAACTGGTGGTATTTTTGACCAAGACAATGTCGTAACCACTGAACCAGCTGGCACTTTTAGTATCGATTTTGATGATTGTCGACAAGCCAGCGTTTCATACAGCATTGATGGTAGTGGCTTAACAGGTGACATCCCATTAACCCGAATTTCAGGATCCACCATTGCTTTTTGTGAATCTTTAAATACCTCGGCTACAGAATAAGTAATCAACTATTAACAATTAAAGCAGGTCGCCTTCTGGCGGCCTTTTTTATGGCAAAACTTTTAAATAAGGTTTAACCACCACGTTTGCATATACCCCAGCATCAATATAGGGATCAGCGTCTGCCCAAGATTGAGCTGCTTGTAGGGACTCAAACTCAGCAACCACCAATGAGCCAGTGAAAGCTGGATGTTCGGGATCTGCTTCATCAGTAGCTGGATGAGGACCAGCAATCAATAAACGATTCTCATCTTTAAGTTGTTTCAATCTAGCCAGATGTTGATCACGAACTGGCATTCGAAGTGTTAATGAGTCAGCAACATCTGTTGCCATAATAGCAAAATACATAAACTTCCAATCCTAAAATGGTTCAAGCAATAAATTCTCGATTATAATGACCTTTTATTTTTCCGCAATCTTATGAGTGGCACCCAACGCAATAAACTTAAATTAGGTCAAGATGTCTCAGTCGTACAAAAACAACACCAAAGATCGGGTGAATTAACCCGTGGTGAAATAGCACGTATATTGACAAACTCTCCAAGTCACCCTCATGGTATCAAAGTAAAACTTGAATCTGGGATTGTTGGGCGTGTTAAAGTTATCCACGAGTAATCATACATGACTGGCCACATCCTTTACAGTTTTCGGCGTTGCCCTTATGCCATTCGAGCACGCATGACATTGGCTTATGCAGCAATAGAATGTGAACTTCGTGAGTTAATGCTAAAAGACAAGCCGCCAAGTATGCTGCAATATTCACCCAAGGGAACGGTGCCTGTTTTGGTTACTGGTGAAGGCCAAGTTATTGATGAAAGTTTAGCGGTGATGCTTTGGGCTTTACAACAAAAAGATCCTAATAACTGGCGCAAAGACCAAAATCATGGCCTTGAATTGATTCACCTCAATGACCATGAATTTAAGCCATTATTAGACCGTTATAAGTATGCTGACAGACATCCTGAACTCACTGAAATTCAACACCGAGATTTAACCATTCCATTTATTGAATCACTGGATAATCGTTTACAAAAAGCACAATTTTTAATCAACAGTCAAATTTCGCTGGCTGATGTGGCATTGTTTCCATTCATTCGACAATATGCTTTTGTTGATAAACCATGGTTTGACCAACTTCCCTATTCTGCTTTAAAGAAATGGTTGCAAAATTTTTTAGAGGCAGATTTATTTATACAGATCATGCCCAAGTTTAAATTATTCAATGATGGGTTCAGATATCAATTTCCAACAGGCCAATTAATTTCAGACGGCTACCCTGTTGACTAACAACAAACCAAAGTGAATAAACATAAAATCCATCTCTTCTCACTTTGCAAAGAAAACATTAAACTTCGACTGATCATTTGAATAAATTTGCAAAATGATTCACCATCGTTAAAATAGCATCTTTTAATATTTTGCGCCTGATTTACGTTCAGGTCAGCAGGAAAATCATGTCAAACTCTATTGTAGTCTCTGCACTTTATCACTTTGTGCGCTTGGAAAATTTCAAAGACTTACGCCAACCTTTACTTGAGGTCATGCTATCTAACGAGGTGAAAGGAACCCTGTTGTTGGCTTCTGAAGGCATCAATGGCACCATCGCAGGATCACGTTCGGGTATTGATGCTGTTTTAAACTGGATTCGCCAAGATGAGCGTTTAGTAGGTGTGGACAGCAAAGAATCCTTCACCAACACCATGCCTTTTTACCGTTCAAAGGTCAAACTCAAAAAAGAAATTGTTACCATGGGGGTTGAAGGCATTGACCCCAAAGAAGTGGTTGGGACCTACGTTAAACCTGAGGACTGGAATGCATTAATTTCAGATCCTGACGTGGTGCTGGTTGATACGCGTAATGACTATGAGCACAATATTGGCAGCTTTAAAAATGCCATCAATCCCAACACCGAAACATTCAGAGAATTCCCTGAGTACGTCAAACAAAACCTAGATCCTGACCAACACAAAAAAGTCGCGATGTTTTGTACCGGCGGGATACGTTGTGAAAAATCCACAGCCTATCTCAAAGAACAAGGATTCGAGGAGGTCTACCACCTTCAAGGTGGCATTTTAAAATACTTGGAACAAGTACCTAAAGATGAAACAATGTGGGAAGGTGAGTGTTTTGTATTCGATAACCGTGTCGCTGTTAATCATGATTTAGAAAAAGGCCAATACGACCAATGCTATGCCTGCCGCTACCCCATCACTGAAACGGATAAATTATCAGAACATTATGAAAAAGGCGTCAGTTGTCATCACTGTTTTGACCAAACAACCGCTGAACAAAGGGCGCAGTTCGCGATGCGTGAAAAACAAATGCAATTAGCTAAACAACGCGGCGAGGATCACATTGGCATGTCAGCCAGCGATGCCATAGCCAAACGCAAAACAGAAAAGTTAGCCGTTAAAAATGCCATGCGCAGTCAAAATAAGTAACATGGGTGACGCCTTAAAATTAATAGCAAGAGAATCAAGACAAAGCGAAGACGAGCAAAACAAGTAGAACCATAAAGCCTAAAATCATTTCAGTAATAATATGGCCGTGATACCCAGGTTTAAGAGTTGATTGCCCAGGGTTTTTAGGATTAATTCTGACACCTACCTTACCACCTAGCCTCACCCCCCTCAACAACTCAGCACTGAGGTCATAATGTCGGCTCCACAAATTCCCGAATTGTACTCTTTTACGTTTAAACAAACGCCCTTTAAACTTATATTTATATTCGATATGGGGGGCGCTCTCCTCGTAATTAAAATCATCATCCTCTCTGACTTTAACGTATGCTTCTGCTACCGTCGCCTTAACAACATGCCAATCAAAAGCAGCTTGCCCTAAATAATAACAACGCAATTGATACAACATTACACTGATAATGATCAAACTCATCAGTAATAAAGCCCAACCACTTGAGTCTATGCCAACTGTAAATGCCATTGATCAATTTTCCTTAAATGAAAAAACCAGCATGAAATACTCCATGCCCATCTAAATACCTTTAATTAAAGCCATCACACGTTGTTGGTTAAAACCTTTCACCACCTCTCCTTGAATCAGAAAGACTGGCACGCCATGACCACCTAAGGATTTCATTTCAGCATTTGCTGTACTTGATTTTTCAATATCAAACTCCTTAAATTTCACACCTTGCAAATTCAACATCACCCGCGCTTTTTTACAATAACCACACCAGGATGTTGAATACATAATCACCTCAGCACCATGCTTTTCATTCAACTCGGCAGCAGCATCATTCACACCCCACTGTTGGTAAAGCAAAAATACCACAACTATACATATCACATATTTCATAAACAACATTCCTTATTGGAGTCAACCATTCCTAATATTATACCAGGCAAAATAAAGCCCGAACAAATCGGGCTCTATTGTATTTGCTAATCTTCAGTGTCAGATTTTACGCATCAGGTGCTTCAAAACCATTTTCAAAGATTAAATCTAAACTAGGATCCTCAACCTCAAAAGCACCAATATCGCCATCTTGTGGCCTAACTTTACCTGTTTGATCGGTTTCTGAGGTACAACTGGCCGCAGGCACCGCATCAATAGCTGGACTGCCCATAAGCAAAGCATGGGTCGGTGTTGGACCACCGTTATCAGCCAAAGTGGTATCAACTATATCAGTTAACAGTGTTTCCATCGGCACAATATCCGACGCACCAACTGTGGCGCCCACTACACAGGCACTACCAGCCAGACCAAATAAATTGTAATCATCAACGGTGACTGCATGAAAGGGGTCAGACCCCTTTTAAAGAGGTGCTTGGTCTACCCCTCTTATTAAAGCCTACTTTTTTACCCAACTTTATTTCAATTTGCTCAATAAACTTCGAACTGCCTAATGGCGTTCCAGTTTGGGTACAGTTTCTGATGTCTTTTAAAACACCCTCATCTAAATGTTCGGTAAATAAACTGCTGTAAACTTGTAATCTTTTTTTCTTAGTTAAAGCCAAACTTAAATAACTGGCTGGCGGTGAAATGATTCGGTCAAGCCTCTCTAGGCCATTGCATAAATAACTGCTCCATTTATATTCTTGCGGTGTCTTAACCATGCCAGCCCTAACAGGGTTCATTTCTATGTAGCGCATACATGCCAGCACATAGTGATCTGAATCAACCAATGAACTTTTGAACCGACCATCCCACAACGTACCACTTTGCCCATATTTGTGATTGATATACGGCACATAAAAACGACCAATTTGCTGCATCATTAGGCTGATACCTCGATTGGAATCTGCCGTGGCCAAAAGATGTATATGATTGGTCATCAACACATAGGCGTGAATCAAAACACCACTGGACTCAGCTGCTTCATGCAAAATGTGTTTATAGTGCTGGTAATCCTCATCCTCATAAAACACAGCTGACTTATTGATACCACGCTGAATCACATGGTTTGCAATATCTGGAACAAAAAACCTCGGTTTTCTTGGCATATCCTTAACTCAAAACCTCAGTATAACAGAATTTTCCTTAAAAGGGGTCTGACCCCTTTTGTTTAGCATACTTTTTTCTTAAAAGGGGTCTGACCCCTTTTAGATTTTAATTGGCGACTGTCCTCTATTATTCATCTATTATTCATTTGGGAGATGTGAACTTATTCAAAAACTCAAGACAGGTAACCAGTTATGCTGGCCTAAATCCAAGCATCGAACAATCAGGAACCAGTATTAATAAATCGAAGCTTTCTAAAATGGGTCATCGCCATTTGCGCAAGGCTTTATATTTACCAGCTGTGGTTGCCAGCCATCATAACAAAGTAACCATTAAACTTTACAAACGATTACTTGCTAAAGGCAAACCCAAGAAAGTCGCAATCACAGCTGTCATGAGAAAGTTATTAGTTATATCATTTGGCGTATTAAAG
>CAZVZJ010000098.1:0-7623 GCA_964631055.1 uncultured Marinicella sp.
ATGAAAATGTAATTGAAAGTACTAATAAAACAGAAAGTCTAGATGTTTTAGTAAAATCTGAAAATTTATTATCAGGCTACCCTGAACCAGGAGGGGAAGGTGGACAGTTTGGTAGTCGTACAGTAATCCAAGGGGATCGGGCTTTTGTATCTGCTCCAAAAGTAAATAATAAAGGTGGTGTTTATATCCTTGATTTAGATGAAAATGGAAATTGGGTGCAAAATGGGTTTATAGAACCAGCTGATGGTGTTGGTGATGATCGCTTTGGAGTGGATGTCAGTGTGTATGGTCATACTATTGCGATCGCTGCGAACCAACATGATTACGTGGATGAAGGAATTTGTGACGGTGCCGTTTATCTGTATCAACAGCAGGGTGACAGGTGGGAATTTCAACAAAAAATCAATTCACCCAGTACCTGTGGTGAATTTAGCCCGAGTCAAGGGTTTGCTAAAAGCGTTTACCTAACTGATAATCAATTATTCATTGGACAAATTACTGATAATGATGTGATGGAAGCATCAGGAGCAGTTTTGGTTTATAACAAAACAAAATCGGGCTGGGTATATGCTACTAAAATTAAAGCCAATGAACCTAAATTGGCTGGTATATTTGGCTTTTCAATCAGTGTGTTTAACGATTGGATGTTAATTGGTGCCACGTCGTTGGATGGCCTCATTGGACTTGGTGATAATGGAGACGCATATTTTTTCCATTTAGAAGGCAATGAATGGATTCAGAAACAACATTTTTCAGGTAATGACAATAACTCAGGACCTGATTTATATGGTCAAGACGTTCATATATCAACAAACAGGGCATTTGTTGGTGTGCCAGCTGATGATATAGGAATGCGTCAGTTTTCAGGAAGCGTAAGGGTTTTTGAATTAAATGATGAAGCGTGGGAGGAAGTAGATATCCTAACAGCACAATCCCCTAATTCAGGTGGCAGAGATTTTTTTGGTGGTGCGCTTGATGTGTTAGGAGATTATGTACTTGTAGGTAGTAAAGATAATAATGAAGCGGTTAACTTATCAGGGGCAGCTTATTTGCACCGATATACAGATGCAGGTTTACAAGAGGTTCAAAAATATACAGCCAATGATTTTATTGATCATACTGATGATTTTGCTACAGATGTTGCTTTGCATTCGAACTATGTGATGGCAGGGAAGTTTACAGACAACGATCAAGGGTTTGTCGCTGGTTCGATATATAGTTTTGATAGGGAATCTGAGCAGCAAATTCCGCAAAAACTTACCATTGATGGAGTGGCTTTTGATCAATTCGGTACTACTATAGAAGTTTCAGGAAATATGGCGTTTGTTGGTGCTGTAGGAAGTGATGAAAATAAGCAGCGTAATTCTGGGGTTGTGTATGTATTTGAATATAATGGTTCGAGGTGGAACAAACATTCAGAGTTATTTCCTGATGCACCAGAGTATGCAGAAGCTTTTGGCTCTTCTATCAGTATTTCAGGTAACACTGCAGTGATCGGCGCACCTGTAGAGTCATTGATAGGCGCAGAAATCAGTAACCCCGAACTAGGTTCAGTTTATGTATTTAATTATGATGGAAACAAATGGGTCCAAACAGACAGGTTACAGCCTGGTGTTAATAGTCCTCAAGTACATTTCGGTTCTCAAGTGAGCTTGAGCGGTAGCCGACTGATCGTTGGTGCTGCAAAAGAAGGCCCAGAAATCGGCCCATTTCAAAGCTTCTCTTCGTTTTTTTATTTTGAAAATGTCAACGGTAAATGGGAGCAAAAACAACAGGTTATAAGTCCTAATTTAGAATTTGAAATTCTATTTGGTCGCACTTTAAAGTTAATTGGTGATGAACTTCTTTTATCAGCAGAGTTAGATGATACAACCTTTAATTTAGGTGGTGCAGTTTTGGTGTATAAACTAATTAATAACAGCTGGGTGTATAGCTATAGTATTACTCCAGATGATCACCAAGCAAATAGTTTTTTTGGTTCAAGTTTCAGCGAATATAATAATACACTCCTTGTTTCCTCACCTAAATCTTCGAAAGTACATTTTTTTCAAAAGGTTAATGATGTTTGGACTCAAACCCAACGCATAATAGACATTGATCAATATTTTGCACGAAGTGTTTTAATTACAGATAGCCTTGCTTATATCTCCTGCAACAGAATGAATACAACTAAGTTGTGTGTATATGAAAACTTGGATGGCAGTTGGCAGGAAAGCATACAAAATCAGATTACTGTGCCTAACACGACAGAAGAAGTGACAGACATTAATTTGAGAATGTTTGAAAATCAATTATTCATTGGCACACCCAGTGATGATACAGAAGGGTTTGATGCTGGAATTGTATTTGGTTACCAATGGTTAGAAGATTTGATTTTTTTGAATAATTTTGAGTGATTTTTAAAGTGTATCAAAGTTTAATAAAACCAATTCTCATGGAAGAGAATTTTTGAGCAGAATATTTATGTTTAATTATGATAGCTGAGTTGATGAATTCGTTTCGAGTGGATTTATTCTAACCATGAAATTGTAATGCAAATAGAGCCTATAAAAAACACCCTTGGTTCCAGCCGAGTTTAACAATAATACTGTCATTCAAGTCGAGCCAAACAAAAAAACACCGTCATTCCAGCCGAGCTTCAGCGAGTAGCAGGAATCTGAACAAGCGGTTTTAAATGAATCAACACAATCGAATCGAACAAATAGTCCTGAGTGATTGAATTTTTTGTTTTTTATTGAGCCAATAAGTTTTGAGCTTCTTGAATATAAACTTTTCTTTTGAATAATAATTGTAATTGACTGCCGCCAACTTGTTTCCACAATACAGCAGATCTTATGCCTGCTAACAGAATGGCTCTTATCTTCTCTGTTATACCTTGATCTTTTAAATGAAATGGCTGGCCAGCAACGATCACACGCGGTTGCATTTGACTGATGGTTTTAGAATATATTTGAGCCATCTTTGCAATCACAGCAGCATTGAGTGGGTCATCAGGTGCATGTAAAACTTTTGAGTCTTGTAGCCCTTTATCTATGGTATCCATCATTTCTGGTCTACTGGGTAATTTTCCAGCCAATGTTAACAGTGTAATGGTGTATTTAATGACATTAAGGTAATAACTGTCTTTATTGAAAGATTTAATTAAACTGTTACAACCCAGGGCTAAGCCTGCAATGTTATTATCATAAACGTCTTCTGTGGTTCTGGCATCTAGCTTATACAGACTATTGAGGCTGACATCCCAGCTTTTTTGATCACGAATGGCTCCAGAATTAGCCAGTTCATGTGCCATAGTGGCCGCTTGATAAACACCTGCAAGTGCAATGGTTTGGTCTCTCATATCTATTATTCTCTTGATTGCGGTTTAGCTGTGAGTTTTAATTCACAGGTTGATGTCAGTAACGAAGATGATTCAATAACAGCACCTCCTAAACATACGTCTTCTTGATAAAAAACCACCGATTGGCCTGGCGAAATGGCCTTTTGAGGTGCTTCAAAGTTAACCTCTATGGTTTTCCCATCTTTAGAGGTTACTTCACAGGCTTGATCTGCTTGGCGGTATCGTATTTTAGCATGGCACTTCAATGGGTATTTTGGAGATTGGCCTGAAATCCAAGTAACCTGTTTGGCCAGTAAAGTATGATCTAACATGAGGTCTGCATGATTACTCTGTCCAACTATGAGCTGATTGTTGTGATGTGATTTAGCGATCACAAACCAAGGTTCAGCCAGACCATTCTTAACGCCACCGATGCCCAGCCCTTGTCGTTGACCAATGGTGTAGTACATCAGTCCATTGTGTTGACCGATCACTTGACCCTCAGGTGTGATGATTTCACCAGGGTTAGGTTTTAAATAAGTTGATAAAAAGTCCTGGAAGCGTTTTTCGCCAATAAAGCATATACCCGTAGAGTCTTTTTTATCATAAACATTCAAACCTAATGATTCAGCAATTTTTCTGACTTGAGGTTTTTCTATTTCCCCAACTGGGAATAGGGTGCGAGACAATTGGTATTGATTGATGGCATATAAAAAATAGCTTTGATCTTTATTGGTATCTAATCCTTTCAGCAACTGGAACTCGCCATTGGCTTCTTTTTTCCTGACATAATGACCTGTGGCCATCATCTTGGCTCCCAAGTCATCAGCATGGTCTAGAAACGTCTTAAATTTAATTTCTCGATTACATAAGATGTCTGGGTTCGGTGTTCGGCCTTGTTGGTATTCAGCGAGAAATTCAGCAAAAACATGATCCCAGTACTCCGTCGCGAAATTTCGACGGTGTAGCTTGATGTTTAAGCGATCGCATACTGCTTGGGCATCTTTGACATCTTCATCGGCTGAGCAGTATTCTTGGCTGTCATCTTCTTCCCAGTTTTTCATGAACATGCCTTCGACAGACAAGCCTTGTTGTTTGAGTAATGCTGCGCTGACTGATGAATCTACGCCGCCTGACATTCCTGTGATGACTTTCATGCTTGTCTAAGTGTTTAATCTAATCGTAATAACTGAATACATCAGTGTCTGTTTGTTTGCCGCTGATATGGTGGTCTATGTGATGTAAAACAAGGGGTGAGCGCAGCCTATGTTTATTTTTGGCGACTTCTTCACGACTTAACCATTGGGCACAAATGATGCCATCATCCAAGGTTTGATTGGGGTTAAATTTGATGGTCTTGCCTGCAAAGCAAGCGCGAAGGTAATGGTTTTGGCTGTTAGGGCTGGTCCATTGTGAAAATTCAATGAGGTGTTTGATTTGAATGTGCCAACCGGTTTCTTCCAAAGTTTCACGAATGGCCGCATCAACCAAAGTTTCATTGGGCTCTAAATGACCAGCAGGTTGGTTCAGAATCTTCTTGCCGTAGATGTCTTCTTCAACCATTAAAAATTTGCCATCCTTTTCTATGACTGTTGCGACAGTAACACGCGGCAACCACTTTCTGTTCATACCGTTTTACCTTTCCAACGTAAGCCAAAATACATGCCGGATACTGCTATCAAGATTGAGAGCAACGGCGAAAAGCCAAAACTGGCAGGGATGATGCCTACCACCATAGCAAAACCTCCGGCATAAAAGGCATAAGGGATTTGAGTTCTGACATGTTCAATGTGATCACAACCTGAAGCCATTGAAGACAGAATGGTGGTGTCAGAAATTGGTGAACAATGATCGCCCCAAACAGCACCAGCCAGAATGCTGGCTATGGTTGTATAAAGAATGTAGAAATGACTTGGGTCTAATACATTTTGTGCACCCATCATATTCCAGACAATGGGCACAACCAGAGGAATCAAGATACCCATAGCCCCCCAACTTGAGCCGGTTGCAAATGCAGTTAATGCAGCCAGTAGAAAGGTCAATAAAGGCAACCAATTAACAGATAAGGAATCTTGTATCATGGAGGATATGTACTGACTGGTTTCTAATTGTTCACTGACTGAAGAAAGTGACCAAGCCAATACCAGGATGATCATCGCAAGTACCATTGGCTTCATCCCTTTTAGTAAAGCATTTACTGTTTGTTCAAGCGTCAGAATGCCTTGAATGATGCTTAAAATGGCTGCCACCAAAACACCAGCCATGGTGCCCCATAACAAAGCTTTATATGAATCTGAGTTACCTACAATATCTCGCAGAGATTGCTCAGTAGCACTTGCATCGACACCGGTAAAATAGAGTCCGCCTAAAACCACCACTATCAGCGTTGCAAAAGGCAAAATGGCATTAATGGCGCGATGTGGCTTGTCTTCAACAGGCTTGATTTCTTCAGTTGGGTGGTGATCTACATCTAATGATGAAACCGATGCATTTCTGGCGCGACTTTCGGCGGTATGCATGGGGCCAAAATCTTTCCCCGTGCTGGCAACCATGATGGTTAAAAGCAGGGCAAATATGGGATAGAAGCTATAAGGAATTGTTTGTAAAAACACACCGTAGCCACCCATTTCTGTATAACCAACACCTTTTAAAGCATCATCAATTAAACCAACTTGAAAACCAACCCAAGTGGTCACCAGGGCTAAGCAAGCGATCGGGGCAGCTGTTGAATCAACCAGGTAAGCCAGCTTTTCTCGGGAAATTTTCATTTTATCAGTCACAGGGCGCATGGTGTTACCCACTACCAATGTGTTGGCATAATCATCAAAGAAGATACTCATACCCATGCCTATGGTGGCTAAAGATGCGCGTTTAACCGTGTTGGCCCATTGTAAAATTAAATTTACAATACCTTGCATCCCACCATTTCGAGAAGTGATGCCCACCATGCCCCCAATCATGAATGAGAATAAAATGATGGAAGCGTGACCTTCGTCAGCCAGTGCTTTAACCGCGAATTCTTCTAAAGTAATTAACGGTGCAGTCAACAAACTTTGGAAATCTAAGCCGCCTATAACCCAGACACCAAAAACTAAACCTGTAAACAGGGCAGGTATGACTTGTTTGAATGCCAATGCGATAGCGATTGCTAATAAGGGTGGCACCACAGAAATCCATGTGCCAGCATATTCAATGACTTTTTCTGCCTCTTTGGCTTCTTGTGAAAAAGATATTGTTGAATATATAAATAAAAACAATGACATATAGACTTTATTTAATGTAAATAATTGAAGCATAAAAGCATTCTCGTATTAATTATTGAAGGGTTGGTGAACTGATGTTTTTAATAATTTAGTGATTTTATCATCCCTGATGATTGAATGCATCAGACAATACATCAGACAGGGCCTTAAGCCTTTCTGGTGTGCCGACATCATGCCATTTGCCGATATGTAGTTGGGCACCAGCTTGTTGATGAGCCAAAGCAGCTTTAATGTGTGGGACTATACTGAATACTTCAGGAAATTGATCAGTATTAATTGGAGTGGCCAATAAATCAGGGTGATATAAACCAATGCCTGCATAAGTATAGCTCGAGTGTTGATCAGTTTTAAGCGCCAAATAATCATTCACCAATGCGAAATCTCCGTTGTTGTTATGTTCAGGGTTTTCAACCAAAACTAAATTAACCAACTGATTATTCGATAGAGCTGTGAGTTTATTGAAGTTGAAATCGGTAAACACATCGGCATTGACTACCAAAAATGGGTTGTTGCCTAATAAGGGAAGGGCTTTAAGCATACCTCCACCGGTCTCAAGCGGATAGTCTGCTTCAATAGAAAATTGTACTGTTATGTCAGAGAATTGACTTTGGGTACAAAGTTCAGTTATGAATGAAATGATTTGTTCTTTGAGCCAGCTGACATTGATCACTAAATCTGTGATACCAGCTTTTTGTAGGGATTCTATGTGGTGTTGAATCAGTGGTTTATCATGTACCTTGACTAAAGGTTTGGGCGTGTGGTCGGTAAGTGGTTTAAGTCGTTCGCCTCGACCGGCAGCAAAAATAAGTGCTTTCACAGGTGTGACTTTGCTGGGTTTAAGACCGGTTGTAGATTTTGTAGCAATTGACTGAATGCATCTAATTCTTGGTATTGCTTTGCTGTGGTTAACAAATATCTCATGGTCCGTGGTATATCATTTAAATAGTCAGCTTTGCCATCACGGTAGTTAAGTCTACAGAATATACCAATGGCTTTTAAATGCCGCTGCGCTGCCATCAATTCAAACCAACGCATAAATTG
>CAZVZJ010000099.1:0-7445 GCA_964631055.1 uncultured Marinicella sp.
CTTTGAATGAAGTCACTGCATGTGGGCCATAATAGTCAGCAGGTGGATTTTGCGGGTCAATCACACGTTCATCATAGGTTAAAACATGCCCATCTTTGGATTTCAAGTTACCATTAGATTCATAAGTATAGACTTTCGGACTGAATGAGTTTCGCTCTTCACGTTCGAGTCGATTCAATTCATCATATTCGAAACTTTCGGTACCATTTTGGTCGGTTTTAGTAACTAAATTACCTTTCTTATCAAAAGTAAATTCAATGCCATCATTACCATCACCTTGCGCGTGAACAGTGCAATCAGGGTTAGTGCCTTCTGAAATACAGGTGTTTTTCAAGAAACCATTTTCTATGTAATGCTCCCTGACTTTAGTCAATCGACCATCATGTAACGATTCTTTGATCACATTTCCAAAAGCATCCACAGCCAGTGCTTCATAGTAAGGCCTGTGATAATTACCTTCATAAAGCTCACACCTGTGAGAATAATTGGGGTTACCTGTATCAAAACACATGGATGCTTCCATGATTTTATATTGAAACCCATAATCATTGTATAAATGCATGGTGCCAAATCCAGAGGCGTCTATTTTCTGGAACACCCTCCCATACTCATCATAAGTGGTTTGTTCACTGTACTCTGATGCATCATCACCTTGTTCACCATCAGAAATTTGAGTGGTCACCACATCAGATCGGCCCCATGAATCATAAGTAAAGTAACGATCTATTCGCTCTCTGCCACCAAACTCATCTGCCTGATCTTTAACAATCGAAGTTTCACGCGTTAATTTACCCCACTGACTGTTATGATCAAAATCCCAACTGGCATGGATTGGCTGGTCTCCGACCAGGTTCACACCTGTTTTTTCAACCAAACGTCCACGGATATCATAGGTGTTCTTGATCACTTGACCAAGACCATCTTCCTGTTCGATCAGATCACCCATGGCATTGTAGGTATATTCCCAATGCCCTTTACTTGGGTCGTCCATGGTCTCTTTTCGACCCATGCGATCATAAGTCATGGTGGTTTCATCGCCATCGGAGACCATACGCAATAACTTATCATTCTGATCATAGAAATATTCAATGCGGTTATACACAGCATTATGATCATCTAAGAACTGTTGTTTTTCAATCACTTGACCACTGACATCGCGAATGGTCACTTCTTTCTGATCCAGTGCATTGAACGTGGTTTGTTGTAACCCCGAATAGCTTGTTTCAGTCACTGCATATGATCCGGTGTGGCTGGGGTTTTTGGTTTCTACAACACGTCCAAGATCATCAAATTGATTGGTGACATATTGAGGTAAATTTACCGCACCACCATCACTGTCCTTTCGGAAGTATGGCATAGATGTTTTGGCTGAACGTCCTACTTCATCGTAATAACTATCGACTGTTGTCCAAGCAAAACTATTTAAGAGCTCCATAGAAAGATCACCCATAGACTGGGTTTGTACCCTAACGGTTCTGCCTTGTAAGTCTTTGTATTCTCTGGATGATGGCGCGCCATCGTTATGGCTGACAGTAACCAATACCGCTTCATTGGGACAATACAAGGCTGGGTTTTCCGCACACCAATAATTAAAGGTTTCACTGTAACCACCGGTGTTGTTCTTACTGCTTTGTAATTCACCAAATAAGCCATACTTATAAGTGCTGGTCAGATTATTCAGCTCGTCTGTTGTCGTAGCTGGATTACCATAAATATCATGACCACTTGATCGAGATGTAATCACTCTACTTGTGCTGGCATCGTCTTTATGACCAAACAAGCTGGTAGTAGATACAGGATACATATGCCAATTATTGTCGTATGTGACCTCTGCATGCCGATAGATATCCAACTGGCTGGTGTGAACAACTGGTGGTTGGTATGTGGTTTCACAATCACCTGCATCAACCACAGACTCAGAACAGGTTAGGGTATCTGTTTCATTACCATAAGTATCGTAAATGTGCCGAGTTTTTAAGTATTGATCCTCACCTTCATTTTTATTGAATATTTCTTCAGTTAATTGTCCTTTGGTTGGATCATATTTGAAATCTGTGGTGTTATTGATCTCAGCCATTAAATCACCACTGACGGGGTCTTTACGGGTTTTATACACCACACTGCGAGAGAGCCTTCCTAGAATCCACTCAGCTTCATTTTGATCTGCTGCATAGTATGAATTAACTGTCCTTACCTGTGTGACTGTATTACAGTCATTCCCTGTGAATCCATCACAGGTTCTGCTGTATGTTTCACTTATATTGCCAAAGAAAGAACCGGTGTAGTCATACATCATTGTTGTTTCGGTCGATGCATGTTCATCCTCAGAACCTAATTCGTACTGATTCTCTATGGATTTTTTCAAGTAAGGATAAATACTTCCTGCCGCACTGGCTACAGACACTTCATCATAGGCGTTTGAACTATCAGATATGATGTCGGCAGACAAGCCAGAAATAACCGGATCCATACATTGATCGCCAAAACAAGGATTGAAATTACATTGTGAAAGACCAACAGTACAGCTGAATATCTGACTGTCATTTGGGTTGAGGCCATCATCACCCGGATTATGACCACCATAGTGATGACGCATGGTCCACTCTGGCATACCTACATAAGGAAAATCCTGTCGATAGGTGGTTTGTGTTGCCATATCATTGACCACATCGATGGTCGATATTTCAGCAAAGCCAAGCGAGCCTCGACCGCCACCTTGTAGCTTCATACCTTTGTAATGGTAAAGAACTTTGGCATAATTTTCAGCATCTCCTTCAATTGGAGACTTCTGTTCAACTTGTCTTACCAAATACATCGGAGTTTTCATGTCAAATACCGCAGAGCCATTACCCCAGTTTTGAATATCTAAATCCAATGCATCGGTTGCTCTGGCGTAAACAGTAGGCAAGGTGGCTGATTCGTAAGTAAACTTGGTATCATCAACTAAACCACCAGGTGCAGTTTTACTGATCACTGTTATTTTATCCCTGGCTTTCCAATCATCATTGGCAAACTGCTCACGCCTTTCATTATCTGGATCATCATCTCCAGATGCTCTTTTGATATGAAAATGATCTATATGGGTATCACCGTTGATATCAAAAAACATGTGGGTGTTATTTTCAGCCTTGGTGAATGATTTTCTGGCCAGTATGCTTGAACTTGGCGTTTTACGATCAGAATAGCTGTAGCCGCTACTGGCAGAGTAGTCCAGCGTCTTATATGAGTAGTTAACGTTCCCTGATCCAACTTCTGGGTCAGGGTACAACACATCTAAATCACCATCACTATCAATATCTAGGTGCTGAACCAAGTATTTGAAATCATCATCCATCTGTTCTTGGTCATAGTTCGAATTACTGTTAATTGCATTGGTATAGGTGAAGTTTTCATCCACATTCAATGGAACCATATCACCAAATACCGCACCTTCGTTAATAAAAACACCTTTAGACGTAACCAAGTCTGCCAAGTAATCTCCATTAACATCAATAACCGATAATTGTTCCTTACTAGAAAACTCAATGATTCCTGAGTTTATAAACTCATCAGAATCGGCATAGTCAGTTACTGTCTCACCCTGATTATCTGATAGCCATACAGGATATCCAGCACTGCTTGCAAATCCAATATTTTGAAGCAGCTCTAATGAACCAGTTGTATCTGATGTCGGGGTATAGGAATGAACTGTCCAAAATTTCACCCAACAAAAGTTATCACCATCAATACCAGATTTTGTTGTTAAGTTATCCTCATCACAACTGGGCTTATCCATCAAGTAACGGTATGTCACTAAAAGGTCACTTAAACCATCACCATTGAAATCAGATGCCAATGGACTTAAGGACTCAATTTCAGCTATAAATGTACCACCTTTTTCATTTTCTGAACATGGCCTATAGTCACCTTGGAACACAGGATGTCCGTTGTTGATACACCAAATTTCAAAAGTTTGTAATGGAATTCCACTTGAATCAAGGTTTACTGTTCTGGTTTGATAATTTGCTCCAAAAACTATGGAGTTTTCAGTTGTATCATATTCGCTGATATATAGCATGGCTTGAGCACCGATTGGTGAATAGTTCCTGGTATCATCAACCTCAAAAACCATCAAGTCTGGCAAACCGTCGCCAGTAAAATCAGCAAATGTCTGAGTATGTGCATTCTCGTTCCACCGAACATTTAAATTTTTCTGATCTCGACATACATATCCATCCGAGTCATCGGTATCATCTGATGCAGACTGACACAACCTTTCACCATTAGAATAACTGATCTTCCAAAAGGATTCGTTATTAACACCTTGTGTTTTTACGGGTGACAGTAAATCGTCCAAACCATCACCATTAAAATCAAAAACATAATAGTCATTGTCATTTACACCATTCCTTTCCGGTTCCGCTGGTTGAATATCAGTGTTACAGGTTCGATCGAAATAACCTCCTAATGGCTCTGAACATCCTTCATTACCTTTCAGGTCGATCAAATCACTATTGCCTACTAAAGCAAATCTAAACTCAGGATTAACTCCACTCTCTTCTTTATAAAATGGAAAAACAAATTCATTGGCACCATCACCATTAAGGTCAATGGGCTTTAATGAGCCAATATTTTGATTCATTCTGCCTATTTTTGAATAAGATGAATTACCAATTGAATGAAACCAACCTTCGCTGCCATCAGAACTCCACTCAAAAGAAACAGGCTCTAGACATTTATCATCATTACCATCGGCGCATTCTTCGATTGATGAAATCAAAGATAAACCTGATAAGGGTGAGGTTGTGTAATTGATGTCTAATTTACGTATGGTTTTTAGTACTGTTCCCTGAGACAATCTACGTTTAGTCAAAACTTTCTGTAAACGTTTATGACGCTTATTGATCATCACGTTAGAATAACCAACGCTCTGATCATCACGGTCTTCATAAATAAACTCAATGACGTTTTGTGGGCTTGAGAAATTTGTGCGATGGGTGTACTCAACCCGATCAAGGTATGTTTCACCAATCACATTAGTATCCCACACAAACCACATTTCATTGCCTTGTCGGTCTGCAATCTTATTCAACATCCATGAGACCACAGCACTGCCATCTGCACTTTTCACTTGTGCATTAAAATCAGTATGTGGAGAACCATAAGTTCTGATTTCTCCGTTTTTAAGGCGCACTTCAAATTGGTTTGGCCCACCTAAACTTTGACCAACAATTGTAATTTTTGAGAATGTCTCTATCTCAGTTCGATATTCAGCACCACTTTCACCGTTACCAATTGTGCTTGGAATTTGTAACAGCTTCTGACCATCTAAACAAAATGCATCTTCATTGGTTAAAGTGATGGGATTGTATTCATCCAAACCTATACCATCTTGCTCTGTATTTCTTAAACACCTTGTAATACTGGAGGTGCCAGATATACCCCAACCCACACCAGCAATGTCATTGGTGCCATGTGAATTGTAAGAAAGCGACAAGGATGGTTTCAAACCACCAGTTCCAGGTGGCGCATAGATAGGCACAGAATAAGTCGCTGCACCACTCATATCGACCATCATTTGTCCTGAGGTAAAACCCACTAAACTCGAATCATCATCAGACACCAAGACTTGATCTGTCGCTATAGGCGGTACATCTGCAAACTCAGGGGTATAAGCATTACTGCAGGTGCCAGACTGGCAAGCTGCTACATTTAAAGCCTTAGATTCTGCAATAGCTATTTTCTGGTTGATAACACCATACATATCCTTTTGTAACTGAAAAGTATATTCACCAGGATGATCTGTGAAATCACAGATATAGCCCACCACTTCATAAGAGCCTTGCTGGATATTACCCTCACATCCTGGCATTGAATTAAGAACTTGATACCCCCCTAAATCTTTTTTAACATAGGGTGTTATTGCAAACTGATCATCTGTGTACCAAGTTAAATTGATGCTACAAGTACCTTGAATATTGGGGTCACATGTTTCAGTTAAGATGTCACCATCATTGATTTGGTAAAAGATTCCATGAAAATTAGCTCGTTTCTCTAGTTTAAGCAAAGGCTCATAATCTGAATTGGTAAAAGGACCGCCCTCCCTGACATCAATATGTCTGGCCAAATCAGGACCTAAGTATTGATAGAAATAATTATTTACAAATATTTTCAAACCTGCTTCAAGGAAATTTGAATCATTATGAGCTTCTCTTTCGAAAGCGCGACCTATATCCCCTAATGGACCTACGTGATCAGTGGCTTTCCAACCAAATGGTTTTTGACCCAATGGGTTATAACCATTGGCAACAGTCAACAGCGTTTCTGTGTAACCTAATGGAGTAATGTAGTCACTGTAGTAAGTGGTGGGTGGGACTGGACCAGAGCAATTAGCCTCAGAACAATTTTGTGGCTTGGACTGGGTGGTTCCCCATATTGGATGACCATCGGTATCATACGTAAGAATTGCTGTATTTTCCAGACCGCCACGAATCCAAGTGAGCATTGATAATTTTGCACTGCTTAAGGGCGCTTCTGGATTTTGTATACCGTCTTGCCATAAACCCGAATAATGATCGGTGTTATTGTCATCATCATATTGGTCATTAATTATCGCTCCAATGTCTTCGATACGGAGGTGAAGTTTTCCATCTGATGTCTTGGTGTATGGATAGATGTTTTCACTTTCTTGAACAGTGGTAAACATACTGGAACTGTAATCCAAATCCAGCTCTATTATTGCATCTTGTGTCGAATCTAAATCCACAAACAACTGGATCCGGCCCACTTCAGTCTCAACAGTATAACCTCCATTAGGATAAGTTTGTAAATCCGAACTGGCAACCCACTGATGAGATAATAAAGTCCCTGTATAAGACCTGAAGTTTTCACAGTTCAAACCATCATCGTCGCAAATAGTGGCAGGGGCATAATATTTCAACCTAGTTTCTAACCAGGTAGGCGTCCAAACCTCATCATTGATGTCATCACCTTCAAAATGTTTCCGGTAAGTAAACCAATAGCCAACCAAGTCATAGGTGCGTCCATAATTACCATCCTGTGCCGTTCTGCTTAAACCATTGGCCCAAAAGAAGTTCCATCCCGTACCATCTAATCCAGGGTGCCAGTATGAACCTGGTCTAAAGACAGCTGGCCCAGAATCAACAGATGACAAAGGTGGTGAGATTTGAGTTAATTCTTCAAGTTCAAAATTTTGGTCTTCAGCTGTTGTTATAAATGAACAGCCTTGACCTTTATTACAAGCCTTGATTTGCCATTGCCCAAGCCTGTCTGAATTAACTGTTGGATATACATTTTCACTGTTATCTTGTTCGGTTACCACAGAGTCAAGTAATGAATCACAAACACCTTCCGTGGTGTAATAGCCCCCTTGAGCATCAACATCGTTGAATGCGTCGGTGTTGATCCTTATACTTCTGCTGCTGTAATAACCAATACTATTATTG
>CAZVZJ010000100.1:0-7099 GCA_964631055.1 uncultured Marinicella sp.
ATCTGAGCGTGTTGATTCAGCAAGGTTTTGTTTTTCTAACCATTGGTTCGCGTAATAACTAAATCGCTTACTTTGCAAATCTGCTTCAATACGGCTTTTCTCTTTTATTACTTTTGGATTAACCCCAATCGCAACATGCTCTCTGGCTTCCCTGTGAGCGTCTCTAGCTTGTTTTAAACTGATTTCTGGGTACTTGCCTATGGTATAGGTGCCTCTCCTTTTATCCAGTCTGTAATCGTATTTCCAGCATTTATAGCCAGAAGGTTTTACTTGTAGATATAAACCGCCACCATCAAACAACTTGTATAGCTTGGTTTTGGGTTTAGCACTTTTAACCTCTGTATGAGTGAGTGACATAACAATCCTTAATTTGTAAATTTAGCCTTGGGAACCGTCAAAGGAACCGTCAAATATATAAGCTATTATAATACAGAATGGACTTGTGAGGACTGTATATTATTGTTTTTATTGATTATTTTATCTTGATTAGTAATGTAAAATAGAATAAGGTGTTGCTTTTGACGTTCTCTCTCACCGCCATAATATAGATGCCTCTGGCATCAATATTATGGTTGTTTGAGACGGTGCCGAAACCCTCATGGTTCGAAAAAAATGACGGGATCATTTTTTGACGCCGGCAGGCGCACGAAGTGGGAAATACAGGACGTATTTCATCAATCCCTCTCTCACTGCCATCATTTGTCAACCATCAAATGTATCGTTTTCTGATCTCAATATATCTCTATAAGCCTCCAACTCAATCAAGTCTTCATAAATAACCGAACCGAACGCTGTGTTTAAAAAGTGAACCGATTTAAGGACTTTAAACGCATCAAACCATTCATGTATAAATTGTTGCCAGCGATCGTTAGTTTTTATTTGAGATTGTGCTTTCAATAATACCTGGTCAAGTTTCCAATGCTCATTCAAACCAAAATCTTGATCAGGAAAACTTTGTTTTTCATAGTATGCTTTGATAGCAGAATGCCAGGCTTTTAATACATGAAAAATCCTTGGATGATAATAAATCATGGCATCACCTCCCCTCTCTTGTTCCTGCAATTTAATAATCGCTGGTCCTGTGCCAAACGGAACTCGATCAGAAAATCTACTTTTGATCTCAACAATTGGAAACTGTGGCTCAACGACCAGCCCTGTTTTGGCCAGTTTATTTAAAATATAAAAGTCCTCACCTCCACTTCTGCAAGGAAAACCACGAACTTGTGCGTAGTTATTTGCTGCGATCACCAGTGTGCTGCCCAATGGAATGTAGTCATATTCAACTCCAATATACCTGACACCGGATTGGTAATATTTGAGTTTGAAATCATATTGTTGTTGTACACGTTGCTGCGCCTTGTTATCAGCCTTGTGTTTAAACTTTAAACTCAATGCAGCTATATCTTTAGCCACCCCATCAACTACCGCAAAATAATATTCTGGCAAAATAACATCTGCATCTGTACTGAATATCCAAGGAGATTTAACAACCTGCCCAGCAATTAATGAAAGGGCAGTATCAGCAGCAATTTTCCTGGCTAAGCCCACGCCTTTGTTTGAATCAAATGCAGAATCATTAAAATTTAACAGCAATACATCATAAGGAAGACTTCGGGTATTGTTTTGGGTCAATAATTGATGGTTATGGCTTAAATCAATTGAATTTTTAAATTGGGATTCTAGATATCGGATCAACTGACCATTTTCAATTTGCCATTGATTGGTTTTGATATGACCTTTGGGTCGGTTAACAATTAAAATCAATAAAACATTTTGATGTTGCTGCTGTGACATCAATGTTTCAACAAATTCTTTAGATTCCCCACAAACTGGAATAATTAACACATAATCCCAAAACTTATCTTTGGGCCAGCGAGTTAAATCAATGGCTTGACTGTGCCCTGCAAGGTATTTATTTACGACAGTTTTAATGGGTATTAATGACTTGTTTTGAACTAATGTACAGCCGCACGAAAAGGCAGATTAGACACAATTTCTGCTTCCGCGTCCAACAGCTCATCTAACCTGGCTTTAACTTCCGCTGAATCATAATATTGATAGGCCAATTGAACAAACAAAGTATAGTGCCGATACTCTGCTTTGGCCAAGCGTTGATAAAAATCCTTCATTTTAGGTTCTTCTAAAGCATCTCCCATCATGGTAAAGCGCTCATGACCACGCTTTTCTACGATGCTAAAAACCAACAAACGATCTAATAAATAAACCTTGCCATCTTTTCTGATCAAGCGCAACAACTGTCTAACATACGGGTCTTTTTCATCGTCATCTTGTTGCAAACCTCGATCAAGCATGATTTTCATCACTTCTCGAAAATGAGCCATTTCTTCCATCGCCAAATCTATCATTCCTCTGATTAAATCCGGCTTGTCAGGATAGTGTTGTACCATAGACATTGCTAAGGCTGCTGCTTTGCGTTCACAAGCAGCATGATCTTTTAAAAAAGTATTAAAGTCAGCTTTGGCCACCTCGACCCACTCGGATGAAGTTTGTACCCGCAGTTCATATTCCGTTTCACTCATTTAAATCAGCCCTAACTCCAAAGCTTTTAATACAGCACGCGTACGATCTCTTACACCTAATTTAGAAAGGATGTTCGAAACATGATTTTTGACCGTACCTTCTGCCACAAAAATAGAATTAGCTATTTCTTTATTGCTGTAACCACCTGCCATTAAACGCAAAATTTCTGTCTCTCTGTTGGTCAGTGGATCAGGTCTTTCAAAACTGATAAAATCGTTCTTTAAGCCTTCTACACTTTCTAAGATACGCTCGGTGATTTGAGGTCGTACTATGGTTTTTCCTTCTGCCACTTGCTTGATGCCTTCAACCAACTCTTCCAAAGGAACATCTTTCAGCAAGTAGCCCTTTGCCCCAGCCTTAACACCAGCCAAAATCAATTCCTCATCATCAAATGTGGTAAGAATAATGGTCGGAGGTAATTGCTTAGCTTGAGACAACTCATGCAATACATCTAACCCTGACATACCAGGCATGCGCATATCTAATAGCACCACATCGGGATTCAATTCTGGCACCAGTTCGAGCGCTTCCTGCCCAGACTTAGCTTCTCCAATCACTTCTATGTCTTCGGCAATATCAAGTAATGCTTGTACGCCTTGTCTTACTAAATTTTGATCATCTACCAACAATACTTTAATCATGTCTTTCTCGAAATCTGCCACATCAAATATCAAATTATACTGGAAAAGTCAGCGTAGTTTTTAAACCTTTATCAGATACATACTCACAACTTCCATTAAGCAACTTAACACGTTCTGCCATCCCCGTCATACCATTCCCTAAATGAGAATTACCCAACCCAATGCCATCATCCTTAACTTCAAGAACCACATGCTTATCTGTTCGATACAACCTAACCTCTAATCTGTTAGCTTGAGCATGTTTCATGGTATTGGTTATCAGTTCTTGAGCACAACGTAAAATTGTTTGAGCCAACTTAGGATCCTCTACCAAAAACTCATCTGGAATCAAAGCAGTAACCTTTAATCGAGGCAATCCAGATAATAACTCTTTAACAGCCAAGCCTAAATCGAGTGTACCAGACTGTCTGAATTTACCCACCACTTCACGCACATCCGACAATAAAAGACGTGCAATCGAATGGGCTTTTTTTACATAAGACTGAGGTTTACCCTCAGTCATGTGCGAAGCGGCTTCAAGATTCAATGTTAAAGCAGTCAAATGATGACCAATTAGATCATGCAATTCTCGTGATATTCTCAACCGTTCATTGATCCGTGAGCTATCAGCCAGCAACACTTGGGTGGCTTTTAATTCGGTATTTAACATTCGCAACTCTTCCTTGGCATTTTGTTGTCGAAAAGCAACCAATGAAATAATAAATGAATAGGCGGAAACGCCTAGGTAGATTACAAACAACGCATAATATTGTGGCCTGTTTTCAAACCCACTACCAATATAACTGAACTGCAATGCTATGAGCACATTGCAAACAAATAAAACAATCAGGCTTTCCCTTACTGGAAACAACCATGCAACTAGTAATGAGATAACAAGTGCATAGATAACACCAATCGCGGAGTCATTAGTATGATTAATCAATAAGACCAAACCAGTTAATATAATTATTGACAGCCAAGCTTTAATTTTAAAGCTCATTTGGCCAATATTATTGGTGACAAACCAAAAAACCAGACCAAAAAAGATATGGGATATCAGGTAAATATTAAAAGTTTGATTAAACGATTCAAATTGAAGAAAAAACGGAATCGATAAGCTGAGCCAAATAATTAACCCAGCTAATCGTATAAGTTTAATATGTGAAAAACGATACACCACAAATAATCAGTGATTATTTGATAAAGAACCTATTCTCACCTTTTCGCTCCACAGCTCTGCTGATGTTAGTTTCTCCCACTAACCAATAATAGACACTTTGTGAACGCGTTACTGGTCTGACAACAAGAACAGTTTGATTTTTCACATATAACACATCGTCTTTTTTTAATTTACTGGCAGAAATGGTGTTATCAACCCTTTTGTTTCGAATGTGGTCTCTTCGCAAATCATTTCTATCAACAACCACTGTATCAATAGCGATAAAATCAAGGTTAGTAGGCTGTACTTTTTCTTGTTTAACAGTTCGCTTTGCTTCCGGCGTACTTCCTTGGATAGCTGCAGGGTCTTTTTTAAACTTACCAGAACCAATTTCTACTATTTTATGTATAGTTGGGTCATAAGACTCACGCATCCAATAATAGACCACCACACCTTGACTGAGAAACCTTTTAATCAATACCACTGATCCATCTATGAACAGCTCATCTTTTTCTCTGACGCTTTTATAACCCAGTTGTTTTTCAACCCTCTTACTTCTGGCGTGACGTTTTCTGAGCACTTCCTTGATATCTGCCACATTGTTCTTTGGTTCAGCCATGACTGGAGGATTGGTAGGTTTCGCTGATTGAACAGCATCTGCTACATTGTTAACTTCTTCAGATTTAGCAACGACTTTCTCTTCAACTTTTTCCACAACATCAGTTTTTTCTGCCACAACTTTTTTCACCTCAGCATTTGTTTTGGCTGGCTTCTTTGCAACTTGAGCTGAAGGTAATGTGATCTCCATCGCACTGATGTTTTCTAGTAACTCATTAGTGTTATTTTGAAACTCAGTATCGCCAAAATCTGGTGCATCAACCGCAGTGTCTATATTAGGCTTTTCAATCACAACTTGTTTTTTTATGGCAGCACTGCTGCCATTGGACGGTGCAATTTTAGCAATTTTCGCTCCAGGTACAGCTGAAATTGAGATGCTTTGATGTAACGAGTCCTTAAATGTTACTTGCACATCTTTTTCTCCACGTTGGGTTAAAGAACTTCTGATACTGTCATGCCAATCATTAGGAGCTGTTACTTTCAACAACCAGTTGTTTTTAAGTGCTTGTTTACCAATTTCATTCATTTTTTGATCGAAATTCGGTAATTTGAATTGGTTTTCCGTCATGCCCCAAGAGGGCAGTTCAGCGAAACTTACTGCGCTGATCAATAACAATGTAGATAAGAATAGTTTTTTTATCATGATTTTTCTCATTTTTGGTCCTCAATACCACCGGTAGTCAATTTAATGGGGTCTAAAATTTCTTTAATTTCTTGTTCAGTCAAATCTGTATTTTCTAACGTAACATCTAATACAGGACGTTTTTCTTTATAAGCCTGCTTGGCAATTTTCGCCCCCAAATCATAACCAATTACTGCATTTAAAGCAGTGACCAAGATGGGGTTTTTTCCTACATTTTCATTCACTGCATCATAATTCACTTTGAATTCTTTGATTGCATTGTGCGCCAGTTCCTGACTGGCCGTACTCAATATATGAATACTTTGTAAAACATTATAGGCAATCACAGGTAACATTACGTTAAGTTGAAAATTTCCTGATTGCCCTGCCACTGTAATGGTCGTGTCATTACCAATTACCTGAGCACAAACCATCGCCATAGCCTCTGGAATCACCGGGTTTACTTTACCTGGCATGATACTGCTTCCCGGCTGTAAAGAGGGTAATTCGATTTCACCAATTCCTGCCAAAGGTCCAGAATTCATCCAGCGCAAATCATTGGCCACTTTCATCAAAGTTGTGGCAATAACTTTTAATTGACCAGATAATTCTACGATGTTATCTTGCGCACTGATGCCATCAAATTTATTGGCCATTGAACTGAATAAAACCTCAGTTCTAGCACTCAGTTTTTCAGCAAATAAATCACCAAAACGGTCATCTGCATTGATACCTGTTCCTACAGCTGTTCCACCTTGGGGCAACTGAGAAACACGTTTCAATGTGTCTTTTAATCTATCAATATTGCTATTAATGGTACTTGCCCAAGTGTTTAATTCTTGACCAAAAGTCACTGGCATGGCATCCATTAAATGCGTTCTACCTGTTTTAACCACATCATTCAGCTCATTGGCTTTCAACCGGCAAACCTCAACAAAGTCATTTAACGCAGGAATCAGCTTCTGGCTTACATTTAATACAGAGCTGACTGCAATTGCTGTTGGAATCACATCATTAGAACTTTGCCCCATGTTTACATGATCGTTGGGGTGTATGAAAAGCTGTTCAGTGCTGGCAAGATGTGAAATCACTTCATTACAATTCATATTTGAGCTTGTGCCAGAACCTGTTTGAAACACGTCTATTGGAAAATGCTGATCAACCTCTCCTGATTGAACAACATCAGCAGCTTTTGTTATCGCTTTACAAATATCAATTTCCATATGCCCTAAACTGAGATTGGCTTCCGCTGCTGAAGCTTTGATGAGTCCTAACGCCTTAATAAATTCACGTGGCATGGTTAGGCCACTGATAGGGAAGTTATTGATTGCTCTTTGGGTTTGCGCGCCATATAAGGCATCCTTGGGTACTTTCAATTCACCCATACTGTCTTTTTCAATGCGATAATCAGTCATAGTATTCGTGCTAATAAAATGAGCCCAGATTATAAGCGCAAATAGATGTTTATTGGATATTAATTAAGTGCCAGCGTTTACAGAAGTAGTAATACCAGGCTTTCATTCTGCTAATATTAAACAC
>CAZVZJ010000101.1:0-6680 GCA_964631055.1 uncultured Marinicella sp.
TTACTATCCTGTTTACACAAATATATTACACTTTAGTGTTGTTTTAAATCATCAAAGTCCATTAATGATGTGTTCGCTCCAATTTTCCATATTTGTACTCATCGCTTTTAACTTATTAATTGGGTAAAGTCCTAAAACTTTGATTTCATCTTCATTGCTGCGAATGCCATCAGTAGACAGTTCCCATCGTTCAACAACACCAATGTGAACACGTCCAACTGGGTTGCTGTTATCTATGATATAACCGAGTGGTGATTTATTGGTGATACTTGAAATAACCAGTTCTTCATCAATTTCACGTTGTGCAGATGTCTCAATGGTTTGATCTAAATTGATGCTTCCCTGGTCATCATAAGCCAAATCAAAAGCGTCGATATGACCACCAAAGCCAATAGAGTGAGAGTTATGTAGACGGCTTTCGCCACCTTTTTTAGTGCGTTGGTAAACAGCTATTTTATCTTGATAGGATAAAATGATATAAGGAATGATTTGTTTGAAGTTTTCGTCTTCTTCTAAATGTGGCCTGGGTCCTATCCATATTTGGCTTAAATCGAATATGTTTTTATTGGTTTTAATAAACCCTTCCCCATCTAATGCTTGTTTGACCTGATGATTACTGACGCAGATGATATGTTGCATAATAGGTGGTCCTCAAACTTTAACAAAGCATGAGATCTTATCACCTTTTTAAGAATTGGAGGGTACAACTGTAAACACTATTTCAATCAGTTGATATTACTTTTTGATTTAAAATAATCGTACTTGGCTTGATAGATAGATTGAGTTTTTTTATGCCGAGTATTCAGTAAGGCCAGGTTAATGGCTTCAATGGCTCGATTAGGTCTGTCTAACATGAAATGTGCATGTGCTATGCCAGCATAAGGTTGATGTAAATACTCTGCCAGTTCAATGGCTTTGTTGAAATACTTGATTGCATTGGTGTAATTTTTTTCTTTCAGTTCAGCATTGGCTAAATCTATCCAATTAAAAGGGTCATTGTTTTTGTGGTTCTTAAGTTGTTTAGCAACTTCAGATGCTTCATCAAGACGGTCTGCTTTGACCAATAATTTATGATAGTTATTTAAAAGTTCAAGCTGTTCTGTTTGCAAAGATAATCCATATTTAAACACCCGTTCAGCAGCTAACTCATTACCGATCCTGCGATACAATACACCTAACATATTAATTGCCTTGGTGTTGTCTGCTTGTAATTTAATTGCTTCTTTAAGATGCCAATAAGCGACGTCGTTTTGGTCATTAATGATGGCTTCAGCCGCTCGATTGATATAAAACATCGCAAAGAATTCTTCTTTAGGTACCTTTCTCAATGTTCTGGAACCCAATGTTGGGAAGTAATCAATTCTGATCTTATTGTTAGGGTTCACATACTGTCGGGTGTTTCTAATTTCTTTGACATAAACCACGCTTCTTATATGTTGTGATGTCAGTTGAATGTTGTTTTGGAGTTGGAATATAGGTTCTGTTCTGGCCAATTCAAATGTGGTGCCAACATTAACTAGTTTTGCAAGGGCTCTTGTTACAATGGCTAATGATAAACAGTTTCCAGTACTTTGAGACAACGATTCAGAAGCCATCAATGTATCAGCATGAAAATTAAATTGCTGTAATCTGCTACTTAAATATTTGTATATTCGCTCACTGTCGGACAAACTTCGATAACTGAAACTGTTAAAAGCTTTGATGAAATCATGCTCTTGTTCAGGGGTCAATTCAAAGATTTGTTCTGTATCCGGTAATGGATCAGCAGAGTTAAATAAGTCATCAAGAAATAGGTCTTGTTGTGTGTAGTTATTTTTTATATTGAAAGGTTTAGGAGATTGACATGCAGACAGCAACAGCGCCATCATGATCAAGCAAGGTTTCAAGATACATGTTAATAAAGAGTTAGGCTGTCTCTCCAACTGATGCATATTATTAATTATAATGCAGTTTTTTATTGACTGGTAGCATTTTTCAATTAAATTAAGTGTAAAAACTAACAACAGATTTGATGCATCTAGGTGACATAAAATTTTTTAAGCCCCACGACAGAAGATTACAGTCATTGATAAAAGGTTACTGTATCCACTCTTCAGATGATCCAGATTTTGATTTGAAAATCAGGTTCTACCAAAACACAACTAATACAATCAGCATTTATAAAGATTCAGTGACCAGTGGTTGTGGAAAAAACCGAGTGCAAACACATCAACCTAATAGTGGCCTTAATACACAGTTGGTCGGTTTGATTGATGGCTATCAAGAAGTTCACTTTGTGGGGAAATTACAACGTGTGGCCATTATTTTTTATGCCGGTGGATTGAATCACTTTTTAAGCCAGCCTTTAAATCACTATATTAGGCCAAACTTTACAAAGTTCAGTTATTTTGATGAACAGTTTAGAGCGTTTCTACCCTTGTTATTTAACTTGAAAGAAGTTGAAAAAAAAAGGAATCTGTTAGATCAATTTTTGCTCAATAACTTGATTGATTTTGATCAGCCCAAGTTATTGCAAGCCATTGATATCATCAATGATGACAATTCGATAAAAGTAGCATGTTTAGCAAAGCATTTGTCTTTACATCGGAGAACTTTGTTGCGTTTGTTTAAACGCCATTTAGGGCTTCCAATTGAAGCCTATAAACAAAGTTGTCGCTTCAGGAATGCCTTGATGAAGTACAAAGACTCACAAAAAAATGCTGATTTGGCCAGTATTGCCCATGAAAGTCACTATTACGACCAAGCCAGCTTTTCGCACCAACTTAAATCAACAACAGAATTAACTCCAAAAGAACTGTTTTCAAAGTTAAAAATCATTGATGAAACACTTTTTTGGTTACATTGATCTTTGAGGTTAGATGCAAAATTGTCTCAATTCTACAATAAGAAGTGAGCAATTTAGGTTTTAATGGATAGATGAAAAATATAATCATAATCACAGTTCATTTATTAGTAATGGGTTGCGCTGTAAAACATCCTACAAAGCCCTCATCGCAATTTTCCAATCATCAGCTTATTTTGTCTCAACCCATTACCATATCAACTGAACAAGCCGTGTTCCATGGTTCAGAGAATTTGCTACAGGTACCTGAAAACAGAAACGAGCCCAGTGGCCGATTATTGGCCTTACACTTTTTTAGGTTTGAAGCAAAGCAAAAAACTGACTTACCACCCGTGATTTTCCTAGGTGCAGGGCCTGGGGAACCTTATGATGTGGTTCATTTTTCTGAGTCAGAATATGGAAATAGAGCGAAGTCTTGGGTTTGGGAACTGGCATTTGTCAATCAAAAGAGAGACCTGATTCTGATCAATCAAAGGGGTAACCCAAATGCACCAGGACTGCCACTAGATTCATTTGCATTTAAATATAAAAATGGAGAACAAGATCAACCATTTGATTGGAATCTACGTAATAAAAATCGCGCACATGCGCTTGAAGAATATATTAAAAGCTTTCAAGAAACTGATGTTGATATCAAGGGTTACAGTATTCTTGAAATGGTTGAAGACATCGAAAGTATAAGAAAACTTTATAATGATCCAAAACTGGCCCTGATTGGAACCAGTTTTGGTTCACAATGGGCATTGGCTTATATGCGCCAATATCCCCAAAATGTAGATAGGGCCATTTTATCTGGTTTGGAACCATTAGACCGAAATCACGACAAACCCAGTGACCGATGGCGTGTTATGACAAAAATAGCTGATTATGCCGCTGCAGATCCAAGTATAGCTCCATATTTACCTGAAGGTGGCTTGATTAATGCATATCAAACGATCATTGAAAAATTAGAAAAAGGACCCGTTGATGTTAAGCTTAATGTGCCAGCAGAAGATTTGAATGAAACTATACTTATAGGCCTTGATGATTTCAGGATGGGATACCGAAACCCATATGCCAGAGGCCGGTTAGAGTCAATCAATTCATGGCCTAAGTACATCACGGAAATATATCAGGGGGATATGCGAACTTTAGCTCTCAGGTCAATAGGTCGAGGAGGAAACTCCAATAGTTTAGCTTTGTCAGCACTGGTTGACAAAAGTTTAGGAGGAAATGAAGAGTGGGTAAACCAAGTCAATCAAGATCCAGCATCAAGGTGGTTAGGACCCATAAATGGGTATTTAGATGAATTCATGAAGATTGAACCTAACATGGATGTTGGTGATGAATTTCGACAACAACAGAAAAATAAAATACCATTGATTATGATTCAAGGTGATATGGATTTAAACACACCCATAGAGAATGCTTATTATTTACAGCCGTTTTTTTCACAGAACCATTTAATTACGGTTAAACGAGGCACGCATACAGCAAAAAGAGCTTTTATTTTAAGCGATAGCGAGCTTGCGAGTGATGTTTATCAATTTATGAATCTTGATTTTAATAAGACATCATTTAAAGACTTTAAAGCCACTTTGCCCGATACCTATGAGTTACCCAGTTTTGAATTTTGGCCCATAACAGGAGAAAGTTTGTTCGACAAATACACCCAAGAGTAAACAATATTTGTAGCTTAAATTTTCTGTTACGTTAATTCATGTGCAAGGCAAAAATCAGTAAATGATTGAGCCAACATTTCAATATCCACATCGGGAGAAATTGAAACCCTGACCACATAATCTTTATCATCTTCTTTGGTGGTGCCTTGGGTTGAAGTGGCGGGTATGGTCCAATAACTGCCTTTTAATTGGCCATAGCTGACACAATTTTTACAGTCACTAGGGTGCCTGTCAATCATGAACTCAATCAGTTTTTTATTCAATTCTTTTTGTAGTTCTTGGCGTTCTGTTTGGGTGGATGCATTGATTGGTAAGTCCAAAGAAAACACAGAGGGCATGAACCCTCTTTGTGCTACTGAATCATTGACATAAAACATTTTGGCATTCGGTAAAGCCGTTTGAATTTGCTCGACCAAGTGTTTTGTTTTTTCATAAGCTTGCACGATCCGTTCTGGCATAGAAGGCATGGTTTCGGCCAAAATATTCAACTGGTTTTCATCTGCCGCATTATCCGATAATGTCAAATGCGACTTAATCAATGACATGATGTTTGCTGCCGCATCATTGGCGGCACAATAGCCAGCAATACAACGTCCACCGCTGGGGAACTTTGAACCGCTTGAAAAGGAAATGGTTTTAACCGATTTAAGTTCGCTTTCATTATGCAATAGTTTGACATTGGGGCAGAATGTTTGGTCAACCATAAATGTTGGTTCTACAGCCACATGACCATTGCTGTTTTGTCGCCGCTTAGACAAGGTTTCACCCAAAGCAATCATATCAGGCACCTCAACTCTTGGGTTGGTTGGAATTTCAGCCAACACTATGGGCACACCATCATCGGCAGCCACTTCATCCAGGGCAACTTCTAAGCTGTTAACCAAGTCAGCACCACCATCGACCAACAAGTCAACAATGCCCACCTGAGGGATTAAATCGGCAACTCTTCTGGATTGATCGTTGGTGCCGCCATAACAATTAGGCGGCAATATAATTTTAATGGGTTTATTTGGATGCTGGCTCATGGCATGTTCAACCAAACCCATCAAAATAGCGTATTGAACAGATAATCCGCTTGAAGCGATTAATGGGGTGAATTGACTGCCTGTGTTTTCTTTGATGCAATCAATCACCGTTGTTAATGATCTCTGATTCAAAGTCGCATTTGTATTGTTTTTATTTACCAACACATGTAAGGCAGACAAACAGTTCAATGGAGACATGGCAATGGTTTCACGCCTTCTGACATGCTGTATCTCATTCACCAATTTTGAATCTAATGGGTCATGAATAACCACATATGAGCCGAAGTCTTTATGAATATTGATGGTGATATCGACAGGGTTATGGCTCTTAAAGTTTGTGCTGAAGGGCTGTTGGGTTACAAACAATACACTGTCACCTGGATGCGTTTGGATTTCGCTGGGTTGCTTTATTTTATTCAGCTGATATTGATAGCCGTAAATTTGTTTCAAGCGTGATTCATCGATCAAAGGTGATTGCTCGCCGTCATAATAAATGTGTGTTTGTTTGTTATTAAGCTTATTGGTGCGCAATAAGGCTAATATCGGCATGGTATTTGAAGCAAACGAAATTACCTGAGCTTCGGTGACTTGGTTGATTTCGGCCAATACCCATTCGAGTAAACTCGATAGTTGGTGTCCCAATCGAATATAGTCATAAGCGGTAGGGAGCTTGTTGAGCGCCTCGTTTGTAATTTGATCTGTTGAGAGCAACCTTTTTAACTCGGTCAAAAACTCGGTTTTGGCAGCTTCCTCATTGTATATATCTAAGCGATGCGTGGTCAGCTTGAGCCAATCCTGAGGTAAATGATCAAGTAAATTTGTTAATGAGTTTATTATGGAGGTGTTTGTATTCAAAGTATTTTTCCGGTTGCAGCTGCGTTGTTATTATACGTTTTGGTTATATGCTCACAAAAGTATGGGCGATTATCTTTGAGTTCAATGACTTATTTTGTAATTCTCATTAAGTTCAATAGACACATGGCGTCGGTTTTTTATTGCAATTATCATATAAAAAAACATTTTGATAAGTTCTGTGACCTTGCTAGCTAAAGAATCTTTAACTTCTGAGTAAAGTGAGGCGGTTGAGTTTGTCTAAGACGGGTTGTATCAAAGTGATGTCGTTAAATTGAACCATGAGTTTTGTGTTTTAAG
>CAZVZJ010000102.1:0-5849 GCA_964631055.1 uncultured Marinicella sp.
CCACCGCCACCGCCGCCACCTCCACCTCCACCAGAAAAGCCACCGCCGCCTGAGAAACCACCTCCTGAAGATGAAGATGGTGGTACTGAAGCAGCTGAAACACTGGAGGCCATACTGCGACTCATGTCACTGAAACCACTTGATGAGGAAGAAAAGTTAAAGTGACCACCTGAATACCAATCAGGGCGATAATCATAATTACCTGGGTCAGTGCCTGAAGCCCTGAGGTGATTAGCAAATCGCTCAGACCATTTGTTTTCAACATTCAAGGCAATCGCATAAGGTAAGTATTTTTCAAATAAATCCGGCGTCATTTCTGGTGGGTGCATGATGTCTAAGCGATGTTGTTCAGCAGTAGATAAATACAGTTTAAAACCTTCTATCTGATCCATCAATTCACGACCAAATGGTGTTGGTGATTTAAGCAGATAGATAAATATCCCATTTACAAACAATAAAAACACACTAAATGAAATTACCTCAATAGGTAAATCTCTACCCATACTATTGAATAGTGTTAATGCAAAAAAACCAACAAATATCAGATGACCTAAATCAACCTTTTCAGTAAATGATTTAAAGATCGTAAAAAAAGCATATCCTGCGACAACAAAAAACACGACAAAGCCACCAATAATATCGCCATTAAGAACATTCAAGTGAGCCATGAAAAACAATAAAGTCAACACACTTACTATGATTCCGAAGTATCCCAACATTGTATTGTCTTTAAAGCATTTTTGTTTGTACTCACTCTTTAATCTATTATTGACCTTCTTAATGGCTGTCTTAACCTTCGAGTTATAAGTTTTATTAATGGTTATTTGCTTGCCATTGAGTAAACGCTTCATAATGATCATCTCACCTGATGACTGAGCTGGTAGCTGTTTACCTTTGGTGTCTTGTTTAATCACTTGATAGCCACTACTGATTTTTTTTAATTTCACATAACCTTTGACAGCTAGGTTGATTAGTGCAGCCGTGAAATTTTTATGATTGGTTTTTTCTTCTAAGATGTACCGCATGGCTGCAGGGGATATGTCTTTAGGAGGATAAAACAAGGGCATAATAACCCCAGGCTCGGGATCTCTGCCCACTCGACTCCAGGCCAAAATATAGAACATCAACAATGACAATAAAGTCACCACCATAAGCACCCAAAGCATGTTGTCGCTCAGAAAATCTAGCCAAAAATTGCTGTTATCAATCAAGTGACCTTTAGGGATTTCTAAACTAAAAGTCATTCCTTGATAAGGCTCTAGTCGTACAGTATTGCTGATATTAATGACATTATCAGTCACTTCACTTTGGTAATCGGCACTGGTTTCTCCAGCAAAACCTGTCCATACTCCGGCTTTAACTGCCGCCATTGACACGCCATCAGGTAGTTCGACATGAGCTGTCACCTGCTCCATACTGAAACGCCAATCATTACCAGTAACATTCCATGCAAAACGATCATGGTCTGCCAAAAATGCAATTTGACGGTTGGTACGGTATTTAAGCTGATAAACTTGCTCACCACGTTCAATCATGCGACTGCGCGTGCCGATATATACCCGAACACCATTATTCAGTTTTTCAAGATGAAAAGGTTCACTGTTTTTATTTCGTAGCACTTCCAACACTTCAAAATCCACCGTTGATTTGGTGTATAAAGTCGTTTTATAAATGGTTGGAAAATCTCGGTAAATCCCACGTTTAATTTGTTTGTGGTCAACTTGAACTTTGATGGTTTCTGTAACAATGATTTCGCCATCAGCATTGACTTTTATGTCGCTGTGAAAATGTTTAATGTGTTCATAAGCTTGTAATGGCTCAGAAAACAATAAGGCCACACAGCAAACCAATACAGCTTTAACCAATGAAAAACGCATCAATTAAAATTTAACCTCTGGGTTTTCTGCATGTTGAGGATTTTCTAATTCAAAAAACTCAGCTTCTCTGAAGTCATATTTATTGGCAATCATGTTAGATGGAAATGATTGCACGGTTGTATTGTATTCCCGCACTGCACCATTGTAATAACGACGTGCATATTGAATGTCGTCTTCAATCTTTTGCAACTGTTTTTGTAAGTCTAAAAAGTTTGAATTGGCTTTTAAATCAGGGTAGGCTTCAACTTGTACCATCAAGCCGGATAAAGCATGAGAAAGTTTTTGTTCATCTTGACCTTGTTTACCTGGTGTATGACTGCTGTTTGATTTTGAGGCCTGTGCCGCATTGCGTAAATTGATGACCTTTTCTAGAGTTTCCTGTTCATGTTCTGCATATTTTTTAACCACATTGACAATATTAGGAATCAAATCATGTCTGCGCTTAAGCTGAACATCTATGCCGCTCCAACCATCTTCAACATGATTTCTTCGTTTAACTAACTTGTTATATAAAGAGATGCCAAAGAACACCACTGCCCCAGCAATTAAAATTAAAAATAACAGTAAATTAGGTCCTCTCATCGCTTGCTCCAAAAAAAACATATTGGCAATAATTATAGCTCAAAACTGCTGTTTTGCTGAAGTGCCATAAGTGCTAGAATGGCTTTTCAAATGTATCAATAGTTTTGAGAAGACAATCTATTGAGTCTTTTTTTAATGCAAACTTTATTTTGGAAAATTCATGACTTGGATCAAAACCATCCCATTCGAAGAAGCTGAAAGCGATCTATTAAAACTATACCAACAAGTTACAGGCCCAAATAACAATGTGGATAATATCATGTTGGCACATTCACTAAGACCACATACCATGCAGGGTCACATGACTTTGTATAAGTACACCCTACATCACCCTAAGAATCATATAGACAAGTGGTTCCTAGAATGCATAGGTGTTTATGTCAGTATGCTCAACCAATGTCATTATTGTGTTGATCACCATTTTTCTGGGATGAGCCGCTTAATTAACAATCCAAACAAAGCTGATAATATTAAACAAGAATTAAAAAACAGAGATCATCAGATTCTTGATCACAAACAACAAATCGCATTAGATTACGCCCAACACTTAACAGTTAACCCTGGAACAATGGTTGAACAAATGCTGATTAAAATGCGCGATGTAGGGTGGACAGATGGTGAAATTCTTGAGATTAATCAAGTCGCCGCTTATTTCAATTATGCCAACCGAACGGTTCTGGGTTTAGGTGTGCATATAGAGGGGGATGTTATTGGGTTATCACCCAACAATGAAGACAATCCTGACGATTGGAACCACCAATAAAGATCTCTAATTAAACATTAAAAATCAGAGGAATCACAAGGTTGAGTTATTCTTTTCGTATTTATTGGTAAAGACCCACCCTACACCTGCCACTGAAATCAATAATAAGGCAACTACTAACAAAACCAATTGTTCAGATTGACTGTACAAATAACCACCTAATACTCCACCGAAGAATGCACCCAGAAATTGGCTGGTAGAAAAAGCGCCCATAGCTGCACCACGGTATTTTTCATCCACTATTTTCGACACTGTCGAAGGCATGGCCGCTTCTAAAAAGTTAAACAGACCAAAGTACAGAACCAAATAAAATCCCAACAATAAAAAGTACTGGTGTTGCCAATTTATCAGCAACAAACTCATTCCACACAACAGAAAAGCGAATCCCATCAATTTAAAATGTTGTTTCTGTTTTTCTTGTTTAATTACTAAAGGCACCATCACACTTAAAGATAAAATGAGCACAGGCAAATACAACTTCCAATGATTCTCTAACTGGATTTCAAATCGATGTACCAAGAATAACGGTAAGACTAAAAATAAAGCAGTCATACTGGCATGAATTGCGAAAACACCAAAATCCATCAACAGTAATTTTTTCTGCCTGATACAGTGAAGTAATTCTTTGAACCTATAGTCTCTGTTGATTAGCTTAGTCGGTTCATTGACAACGAAAATAAGCACCAGCAGTGCCAGTATAGCCAATGCAGCTGTGAACCAAAATAAACCTGACAAGCCGATCTGAGCTGCCAGGATAGGGCCAGTAATAAATGCCAACATAAATGCCATACCAATACTGCTACCGATGATGGCCATCATCTTCCCCCTTTGCTCAGGCCTTGAAACATCTGCAACCAATGCCATACCTGTAGAAGCTATGGCACCCATGCCTTGAATTAAGCGTCCAATGATGATCCAATAAATATCTGTTGCCAGGGCCGCTATGATCGAGCCCATAATAAACAACAACAAACCCAGTGCGATCACTTTTTTTCTGCCCCATATATCAGACAAAAACCCCATTGGGATTTGTAACAAAGCTTGGGTCAACCCATAAACACCAATCGCTATACCAGTAAGAGCCGGTGTTGTTCCCTTAATATTTTCGGCATAGACAGTAAAAACTGGTAATATTAAAAACAACCCATACATTCGCAATGCAATCATAAATGCGATGGCTATAGCAGACTTTTTCTCAAGGGAGTTCATGTTTGGCATATTGGCACGCATATTAACAAAAATTATGATGAACACCAATTAAATAATTGTTATCCTGAAGATAATTTATTTGATTGTTTTCAACCTAAAATTGGCCACCTCTTATATAATGTCGTTTCATTTTTAAACACTCACAATTTAGCTATAATTAAGCGCCATGGAAAACGCCATCAATCACATCAAAGACGTTTTAAAGTTAACTGAGCCTGGGATGCAAAAAGTGAATGCTCATTTACGCAAACAGCTAAATTCTGAAGTCATCCTGATCAACCAAATTGCTGAATACATAATCAGCAATGGTGGTAAGCGCTTACGGCCCATGCTGATGCTTTTAATAACCGACGCATTGAACTATCAAGGTGAACAGAACATCAATTTGGCAGCAGTGATTGAATTGATTCACACCGCCACTTTGCTGCACGATGATGTGGTTGATGAATCAGAAATGCGTAGAGGCGAAAAAACGTCTCACGAAATCTGGGGAAATTCAGCCAGTGTATTGGTTGGTGACTTTTTATATTCTAAATCTTTTCAGATGATGGTTAAGGCAGATAATATGCAAGTGATGTCAATTTTATCCGATGCCACCAATAAAATCTCCGAGGGTGAAGTTCAACAACTGCTGAATGTAGGTAACTTAAATTTATCTGAAAATGATTATTATCAAATTATTGCCAATAAAACAGCCAAACTATTTGAAGCAGCTTGTCATTTAGCGGCTATCATTGCGCAACAAAATAAAAAAACGCAACAGGCTATGGCTGAATTTGGTATGTTGTTAGGAACAGCATTTCAAATCGCTGATGATGTCCTTGATTACACTGCCAATGATGACGCATTAGGAAAGAACTTAGGTGATGATTTCAATGAAGGCAAATTAACCATGCCGTTGATATATTTATTGAAAAATGGCAATGATAAACACCGCAGTTATATTACTGATGCCATTAAAAATCCACAAGAAGCTGATTTTTCATTGATTAAAAATTTAATTATTGAATCCGATGCCATAGATTACACCTTGTCACAGGCCCAACAAAAATCTGATGACGCAAAAAGCAAGCTTTCACTGATGCCCAACTGTGTATATAAAGACGCGTTAATGTTTTTATGCGACTACGCATGGCAAAGAAACCAATAGTTCAATCAGCTGGAACTTTAATAATGGTGAAACAGGTATAACTTTCTTGGATATCAGGCTTTTCAATGACTGGCAAAAATGGCGTCCCCTAGGGGACTCGAACCCCTGTTACCGCCGTGAAAGGGCGGGGTCCTAGGCCACTAGACGAAGGGGACACAGGACACTTCATAATCTTATTAAACTCAGTGCATTTATTTGAACAAGATCAATTCAAAAAATGGCGTCCCCTAGGGGACTCGAACCCCTGTTACCGCCGTGAAAGGGCGGG
>CAZVZJ010000102.1:5949-6056 GCA_964631055.1 uncultured Marinicella sp.
GTCCTAGGCCACTAGACGAAGGGGACACAGGACACTTACAAACTTCTCTTAATGGTGGAGCTAAGCGGGATCGAACCGCTGACCTCAACACTGCCAGTGTTGCGCTC
>CAZVZJ010000103.1:0-6035 GCA_964631055.1 uncultured Marinicella sp.
AATTTCAGAACAAAAGAACGTCATTGTGAAGGAGGCACGAGGGTCTGCTCTTTGGGTACTGAGGCAATCTCCTAACTCTGCTGTGATGCTTTCAGTATAAATTACGTTTGCTTTACGAGATTGCTACGGTCGTTTCACTCCCTTGCAATGACCGGTATTTTCACTCGTTCCCAAGCTCTTGCTTGGTAATGCATAGAAATGATACAAAATTAAAAAATGGATTTTTTGTATCGCATCATTCGATAAACAATGGGCTTCTTAAGGTAATATCAATATTTCCTACTGGCCTAACGACTCGGCTGTAATGAAGTCTACTGTGCAATTGTTTTTATTCATCATCAATACTTTATCTAAGTGCTTTCTCTTTGATGATCAATGAAGACATCTTGTCAGCAGTCCAGCAATGGGCTGCTGATGATTTACGCAGTGTGAATGCATAAATAGATTTTTTACTCAGAGAGGAGCTCAGAAAAACCAAGCGGTTGAAGAAAACCAATGAATAATTTAATGGTTGGTTTGATAGATATAAGTCGTTAGTTAAGCATTTTCTGATACGACGCTGACATGAATGACAGTTTCACCATCTGCTTGAACATGAAATACCAAAGGCCGACAACAAACATAACAATCCTCAACATATTCCTGATCCTCAACCGAGCAATCAATCAAGGCTTCGAAGGTTTCCCAACAGCATGGACATTGTACATGTTGGCTGTGTAAACCATTCATGTGCTTGTTTCAGGTGTTGTAACCATGACTTTTATCACTTCAAAATAAATGCTGAATTAATCTATACTGATTATAACAAGCAGCAATAAAGTTTGTAACTTTATGAATGTTACTGCGTTATCAGTAACAATCAATCAATATTTACGAGGATAAACCATGAAAAAATTAGCGCTTATCAGTGCCATTAGCCTGATCTCTGTTTCGGCCATTTCCGGTAATAACATGAAATTTGATCGTTCGTTAGAAATGTCGGCAGATCGTTTGTCTGCGGTTGAGTTTGATTTAGGTGCGGGCTCGTTAGATATTATAGGTACCACTGGTAATCAAATTAAAATCAATGCCACCATTGAATCTGATGACTTCAGTGATATGGATAATCTGGAAGATGCATTTGAAGACAAGATGTTATTTTCAATTGATCGACAAAGTGAATATGCCATGATTGTCGCCAAATCTAAGGAAAATGTCATGAACTGGGGCCGTTCTAAAAACATCATGATACATTTACAAGTTGAGGTACCGCGAGGAATGGATTTAGTCATAGATGATGGATCAGGGTCAATCAATATTGAAAACATAGATGGTGAATTGCAAATAGATGACGGTTCAGGGTCTATCACTTTGACTGATATAGGTAATCATGTTCAGATTGATGACGGTTCAGGCTCGATTACAGTAAGAGATGTCAATGGTGACTTAAGTGTTGAAGATGGCTCAGGTTCGGTTGAATTGAAAAACATCATTGGCACAGTTGATATTGAAGATGGTTCGGGCAGTATTATGGCCAAAGAAGTAGGTGGTGACTTCAGGGTTGATGATGGTTCAGGCGATATTGTGGTTAAAGCCTTGGCTGGCGATTTTAAACTGGTCGATGATGGCTCAGGTTCTATCCGCGTTAATGGTGAACGTTGGACTAAGTAGATACCCAGTTATAATTAACGTATCAGGGCGTGATTTTTTCACGCCTTTTTAATGCCTTATTAATATCAATTGAGCTAGCATTAATTTAACGAACTTCGATGTGTCTTATCAATCCATTTGCAACCACAATCCGCTCAACGCCAGTTCGCTCAGTTACCAAACCTGAAAGGTTGGTGCATTTAAATGTAAAGTGAACTTCAGTGATGTACTCACTGATCGTTTTTATTGAATTGATTTGCCAATTGAGGCTTTGGTATGATTCAAAAAATACGCTCATCATCGCCATGATATCCATACGACCAAAATATAAACCGGTATGCGCTGAACTGTAGGTTGCATCGTCAATGATCAAGTCTTCTATGGCCGATAAATCGCCAGCATTAGATAGTTTAAAGTAACGTTTTGTGATGCTCAAAGCATCGTTTGTAGCTTCGTTCATATTTTTATAAAACAATATAATTAAAAAAGCCCGCAACATGGTACGGGCTAGTCATCATAGTTGATTGGTTGGTCATTAGCCAAATATGGCTTTCAATAAGAAATAGAAAATAATGGATAAACTGGCACCAGCTGGAATGGTTATGACCCATGAAGCGAAAATATTACGCACCACTTTTAAATCAATGGCAGAAATACCTCTGGCCATGCCTACACCTAAAACAGCACCAACCAAGGTCTGAGTGGTGGAAATGGGCATACCTGTACCAGAAGCCACAACAATCGTGGTCGAAGCAGCCAGCTCAGCAGCGAAACCTCGTGAAGGGGTTAAGTGAGTGATTTTCTGCCCCACGGTTCTGATCACTCTGATGCCATAAGTGGCTAAACCGATAACAATGCCAATGCCGCCTAATAGCAGAATCCAGGTTTGTACCCCAGCTTTAGCAGCAACAAAACCACTTTGAGCCGTTGATACAATTGCGGCGACAGGTCCAATCGCATTCGCAACATCATTAGAACCGTGCGCAAATGCCAAGCCAGAGGCGGTGATCACCATCAATACCGCAAATACTTTCTCCACTGTATAAAAATGAAAATCTTTTTCTTTTTTCTCATCCACTTTAATTTTAGAGATAAAGAAAGCGCCGATTATTGCGACCAGAACCCCTGATAATGCAGCATAAGAATAAGCTTCGATATCAGAAAGTTCTAGGCCAACATGTTTCAGTCCTTTCTTGATCGTAACTAATGTCAATACAAACGCTGTAATGAACATATAAAGTGGTACATAACGTTTGGCTTTTGCTAGTGGGTTTTGTTGTTTTAAAATTAAGTGGTGAACCGTTTGGAAGATCAAAAATGCCAGGAAACCAGCAATCACTGGCGTAATCACCCAGCTCATCACGATGTCGCCAACCTTGCTCCATTTAATCGCTTCAGTACCAATCCCTACAGCAGCAAAACCAACCACCGCGCCCACAATTGAGTGCGTGGTTGATACTGGCCAGCCTTTCTTAGAAGCCAATAACAACCAACAACCGGCAGCTAATAAGGAGGCCAACATTCCAAAAATTAACAGTTCGGGTGTATCAGCAACCGATGCGGTATCAATAATTCCTTTGCGAATGGTCGATGTCACTTCGCCACCAGCCAGCACAGCACCAGCAAATTCAAAAATGGCAGCGATAATGATGGCTTGTTTAATGGTGATCGCTTTAGATCCAACCGAGGTTGCCATGGCATTGGCTACATCATTGGCGCCGATGCCCCAGGCCATAAACCCCCCAAAAACAGCGGCCAAAACAACATAAGTTAAACCATAAGTTAATTCAAATTCCATAAGTACTCCCCTTATTTAGCCAATAACAATTCTAAGCGTCTACCAATGCGTTCTGCTTGGTCAGCCACATCACCTGTCATATCAATTAATTTATATAAAAACATCACTTCAACTGGCGGTAAATCATTTTCCATGGCGAAAACATGCGCTTGTAAGTTGTTTTGCATGCCATCAGTTTCGGTTTCAATTTTATCTAATTTAGCGATCAATTTTTCTACTATTTTGACTTCTGCACCACGAAAACCTGTGGTGTATAACTCGTCCAATTCATTGACGCTTTGTTTGGCTTTTTTAGCCGCATCGACACACCGTTCAACAAATTCGATAAATTGATCATATAAACTAACTGGGACTTGTAATTTACGTACTTGTACCATGCTTGAAATTTGTTTACTTAAGTTGGCCACTTTGTCTTGAACCAGGACCAATTCAAGTAAATCTTGTCTGGGCACGGGCATGAATAAGCTTTTAGGTAAATTGGCCCTGATGTCATTTTTCATGTCATCGGCTTCATTTTCCAGTTGTTTGATGTGTTCAGCAATTTCAGTTACTTTAACCCAATCATTGAGGTTGGCTGCTTTGAATAGGTCCGGTAATAAAGTCGCTGCTTGAAAAGCGGTTTTGATGTGTTGTTGCAATGGTTCAACTGGGGATCTGCCCAGCATGTCTGAGATAATATTACCCATTAGATGACCTGCTTTGATTAAATGTGCCACATTATAACCGTCTTAATAAGACTTTTAATGGATAAATTTAGAGGCTTGTCATTAAACCTTCATCAAATTGACACATTTCTCATCGTCAATGGTTATTTGTTATCAGTTAATTTTAGAGTTGGCATCTTAAGAGTTTCAAATTGATTGGTTTTATGTTGTTTCCTTATTTGTTTAACTTCTTCAACGGTTATCAGAGAAGTGGTAATAAAGAAGAAACAAGACAATGCCAGTGCAGTTTTATAATGGTGTTGTTTTCTAACTGATTGTTGAGTATTAATTTCAGTCAAATAATCAACGTTGGATTCTTGGTGAATTAAATCAACATAGATTTGTATTTGTTGAGTTAGTATTGAAATTTTTGCATCGTTTTGTAGTTTGGTTAGTTCGATAAAATGATTTCTGTAATCAGGATCAGTGAGTAATTGATTGAAGTTGAATTTTTGTTTGGAGACCAAACAAAGTTCTCTGAGTAAATTAATGAGTTGTGTTTGATACATAATCTGTTTCCAAATGGTGGATTTATGTACATTTTAAATTTCTAAAATTAAGATCGTATATCGATTGGGTGAAAATTCAATGACAAACCATTTTTTAACCACCAGATCAGATGAGTATGCTGATAGTAAACGGCTGATCAGTTAAAAAACTGACACCAACTGCGGAAAGTAAAACAATAAAAGTAACATCAACAATTGCAACAAGATAAAAGGCATCACCCCACGATATAAATCACGGGTGTTGATATCTGCCACACCGCGTAAATAAAACAATGCAAAACCAAAGGGAGGGGTGAGAAAAGAGGTTTGTAAATTGATGGCAATCATTATACCCAGCCACACTGGATCATAACCCATCATCAACAATATGGGTCCAACTATAGGAATCACCACAAATGTGATTTCAATAAAATCCAGAATAAATCCCAGTAAAAACAAAACCAGCATCACCAATATTAAAGCCGTGCCATTGCCACCGGGTAAGTGGGTGAGAAAGTGCTGAACTGCTTCATCACCATGAAACCCTTTAAAAACCAATGAAAACAATGCAGCACCAATTAATATCATAAAAACCATGGCGGTCACTTTAACGGTTTCTTTCAGTGCAGATCGCATCATATTGATGTTGAGCTGTTGATTAAAAGCTGCCAATAATAGGGCGCCAATCGAGCCCACTGAGGCGGCTTCTGTTGGCGTGGCTTTACCCGAGATGATAGAACCTAAAACAGCCAAGATTAAAAACATTGGAGGAAACAAAGACTTCAAAATTTTGCTTAGTTTAGGCTGTTCTGAATGAATGGCTGGCATGGCTTCTGGGCGTCGCCATTTAACCCAAAATAAATATAAGGCATATAAACCCACCAACATTAAACCAGGAATCAAAGCACCCATGAATAAGTCTTGAACAGAGACTGTTTTTGGATTAAATATTTGTAAATTCAATTGAGCCTGTTGGTAAGCATTAGACAATACATCTCCTAATAAAACCAGTACGATCGAAGGTGGAATGATTTGTCCTAAAGTACCTGAAGCACAAATGGTCCCTGCAGCAAGAGAGGTGTCATAGCCGTGTTTTTGCATCACAGGCATGGCGAGCAGGCCAAGTGTTACAACAGTGGCACCAACAATTCCAGTACTGGCGGCTAAGAGCATGCCAACAATCAACAAAGCAAAGCCCAGGCCACCTTTCTTACTGCCCAGCAGTGCCGCCATGTTTTGAAGTAACGATTCTGCTAATTTAGCTTTTTCTAAAACCACTCCCATGAAAACAAAGGCAGGCACAGCCATTAATGTCACATTATTGAGTATGCCATTAAGGCGGTTAGGTAAAGCAGCGATAAAGTCAGCATCAAACCAGCCAGTAAGAAAGCCAATGAGGGCAAACCATAAAGACAC
>CAZVZJ010000104.1:0-5952 GCA_964631055.1 uncultured Marinicella sp.
ACTTAATGAAATAAAGTGAATAATGTTGATCAAAGCAACGCAGCTAAATCTTGATGGGAACAATACTGATAAAAGTTAATAAAGTGATACTGTTATGCTTGATGTTGGTTATACCACCATTGAAACACGTCAAAACCAAAGAAGATGAAGCACCACTGGCAGCGCCTTCCATACCTGACTGAAAAACATTAATTTTCAATCGCGCCCATTGCATCGATTCATGGTGATATCCAGCGTACCGATAACAACTAAGTCTTTATCTGGCCAGCTGCCATCAAAATGAATTCATGGCAATTAAACGCATTATTAAGTGGCTAATTGGACCGTCTGGATGTCAGCCTTGATTGAAAACTTTTGAATGGTGTTTTTCGGTTGTTGAAGACTCTGTTTCTCTGACAGAGGCGGCTAAAAATTGACCTTGTACGAAAGAAGATGTAAGATATATATATTCTGAAGTCGAAGCCGATATGAAACAAATCCAAATGATTTTATTGCTGGCATCGTTGTTAATACCAGCGGTTAGTTTTGCCCGCAGCACGATGTCTATTGAAGCAGTAGCAGAATTAATGACAGCTTTAAATTTGACCATCAATGCTGAAGTTAAAAAACGCTCATTTGTGCAACCAGCGACAGCAACAAAGAGCGGACCTTCAACAGCCTTACAATTCAGTAACCTCAAATCAATATTGATATCAGGCCAAGGGCACAACCATAAGTATGTTCAGCACAATTTCTTGATGGACAAGCAATCAAACTCGCTGATTGCTAATGAACATCTGATCGATTCTATCCAAACCAACAACAAAATAGACATTCCATATAAAACTCCTGGCGATGAATTGTTAACCATTCATTGGCAACAAAATAATCAGCAAACTGAAGTTACTAACATTTATTCAACATGGCTGCTTGATCCTGAAAAATCAGCAATGTTTACTGAAAAAACTTCAGCATTAATCAGTATTAGACCACTGATCTCTGCTTCATTGTTGATTAAAGGCAATGATTTTCCTGTGCGTTTATATCATCAATTTGGTGCATTGAAAGGTCATCAATTAGAAGCCATTCATATTGGTTCAAAACAGCAAATCAAGGTAGTGAGTGATGACCGTGGCATTGCAGTCATTAATCTATCACTTGCTGGCGACTGGATGCTGATGCTGAAAAAAGAAAATTATGAAGGTCACATCACTACAAAAAATTTCGCCTTTTTGAATTTCCATGTGAAAGGAGGTGAGTAATGAGATGCTTATCAATATTGATTTTTTTGTTGTGCGTCAATCAAGGCACCTCACAAATTAATAAAAACCTTGGTCCCTCACCTTTACAGGTGGATCCAGATATTGGGATCTTCACTGATGTCGCAGCTCAGAATGTTGGCAGAATTTCAGCTTTAACCATCAATCCTAACGATAACAATCATTATTTTGCAGCCGCCGCAGATGGTGGTGTCTGGGAAAGTATTGATGGCGGTTCATCATGGAATTCAATCACTGATAATGCACCAACCACAGCCATTGGTAGTTTAGCTATGGACCCAAGCGATGATCAAGTGATCTATGCCGGCACCGGTGAAAGCAACTACGCCAACCACAGCCGTTATGGTTTGGGAATTTTAAAAAGTACTGATGGCGGTAAGAATTGGTCAGTTCTGGGTGCAGATGTTTTTGCCGGTCGCTCGGTGGCTAAAATAGTGATTAACCCTAACAACAGTAACATCGTCTATGCGGCGGTTACGCGCGCTGGTGGATTTCCAGAGATGGTAGCTGCAAAAAACCACCCGCAAAAGAATGGTTTGGTAGGGGTATTTAAATCCGTTGATGCTGGCGTAACTTGGGCACATTTGAATCAATTGCCTGCGTTATCTGTCAGTAGCTTGGTTATGGACCCGCAAGACTCTGATACATTACATGCCATAGTCGGTAGAGTTTTTGGTTCAGCAGAGAATGGTTTTTATAAAACCACCAACGGTGGCAATTCTTGGCAATTTGTTTCACTGCGTGATGCAGGGTTTTTAGGCCAAGTTGGCAGAGGAACTGTCAGCATTTCAGTATCAGATCCCAGTCGATTGTATGCAGTGTTTTCCAACCGTGCTTCAGTCAATGGCAGCGGATCATCTTTAGCTGGAGTTTTTCGCAGTGATGACAGTGGTCAGTCTTGGCAGCTGCAATCCACCCCACAAATTTACAGCTCCTTTGGTTGGTATTTTTCTGCACTTAAAGTCGATGTTGTAAACCCTGATATTATTTATTTAGGCGGTATTAACTTAATTGTTTCTACCAACGGAGGATCAACGTGGGCTGACATCACGCCACCACATGTAGATATTCATGACATCCAACAGGATTCTTTAGGGCGGCTATTAGTGGGTGATGACGGTGGTGTTCACCGAAGTAATAACATGGGATTGTCTTGGGAAACATTGAATAATGGTATCTCTAATGTTCAATTCTATGCTGGCTTATCACTCAATTTAACCGATAATAATGCCATCATTGGTGGTACTCAGGACAATGGCACCAACACCAATCAAAGCCTTGAACAATCGTGGCTTCGAATACTGGGCGGTGATGGTGGTTGGACTCAAGTTGACCCTCAAAGCAACAGTTACTTTGTTGAGTTTCAAGGAGTGAGTAACTTATTTAAATACCAAAATGGTGTGTATACGCGATTAGACCCAGCACAAACAATCACTGGTAGAGTCGCCTTTTATGGTGTTCACTTGTTAGATCCACTCAATCCTCAACGTCTGTTATATGCCACCGAAAGAATTCATGAAAGCCTTGACCAAGGGCAAACATGGCAAGCCATCAGCGATGATTTAAGCCAAGGTTCTGGGGCGGTGAGAAGTATGGTCATGGCTCCTTCAAATCCGAATTATATTTATGCTGTAACCAATGACGGCAATGTTCAAAGATCAGCAGACGGCGGCAGAAATTTTATAAAAATTGCTGACAACATCCCTGGGTGGCCACGCATAACACGTGAAATCACTGTTCACCCAGAAGATCATTTACAGATATATTTGGCGGTTTCATCTTTTGGAACTGACCAAGTCAGGTACAGTGACAATGGCGGTAATGATTGGCAGGTTCTGGATGGTGATTTACCAGACATACCGGTTAACACCATCGCAGTGGCCTTGAATCGAGATGGAGATGTTTTGTATGCAGGAACAGATGCCGGCGTTTATGTCAGTGTTGATAACGGCAACCATTGGGAAAAATATGAAAAAAGCATGCCTAATGTCCCTGTTATAGACATCATCATTGAAAATGAACACTTATTCGTGGCGACCCAAGGGCGTGGGCTGTGGGTGTTAGATGAATATGAAGCAGCCGCTAATTCAGCCTTTCCATCAGATTTTTTAACCAACATTTGGGCTTCTGATACAGTCCAAAATCAAGGCATTTTGACCACAGTATTAACCAATGCTGGTGGCGATATACCGATACGCATTGATAACAGTGTGATGTTTACTTACACCCCTGATGGCTTACCAATTTGGCTGGTCATGCAAGCAGCAATACCCAGTCAAAGCAATTCATATGAACTTCCTATTTACATGCCAACTGGCAATCTGAATGACTCTGGCCAAGAGTTATTGGCCATCGGGATAGCCACCAAAACACGGCTTTCTGATGATCAAGAGAGTTTGCTTGAAAGCCAACTGCAATATGAATTTGATTTTACTGAAACAGCTAAAGTTAAGCTACAAGAAAGCATCGGTGATTCAAGCTTTTATGACCCAGTGGCATTTGATAACAACCCATTCAATGGAGTCACCAAACAGATAGAATTGTCTCGACTGATTCCTGGTGGGCAACAATTAAACTTATACTGTGATATTAATTCGCAACCGTTATTAACCGCCACAGAACCATTTGAAGGTCGCTTGAACTTGGTTTTTGGACGTGATGGACAAGAGAATTTGTTTGGCGCGGATTTCACTTACATCAAGACTGTTGATGCAGCAGGTGTTGAGTTCAATTTATTGGACGATGATGATCTGGCAACACCTACATGGTACGTGTATGACAATTTCACTGCAGCATCCGGTTTCGGCCCCAACCGCTCTTCCACCAATCAGGTATTTTCACCTATTCCTGGTCGCGGTTTCTTAGAAGAAACCAACGGACTACCTGGGCCACAGACAGTAGGCACCGATACCAGTGAAGTATTGCTGATCAATAACTCAACACGACTACAAATTGAAAAATTTAACCAAGCGAGTGAGACCATGCAAATCACAGCCCCACTGGCATCTTGTTTCGGTTTTGAATAGCTGAGCAATTGAAGCGCGTCATTATGATCACCATCAACTGTCATCCTATGCTTGAATCTGTGCTGATTAAATAGGATATATACTTAGAACCAGGAGAATGGGATAAGGCTGTGTCTGTCATGAGTACATAGTTGATTCAATGCCACGTTTTACACGCTTAACATGTCCTGTGGGTGGTAGTACACGCTCGATCAGGCATACCAAAGAAGTAAAAGAGCATTCAACGGTGATCTATTTTGAAGTTGACAATTTGGGCCAGATCTATAAAGGCCTATGTATTCAAAGAATTAGACTTACTTCCAAATCTCAAGATCAAATTTGGTTGTGGAAAGAAGCGAGTTTACTAGACCCAGACAAATATCACTAGAAGTTGTTCACTGCTGGGAATAATCGCATAAACCCACCTTGGAGAAACAAAGGTAAGCGATGGTTTAAGTACTTAAGTGATGGCCCTGTTAGTTTAATGAAGTAGCTATAAAGTAACAACGACCTATATATTTCAGAGAAAAACATCTTGATTAATTGAAGCTCGATCATGTCTATAATTACAGTACAATGATCGTTTATAAAAATTAATTTGTCCCCCATGATATATTTTTTGGATTCGATAGAATACGAAAGTACTTTAGGTGAATTGAGGTACCAAGGCAATACTGTCATGTTAAGTGGTTTGGGGACACGTGTACTTAATTACTTCATAGAGAATCCCAATAAGTTAATTAACTATGATGAGTTAATGGAAAAGGTTTGGGGTCGCATTGTCACTGAAAATGCTGTTTTTCAAGTGATACAACACATTCGCCAATCTTATAAAGAAATTAAACCTGATGGTGAAGTGATCAAAACCATTCGCAGCAAAGGTTTTCAACTGAATCAAAGTATCGTACCAACTGAAAAGAGCAGCCATAAAAAAGCATGGGCAATGAACAAATGGTGGGCCATCGTTCCTTTGGCCTCATTAATTTTTATCGCACTTATGTACTGGCAGAAAAACACCAAGGGATTTACAAACTCCCCTAATCGCCTGATTATATTGTCCAATGATAAAGACAATGAACTAACTGAACATTTTGCTCCAGCAACGGCGATGTTGCTGAATCGTTTGCTTAAATTTTCAGAAAACAGCGATGTAGTCAATTTAGATAGATATTCAACTGCTAAAGAAAAACATCAAACAGCTCAAAAATTATGGCAATTAAATCCTGATTTAAATTTAGTAACCACAAATTTGAGTCAAAAAGATAGCCAGTTTGTTTTAACAGTTGAAATGATCAAGGGTCAGAACGGCACCTTGAAGCAAGTTTTTTCATCGGATAGATTAAGCGATGTCCTTATACAAGCGGCAGAATGGGTCAACCTAGAAAATACGCAACAACCTTTAAGTAAAGTGTTGAAGTCTTCTTTGCCCCCAAACGTATATTTGATTGAAAGCTATATGCGTGGTTTAGCAGAAGCTCAACAAGGTAACCACTCAAAAGCGATAGATTATTTTAACATTGTTTTAAATGAACGCAGTGATTTCCACTTAGCGCGCCTTGAATTGGCCAAGTCCTTCAGTACAAAAGGTGATTTTGATGAAAGTAAAGCAGAATTAGAAACACTCAAATCATTCAAGCTTGATCAGAAGATGGTTTTGGAGGTTGAAGTGGAATTAGCCTCGCTCGAAC
>CAZVZJ010000105.1:0-5836 GCA_964631055.1 uncultured Marinicella sp.
GTGAAATGATGATTTATGGCTCTTTTGGTTTGTTGGCTTGGCATTGGCTGGCTGCGGTAATATTGGCGGTTGTTTGGCTCTTGGTATTTGTGCCGAATATGGTTGCCAAAGAAAAAAGCCTGTCTCGCCATCCAGGTTGGTTGGCATATAAAAAGCGCAGTGGCTGGATTTTGCCGTTTTTCTAAAAGGTATTTTAAAGAGTGGCCATAACCGCGCACTGAGCATTTCGACTTCGCTCAATACAAACGGAGCCGACTTAAGTGCGCGCACTGAGCGGAGCCGAAGTGAGTCACCTCTAACAAACACAATCATCTTAAGGCTCGCACACTGAGCATTTCGACTTAGTTCAATACTAACGGAGTCGAATAGTAATTGGCTCAATAACCTAGAAAATCAATCTCCAATTGGAACTAAAATCCCTATGGTGAACTGCCCATCTCCAAAGCCATCTTGTCCCGGCAGATCAGAATCATTGGTATCCAACCTTGATCTGGCCTCAGCTCGAATTCTTACACCATTACCAGTAAAGTACCATGAGCCACCCACTGCTAAGTTGATGATTAAATCAGTTTCTTGTGTGTCAGGAAATCTGGAGTCCGAATAGATACCACCTACGCCCACTAAAAAGTAAGGTTTCCACAATGGGTCGTGATTGGTATAAATGAAATTGAATGCAGCTGAATAATGTTTTAAATCAAAATCGATATCAAAATCATATTCATCGCGCATCACTTCAAATTCCATTGCCCAATTTTCATTGTAATGTTTACCTACCCTCAGATCTAAAACCTGAGCTTCATTCAAGCGAATGTCATCATCAGGAACCACGATACCTATGTTGGTATTCCAATACCAGCGGTAGTCCACACCGTCATAAATATGTTCCAAGGCGTCATCTTCTTTATTGGCTTTAACAGCTGTGTTCAGCAGTTTTAGCATAAGGATAATTATGATGAGGTGGCGTTTCATAACCGCATTCTAACATGTCGGATCTTATCTGGAAATTTGAAAATACAACTCAAAATCCCTAAACATTCACGGAGAACCAAATTGTAAGAATTTGTAAAAAATTACAAAAAAACTTGCAATTAATAATTTAATTTCAATGTTGCTTGATTTTGTGAATATCCTTCTGTAGGATCTTTGCTCAAAATGTGTGTGTGGTATTTAGTTAAAAGTGTGAAATAGTCAAGACGCACAACCCATTTTGGCCATACAAAGCCATCGGTTTTGTATTTAATTTTTTTAAAAAAAGTAGGAGAGACCATAAAAATGTCCAAATCAAAATTCAATCCCTTGATTACAGCATCTTTGATGTCAGCTGTTTATCTGGCGGGCCTGTCGCATGATGCTAAAGCTGTCGTTCAGGATATAAAAGCTACCGATGCAATTGCAACGCTGTCTCATGGAGCTGAGAGTAGTAATTACATCTTGCCAGCTGCTAATGCAGCAGGTCAGAGAAGATACATTATACAATTTAAACAACCTTCTGTAGCTCGTTATGATGGTAATGGAGAAATGGCTGCTATTCCTAGGCTGGCCAATCATAAAATTGATGTAAAATCTTCGGCAGTAAGAGCTTATGTAAATACACTGGAAGCACAACAAGCTAGCTTTTTAAGTGAATTAAGCTCACAGTTTGGCCGTTCGGTCAGTGCCATTCAAACTTATCAATTCGCAGTTAATGGTATGGCTTTATATTTATCTTCAGATGAAGTTGCTTTAATTTCGAATAGGTCAGATGTTAAGCATCTCGAATTAGATAGAGAATATTTTTTAGATACAGATGCAGGTCCTACTTTAATAGGAGCTAATAATGTTTGGGAAGGTAATGCACCTTCAACTGGTACAGCATTTGGTGAAGGTGTGGTGCTTGGTATCATCGATTCAGGTGCTAATTTTGACCACCCTTCTTTTGCTGATGTGGGTGGTGATGGTTATGACCATACCAATCCACTGGGCGCTGGCACATTTTTGGGCGCTTGTGACCCAACCAATACAGAACAATTTGATGCAGATTACACCTGTAATGATAAACTGATCGGTGGGTATGATTTTGTTGATGATGTAGTACCTGTAGATGGAACTGATGTTCCAGGGCCAGAAGATGAAAATGGTCATGGTACACACACCGCTTCTACAGCTGGTGGTAATATGGTATTAACTGCCAGTGCCAATGGTGTAGATAACATAGAAATAAGCGGTGTTGCCAGACATGCCAATATTGTGGTTTATGATGCTTGTTACACGTCTGCTGATGGTCGTGGGTTATGTCCATTTGTTTCTACTCTGGCATCTATTGATCAAATTGTCGCTGACGGCGTGGTAGATGTGGTCAACTATTCAATTGGTGGCGGAGGCTCGCCATGGACTGAGGCCTTATCACAATCTTTCCTTGCAGCAACCGATAATGGTGTATTCGTCTCTGCTTCAGCAGGTAACTCAGGCCCCGGCCCCGCAACTTTGGGACATTTACAGCCTTGGACTTCGACTGTTGGTGCATCAACTCATAATCGTAGATTTTCTAATGACTTGAATGTTACAGGCCCTGATCCAGTTCCAATAGAATTAACTGGTGTCTTAGCAATACAGGGTTCTGGACCCGCTATGGTGGCAGATATGACTGGAACCATGCAGTACTCTGAAAATATTGATGCAACCAATGTTGAAGGTTGTGCCGCTTTTCCAGCATCTTCTTTTGATGGCTTAATCGCGGTCATTTCTCGTGGTGCATGTTCATTTGCTGATAAGGTAAATAACGCTTCAGCAGCTGGTGCGACTGGTGTAATTGTACATAATAATGCTGCTGGAGAGCCAATTGTGATGGGCGCTTTAGAGGCAACAACTATTCCATCTGTTATGATTTCATTATCTGATGGTATGGCTTTGGTTGCGCACATTAATGCAAATCCTGGAACGGGAACAGTCGCAGTCTCAGCAATGACATCAACCAACTCTCTAGGCTTGGCTGATTCAATGGCTGGATTCAGTTCACGTGGCCCGAGTCCATTCGAGGTTAATAAACCTGACGTAACTGCACCTGGTGTAAGCATATTGGCTGCATTTGCAGACAGTGAGGTTATTCCAACTTCTGCAGATGAAGAGTACGGCATCATTTCTGGAACTTCTATGTCTTCGCCGCACAACGCGGGTGCAGCAGCTTTGTTAAAAGAACTGCAACCAACTTGGTCGGTGCCTGAAATTAAATCGGCATTGATGATGACTTCAGTCACTGCTGGTGTAACCAAAGAAGATGGAATGACTCCTGCGGATCCATTTGATCGAGGTGCTGGTCGAATTCAAGTTGATTTAGCATCCTCTACTGGATTGGTACTGGATGAGACTGCTTTTGACTTCTTACTGGCTGATCCGGCCAATGGCGGTGACCCAAAAGAGTTGAATCTAGCCAGTTATAAAAATGATAATTGTGAGGCTGATTGTGTATTTGAAAGAACATTCAGGAGTGTTTCGTCAGCCCCGAAAACGTATGATGCAACCGTGACCGGTTTAACTGGCGTTGTTTCACCAGCTAATTTCACAGTTATGCCAGGCCAACAAGTTACCTTAGAGGTTACTATTGATGGTTCAGCTTCGCCGATTGGTGAAACCAGTTTTGGGGAATTGCTGATTACAGCTACCGACGCTCAAATATCTACGACTATTGAACCAAATGTTGCGATACCTGATAATACTTTTACTGGTGGTTCATTGGACGGTATGGTATGTGAAACCATATCAGTTTCAGGTGTATCATCTTCATCATTTACAGCGACTTTAGAAGTAGGTATTAATCATACTTGGATAGGTGATTTGACAGTTAAGTTAGTAAACCCTAACGGTGATATTTTAACTACATTGAATACGCCTCAAGGTGGTTCTACAGATTTTGATTCAGCTTTTCCTATTACATTTATTGATGGTGCTTTAGCCTCTGCTGAAGGCATGGGGAGTGCCTTATTCGGAGACCAAGCGGTTTGTAGAGATGATGCGGTTTGTGAATATGCTCCGAGTCCAGATTCAGAGCCAGCTCCTCCTTCAACACTAGCTGAACTAGGTGTAGGTTCTGCCAATGGTGATTGGATGGTTTGTGTAGGTGATTCAGCTGTTGGTGATATAGGTGACTTGGTGTCAGCTACATTAAATATTCAAGAATTGGATAATAACCCCCCACCTGAGCTGCACTTACCGTTAGTCATCATTGGCTTCCCAGATCAGCCTATTATCGGAACTACACCAGCCTCGATCAATGAAGAATTGTCTTCAGGTGAAAGTGCTGATGTAACTGTTAATATCAATAATTCTGGATTAGTTGCTGATTTAAATTGGAACATTCTTGATACTGGATCAGCTGATAATTTTACGCTCAACCAACCTGCAGCGCCAGGACCCCAACAGTTGACAGGTATATTGAATGCATTCGGTGGCGGCGGTATTTACCCTGCTGATTCGTTTAATGTTACCGAAGGCAGTGTAATTGAAAATGTCAGTATTTCAGGTGTGTCAAATGGAGGTGGTAATTTATTAGATGATGCTTCCGAAGTGACTGTTACCATATATGCTGATGCTGGTGGAGTTCCTGCTGGGCACCCAGAAGATGGCCTTGATAGTGATGTATTTAGTCTAACTTTACCAGTTGGTGACCCAAGTCTAGATTTAGATGGTGGTTCTGGTTTCGTTGGGGTTGATATATTGGCGGCTAATGGTGTTGGTCTTGAATTACCAGCAGGTCAATATTGGGTTTTGGTATATCCAACAGTATTGAACAACAATATTTTCTTCTGGACACAGGGTGAAGATGTTTCTCCAGGTAATGTCTTTAGAATCGATCCTAACGGTCTTCTAGGTGGTGCTACTGACTGGGAAGAACTGACTGATGTAGCTGCTCTGAATGTAACACTCAGTAATGAATTGACATGTGGAGCTCCATGGTTATCTGCATCTCTCACATCAGATGCTACCGGCCCAGGTGCTGATGTTGATGTTACAGTCAGTTTGGACTCAACCGGGTTGGCAGAAGGTACTTACCGTGCTGCTGTATGCATTGAAAATGATGACTTTGACAACAGTCTCATTTCGATTCCTGTCACTATGATTGTTGGTCCTTCAGACCTTATTTTTGCCAATGGTTTTGAGGCTGCAGCCCCATAAATTGGTTTGAACTAAGTTTTAAAAAGTGCGGTTTATCCGCACTTTTTTTTGTTTAAAAAAAATGATTGTTTTTGTTGTTATGTTGGTTTGGAATATGACCTGAGTATAAGATCAACTGGTTGTCATTCAATCAATGTCTTGACAAGGCAACAGATCCCTGATTACTTAGAATTACATCAGAGTTTGGATATTCAAACCAGAATTAAAATAACTGGATAAAATAATCGCTAAAATATCATTAAGTAGATAATGAAAGAAAAAAACAAATTAACGAAAGATGATTGGCAGGAAATCAAAGCAATATTCAATAAATTGGTTGAGTTTCCAGAAAGTAACTGGAATATTCAGTTGGATCAATTATGCAAGAATAATTCTGAGCTAAAACTATATGTTCAAGAAATGTTCGAGGTTTACCTTTCATCTCAAAATCAAACCATCACACCAGTTAAGTCTGCGGCCAGCACATTATTGAATGAATCCTTGTTAAAGTCCGGAGATGGTTTTGGTAAATACACCATCATCAAAGCCATTGGCAGTGGTGGCATGGGACAAGTCTATTTGGCGCAAAGGAATGACGAGGTGATCCAAGAAGTGGCGATCAAAGTATTGAATCAAGGTGCCATGGATGAACAATCACAGCTTAGGTTTGACATTGAGCGGAGGATTCTAGCCAGTTTAGAACACCCTA
>CAZVZJ010000106.1:144-5825 GCA_964631055.1 uncultured Marinicella sp.
GTGTGAAGTAAAAAGTGTGTGAAGTAAAAAGTGTGTGAAGTAAAAAGTGTGTGAAGTAAAAAGTGTGTGAAAGTAGAGACCAATCAGCTATAAATGAAAAACACCTTATAATGAAAGGTTCGTCAAAGTTGAGCTTTTCGAATAAGGTAGGACTTTAAAAGAAAATATAGAGCGCACATTTTTCTACTTAATTTAGTGTGTGAAAGTGTGTGAAAGTAGAGACCATCAGCTATGATAAATCAGCACGCCCTATAACCTAATTTAAATATAATCGAAGTTAATTTTCAAGAAATTATTTTACATATTTGTATATATTACCAACTTTAGACAAAAACATTTAAATTCTTGTGTCAGATATCTTAAAGAGTCAAAAATCGTCACATTTTGTAAGCTTTTTCTAAAATGAGTCATTTTAAAAGTACAGATTTGATATTTCCTGTTTTCCCTAAAACCATTGGCTCAAATTATATATATTTTTTTGTAAACTATATAAATAGATTACGGCAACAGTTGAAAATAATCGGGCTTATGCCTAGTAATATTACCGCTTTTATTTGCGGTAATTTTTATCGCAGAATTAAGTTATAGTTATTTTATATTTAATATGTACAATTAAATTGTGTGAAAAATCTGGTTTGAATTTGAAATTTTAAATTGAATCAGAATAGGTTATGACATTTGTGTGTATGTCAGAAGAGTGTACCGTTTTCTACTTTTAAAGTGTGTAAAAGTGTGTGTAAAAAGCAGAAATCGTCAAGCGTGATAATATTGGTACACTCTATCCTTTATTTAATTTGATTATAAGTAAATATTCAAGCTATTTCTTATATCATTCATCAAACTCAGTTTAACTCCCCCAAGAAATAACGATATTTTTTTGCAATTGCCAAATCAATATATTCAAGAAACAAAAAAAAATCAGAAATCTACCAAGTGGCTTTTACTGTAAATTTAATTGAAAAAAAACATTATTCCCGTCTTTCCTGTAGTCTGCAAAGGGTTCACAAGTCACGAACCCATATTTTCGGTATAAATTTCTGGCTGGTTTAAAATATGCCATTGAGCCTGTTTCTAAATTTAATTGAGTATACCCTCTCTCCTTAGCCTGCTTAATCACAAATTCTAGTAATTGAGAACCGATTCCTTTGCAGGTGAAATGAGGTACAATTTTCATTGATTTAATTTCACCCATACTGTTACTCAATTCTTTCAGCGCAACACAGCCTAGTAATTTAGTGGCATCCCACATTGACCAAAAAGTAATATTGGATTGTTGTAGTGCTTTAATATCTAAAACATGCCGACTTTCAGGAGGAGAAGTTTCTTCCATGCGCTTTTGGTGTTCGATCAAGAGGCTTTTAATTGCTGATCCAGTCAATTCATCAATTTTAATTTGATACACGATTATGCGTTTGATTATTTTTCTAAAAGCAATACTGTATAACAATTTGGTATAAAAAGTGATCCGCAATCTTGCGTATTAATCAAAGCTGAGTGGCATGTTTTATCTATCAATAATCTTTGTTCTTGGAACCCTCCAACCAGATCAATATTTAAAACAATAACATCATTCAAAACCATCAATAAATATATTATCACAGCCTATTACATCACAAAACTCAAATGCACCTATATCTAAAGCGCCTGCAGTAGGTCGTCGCTCAATGGATTGATGTTGTTTGTATTGTTTAGATACTGCATATTCAGGTAACACTTCAATCATTGGTGACATGCCATTGTTGAGTAAAGCTGAAACTGCCGTAGGTTGCCAGTTTTGCGTATTTAAATCGTTAAAACCAGGATCAACTCCGGATATGTTATTACCTAAATCTAAAACATTGCCATTTGGACTACAATGACAATTCTGCCACCCTGACTTCAACCAATTATGCTGCAAATTAACCTCGCCATCATTGTCAATTAGAGCCAATAAACTGCCACTTCCAGAACCAAAATAAACATTGTTAAATACATGAGCAGTTTCATCATTGGTTGATAAACGTAACAAGGTTGTGTTTCCTGAGCGGGTGCTGATGATGGTGTTATTATAGAAATATAAATCGCCTTTGCGGTAGTCAGCCAAAGTACCACTGTCACCACCATAGTGAACTATTTGAGAGTTACCCTGACCATCTGATTCCATCAATACATTACCATATACATGGGTGGTGTTGTAACTGGGATGATTAACCAATACACTTGAGTCTTCGGCATCAACCAAGTCCAGTTGTCTGTTACCATCTTCAATCCAGTTATACCTGACCACCAACCCAGCTGACCGGTCTTTCAAATTATTTCCTAACGCACCGTCACGCAATGGTCCAAAACGATTGCCTTCATAGACAATCCCGATCGCTGCTGTATAAGTATTGTGCTCAAAAATGCGACCTTCAACCCCATTGTCGTAAATATGATTAGCTTGTATCAAAATGTCTTGTGTTTGACCCTGATTGGCACCAATGAATATGCCATTACCTGAATCTCTGATGGTATTATTGCGGATCGTGATGTGCTGCCCTATTTCCACATAAACGCTGGCAGCATTGTTACTGTATGCTTCTGTAACACTGTTATCATTGGTGAATTCAAACGGGGGTCTGGCTGATCTGATATCAAGATTTTCAATGATGATGTGCTGAGGAATATCATTATTGGGCATATTGGAACCACCAATTTTGATCAACCCTCTTCGTTCATTCCAAAAGTTTACCCCGGGTACGGTTGTGGCACCACTGCCATCGATCACAGCTTGCTGACCTTGTGGTCCATTTACACCAATCACATGAATTGGATTCTCTTCAGTTCCTACGCCATTAATCACCCATTTTTCATTGTAAGGGGTTGCTTGCCAGTGAATAAATACTCGGTCACCAGCACTTATGGTTGCCCATGGCACATCTCCAATGCTTTGGTAAGGTGGGTTCTCATCCACATGATAATCTGCGGCCTGAAGGCAAAACCCACATGTAACAAGTAGCAACGTTAAACATTTTGACACAAACATAGGTACTATTATTTAATCAAACATTGCGTTAAATTCTAACATCACTTAAATTTGAAATTTGTTAACTAGGTTCAATAACAGGTATAGGAAAGAATTTTACCTAACACCTGGAAAAGCAATACATTCCACAACAAAAACCTTGGATTGGAAAGTTATAAATTAACTGTAATTTGATTAAAATTTTTGTTGTTCAAATTCATTATTTATTGTCAGAATTTATCTGGTCATGAGCAGTAAAACAATTCGAGCTTCAGATACGCGATCATCAATGAGATCTTTTCACATATTCAGTTAAAATAACAATTCTCTGGTTTTCGACCTTTCCTTCAATGTGCTTGGGATTATCGGCTACCAATGCAATATTTCTGACGGCTGTACCCTGTTTAGCAGTGAAACCGCCACCTTTAACTTTCAAATCCTTAACTAAGGTGACCGTATCCCCTGCTTCCAATTTGGCACCATGACAATCACAATGAAATACTTCTTCAGCACCTTCTCCTGTGGATTTTGCCCATTTAAGCTCATCATCTGTTAAATACATCATATCTATTAAAGCTTGCGGCCAGCCTTCGGCCGATAGTCGTGTTAACATTCGCCAAGCCAGAACTTTAACGGCTGGAACTTCACTCCACATACTGTCATTCAAACAACGCCAATGATTAACCTCTGTTCGCTCTTTATCAAGTATTTGTGCCTGACATGTACCACATACGTAGGCACAAGTATCAACATCCACTTGTTCAACTGGCTCTACTTGGCAAATTTGTAAATCAATATCAGACTGACACAGCTCACACTGTCCACCTGAACGTTCTTTCAACATGGATTCTATTTTCATGGGACGCATTATACTCAATACTTGTTTATGCCGTCAGTGGTATGAACACCTGAGTGAATCAAACAGTGTGATTGTTTATTCCAGTATTAAAAGTTAATACAATGTGTTTGATCTGTAAATACTTTTCTACTGTTAGAGAAACGGCTTCGGCTCCGCTCAGCCAACGACACCTATGATAATCTACTCGACTAGTTACATCATTTTAATAAAAAGCCACATCGTTCACTGAGCGGAGCCGAAGTGACCAAAAACATGTATCCATTTTATCAGTGACTTTTTGCACTTCACTTGGCACAATAACAGCCTCTGAATGATCACCACTGAGGGTTTTATGCATCAATACATTACTGCAGTTATTTTTTTATGGTTCAGTTTCATTGCCGTCGCTGAAGACAGCAATCCACCAGATCAACCTAAAGACATCAAAAGCTTCACAAAAACCATGGAGTTTAAAGAAGGCTTTATTGATTTTTATTGGGATAATTCTACTGGTAAGGTTTATCTACAAATCGATCAATTCAATCAAGACTTACTTTATGCCTATTACCTCAGGTCTGGTGTTGGTTCTAATGACATTGGCTTAGACCGTGGCCAAATTGGCGGTTATTCTTTAGTCCAGTTTAAACGACTTGGTAATAAAGTCATGATGATTGAGCCCAACCAATCCTTTCGTGCCATCTCTGACAACCCAGCTGAACGTCAAGCGGTAGAAGATGGCTTTGCACAGTCGATTTTATGGGGCGGCGCAATTGTGGCTCATGAAGGTCAGTCGGTGTTGGTAGATTGGACTGATTTTCTGCTGCGTGACTCCCAAGGTGTGTCTGAGCGTTTAGACTTGATGAAAGAAGGCCAATTCAGTGTCGACAAAAATCGCTCAGCGATAGATATGACTTACACCAAAAACTTTCCTAAAAACACTGAATTTGAAGCATTAATCACTTTACAAGGTAAAAAGCCCGGCCAGCATGTAAGCTCTGTGACACCAAACAACGACATCATCAGCCTCAAAACACATCACTCTCTAGTGAAGCTGCCTGAAGTACCTTACCAACCAAGAGCATTTGACCCTCGATCAGGAGCCATTCCAATCACCTTTAAAGACTATGCGGCACCATTAGGGGAAAACATGAATAAACAATGGGTCATTCGCCATCGTTTAGAAAAAAAAGACCGCTCTGCTGCCATCAGTGACCCAATTAAGCCAATAGTATATTACTTAGATCCAGGTACGCCAGAACCTGTTCGTTCTGCATTATTGGATGGTGCCAAATGGTGGAAAGAAGCTTTTGCAGCTGCTGGCTTCTCCAATGCTTTTCAAGTTCAAATGTTACCCGATGATGCAGACCCTTTGGACATGCGCTACAACACCATTCAATGGGTACATCGATCCACACGTGGTTGGTCTTATGGCTACAGCATAGTCGATCCTCGCAGTGGTGAAATACTCAAAGGCCATGTCACTTTAGGGTCACTTCGAGTGAGACAAGACATGCTGATAGCTCAAGGGTTACTGTCCCCCTATGACGACCAACAAGACACTGTTCAAATTGAGCAAGAAATAGAAAACATGGCCTTAGCAAGATTGCGACAATTGTCAGCTCATGAAGTAGGTCATACCTTGGGCTTAATACACAACTTCTATTCCAGCAGTAAGGACCGTGCTTCAGTGATGGACTACCCTCACCCTTTAGTAACAATCAATTCACAAGGAAACATAGATTTAAGTGATGCTTATGATGTGGGTATCGGCGCTTGGGATAAAATTTCATTGGCCTATTTATATACTGATTTCAATAACAAAAATGAAACTCAACAACTCAATATGCTGCTAGATGCTGG
>CAZVZJ010000107.1:0-5713 GCA_964631055.1 uncultured Marinicella sp.
AGTGCTTGGTTTTCAGCCTTCCATGCTTCATTGAATATTATTTTAGCTTGGTTCAATAAGTTAAGGGCTTCGACCTCTCTGCCTAGTAAGTTTAGCGCAATGGCCTTGAGTTCTAGGTAAGGGTTTGGGTTGGGTTTATATTGTTCCAAATTCAGCAGGGTGTCAAGTGCCAGCTGGGGGTTGTTTTTCATGTGTATTTTCGCCAAGTGGTTCTGCGCCTCAACATAAAATTTAAAATCTTGGCTCTTTAGGGATTGATTTGAAACCTGGTTGATCAGTTTCATGGCAGTTGCATCATTGTTTTCCATGTGATGATATCTGGCCAGGTATAAATCCATATATATTTGAAACCTATCGAAACCTAAATCTTTAATCATGGCAGTTCGTTGATTCCAAATTGCCATGAAATCATCGGTGTCTTCCGTTGCTAAAAAATATTCTAAGTGTAAAAAAGAGTTGTTGAGCATCATACCGTGGTTTTTGGCTTGTTTTGCCAATTCAAATTGGTCTTGAATTTGTTGTTTGGCATAATCAAATTCAAATACATTCAATGCCACCACAATGTCGTAGTGCATGTGTTGTAGTTGGTAAGATTGCGAGTTTAATTCAACGGCAAGGTCACCCAATTGCGCATTGGCCTTTTTCACCTCACTGAATAAGCCACGTTCCATTAAATATGAATTAAGTGATGCCAAATTACTGGCCATTTGACTTTTGTCATTGCTGAGTTGAATTAATTCAATGGCTTGTTTTTTTAACTTAATACCTTCTTGCCATTCGTTGCGGTAGAACATGACCCTGGACATTTGGTTCAAGGCATCAATTTGGGTTGGGTCATGATCGGCAAGTTTGGCAAATTTCAGTGCATCTGTAAACAGAGAATAAACTTTTTCGTCATTTGAGATATGGACCAATACTTTAGCCTGTCCCAAATAACTGCGTGCATAAATAAGTGGGCCGGTTTGCTCCTTAATGTTATTTAGTGACTGTTGGTATAAAACAGTGGCTTGTTTGATGTTTCCTAACTGCTGGTATGCATCAGCCAGTTGTAGCTTGATTTTTGATTTCTTTAGGTCACTGATATTGGGATGGGTTGTTTGATAAGCTTTGAGGTCTTCGATTAATTCATCAAATGCTTTCTGCTCGAATTTGGCTCGAGCTATGCCTAACTCAATTTCTGAACTGTTGTTTTGGTAAAACGGTGTGTGTTTCAAAGTATTGAGCTGTGCCAAACTTTCATTGTATTTTTTATCCGCAAATAACAGTTCTGATAATGTTAACCGCGCTCTGTAATGGTTTTCTTGTTGAGATAAAATTTGCTGAATTAACGCTGTTGCTTGTTGGGTGTTGTCATTTTTAACTTGGCCCAGTGCTTGAATGTAAATTTTGTCCAGTGAATGGTTATGCTTATCCAAGTCAAGATTGGTTTGCACCCCTTCGTGATAATCGGAAATAAATGATATTTGGTCATTAATTAACCCGGTTAAGCTATCGGCTTCGATGGTGGTTCTGTTGATGGTTTCTAAGCCATTGGTCATTTCCAAAACCGCGGTATAGGTTTCATCATTTTTTTCGATTGTGGTTTGTAAAACCACCAGCTCGTTATCAATTCGCCAGTGTTTCTCCATGGCTTGTTGGTGGGTTAAATTGGCATTGTCAAAAAAAATTGATCCTTCTGAGTTTAATGCGGTGAATGTTGATTTGAGCAAATCATCCATGCCCGCTTGCTGAACTTGGTTTGAAGTGATGTCTGAAAAAGTCATCGGTAGAATCAATAAGTTTTGATTCTCTTTAATGCTTTGTTGTAGGTTTTGTGTTTCTTTAGGTTGTTTGTTTAAAGTAAAAAATACTACCAATACTGCTGTCAGAAGAGCTAAAGCAAAATAAATCTTTGTATTAGATGAGTTGCTGGCTTTGTTTTTTTCAGGCTTTATTTTGCCTTCAAAACTGATGCCATGCCCAAAATGAGTCACAATGATTTTTGGGTTCAGAGGATCTACCTCTATACAAGCTCTTAACTTGGAAATGGTTTTTTCAACTGAGTTTTCGGTGATGATTCTGCCCCAGACTACTTCCATTAAGGTTTGTTTGGATAAGATCTTTTTTGGGTGTTCAATGAAATAGTCGAGTAATTTTTTTTGTATTTTGGTCAGTTTTTTTTGTTCATTCTTTGAAGTGACGATACCGTTTATTGCATTGTATGAAATTTCATTGATTTTATAGTCCATCGATATTGAAAGCTAACTGAATAATTGTGATTTATACATTCTATATGATTGACTTGGATTTGAGGAATTTGAATTTTCTGATTTCATGTTTTTTAAGTATATGAAATAAATAGTCAGCAAATGGTCAGTAAATTTTCAGTGGTTGAAATGATGAAATAATTATAGTTTGTATCTTTTATTGTTATATGGAAAAGGTATTATGTTAAAAGTCATAAAAATATTAATTTTGCTGCTGTTATCACTGAATTGTGCGGCAGCCCCTGAAGATCACTTTGTTACTACCTGGAAAACTGATAATCCTGGTGATTCAAATGACAGCTCTATAACCATTCCTACTAATGGTACAGGTTACTCTTATTCAGTGGATTGGGATAATGATGGCGTGGTTGACCAAATGGGTATTACTGGTGACATCACTCATGACTTTGGAACACCTGGAACTTACACCATCAGAATCTTTGGTGATTTTCCGAGGATTTATTTTAATAATGGTGGTGATAAAGAAAAGATTATATCTATAGACCAATGGGGTACTAATCCATGGGCACAAATGTCCAGTGCATTTTCTGGTGCGTCAAATCTGGTCAATAATGCAACAGATTCACCTGATTTATCCGTGGCAAACTACATGACTAATATGTTTTTGAATGCCAGCTCGATAGGAGGTGTTACTGAAACTGGAAATTGGGATTGGAACACCAGTCAAATATTAAAAATGAATGGTACATTTCATAGTGCTACTTCTTTCAATAAAGATATCAGCAACTGGAGCACATCCTCTGTGGACGATATGGAATCAATGTTTTTTAATGCGATTTCATTTAACCAAGACATATCTTCATGGGATACTGCTCAGGTAGAAAATATGTCGCGGATGTTTTTGGGGGCATATGACTTTAATCAAAACTTGGCTGATTGGGATATTGAAAACGTCACTGACTTTTCTCAGATGTTTTCTTTGGTTACCTTGTCTACCTCTAATTATGATGCGCTATTGGTCAGTTGGGCTGATCAAAATATTAATAATGTTTTGAGTTTTGATGGCGGTAACTCGAAATATTGTTCTCATGATGCTCGGGTAGCTCGTTTAAGCTTGGCTTTGCAAGACTCTTTAAGCATTGTCGACGGTGGTCTTTGTGATGAAGGCGCATTTACTACTACCTGGAAAACCGATAACCCTGGCTCTTCCAACTCTACATCGATCACGATTCCAGCCAAAGACGATGAAGTTTATTTTTATCGGGTTGATTGGAATGGCGATGGAGACTTTGATGATTCAGACGAATCAACTGATTATATGGGCAGTGCAACACATGATTATGGTGTTGCAGGGACATATTCAATCAGAATAAAAGGGGTATTCCCAAGAATATTTTTTAATGACAGTGGAGATAAAGAAAAAATATTATCTGTTGATCAATGGGGAACTCGTCGTTTTGAAACCATGGCCCTGTCATTCACTGGAGCTTCAAATCTAACTATTAATGCTTCTGATACACCGTTGGTTGAAGACGGAGGGGGTTATTTTCTGATGTTCAAAGATGCGATCTCAATAGGTAAAGGAACAGGAAACTGGGTTTGGGATACAGCTGGTAAAGATAACATGAGATCCATGTTTAAAAACACCCAATTTAATGAAGACATCAGTTCATGGGACACCAGTTCTGTGGATGACATGTCGCAAATGTTTGCCCAAACCGCCTCATTTGATCAAGACATAAGTGATTGGAATGTCAGCCATGTTGCTGATTTTTCATTGATGTTTGATGGTGCAGGTTTATCTACTCAGAATTATGATTTATTGTTATTTGATTGGAATAACCAAGATTTACAGCATGGTGTAACTTTCGGGGCTGGTAATTCTACATTTTGTTTTCAAGGTGCCCAAGATGCGAGAGACAATATGATCAACAATGACGGTTGGACCATCTTTGATGGTGGGTTGAGTCCTACTTGTGGCAATGATGTTGATATAGTTGTGTCCATAATCAATTCAGAAACAGAGGTTGCACCGGGTGCGGTGGTTCAATATGACATTAATGTAGTTAATATTGGTGCCAATGAGGTGGTTGATGCTGTTATGGCGGATGTTTTACCGCCTGAAGTGGTTGCCAGTAATTGGATCTGTAAAACATTTGGCAGTGCAACTTGCTCAGCATCTGGAACGGGTGGCATTAATGATACATTCAGTATTCCTGCTGCCAGTTCATTATCTTACACAGTGACTGCCACAATAACTTCAGAGCCGTTTGTTGAGGTTTATTACCAAGCGACTGCAACAACCAGCGACTTGCAAGCAGATGCGAACCCAACTAATAATTCAGATGATGATCTCAATTTATTTGCTGATCTTATTTTTAAATCTGGTTTTGAATAAAGTATTTAGTTTTTGATCTTATGTTGAGATGATTGAAGGTTCTGTATTTTTTATAATTACCAACTTACTTGTTAATTGGATGCTTTATTGAGTATTTGAAAGCGGTAAAAGTAGGTGTGGCATTTGTTGTGTTTTAACTAATTAATATTCAAAAACTGTGAAATTCATCACCAAATGGGCAAAAATAACAAAAAAATCATTTTTAAGCAGCATGTTGTCGAATCTCAAAGTATTATAATTAGATCTTTAAAGTGTGATTCTGAGGAAATAATGATGAGAAATATTATATTTACTTTAATTTGGCTTTTTACAGGTGCGTCTGTTTCTGCCAAAGAAAACCTGATTGATGTTCAAAGAGCTGTTCTGCAAGAGCAGTTGGCTGAAGGTCACATCTTGAATTTTGAATATGGCCAAAAGATGGCCACTTTAAATGCCCTGGAATTAAGTGAGCAACGTGAGCAGAAAGAAGCAACACTCAAAAGTGGTCCTGCAGGCACGGCTAGTGTGGCTGGGACTGTTGAAGTCAGTGGTGTAGGTCAAGCAGATATTCAATTAACCCTGTTTACATTAGATCCACAAGGTTTTGGTTTTAGTGTGCTTACTGATGCAACAGGTGCTTTTAGTTTTCCTGATTTAGCCCCCGGTGATTACTATATGGTGGCCAATAACAGCAGTGATGTTTATATTAATGCCATGTGGTCTTCAGCGGGCACTGAACAGTGTTATATATGTAGCCCTGTTGTTAACAATACCATTACTTTGAGTGATGGTGAAAATCGAACAGGTGTAAATATGGCGTTGGAAGTAGGTGCTTCCGTTTCAGGGCAAGTGACCGCTGGTGGTGGTTTCGTGCCAGATATTAATCTGAGTTTAGTTACCATCGATTACCAAGGATTCAGGGGTTTTGCTCAAACTGATGCTACTGGTAATTACAGCATCGCTGGTATGCCTGCTGGTGATTATTTCTTAATTGCCACCAATCCAAGTGATATTTATATCGATGCTATATGGACCAGTACAGGCACAGAAGCATATTTAAATACGCCATTTGACCCAGCTGATGCGTTGACAATGATGGTTGGTGATGTATTAGTCGACTATGATTTCA
>CAZVZJ010000108.1:0-5672 GCA_964631055.1 uncultured Marinicella sp.
GTCTTAAACATTGTTTAGAATAAGTGATTTAATCAACCATAACAACATTTGGAGATTTTTATGATTCAAGTTTCAAACGTAATTAAAATTTTATTTTTAGTTAGCTTAGTTGCTGTATCATTGAGTTTTTCTGTAGAAGCAGTCAAACCAGATGAAAACAGTGTCGTTAGTAAAAACTTTAAGAAAGCTGGTAAAAATTTCAGAAGCATTCGCAAAGCTGAAACTGCCGATGATTTAATCAAAATTTTCGAAAATGCACGTGTTGCTTTGGTTGCGAATAAAAGTGAAGTGCCTAGTTTCATGAAAGCAGATACCCCTGAATATCAAGCTTATTTAGATGGTATGGATGACACGATTGACCAGCTCGATAAAGCTTTGGCTTTAGCAAAATCCAATGATTTTGAAGGCGCCAAGGCACAGTTTAGAAAAGTTCGTCAAGCCAGAAAAAAATACCACGAGCAATTTGAGCTTGAAGACTAAATAGACGCTACTTATATTAATGAATTGATTACATCACTTTTTCATTAACTTCAAAATAGCTGGCTTAAGTATGAGTAAGCAAAAAAGTAAAACTGGCTGGGATCTGATCGTTCGCAGTGTACATTGGATGGTTGCTGGATTGTTTTTGACCAATTATTTCTATACTGAACCTGGTTACGAAGCACACGTTAACATAGGCTGGATTATATTTGGCTTGGTTATATTTAGGATTATTTGGGGTTGTAGCTTGGCTAAAGGCCCTAATCGCATCAGTAATTTTTTGCCTTCCCTGTCAGGCTTTTATGAACACATCCAAGAATTACGCCACAGAAAACCAAGTAATCTTATCGGCCATAACGCTGTGGGAAGCTGTGCCATATTTATGATGTGGTTCGGTTTACTTTCAGCCGCATTCACTGGCTGGCTTCAAGATACAGATTGGGGCTTTGAAAATGACATTTATCAATGGCATGAATTGATTGTAGATGGCTTGTGGTACTTAGTGGTTATACACATATCAGCCGTAATTTTAACCTCGCTGTGGCTACGCCGAAATTTAATCAAGCAAATGATCAATGGTGGTTAATTGAGAACCTTCCGCTAACAAAAATTTTGCACCGGAAGGTATGAACGTCTTTATTGACCATCTTTATTAAGCGCCAGCTCTGGCCAGTTTAGTCAATTCTACCAACTGTAACCTGATGTCTCTTGAGCTTTTAACTAATTGGTTAAAGGTTAAAAAATAATTATTGACCTCATTGACTCTGATCGCGCATCCATCTGGGTATAAATGGGTCATTTTAACTTTATCAGCTTCAAAACTTTTATAATATGAGCACAGAAGTTTCATCGCATCCACATGGTCTTCATTCATGTGATCAATGGCAGGTTGTTCGTTGTCTATCCAATCTGGTTCCGGCAAAATAAACTCATTCAAATTAAGCCAATAAATTTGACCAAAACCACCTATAAACCTGACATGCTCCACTCTAAGGCGATAGAATTTAAAATCATGGGTATTTTGGTATGCTCTACTTTCTGGAAATTTTAAATAAAACTTTTCAGCCACTTCTGAATCTTCATCCTTAATTAACTCTGCGGTACCTAACAAGGTCAATCTGGCACCTGCATTGATGTCTCGCTCATTGTCTTCACTGACCAGTAAACTGAGTTTCGGGTTATTTTTAATGTTATGGGTATGTTGTGCTAAATGGCTGATATATATAATTGGATGCCCTTGGTGATCAGTCATATAGGTCGTGACAGAACCAAACGGATACCCTTCTTTGCTGGCTGAATGGGTAGAAAGAACAGCTTTTTCTTGGTTTCTTAACAAAGTACGTGCTACTTTTATCGCTTTTTCTTGATTTTTCATATGAGTTATTTTCGTTCTTAATATGTTATTTAATTGAATTACTGATGATTGGACGCCGTAGGTTCTGGTGGTATTGAATATCTACGTCAACATCAAAAACCCTTTTCATCATTTCTCTGGATATAACATCTCCAGGCGTATTCTGTTTGATCAACTCACCAGCTTGCATTACCCAAATTTCGTCACAGTAAGTTGCCGCCAAATTAATATCGTGAATCACTGCAATTGTGGTGATGTTTTGTGAGACCAATTGTTTTAAATAGGCAAACAATTTAAATTGATACTTTAAATCCAATGGAGCTGTAGGTTCATCAAGTAACAACAACCGCATCTTGTCAGTGTCTTTATAGGGTAATAATTGAGCTAGCACACGAGCTAGTTGAATCCTTTGTTTTTCTCCACCGGAGAGGTTTAAATAATTCCTTTCCGCCAAATCTGTGGCAGACATGATGTCCATACAATGATTGCTGAATTGCTTTTGTTGTTCTAGAGATATGGCAGATAATGCAAAACTCATGGCCACAATATCCTTGGCTTTGAATGGAAAGTTTAAATTAGATACTTGTGGTAAGGCTGCTCTTATCTTGGCTAATGCAGTATGAGAATAAGATTCTAAGGGTCGCTTGTTAAAGTGGATGGCTCCTTTTGATGGTATCAATGCAGAAAGGCAATTAAATAAAGTTGATTTTCCTGCTCCATTTGGGCCGATGATTCCCACCAGTTTGGCTGAATTTATTGAAGCATTAATGTCTTTAAGTAAGCGCTTATTTTTAACATCGTAATTTAGGTTTTTAATTGAAAGGCTCATGTGATGATCTCCTGTTAAATACCAAAAGAGAGTTTTCTTTTTTGTTTAATCAATAAAAAGATAAATACGGGAGCACCTAACATAGACGTAATGATGCCAATCGGTACTTCAGCAGGCGCTGCCACCATCCGAGCTACTGTATCGGCCAACAAAAGCACAGAGCCACCTAATAACATAGAATTCAGTAACAGGAATCGGTAATCACTGCCCAAAGATATGCGTAAAATATGAGGTACAACAAGGCCTATAAAACCAATGATACCGCTAACAGACACCGCAACACCAACAGTCAAAGCATTCAACCAAAGCAGCTGCTTCTTAACTCGTTCAACTTTCACCCCCATATACTTGGCATTCGCTTCGCCCAGTAACAATAAATTCAATTCATTTCTTTTTCGGTAAATACCCCACATTGATAAGGCAAGTATGGGCGATACAATCATGACATTCTGCCAACTACCTGCCCCTAAAGAACCCATCAACCAATACGTAATCAAACGCAATGACTGATCATCAGCCAAATAACTCATAAGCCCTATTACGGCTCCAAATAGCGCATTCAGGGCAATGCCAGCCAACAACAGGGTAACTATCTGTAATTTACCATCGACCTGTGCCATTTTATCAATCACCAATGCCGTTATTGCAGCGCCGAGAAATGCCAATCCAGGCAAAACATATGGTCTGATGACATCAGGAACAGACCAGTGAACCATAAAAACGATACCTATGACTGCAGCTGCGGCTGCCCCAGAAGAAATACCCAGTAATACTGGATCAGCTAATGGGTTACGGCAAATTCCTTGCAATGAAGCGCCACTGATGGCTAAAGCACTACCCACTAATACAGCCAATAAAGCCCTGGGAATTCTGATGTTATTAATAATTGAAAACACATAATTGTTATCTGTTGTCGGTTGAATCAATGCAGAAATGGCTTTAAATAACACCAAAAAATCAACAACAGCTGGACCAATTGATACAGCCAACATAAAACTAAACAACAAAAACAAACCGAGCCATTGCTGATCACTGATGCTTGCAATAAAAGATTTTTTTATATTTTTCTTTAAGTTGGGTCTGTGTTTATTTTCCATACCTACAGATTCAATGCTCATCTTCAAGACTCATGTGCATTGGATGCTGACAGATTGTCTAAAAGTAACTCAACTGCTTGGTCTATTCGTGTTCCAAAACCCAGTGCCAACAACCCGTCCATAACTAAAATATTGCATTTACTGTCAATTGTTGTTAATTGAATCAACCTATTTTGACAAATCATTTCTTGGCCTCCTAATTTTTTAACTACATGTGACGGCATCACGACCATATCAGGTTTAAATTGAATTAATTGCTCACTGCTGTACGGTTTAAAGCCTTCATAATCTGTGACAATATTTTCAATGCCAGCCAATTCAAATAACATGTCAGGAACAGTATTATCACCTGCCGCTACAGGTCCTCTGTCTCCTAAGTCCATTAAAAATATGGCAGTCGGTTTGGTTTTTTTTAAATTGTCATGCTTAGATTCAACATTGAGTCTACCCATTTCATCCAATTGCCTGTTAACTCTATTAATAATTGCCTCAGCCTTTACTGGTAGTTTGAAGTATTCGCCAATTTCTCTGACATATGTTTTCCATGACTCAAAATCATATACCTCTTGTTTAAATACTTTAACTTCAACACCGCTGCGCTCAATTTGATTAAGTGCTTCATCAGGTCCAGCTCCATTAGATACTATGATTCGAGTTGGATTAAGTGATAAAACACCTTCAGCTGATAATTGACGAAAATAACCCACTTGGGGTTTTTTAGTTGCATCTAAGGGGTAAAAACTACTCGAATCTACTGCAATGATTTCATCGGCTAAACCAAATTCATACATAATTTCTGTGATGCTGCCACCTGCCGAAATCGTTCGTTCTTGCCCATTTGCAATAAATGAAGACAGCAAAAATACAATAATTACAATTTCAATATATTTCATAAACATATGCTTTTACCTGATATATTTCGTAATAATTTCAAGGGCTTTTGTTTTACCAGCTAACGAATCATAATTTTCTGACTGCAAAACTTCTTCAGCATATTCAAACAAAGGCATAAATAAAGGTACGCCGTTCACTTGTTTAGCCAATGCTAAACTTTCATTTTGAATAAATACATCCTGCCAAACTAATCTCACATCGGCCCAAAACTTACCTGTTTTTTTCACGTAAGCATCACCTGGCGTGAAATCAGTTCCTGTGATTCTCTGATAACGACCTATTCCTTCCTCTTTTGCTAAATAGCCTTTTAGGGAACCATCATTATTCAAAGCTTTTTTCCAATTTTCTTCTTCTTGTACCCAACCAAACCGATTGATCGTATGTCGATTAAATCCTTCTAAAATTTGATAATCTTTCCTTACACTGTACTCTCTTCTTGGCAAAGGTCTCTGTGTTGTATCACTGATCCAACTCGAAAAACTGGGATTATGTTGCCACTGTCCTATCGATTCATATCTAGGTGAGTCATCAACTTGAAACACGGCTTGAGTCCATTTACCTTTTGCATCAGTGGTAGAAACAGGCACCATTGTCCATGAATTATTACCTTGATAAACCATCAATGCTTCATCTTCATAAGTCCAGTCTTGTCGCCAGTGTTTCATGACCATTGGTTCCGAAATACCACCATCCTTAGTTTTAAAGTACATCACCATAACGTGTTGTAAACTGATGAAATCAGGCTTATCTTCTAGCACATAAACATATTCAGTCCCCCATGAGTGATAAGGTTTATCTCGTTTATAATTTTCACTGAATCCCACAGTTTCTAAAAAGTTAAAATCTACGCGATAAGGTCCTGCCATCGCTAAAATAGCTAACCGATCTTTTTCAACTTTGCTCAGATTTGAATCTTGTAACTTTAACCACCCTGTATGTATATTGGTATCTAAAGTAACATCTATCCCCTTGGAGGTCCCTCCTCTGGGTTTATCATCACATTGATTAGATAACGCCC
>CAZVZJ010000109.1:0-5607 GCA_964631055.1 uncultured Marinicella sp.
TACATATACATATCAAAACACAGGCCATAAATTGATTCATGATCGACTCCTAATTAACAGAAAAAAGTAACCAAGCATTATAAGCCATTTTCTACTAACCCCCTCATAACCATTTAATGATCAATATTCATGCGCGAAGAAAAAACCAAAAAGATGGGTGTATTCCAACCCAATACTATTGATTCAGGCTAAAAATCTAATAATGGGTTTACAAATCATTCTCAAGGCAAATGATGACCACAAATTTTATAGGTTCAATAATTACAAGCTAAAACTTTGCTTGATACTGCTCTTTTGAGGCTGCAAACATTGGACCTATATCTGAGCTAATCGCTTGTATTTTATATTTATTTTTTTCTTTTGCAGCCATTTCAATTGACTGCATTAAATGGCTGATTCTGATAAAACTTAAATTAGCAAAAGCACCTTTTAATTCATGGGCTTGAGCCACTATTTCTTGATAAGAAAGGTTGTCAATATAACCGTTAAGACTCTCAATTTTCTCGTCAATTTGATTGAAAAAATCATCAATAATCGTTTTGATTGAAGACTGTCCAATGCCAAGTCTGGCCATTAAATCATCCTCGTCAAAAATTGCAGCCATTTCGAGTGAATTTTTATCATTACCATTTACTTTTTCATCATCAACCGTTTCAGTATGACCTGATAAGATGGAATCTTCAGGTAACCATTTAATTAACTTTTGTTTCAAGTGCTCTAAATGTAGTGGCTTGGTGAGGAAGTCATCCATACCAGCAGCCAAACAGCGCTCTTTGTCCTCTTTCATGGCACTGGCTGTGATCGCAATAATGGGTATATCTGAGTGATTTAATTCAAACTTAGTTTTTCTGATTAAACCAGTTGCTTCATAACCGTCCATAACTGGCATGTGACAATCCATAAAAATCAAATCATATTGTTGTTCATTGAGTTTTTCTAGGGCTTCTTTGCCATTTACAGCGGTTTCAGTCACTACATTTAAGTGCTCAAGCATTTCTTTTGCTACAAACAAGTTGGTTTCATTGTCATCAACAATAAGCGCATTCACTTCAAACTCTTCAAACTCAAAAGAAAATTGTGTGGTTTCATCTTGATCAACTTCAGGAGTCGTAATTTTGGTTAATGGTACAGTGAACCAAAATTTTGAACCTTCGCCCTCTTGGCTGGTGAAACCTATTTCACCACCCATTAAAACTGTCAGTTGTTTACAAATACTTAAGCCCAGACCGGTACCACCATATATCCTGGTTATTGAATTATCGGCTTGGGTGAACCTTTCAAAAATAGTTTTTTGTTGAGAGGCGCTGATTCCAATACCTGTATCGCTTATATTGAAACAAACCGTATATTCATGGCCTTGTTGGGCTTTGGTTGTAATGGCTAAATCGATACTCCCTTCAGACGTAAATTTGATCGCATTATTGATCAGGTTAGTCAGCACTTGTCTGATGCGACTGGAGTCACCTTCAAACCACCCTGTTAAATCTGGTTCATGACTGTAAGTAAGCTGAAGATTTTTATCATTCAATGCAGTAGAAAATGATGCCAACAAATCATTCATAAAATCAAAAAACTGAAATTCATTCTTAATGATCTCAAATTTGCCGGCTTCAATTTTAGAAAAATCCAAGATGTCATTAATGATATTCAACATTGAATCGGCGCTGTTTTTGATGGTTTCAGCTCGCTTTCTCTGCTTTTCTGACAGTTCATGACTCAACATCAGATCAATCAACCCTATCACGCCATTCATAGGCGTACGAATTTCATGACTCATATTCGCCAAAAAAGATGACTTAGATTCATTCGATGCATTTGCTTTTTTCATCGAACGCTGCAACTCAAGTGTTCTTTGCTCAATGATTTCTTCTTGGCCTGCTAAAATTAATTGAGTTTGTTGGTGTGAAACATTTAAACGAAGCTTGAGTTTATTAAAATATTTATTTAATGACTGAACTTCCAAAGGCCCTTTATCAATTTTAAAATTCTGTGGTTTCGACCTTGGATCTAAATCCTTGACCTGCTTTTCTAGATACTCAATGGGTTTTGTGACTGAATCTGAAAATGAAAAAATAGCTAAGGCCAAAATCAAAAACATCACAGCCAACCAAATGGCAGCGAAAAGAATTTGTGAATGCTCGAACGTATCAAAGTAATTGGTAGGTAGTCTAAGGACGGCATGCCAACCCAGTTTGCTATGATCTTCAACGACCATATATCGTTCACCCTCTTCATTGTTATAAAACCAATGGTTTGAAGGTTTTTTCCCTGCCAATAAAGCACTGGCACTCAAATCTGTCAATATTGGGATTTCAGATTCATAGCTGGTAAAAATAACTCTGGCATTGTTATCCATGATAAGAAGTTCTGCATCATACAACTCGAAATTTTTCTCGATTTGCGCAAAACTTGATAGGTCCAATGAACCCTCCACTATGCCAATAACAGGGTCTCCAAATTGAGCACTGATGGCTATGATCGGATCCTGCCCGAAGCCCCTACCCAAAAACACATCAGATATATAGGTTTCTTCACTGTCTATGGCGTTAATAAAATAAGGCCTATCAGCCACACTGATTCCCGAAGGGTCATAAGGCTTACCATCTCTTGTCATTCTTGGATGTCCAGCTGTCATGATCCCGACTTTATCAGTGGTTAGCATGGTCAGAAATTCTGGGTATTGTTGATGATAGACTGATAACCACTTTTCTAATTCTGGCTTGCTATCAACGCCCATTTGGCTCAGGCTTGCCGCTAACGATGAGACTGCACTTTCATGTTTGGTGAGAAAAAGATCTATGTTTTGTGTAATGGCCGCTGCTGTATTGATCAACCGAATTTTACTTTCGTTGAAGTTTTGTTCAGTGGCTTTTTTGGTTAAGACCAGAGATAACAGTGCCGCAGGAACCAAAGCCAAAACAAGTAACACAAATATCAAAGTGCTTCTGAGTTTAAATTTCTTTATAAAGGTTTCAAATAAATTCATTCAGCGATTGTTTTCATCCTCTTGGCTTGTAAATCATGCAGTCAATTCACAATATTCCTGTTGAATAATTGATGATAACAGTTCTTTCGCTAAGAAAAAAGCACAACATAACACCAGACAAACAACATCGATTAAATACACAATAGTTAACAATTCATCAAATGAATAAACCAACATTTCAAAGAAAACTCATAGGTTATTGATGAGTTTTAACCCATACTTAAACAGTGATTAATAATTGTACCCCCCAGTTCCTTCTTGTTAAATGCCAAGAGCCCTGACTTGAGAAAATTTGGAGACAATAGATGACTTCGCTCTTTGTATCATACAATCTCTACTGGTGAACACACGCCTGTTAGGGATGAAAAATAAAGAAAACTTGGCCCTGAGCCTTTTTTTAGGGTTCAATGGTCAATTCTTGCCCATTTTCCAACCCACCTTTATAGACATCAAGCACTTTGCCTGAATCATTAAAGTGCTTCCAACCTCATGGAAAATGATCATAAATAAAATTAAGGTGAATTATTATATAATAACAATCATTCTTTAGCCGTAGCTTGCTTGAATGATGCCTTCAGTTGACTCATTGAATATTCATTGGCGGGCTTAAAGAAAGAACGCATTTTTTGTGATTGTTCCGTGTCATTATAACCAAGACCAACGATGGTGATTTTGGTTTTGGACGCATCAATGGCTTCGAAATAAAAAATTGACCAGGTTTCTTTAGCGGCTTCTTCGAACTCAAAGCCGGCTGGAAATCCAGTTGCCTTCAAAGAGAGCATTCGTTTAGGATCAAAACTCAGAATGGTGTTTTCTATGGTGGCCTCATCGCCTAGCTTGCCATCTGCATTGTAGTTAGCTCGCCATTTACCACCAACCCGGAAATCAATATCTGCCAAAGGGGCAGCCCAAGATTTCAAACCTTCTGATGTCGTAAATGCTTGCCAAACATCATCAATTCCAGCATCGATTTCGAATTCATCAACAACCCTATTTTCCGCAGCGATTAAAGATTTACAAATCAATATTGATGCCACTATAGTAAACAAAATGCTTTGACTTAAAGTGTGTCTATTCATGCTTATCATCTCATTTCCCTCCGCTTAACTATCAACTTTGTATCAATACATTGTAAAAAAACATTTAATATTTAATCAACCTGAAACTATAATTTTCCAGGCCGTTTTGGGTGGTTTAACCTTTGTTTCGATTCATTCAGATCTATTGGGTCATAGGTTTTATCTTTTTCTTGAATGACAGTCTTTCTCATAAAACTCAAGTTTTCAGGAGAAATCACAACGGATTGTTGATTGATTCTGTCAAAGAAATATACAAACCGTGAAGTACTTCCTAGTAATTCGAGTTTTTTGATTGTAACTTCAGAGTCATTTTCTGTAAAACTAACTTCATAACTGTCTTTACCGTCTTTTTTGATTTCATCCGCATTGCCGATTGCCAAATCTCGCATCAATATTACTGTAATAATCACCACTACAATTATCATCATAATGGGGTCTGAATATTTAGACATCAGGCCTTTTTCTGTAAATCTTTTATAAAAGCTTATCCATTTTCTGAACTGTAAATCTAACCAGTATGACAGTAGCATTAATAGAATCGTAAACAAAAATAAGATCAAGGAAAGTGGCTCTAGTATGGCTGCCAGAAGAAAATCACTTAAATCAGCAAGCTTGATGATATTGATATCAAATTCACGATAAAAGAAAAAGCTATAACCAGTACCAATGACAGTAATTAAAACATAACAGAGCGTCAATATCATGGTTGGGTTATCTTTCGCAAAAGACTTAACAGCTTGATACATTGATATTCCACTCCAATAATATATACATAAGATTATATACGAATTAACTATATTCCCCAGACGTATTTAAACAGCTATTAATACCTTGGAGCTTTAGCCTGAGCAAGCAAGTTAATCACTCATGTTTTAATGAGCTAAACAGAAATTCACACATTTAATTAAATCTATATCTCACCTCATTCGAAAGAAATCGATCAGACCATTCTGTTATGCCCTTAGTACTGGTTACCCACTGACTCCTTCACTAGAAAATAAAAACACAAAGCCCGTTAGCATAAATGGCACTGAATGAGCCGCCATTTGAGGAAATTTTTTCAAATGTTGCCTGGATGGTATAAAGAACAAAGGGTCATATTTTTCTAAGGAAGCATTGACACTTTTGCACAAAGGAGCCAGTTGCTGATGATAAATAGCACCAAATAACGCAACCAACTGGCAGGCAATTAAGAGGATTAAGGTATCTAAACCTAGAGACAAAACAATGAGTCCCAGCAACCTTACTTCTGGCAGGATTGCCATCACCATATAGCTTGATACCAATAATGTAGCCAATTGCCAAAATTTGTTTTTAAGCATCAACAATCAATTCTTTGAATTAAGAAGAGTTTATCATAGAGGTGTTTTGATGATGAAAAAATATCACTGCCCTACCTACAAAAAAACTCAGATTAAATTGCCAAAATTTTAATGTCAATGATGGCCAGCTAACCTGGTTAATTTTAATTCTTTGCATGAGGGCTGCTTTAGTTTCGGTAAACGAATAAATCCCCGCAACTGACTTGCTTTTTTCATCTTT
>CAZVZJ010000110.1:0-5567 GCA_964631055.1 uncultured Marinicella sp.
ATTATAACCAGTGGATTAATATGTTAAGAATTTGTAAAAAAAATTGAATTGTGACTTTTTTTTAACAAATGAAAGTGTTAGTATGTGCCGAATAGGGAATCTATATAGATGCAATTTTTTGAGTTAACTCATGGATAACAATTTGGAGAACATATAAATGAAAATGAAACGTAATCCTATTTCTAATGCTGTGCAAAAAGCATTATTTACAGGTTTTATCGCTTCTTCTGCTTACGGAACTGTTGCTTTAGCGCAAGACGGTGACGATTCAGTTGAAGAGCAAGGTAAAATCACTGTAACAGGCTCTCGTATACGTGCGACAGACCTGGAAGGTGCTAAGCCAGTAACGGTAATTACAAGAGAAGATATTGAGTTATCAGGTATGCAAACTGCTGCTGATATTCTAAGAACTACTACTTTTAACAGCTTCGGTTCTTTCCGTGAAAGATCTGGATCTTCTGGTGGTCAAGCTGCATTGGTTGATTTGCGTGGTTTGGGCTCTTCTAGAACGGCTGTATTAATCAATGGTCGACGTCTACCTGGAACTGCATTGTTTGGTTCATCTGCAGCCAACTTGAACACGGTTCCAATCGCCGCGATTGAAAGGGTTGAAATCCTAACTGGTGGTGCATCATCAATTTATGGTGCTGATGCGATTGCTGGTGTAATTAATATCATTTTAAGAAGTGATTATGAAGGTGCTGAAATTTCATTGGGAATGGCCAGACCTAATGATGACGGTGGTGATGAGGAAAGTGGATCATTCGTAGTTGGTGCTAATTCAGACAAAGCCAACATCGTTTTCGCTGCAGAATTTTTCCGCAGAAATCCAGTATTTGATCGCGACAGAGATTACTCTGGCGTACAAATCAATGGTACTGATTTCGCTGATACAGTCGGTGTTTCAGGCTATGGTAATACAGGTTTAGCTCTTGATTATTCAAGTGCATTCGCAGTAGGTGAATGTCAATCAACTGATGAAGGCGGCTTGTACGCTGGTGTATTGACTAACCCATTCGGTATTTCTGGTGAAGGTTGTGGATTTGGTTATGCTGACGTTTCAGCCATGACTGGTGACATCAACCGTTCAAACACTTTCTTGAGTGCTAATTATGAAATTAATGATAACCATTCATTATTTTTCCAAAACACTTTAGCTAGAGTTCAATCTTTTGGTCGTTATGCTCCTGCCGCTGGTGGTTTTTTGATTACAGCTGATGCACCATTAAATACTACAGGTGAAGCATTCATTCTTGGACACAGGTTCGTTGGACATGGTCCAAGAGACGAGAACTTTGTTGATTTCACAATTGATAATATTTTAGGTGCACAAGGTGTTTTGTTTGATGATCGTGTAAATTACTCAGCTTACTGGCGTTCTTATACAAGTAACATCAGTAACATTGGTACTGGTTATATCAACAGATCAGCAATTGTTGATGCAGTAAGTAGCGGTGAGTACAACTTCGTTGATCCATTGAACCCTGATAATGCACAAGCGATCATAAACACACAGTCTACCAACGTTCGTGACTTGAAAACTCGTTACAACGAAGCTGCTGTTAACTTTGATGGTTACGCTTGGGAATTGCCTGCTGGTAATATGGGTTGGGCAGTTGGTGCTGAGTGGGCTGAAGAAGACTATCTTGATAGATACGATGCCAACAGAGAAGCTGGTAATGTAATTGGTTCTGCTGGTAATTCATCATTTGGTGACAGAGAACGTTTCTCTGTATTTGGTGAGTTAGCTGTGCCTATTTTAGATAACTTAGAAATGCAGTTAGCAGGTCGCTATGATGATTACAGTGATTTTGGTGACAACTTTTCTCCATCTATCAGTTTCAGATGGCAAGCTTTGGATAACTTAGTTGTTAGGGCTTCTTACACAGAAGGCTTTAAAGCACCTAACTTAACCAGCTTGAACTCTTCAAGATCTGAATCATTTAACAATGTAACTGATCAGTTACAATGTGATGCTGCTGGAACAGCTCCAGAAGATTGTCCAACTTTCCAAGTTAGAAACTTCTCTGGTGGTAACCCTAACCTTGAAGCTGAAGAGTCTGAAGGTTTTGATATTGGTGTTGTTTGGGAGCCAATTGACAACTTAACTTTAGGTGTTGATTACTTCGAAACAGATTTGAACAATGCAATTCAACAGATTGGTTTGGCTACATTGTTGCAACTTGAGCGTGATGGAATTCCATTACCAGCAGGTACTGCAATTATTCGAAGCGCACCTTCATTCCCTGGTGACCCAGGTCGAATTCAACGCATCGAAACTGGTAATGCTAACGTTGCTGAATTTAACGTAACGGGTATGGACGCGAAAGTTGGGTATAGATTTGTAACTGACAGAATGGGTTCATTCTCTGCTCAATTATCGTATTCAAAATTATTTGATTACATCTTTACTTCACTACCAGCTCCTTTAGGCATACCTTCTGAGCAATTAAACTTCAGAGGTGCACCTGATTCACGTGCTAACTTATCTGCAAACTGGACTTACGGTGATCACACCTTATCTTTGGTTAGCTACTGGATTAATGGTACATTAGACAACGCCGGTACTGATGATCCGGGTGTTTCATCATTCACGAACCATAACTTAACTTATGTTTATCGTGCTCCATGGAATGCTGACATTGCTATAGGTATACGTAACGTGGCAGACAGAGATCCATCAATAGATCCATTAACTGGATTTACTGGTAACTTTGAGCCACAGTTATATGATGTATTTGGTAGAACACCGTTCGTAAACTATACGCAACGATTCTAAATCATATATACATGATTAAAAAAACCCCGATAATTTATCGGGGTTTTTTTTGTCAGTCATTAAATTAACTTGGATCAGAGTTAGCAAGCGAACATTATATCGCTTAAATATCCTATGAAAGCAATGTCCAATGGTTACTTTGAGCTTTTGTGATACAAATGATTGATTGTAGTCAGTAATAAACAGTTGTGTTATCGAGAATAATCAGTAACCGAATCGTTGGACCCATTTTTCAGTTGCTAGATTAAATACCTCTAAATGACCTGCATATTTAGTATGCCTAAACATTTTTGTCTTATAAATCTTTTGATTAACCTGATTATATGATGGGTTATGAATCATGCCGCGATCTTTAACAGTTTCATAAAAGCTTAAATATTTTTCTGACCAGTCAAATCCAACAAAATCTATTAATTCCATGGTTTGTTTTTTGGTATTAGTTATCAGGTCCTCGTAACGAATAACTAACTTATTTAAGTTTATCTGCTTATCAATCTTATCCCAAAGTGTCATTATATTGTTATATGTGATTCCAATTGATTCAGTTGATGAAAATGCGTTAGTGAGTTCAGGGTTTGCCCTGAAATTTTGCATATAACAACTGATACAGACATCTAATGGATGTCTCATAGCGAATACAATGGGTGAGTTTGGAAAAATTTTATGAATTAATAATGTATGAACTAAATTTAAAGGGGATTTATCAATGATAATTTGATTGGATTGCCAGTTATGGTAAAGGGGCACTGTTTTAAAATACTGTTCTCTTAGAGACTGTGTTTTTTGATCCGTTAAGTTACTTATACCTTTAATATATTGATCAAAAGATTTTTGATTAAGGAGCTCAGTGACTAAATCATCAATCAAAGGAGTTTCTTCAAGTACTATACTTTGCTCATTACAGTTGAGAATACTGTCAATTAAAGTTGTACCCGATCGAGGAAAACCTACAATGAATATCGGGTTGGGTTCTTTATTTTGTTTTAATTGACTGTTGTTTTTAAATTCTTTTATTTGAGGTATCAGTTGCGATAATTTTTCATTGAAATGGTCAGTTTTATTGCTGCTGATCATGCGATTGGCTTGTTCGTATGTATGCCATGCTAGATTGTACTGACAGGTTTTATCATAAGCTTTGGCGAGTATAAATTTTGCTTCTATTGCATGGACTTTGTCTAGGTCAATCTTAGTATTACTTAACAGCTCAATAACTTCATGTTGTTTGTTATCCGCCATTAAAGCTTTACAATTTAGTAGAAAAAGATTTTGATGACCGGGATTTTTTTTAACAACATCAATAAATATAGAATTTGATGAATCTAAATCATTGTTCATTTCCTGTAAGGTAAAGTCAAAAACTTGAGTGTCTAAATAGTCTTTTTGCTGAGCGTATAATGATTGTAAGGTGGTCTGTGCTTCCTCATATTGAGCGCAATAATTATAACAAATGGCCAAATTTTTTAAGGTGTCGATATGCTTACTATCTATCGCAAGGGCTTTCTTAAAGGATTTAATTGCAATTGGATATCTGGACTGTTTGAGTGAACACAGGCCATGAAGAAAATAACCTAAAATTGAGTTGTGGTGATTATCAATTAAATTTAAAGAGCATTGATTAGCCGCTCTGTAGTTACCTAATTGAATATAACTTTGAATTTCTATACTGAATTGGTTTGCACTTAAATCAGTAGATAGTTTGAGCTGATTGATGCGTTCTAAACATAAATTGAATTGTTGGTTTTTAAAATAAGCTTGACTTAAATTATCAATTAAACCAGAGTTGTTTTGATCGAGGCTCAGAGCTGCCAAATAAGATTTAATGGCCTGTTCATAATTTCTAAGAACAATAAATGTATTGCCAATATTAAGGTGTGCAAATATATTTTTAGGGTTTAAGCTGATTGCTTTTTCAAAGGCAGATATGGCATCTTTATTTTTTTCAAACATGTTAAGAACGATACCATGATTATAGTGGATATCACTGTTGTCAGGCATCAATGAAATAAGCTTATTAAAGGTAGTGATTGCAGTGTTGGCATTATTGCTGTGAGCATTGGCCAATGCATAGGTATACAATGCTTGTACAGAGTTTGGATCAACTTCAAGAATCAATTGAGCATTATTTATGGCGCTTTGGTAGTCATTATTTTGTAAACTTGATAATGCTTGATTCAAAAGTTGTTGTATGTTCATGATGAGTTATAAGGTTTTCTGTGAAGTCTTGAAATATTATTATAACTAAAATCATGAATGCTATGTCGTGTCATCAATTTGAAAAAGGTGTATTCATAAAAAACTGAATAAGAACAACTGTAAATTGATTTAAATTCGGTGAAGTTTGAGGTCAGAAAAACTGAGGTAAGGTTGCCAATTTTAACGTTTAACCATGATGAAACAATGGAAAGGTTAAAACTGACAACCCATTTTCATATTAAGAAAGTTGTTATTTTATAATTGATTAACCACCTCTGCCAGCAGCATTGCGTTGCGTTTGGTTGAGTTGTATGTTTTCGCTGACTCGGCGTTTATCTTCAGCTCTGTTTGCTTCAATTTCCTTTTTAGTTGAGCAAACTCTGTTCGACATCCTTGAACCTGTTTTGGTTACTTTTCTACAAACCACTTCTTCTTTACTGTTTTTATCAGATAGAGCAACTGCAGCTGATTTGTCTGCGGCAAAGTATTCATCACCTACTTTGACAGCGACAACTTTATTAGGGTTTGCTGTACAGGCAGAAATTAAAAAAGACATGATAAGTATAATTAAAATTTGTTTCATATTGATCCTACG
>CAZVZJ010000111.1:0-5352 GCA_964631055.1 uncultured Marinicella sp.
GATTACCGGCAATCGTTGGGTAAATAATTCAGGCAGATCTAACTCTGAATATTGACCTGTGAATATAGGGCATATAAAGGTTATAGTATCGTTAAAAATTTAGAGGGTACACATATGCATAAAATAGTTCTTATTCTGGCTTTAGTTTTCTCTGCCGCTATTGTGGCAAAAGATAACGAGTCGTCCAAATCTAATGACCCTTTTGCAGGCGTCAAATTTCGTAACATTGGACCAGCACTGATGTCTGGACGTATCTCTGACATTGATATTCATCCACATAATCAAAATATTTGGTATGTAGCTGTAGGCTCCGGTGGCGTGTGGAAAACCATCAATGCAGGAACAACTTGGACACCAGTATTTGATAAGCAGTCAATTTATTCAATTGGTAGTGTTACCGTAGATCATTTAAACCCAAATCGAATATGGGTTGGTACTGGTGAGGACACCGGTGGTCGCCATACCAGTTATGGTGATGGAATCTATTTAAGTGAGGATGGTGGCTCTTCATGGAAAAACATGGGCTTAGAAGATTCTGAACGAATTTCAACTGTAATTATTCACCCAGAAGATTCCAATACTGTTTGGGCAGCTGTTCAAGGCCCATTGTGGTCCAAGGGTGGTCAACGTGGGTTATACAAAACCACTGATGGTGGAAAAACATGGAATAAAACGTTGGGAGATGATGAGTGGACTGGTGTTACCGATGTTGTTATAGATCCCAGAAATCCTAATCGATTATATGCTGCCACATGGCAACGTCACAGAACTGTAGCAGCTTATATGGGTGGTGGCCCAAATACAGCCATTTATAAGTCTGAAGATGGCGGTGAAAATTGGAATAAGTTAAGTGGTGGTTTGCCTAAAGACAATATGGGTAAAATTGGTTTGGCCATCTCTCCGCAAAAACCAGATGAAATATATGCTGCCATTGAACTTGAAAGAAGAACAGGTGGTATATACAAATCATTTGATCAAGGTGCATCATGGAAAAAACAATCTGATGCTGTGGCTGGTGGAACTGGGCCGCATTATTATCAAGAGCTGTATGCTTCTCCACACCATTATGATCGATTGTATTTAATGAGTAACTACATGATTATTTCTGATGACGGTGGTAAGACTTATCGTCAAATGAATGAAACAAATAAGCATGTAGATAATCACGCCATTGCCTTTAATAAGGATAATCCTGATTATGTCTTGATAGGTACTGATGGAGGGTTGTATGAAAGTTATGACTTAACCACGACCTGGAAATTTGTTGCTAATTTACCTATTACACAGTTTTATAAGGTGGCAGTAGATGATGCTGAGCCTTTTTATCACGTTTATGGAGGCACCCAAGATAACAACACCCAAGGAGGTCCTTCCAGAACTGATAATGTCCATGGAATCAGAAACTCCGATTGGTATGTGGTGTTATTTGGTGACGGGCACCAACCAGCCACTGAGCCTGGTAACCCTGATATCGTCTATGCCGAATGGCAACAAGGTAATTTGGTCAGAGTCGATAAAACCACTGGTGAATTGGTTTATATTCAGCCGCAGCCTGATGAAGGTGAGGTGGCCGAAAGGTTCAATTGGGATGCGCCGATTTTAGTCAGTCCACACGAGCCTAAACGTTTATATTTTGCATCACAAAGGGTTTGGCGATCTGATGATAGAGGTGATAGTTGGCGACCTATTTCAGGTGATTTAACTAAAAACCAAGAGCGCATTGAATTACCAATCATGGGAAGCACGCAAGGCTGGGATATGCCGTGGGATGTGTTAGCCATGAGTAATTACAACACCATTACTTCCATTTCAGAGTCTCCTTTACAGGCTGGATTGTTGTATATTGGTACTGATGATGGTTTGATCCAAGTCACAGAAAATAATGGTGAGAATTGGCGCAGCATTGATGTGGGTGACTTGCCTGGTGTGCCAGAAACTGCGTTTGTGAATGATATTAAGGCTGATTTACACGACTCTAATACAGTTTATATTGCGCTAGATAATCATAAATATGGAGATTTCAAACCTTATTTGTTGAAAAGTAACAACCGAGGTAAGAGTTGGAAAAAATTGAGTTCAGGCATTCCTGACGATCACTTGATTTGGCGAGTGGTACAAGATCATGAGGATCCCAGTTTAATGTTTGTAGGAACAGAGTTTGGTGTATATGCCTCAACCAACGGTGGTAATCAATGGCACCAAATTAAAGGAGGTATGCCAACCATAGCAGTCAGGGATTTGGCTATTCAAAAAAGAGAAAATGATTTGGTAGCAGCTACTTTTGGCAGAGGCTTTTATATTTTAGATGACTACAGTCGATTGCGTAACATCAATGCAGAAGGGATTACTGAAAATAAAATATTCCCAATCAAAGATGCACTGTGGTACATGCAGAGACGGGTTTTGGGTGGCAGTGAAAAAGCATCTCAAGGTGATGTTTTTTATAATGCCAAAAACCCTGAATTTGGTGCAATCTTTAATTATTACCTCAAAGATGAACTGAAAAGTGATCAAGCCAAGCGTCAAAAACAAGAAGCAGAGTCGTTAAAAAATAATAAAGCGCTCAAATTTCCTGGTTGGGATGTGGTTGATGCTGAACGAACAGCAAAAGCCCCGCAGGTTTGGTTAACAGTGAGAAATCAAAATGGTGATGTTGTCAGGCGTATTGCAGGCACCACTAAAAAAGGTTTTAACCAGGTGGCTTGGAGTCTAAGGTCACCAGCTTTTGGTTTGGTGAGAGAGGGTGGTTCAGATGACCAAGAAGGTATGTTGGTTGCACCAGGTCAATATACGGTATCTATGAGTCAAGAAATCAATGGAGAAATAACCCAACTTACTGAAGCAGAGCCATTTAACGTCAAGCCTCTGCGTACAGGAGCTCTGAAAGGTGCTGCTTATGACGATGTTGTTGATTTTTGGCAAATATTGACAGATACACAACATGATGTTGCGGTGGGCCAGAAAAAATTATCCGAGGCCATCAAAAGAACTGATTTGATTGGCAAAGCATTAAAGAACAGTCTGGCTGAGCATGGTGAGTTGGATTCAATGTTGAATGACATTGTTACTGAACTACATGATTTGGATCGACAAATGAATGGCAACAGATCTAAGCGTCAAATTGGTGAAAAAACCAAAGTGACCATTGGTTCCCGGCTAGGTGCGGCGTCAATAGGAACTGGTTTATCAACCTATGGACCGACCCCGACCCACCGCAAGACCTTAGCCATTGCACAAAAAGAATTTAATGTGTTAAAACCAAAGATTGAAAGTGTCGTAGCAGAAAAAATTCCAGCGTTAGAAAGTAAGCTGGCTGAAATTGGTGCGCCATATATCCATTAATAGTTATTAAAAAAACAGCCAGTAGCTTATAGCTGCTGGCTGTAGCCTGTTATCTTTTTGATTGAGCTTGAGGCAAAAAGAATAACTTCCCATATTAGGTCAATATCAAATTAATAGTTATTCATTCAGCATATTGACACATCTTAAGATTGAATTAAACCTGCCCATTTGAGGTTATTGGTTTTAAAGTCATTAATATCTTCATGAGACAATTCGTTTTTGATCATTTGCAAACAATTTTCTCTGGCCCAATTAAACAGTTTAATGTCAGCTTGATTTGACGACACAATCATTGCTAACTCTTCTTCGCCTAATTCTTGTCTAGAAATAAACCGTTTAGAAACATTGTGGCGAGAATAGTAAATATCTTTCAGGCCTGTCCTCTTTTTAAGGAGTAATAGTCCTTCATCAAATAAACAAGTGGTTAATACCAATGAGAAACATTGACTCAGAGTATCTGCAGCCACTTTAAATAAAGTTTCATCATCAGTCTCTCCACTGTGTAAAAACCCACTGAAACGTTTAGCTTGACCATTAGCCAGTTCAGGACTTGGGTTTAGGTTTAAAAAATCTTGGATGCTTTTCCCTGTGCTTTGCTGGTGTAATGGATGGTCTTTTTTGCCTTGAACATAATTATAGTATGACAACACTCTATCTATAGGGTCTCTTAGTTGAGTTAAATGAAATATGGGTTGTTCTGGCAAGAGTTGATACAGTAAACCATGCAAAGGATGATGGCCACAAATTAACTTGGGTAAATTTTTCTTTAAATTGAGCAAACGAGGTTGTAGGTTCAGGTCTGGCGCATTGACATGCAATACCTCAGATAACAAATAATTTTTGGCTAAAATCAATTCCATACTGGTGCCAGCTGTTTTAGGTACATGTGAAAAACAAAACACTGGTTGAGCTTGGTCGTTTATTGTAGGGGTGGCATGGTTTTTTAAAAATGCAACGTTGCTATTGAAATTAAAGTTATCTTGATTTAAAAACCAGTTATGAGTCATGTATAGTTAGTTTGTGGGGCTTGAAATGAATAGAAATTTTAGCACAACAACTCTTATATAGATCAAAATTGATCGATTGCTGACAAAATCTGTCAATATCGAATACCTCATATCTGAATTGTTACAGAATACCCAATAAAAGTTTACAATTACTCAAAATAGTCATTATGTAGGTTAAAATGTGAACTTGGTTCTTGTGGTAGAGGCGGGAATCACCTAAATTAGGTTCATGGATGAAATTTAGTTTAACCATTTTTTAAGAAAACAATATTTTTGAGGTAACATAAAATGAAAAGAAATCAACAAGGTTTTACATTAATCGAATTAATGATCGTAATCGCAATTATCGCGATCCTAATGGCTTACGCCATCCCTGCATACCGTGACTACACAGTACGTACAAAAGTAGGCGAAGGTATAAGTATCGCTTCTGCTGCTAAACAAGCTGTTTCAGAAACGTTTATCAGTGAAGGTGCATTTCCTGCTGATAACCCAAGTGCAGGGATAGCTGCAGCTAACACAATCGTTGGTGCTAATGTGACTGGAGTAGAAGTTGGCGCTGCTGGTGTAATTACTGTTACCTTTGGTGCTGGTTCTGCTGGACCTGCTGACCCAACTATTGATGGTGCGGAATTGGAACATACTCCAACCGATGCTGGTGGAAGTATTCAATGGGTTTGTACATCTGCTTTAGATGATAGATACTTACCTAGTGAGTGTAGATAATACAACTCATAATATGTATAAAAGAGCATGGTTTTTACCATGCTTTTTTTTGTTTTAAATTCTGTGTTAATTCATTTATAGGCCAAGTGGGTTTAAATTTTAAATCACAAACTCGAACTCAGACTCAGATAACTAAAATCGATACAAAATATATTTTCAGAACCAATCTCCCTCATTTACAACCTAAACTTAAATTCTTATACCTTTACAACAGTTGAGTTTGCTTAAAAAGCCTTGTTAGTATGAAGGAATTTTTGGCTGTTTTATAACTCTCAAT
>CAZVZJ010000112.1:0-5344 GCA_964631055.1 uncultured Marinicella sp.
AATATATATTGAACAGGTATTCAAGCGCAATGAGTAATTCTTATTGTCTTTATCAGCTTTATGTTTAATGCTAATTCGAATAAAATACTGTCTATGAATGTTCAACAGTATTTTTCTACCCCTTTTTTGCATACCAATATAGATGACTTGCATTTTTGTGCCGAGATAGAAAAGTTTATTTTGACATCAATGAATGAGAAAAATGAAGTAAAGGATGCACCGCAAAGTGCACATCCAGATTTATTCGAAAGTGAATTTAATTTTCTGAATTGGAATGTGTCACAAACTAACCAGTTAAAAAAAATCCTATTGAATTATTTGTTTGAATTCATTCAAGAAGTCAATCACTTTACTCAAGCTGAACTACAAAAGATTAGGTTTATACATGAATCCTGGTTTCATGTGGCAAAGAGTGGCGGCTATTTTCAAAATCACACACACCCCAATCACTCCTGGTCTATGGTTTTATGTGTGAACCCAGGAAGTAATCAAGAAGAGAATGAATTTGAACAAGGCAAATTAGTTTTTTGGGACCCAAGAGGCAATGCCTCAATGTTTCTTGATGAAGCCAATGGCCGCATGAAACGCCCTTATGCTTTTTCAGGGTTTAAAATTAAACCAGGTAAAGGCAGTTTATTAATTTTTCCATCTTACTTGCAACATGCAGTAGAGCCATACAGAGGTGACGATTATCGAATTACAGTGGCAGCAAATTTTAGGTTTAATATAGATGAATAGACTCAGTTCAGAACATTGGAGTAATTATTGGGATAAGGGAACAGTTACCACCTTTTATAAGAAATTCAATGATAATTATGATGGTGAAATTAAGGAACACTGGCAAGAAGCATTCAGTCAATTATCTGAAAAATCTTGTATTATTGACTTGGCAACTGGAAATGGAGCGCTGCTTTCATTGCTCAGTCAATTTGCGGAAAAAAATAAGTTGTCATACGAGGGCATCGGTATCGATTTTGCGGAGTTAAATCCTAAAATTACTGAGAAAGTTATTAATAAGCATACCCGTATGATAGAAAATACCATGATAGAAGATACAGGAATGCCGAAAAATTCTGTGGACCTGGCGATCAGCCAATTTGGTTTTGAATATGCTGATATGGCTTTGGCTGTCAAAGAATTAGACAGGATCTTGAAGCCAAAAGCGCAAGTGAATTTCATTATGCACGCAGAGCATTCAATGATCATCAACGATGGGCATAATTCACTCAGGCAAATCGAATTGGTAAACAAGCAACTTAAATTGAATGACATCATTCGCAAAATCATACCGGCAATTCATGAATTAAGGGAAACAGGTAAACAGAAATTCAAAGCCAGGGCAGATCGTTTGAGAGACCAACTTAATGAATCAATCAACACCATGACTCAATTTGCTGAGACCATATCTGACCCCAGTTACATCGATTTTTACTATGAGCATGCCTTGGGGTTATTTAAAGGTCAGGTATCGCAAACCTTTTCGGTTCAACAAAAAATGGATCAACTCGATTGGGTTGAAGCGGAAACTGCCAGCCTTAAACTAAGAATGGAAGATTTGACATCAGTCGCTATGAGTGATGCACATAATCAAAAGATTACTCACTTGTTGAATGACATTGGTTTTCAAGATATAAAAATCGCACCATTCGTGTACAATAATGCGGTGATTGGACAGACTTTAATAGGAAATAGAGTCTAAAATACTTTAGACGTTAAAAATAGAGACACATTACTATGAAAAAAATAATTTCAATTCTACTTCTGTTAGTTAGTTTTAGTATTCTTGCTGATATTAAGCTAGAGGATTTTTTTACACCTACAGAATTTAAAAACATGATCATTTCACCAGATGGAAAAAGAGTAGCAGCCATTCAAGAAGGTGATGCGCGTGATAAGGTGACTATACTGGATATGGAAGAAATGAAAACATTGTCTAGTTTTGAATTTGGAGAGAATAGGCGAGTGGGTAGACTTTCATGGGCAAATAACGACTTTGTAACTATGAATGTCAGTAAATCTGTCGGGAATTTAGATCGTAAAGGCCGTTTTGAAGGTGTTTACTTAGCCAAGTATAACGGTGGAACCAGAGAATATATCATGAAAGGCGAGTCTGGCCATGGTGTGGGAATGGGGCAATTAAGGAATTCTTTACCTGAAGACCCGAAAAATATTTTGATTACTTCATTTCCTGGTAATGGCATAAAAAAATATAACATAAAAAGTAAGCGTACAAAATCATTTACATTACCCAAAGCTTCAATGGGGTTTGTATCAGGAGGGTACTTTTTAGATAAGAATCAAAAAGCTCGTGGCTTTACGGAATTTAATAACAAAGGTGAGACAAATTTTCATTACCTGCCTTCTGACCAGGTGGAGTGGAAAAAGTTTGAATTACCTGCTAAAGAATATGATGTTAGAATCGCGCCAGCAGGTTATACCGCAAACCAAGATGAAGTCTATGTGTTTTCAAATCATGAGAACCCTGTAAGTGGTTTGTACAAGATGAATTTAAATACAGGACAATTAAAATTCATATACAGACATGAATATGTTGATTTATTAGGAACTATTTCAGATTTGGATGACAATTTGGTAGGAGTAACTATCATGCCAGATTATCCTCAGACAATTTGGTTGAATGATAAAAACCCCTTTGCGAAAACCATGATGTCATTACAAGCCAGTTTTCCAGAGCAGCAAGTTACATTATCTTCGAGAACATTGGATGGTGAAAAAATGATTATCAGGGTTAGTGGAGATATGAACCCTGGTGATTTTTATATGTTTGAGTCTAAATCTTCAAAGTTACAATATTTGGCTAGCGCAAAATCTATCATCAAGCCAGAGATGCTTTCGGAAATGAAGCCAATCTCACTCAAAGCCAGAGATGGATTGGAGTTACATGGTTACTTGACATTACCAAAAGGAAAAGAGCCTAAGAATTTACCCTTAATTGTAAATCCACATGGCGGTCCTCATGGACCTCGTGATTTTTGGAGTTTCAACCCTGAAGTGCAATTATTGGCGAACCGTGGTTATGCCGTTTTGCAAATAAACTTCAGAGGTTCAGGTGGCTATGGACAAGCATTTCAAGAAACCGGCTATCAAAAATGGGGTCGTGAGATGCAAGATGATGTAACAGACGCAACATTGTGGGCCGTTGAACAAGGTTATGCCGATAAAGATCGCTTGTGTATCTATGGCGGTTCTTATGGTGGTTATGCCGCCTTACAAGGCGTGGTTAGAGAACCAGATTTATATAAATGCGCAGTAGGATATGTTGGCGTGTATGACTTAGAGCAATTTAAAACCTGTGGTGATGGTGCTGGATCAAAAGCGAGAACTAAAGTATTGGCTGATTATGTTGGCACAGACAGAGAGATACATAGACAGAACTCACCTGCTCATAACGCTGAAAAAATTAAAGCAGATTTATTTATAGCACATGGTTCTGATGATGTGCGTGTTCCCATGTGTCAAGGGAATGCCTTGAAAAAAGGTTTAGAGCAGGCAGGCAAGGAATTTATTTGGATGGTGAAAGATGAAGGTCATGGGTACCAAGATCTTGATAACCAAAAAGAGTTTTATGGGACCATGTTGTCTTTCTTTGAGAAAAATATAGGTAAGTAAAAAGTTTACTTTTAAATCTACTGATCACTTGACTCTCAAGTGATCAGTTTTTCTATGAGTCTTTGGTTGATTATTTTTTGCTTGGCGGTGGTCATGCGATTCGATTTAACAATGGCTTTCAAACTTTTTAAAGCTTCTTCAAATTCATCATTAACAACTAAAAAATCAGCTTTGTGATAGTGTTTAAGTTCTGAAATGGCTTTGGTCATCCTGTTTTTAATCACTTCTTCTGAATCTTGTCCACGCGTTTTTAGTCGATCTTCTAATGCTTTTATACTGGGTGGTAGTATAAATATACTGATGGCATCATTAAATCTGGCTTTGACTTGTTCGGCACCCTGCCAATCAATTTCAAGCACCACATCATGTCCTTCATCCAGCATTTTTTGTACAGAGTCTTGAGATGTACCATATTGATTGCCAAATACCAGTGCAGATTCCATGAAGACGCCCGCAGCTTCCATTTGTTTGAATTTACTGGCGGTGATGAAGTGGTAATTATAACCATCAATTTCTTTAGGCCGAGCTTGGCGTGTGGTATGTGAAATTGAAAGCTTTAAATGATTGGTGTCTCTGACCAGTGCATTAACCAAAGATGTTTTGCCGGTTCCAGACGGTGCTGAAACAATATATAGTGTGCCGTTGAGGTTATTTTTAGACATAATTTGTTTTATTCAATGTTTTGAATTTGTTCACGCATTTGTTCAATAGTAACTTTTAAATCTATACTGGCATTAGAAGTTGTTATGCTGGCTGATTTAGAGCCTATGGTGTTAGACTCACGATTGAGTTCTTGAATTAAAAAGTCTAGTCGTCTACCTACAGGTTCTTTGAGTGACAGTACTCTATTAAGCTCAATGACATGTGCGTCTAACCGATCTAATTCTTCGGTGATGTCAATTTTCTGTAATTGTATGGCAAGTTCTTGTTCAAAACGTTCAGGGTTGACTTCTACATTTAAGTCTGCCAATTTGTCTTTAAGTTTCTGAGACAGGGATTGGTTAATAGCAGGTACGAAATTACGAATTTCAGCAGTTAACTGTTCGATAGTATGAGATTTATCTTTAAGCACGGCATGCATGGCAGCACCTTCTCGACTTCTAGATTGTATCAAGAGTTGAATGCTCTGATCAACCATCTGAATAGCGGCGGCATTCAATTCAGAGGTGTCGGTTGGTTGTTGGACAATGATATCAGGCCAGTTCATGTAATGGCTGGTATTCATGTTATTATCAAGTGAATACTCACTGCTGATTGATGAAGCGGATTCAATCAACTGTTTCAGCAAAGCATTGTTAACACTCAACTTTGTGAGGCTAACAGATTCATTAGGAAAAAATTTAATGAAAACAGTTACCTTACCCCTGGACAAGTGCTTATTGAAAGACTTTCTGAATTGAGTTTCAGCAGCACGAAGAAAGTCAGGACATTTTATAGTTAAATCTAAAAAACGTTGATTGACAGAACGTATTTCACAAGTCAGTTTGCCCAAGTTGTTTTCTACTTCATGTGAAGCAAATGCGGTCATTGATTGCATGTTAATATTAAAAATATAAATATATCGGTATTATAAAGTAAAAAAGATGCGGGATTACCGGCAATCGTTGGGTAAATAATTCAGGCAGACATAACTGTGACTATTGACCTATGAAAATAGGGTATATAAAGGTTATAGTATCGTTAAAAATTTAGAGGGTACACATATGCATAAAAT
>CAZVZJ010000113.1:0-5181 GCA_964631055.1 uncultured Marinicella sp.
GGTTTTCCCCATTATTAAATTAAAGTAGGGGAATTAAAGCTTTTTAGATTCTGAAAACCCTGAAACAAGTCTGAAACACTCTGAAACTATGATTTAGTGAGACTTGGTTCACGTAATTATGATATTTATAGTGGATTTATAAAATAAAATTGTGAATGAGTTTCTCTGATATTGAGAATTATGAAATTTTATGAAAATAGGCACAGCAGGGTATTAACAAATGAAAGAGTTTTTTGAGGTCAATCAGAATATAGCTTCTGATTGACCTCAGTTTGAATTGGATTATTTACTTCCGGTTGAATCAGCCAGAAGAGCTGTGTTTTTAGAGAACCTAACCTGATGTGAGTCAATCTGTGTAGATAAAATTAACTCATGTTTTTAATGAATTAGGTATATGCCAAAACAATCACTTTTTTTAAAATTTAACGGTGCTCATGAACCAAATCTTTTGAGTGTCTATACTGAATCCATCAGATTCATATTGAGCGTACTTTAAAAGAAAAGAAGTGTTTTTAGAATAATTCATCACAACTGATGCATTGAGTTCTGAACCATAGTCTTGATTGGTGCTTTCTGAACTAAAGTTATGATATTTTACCAACCACTTAAATTGATTATAACCCCAGCCAATACCAACAAAGGTGTCTTTAAGACCAGTTGCAGGCGTGGCTAAAAATTGATCAGACCAACCATTAAATGCATGCAGTGTTGCTAGTGGTGTTCTGAAAGATGCGCCAGACTGAGTGGCACTACCTTCTAATACTTCGTGACCTAAAGTGAAGTTAATATTTTTAAATTTTAAGCCGCCATCTACTCGCCAATAGTTAGCCGTATAATTCACTGGGTTATTGGCTGCATCTGATTGTTCTGCGAATTCTAGTCTTAGTGTGGCTTTGCTATTATCTAGTTGCCAGAATGTATCAAATGAAACCCCCATTGTTTGGGTTGAAAATGCTGCTACATTTTCATTGTCAATGTTGTAATAGTAAGCAACTAATTTATGCCTGTCTTGCCATTTATTAGACCAATTCACTAAATATGATTGGTTATCATGATCTCCAGCTGCGACGTCACCACCAAAAATTCTGTTTACATTGTCCACGTATGATAAAAATAGCTTGCTGGTTCCAAGCTTGAAATTAAAGCTTGCAGCATCAAATGTTTGTTCATTCTGACGCCATGCGACACCACCAACAAACCTTTGATTATCTAATACTATTCTTTGTCTACCTAATTTAAAGCTGTGGTCAGAAAAGTTAAAATTAACCCATGCTTGGTTAAGCTCTGAGCCTGTTGGGTCTGCCACTACAGGAAATTGTCCACGATCAGGAGTGGTTCCTGCACCAGAATTATAATTATCTCCAATTACTTCAGTTACATTGTCTAGCTCAACAAAAAAGCTAAACCCTTTATAGGCTTTAGTTTTATAGTTAAGTCTAGTTTTAATGGTTGAAGCATTGGCGTTTCTGTCAAAATTGTCCTGGTCAACAAATTCAAATCGATAACGAAATGACAAGCTGGCATCACCTTCGGTAAATGCCTGTGTTAAATTTTCTGCAGCCATTAACGGTTCATTGTAAAATGTAAGCGTAGTCAGGCCAGCCAGTATAAGAGTTGTTTTTTTCATAAGAATTCTCAATATTTAATAATATATCTGGTTCAATAATAGAATTTGTTTTGTTTTAATCATTCTAGGCTGATAACCAACGCAGCTTCTTTACTGCTCCAAGTCAGAGGGATTACATAAGATCTGAGTTTGTTAGGTAACTTGATCCTTTTGGTTTCACCTTCAACAACGACTGGCACAGATATCATAAATTCTGAACCAAAATAACGTCTGGCATTACCTGAAATGGTATTGGCCACTTCTCCTACCAAATCCAAAAGGGCATTTTTGCTGTTATTATTTTCACCCATAACCAGCAACAAAGGCTTTAACAGTGATTCTGGGGCGGTGAAGTAAACACATCCTTTTTTCTTTCCTGATATGCCTATAATTCCGGTATATTCAAAATTAATAGACACATCATTGTTTTCCAAATAAGGTGTTTGGACTTCTGCAGACACCTCTGAAACTTGATTGAAAAAGTGTGTTACACCATCGATAAAAACTTGTAAATCTTCTTTTTTCATTATCATTTATCCTCTGATCAGTTTAGAAATGGCATCATTTAATTGAGCTTCTGTGAATGGTTTGCAAAGGAAACCATGCGCACCTTTTTTCATGGCTTGGATCGCTGTGGCTTTATCTGCCAAAGCAGAGACCACTAAAATAATCAGCTCTGGGTCAATCTTAAGAATTTCTTCTATACATTCGGTACCATCCATTTCTGGCATGGTTAAATCCATAGTTACCAATTTAGGTTTTTTTTCTTTAACCATGGCAACTGCTTTGACACCATTTTCGGCAACTCCAACTATATTCAAATTATTTGTTTTGAGTGCTCTTTCTATTCTGTTTCTAATGATCATTGAATCATCGACTATCATCAGGTCTATCATTGGGCCTCCATTATTTGGGTTGAGTTATTCATTTCAGGTAATTTAATTAATAGTTTGAAAAATTTATGATCAATGCTATTAATTCCGACTTTGCCTCCTAAGTTTTTAACCAAGTCTTTAACCACATCCATTCCGACTCCTCTTCCAGCATCGATATCGCTGGATGCTTTGGTGCTAAAGCCCGGTTTGAAAATAAGTGACATGATTTGTTTTTTGGTTAATAATTTACTTTGTTCTTCCGAAACCAATCCTTTTTTGACTGCTGAAAACAGAATTTCATTGGTAATTAAACCTTTACCATCATCAGTATATTCAATCAGCAAACTGTTATCCTTTCTGTCTTTGGAAAATTTAATGTTGATTAAACCTTCATCCGTTTTTCTATTAAATGCCCTTTGTTGTGGCGACTCGATTCCATGAACAACAGAGTTTCTAACCAGCTGAGTTAGAATGTCTTGGATGCTGCGAGTGTATTCAGTTGGAACCAGGTGTTCATTGAATACATTGAGAAGCACTTTTTTCTTTTGTTTGTTGGCAACAGAATTGGACAGGTTAGTAAGAATGTTTGATAGTTGGCCTCCCAATGATTTGGAAACTGCGTTGTCATCAATTTCTGACTCTACCACTGAGACTTGTAATTCGGTTAATTTAATGATGAGAGACCGTAATGATTCAATTTGACCCATGAATTCATCAAGAGAAATGGCCATAGGTAGAAACTCTTTACCGGTTAATTCATCTTTATCTTTCAGTTCTTGAATTAAATTTTCGAACTCATGAGCTTTTTGCTCAAATCCTTCAAGTTCAAGACCAGAGGCATCTCCTTTAATTCTGTGCATAATACGTGATATGGATTCGAGTTTTTTACGATTGCCTTGTTCAGTTCTGGTTTTTTCTTGCAAGATTCCATTGATATCGCGCAACGAATTTTCAGTTTCGGCAAGGAAATTCTTTAACATGTCTGGGTTAACATGAAGCACTTGTAACATTAAATCAAATTGAGCTTGAGCTTTCTCTTTTGATTGTGCCAATTCCTTTTCAAGCCTGACTTTATCTGTAATGTCCTCGACTTGTACCAATAGGTGAGAAACTTTATCGTTTTGCAATACGCGTTTAAATTGAAACCCCAGATGGCCTACATCCTTTTCGAGTTCCTCTCCACCAAAGTAAACTTCAACATTGTCTAATGGGTTTAAGTCAGTAACCAAATCCTCATGAACGGTGTCACCATAAAGTAGGTCCAAATAATCTTTGGCAGTTTCCAGTGTTTTTTCAGGAACTATCTTACGTAATACATTGAGGAAGTTTTTCCCTGTGGGTTGTTCTAAGTTGATTACTTTCTTGAGAGAGTTTGAGTGTTGTGATCCGATGGCATGTTCAGTATCCATCAAAAATAAGCCATCATTGACCGTTTCTAGAATTCGATCGGTTTCTTCTTTGGCTTGACCCAGTTCTTTATCGGATTTCCTTAACTGTTTCAAAAAGAATAAAACAATAACGGCAAACATTAAGGTCGCCAATATGATCCCGAAAACCTGTACATATCTCAATATAGAAGCTCGTTCGGTTGCATCTTGATCAAGGGTCGTTGTCAAGTCATTCATTAAAGTTAATAGGTTAACATTGTTTTTTTGTGCCAACTGATTGGCATTAGCTAAGTTAAGGAGAGAAGTGGTATCTGCATTCAGAACATTCGAAATTAAATTATTTAAAGGCTGCCATACAGATTGACCCTTATTAATAATTTCGACAAGCTCAAAATCATCTATGGCTGAAATTTCATTAATTGAACTACCTGATTGAATACTCCCGCCTTGAGTTAGTATACTTAAAGTCTGGTTAAAGGCGTTTTGGTCAGAGGATAAACTCTGTAGAATAGGCTCAAAGTCAGAATTATTAGCTTGAGCATTGATTAATTCATACAATGATTTTGAAATCCTTTGAGAAAGCATCCGCTGTCTACCTGATAGATTTACGTATACCCCAGCATATTGTTTATCAGTCAATGCAGTGGTTAATTGATCCATGATTGTAAGAATAGAATTGTTATTTAGATTTGCGTAATCAACAGCTTCAGCGACTTTTTCTAATGCATCTATATCCGAATCAACAAGACTCTTGACAACGTTTCTATACTCTGACCATATTTGATTTGCAGCTGTTATTGCTTGAGTAGCAGCTACTGTGTTGGCTTTCTTAATCGCAATGGGTTTGCCATCCGTACCGATTGTCTCACCCCCGTTTGTGAATGCATTCAATGTGCTATCAAATAAGTCAAATGTATTTTTTAGTTCTGCCATTTGAGCACTTACATTTGCATTAGAAGCTTGCGCATTGATCAAACCTTGAATTGATTTTGCAGTTCTTTGTGAAAGCATTCGTTGACGACCGGATAAGTTAATTTCATTGGCGTCATCTGCAATTCTGGTTGATACATAAAAGTTAACACTCAAAATACTGACAATGATTAATACAAATAAGGTAATAAAGATAATCAGGGATCGATATCTACTGTTGCTTTTATTCAGTTCAAGATTTTGACTCATTTGCTTTTTCTCCTTAAGTTCTCACTTGGGTTTAATTCTTACTAACATGAAAAATCATGCATTGCTATTCGCACACAAGCATATTTTTATAAATAGCAATAAATTTACAATATTATTGTACGATGATATATAG
>CAZVZJ010000114.1:0-4917 GCA_964631055.1 uncultured Marinicella sp.
ATATTTGATAGATTTATATGAAAACTTTGAGAAAAATAACTTTATTGGCCGGCTTGTTAGTCGCATCACAAAGCCAAGCTGCAGGTAGAGATTACATCAGTGTAGTGGGTTCATCTACTGTATATCCATTTTCAACTGTAGTGGCGGAACGATTTGGCAAGTCCACTTCTTTTAAGACGCCTAAAATTGAATCAACCGGAACTGGCGGTGGTATGAAGTTGTTCTGTAAAGGCAGTGGTGTTGACACACCAGACATCACAAATGCTTCAAGAAGAATCAAAGAATCAGAATTGAAAATGTGCCATGAAAATGGCGTGACTGGTGTGGTTGAAGTTTTGATTGGATATGATGGGATCGTGGTTGCTAACGAGATCAACTCTCATGATTTTAAACTGAGTTTGCAGGATTTGTTTTTAGCATTGGCTAAAGAAATTCCAACTGCTAATGAAGGTGAGTTGGTTGCAAACCCTTACACCATGTGGAATGAAATTAACCCAGAATTACCTGCAGTTAAGATCGAAGTTTTGGGCCCACCACCCACGTCAGGTACTCGAGATGCATTTGTTGAGTTGGCAATGGAAGGCGGCTGTAAAAAGTACCCTTGGATCAAAGCAACAAAAGATTCTGACAAATCAAAATACAAAAGCATTTGCCACAGCATTCGTGAAGATGGTGCTTATGTTGAAGCGGGTGAAAATGATAACTTAATCATCCAAAAATTACAGAAAAACCCTGATGCATTAGGTATTTTCGGTTTTTCTTTCTTGGATCAAAATGCCGACTTAGTTAAGGGGTCTATGGTTAATGCTGCTTCACCTGAGTTCGAAACCATTGCTACTGGCGAATACCCAATTTCAAGACCTTTATATTTTTATGTTAAACAAGCTCACGTTTCAGAAATACCAGGAATGAATGAGTTTTTAAATGAATTCATCAGTGAAAAAGCGATGGGCCAAGAGGGTTACTTGACTGACAAAGGCTTGATCCCTTTAGATGAAGAAAAATACATGAAAGTGAAAACAGATGTAGTAGAAATGAATAACTTAAAATTGTGATTTGATTACGTTTCAATAATCAATAAGTTAATTGGCAGCCAGGTTTACACTTGGCTGCATTTTTTTTAAAATGAAAAAGTTTTTAGACGCTCTTTCAAACTCAAATAAATAGTTAAACACCCCATGACCATCAGTGCATTGATATTTTTGTTGTTGTTATTTGCTGCTTTCAGTTACTTCATGGCTCGGCAAAAAATCACCACTGCTTATCGACAAAATAAGCAACAATCTAAGATTATGACTTTACCCAAATATTTTGGGTATGTGGCTGCCTTGTGTTCGTTGTTACCGTCTTTGTTGGTTTTGTTTGTTTTACAGGGTGTCGAAGAACCGTATATTAACAGCGAAATTTCATCATTTATTGGAACCCAAAATATAGCTGCTTCAGAGGACTTGGACTTATACTTAAACGAAATTAAAAGTGCTGATACACCAGCAAAAATAGCGGCTTTAAGTGATGAGAAACAAGCCGTTTACCAGCGCTATCATGAAATCGAAACCACCACCCAAAGAACAATCACCGCAATCGTTCTTTCTTTGGCCATTTTGTTGGTTATATGGGGGTTGCGTAAAATCAATACCGACACGCCAGCCCGTAAAGTGTTCGAGAAAATCATAGAAGGTATTCTGTTGCTGGCTGCTTCGATAGCCATCATGACAACCGTAGGAATTGTTTTTTCTGTGTTATTTGAATCAACCAGATTTTTTGGTGAAGTACCCATCATGAGTTTTATGTTTGGTACAGAGTGGTCACCTCAAACAGCCATCAGGGCGGATCAAGTCGGTTCTTCAGCAGCATTTGGAGCTGTGCCTTTGTTTGTTGGTACCATGTTAATTTCATTCATTGCGCTTTTGGTTTCCGTACCATTGGGGTTGATGTCGGCCATTTATTTATCGGAGTATGCCAGTAGTACCGTACGTTCGGTGGCTAAACCGGTGTTGGAGATATTGGCAGGCATTCCAACGGTTGTTTATGGTTTTTTTGCTGCATTAACAGTGGCACCTTTTATTCGTGGTTTAGGTGAGTCGATGGGTTTGTCCGTGGCTTCAGAAAGTGCTTTGGCAGCAGGATTGGTCATGGGCATCATGATCATTCCGTTTGTATCATCCTTGTCAGATGATGTCTTGTCAGCCGTTCCTCAAAGCTTGCGCGAAGGTTCTTTGGGATTGGGTGCAACGCGTTCTGAGACCATAGTTAAAGTTTTGATACCAGCTGCCTTGCCAGGTATTGTGGGTGGTGTGTTGTTGGCTGCATCACGGGCGATTGGTGAAACCATGATTGTGGTTATGGCCGCTGGTTTAGCTGCCAATTTAACGGTCAACCCACTTGAGGCAGTCACAACCGTAACGGTACAAATTGTGACATTGTTGACTGGTGACCAAGAGTTTGACAGTGCCAAAACGCTGGCTGCATTTGCTTTAGGCTTGATGTTGTTTATCACCACTTTAATATTAAACGTGATTGCATTGCATGTCGTAAGAAAATATCGAGAACAGTATGAATAATACAGAGTTAGTTAAGCAAAGTTTGAAAAAGCGCTATATCAAGGAGCGTATTTTTAAATTAATGGGTTTGTTTTCCATTGCAACCGCCATTTTATTTCTGTTGATATTGTTGGCGGATATAACGAGTAAAGCGATGCCAGCTTTCTCACAAACGAAAATTAAGCTACCGATTAATTTAGACGCTGAGAAACTCGACTTAGATGCCAGTAGTTCAGAGCAAGATATGATGGGTGCCGATTTCAGGACAGTCATCAGAGCCGCATTGTTGAAGCAGTTTCCTGAAGTCACTAAAAGAAAAGAGAAAAGAGCCCTTTATTCGCTGACCAGTATGGGTGCTGAATTCCAACTCAGAGATATGGTGATAGAAAACCCTGGTTTGTTGGGTCAAAGTCTGGAAGTAGATTTTATGGCTGATGACGATGTGGATGCTGTGATTAAGGGTTCAATTGATCGAAATTTACCAGAGTCAGATCGCCGTGTTAAAGATCAGAAACTCGCATGGATTGAAACATTAGAACAAAGTGGGCAAATTTCTACAGGTTTTAATTGGCACTTTTTTTCCAGTGGAGATTCACGTGAACCTGAAATGGCAGGCATTAAAGGAGCCATCATGGGTTCTTTGTATACCTTGCTGGTTACTTTGGCGCTGTCTTTCCCAGTGGCCGTAGCAGCAGCGATTTACTTAGAAGAATTTGCCCCGAAAAATCGATTCATTGATTTTATCGAGATCAACATCAATAACCTGGCTGCGGTCCCCTCGATCGTGTTTGGCTTATTAGGTTTGGCGGTATTTATCAACTTTTTCAGCATGCCACGTTCTGCGCCAGTGGTCGGAGGAATTGTGCTGTCATTGATGACTTTACCCACTATCATCATTGCTTCACGTTCAGCAATTAAAGCGGTGCCACCTTCTTTGCGTGAGGCGGCTTTGGGTTTGGGTGCTTCTAAAATGCAATCAGTTTTCCATCATGTTTTGCCTGCTGCTTTACCTGGCATTTTAACTGGTACCATCATCGGGATGGCACAGGCTTTGGGTGAAACAGCACCTTTATTAATGATTGGCATGGTGGCCTTTATCGTGGATATACCTCAATCTGTGGTGGATCCTTCAACCGTATTGCCCATCCAAGTGTACTTATGGGCGGATTCACCAGAGCGTGGATTTTTAGCAAAAACATCGGCCGCTATTATGGTGCTGTTGTTCTTTTTGGTCGCAATGAATGCAATTGCCATTTACCTGCGTAAAAAGTTTGAGAAAAAATGGTAAAATATAATTATGAATGAAGCTGTATTAAACGAATTGGCAGAGCCACCCAGTGGTGTGAATGCCCCGCCTGAAACTGAGGATTCACTGAACATAGAATACACCGATACGGTCGGTCAACCATTCTGTGAAGATGCCAAGTTCAGGACTAAAAACGTCAACGTGTTTTATGCCGATAACCAGGCCATTCATGATGTGAGTTTGGATATTGGTGCCCACCAAGTCATTGCATTGATTGGCCCATCAGGTTGTGGTAAATCAACTTATTTGCGAACCTTGAATCGCATGAATGACACCATTGACATCTGTCGAGTAGAAGGTCAAATCCTGTTGGATGAACAAGATATATATGCCAAAAAACAGGACCCAGTATTACTCAGGGCTCGAGTGGGTATGGTGTTTCAGAAACCCAACCCTTTTCCAAAGTCCATTTATGATAATGTGGCTTATGGGCCCAAAATTCATGGTTTAACGAGAACCAAGTCAGAGTTAGATGATTTAGTAGAAGAGGCACTGATTAAAGCGGGTTTATTTCAAGAGGTGAAAGATCGTTTGCATGCGCCAGGAACCGGTTTATCTGGAGGTCAGCAACAACGTTTGTGTATCGCCCGCACCATTGCGGTTCAGCCAGAAGTGATCCTGATGGATGAGCCAGCTTCGGCATTGGATCCAATTGCTACAGCGAAAATTGAAGAACTGATCAATGAGTTGAAAGAAAACTTTACCATTGTGATTGTGACTCATTCAATGCAACAAGCAGCACGTGTATCACAAAGAACAGCATATTTTCATATGGGGCGATTGATAGAAGTGGGTGAAACTGATCAAATATTCACTAACCCAGCCCATGAGTTAACAGAAAAATACATCACCGGTCGATTCGGGTAAAGGACAGAGATATGGAACAAGTTGAATTTGAAAAACACACTTCCACCGAGTACAACACTGAGTTGGAAGACATCAGAAACCACCTGTTAAAAATGGGCGGCAAGGCCGAAAACCAATTACGCATGGTGCTTCAAGCCATGCGCGAAGGTAATGAAGGTTTGGCAGATGAATTGTTGGCTCATGGTGATGACATCGATCAAATGG
>CAZVZJ010000115.1:0-1389 GCA_964631055.1 uncultured Marinicella sp.
AAGCTTGATCAGAAGATGGTTTTGGAGGTTGAAGTGGAATTAGCCTCGCTCGAACTGCGCAGAGGCGAACACGAAACGGGCTTGACTCTATACAACAACCTGGTCAATAAATATCCACTTGAGCCTAACTACTATCTCATATACATGAACAAAGCCATTGCCGATTCTTTGGTGGGTAATTATGATCAGGCATTACAAGAGTTAATCAAATTAGATGAAGTGATGGATTCAAGTATCTACCCATCTCATTCAGCAGTGACCAAGGTGAACATCGGTCGCATATATAAAAACCAACAACAAGCGAGCTTATCTGAATCTTACTTTATTGACAGCATTCAACTTTTTGGGCAACTTAATGACCTACAAAGACAAGGCATCGCCTATGGTTTATTGGGCCATTATTATTTCGTCAGTGGCCAGCACAATCTCGCCATAAAAGCCTATGACGAAGAACTCCAAATCGCCAAAGTGCAAAATAACCAGCGATCGATAATTACCGCTTATGATACATTGGTTGAGTTGAAAATTGCACAAGGGTTGTTTGATGAAGCACTTACAATCAATCAGCTCGAGAGTGATGGTGCCACAGAAATTGGAGCACCCTATTTACAAATGCGTGCAACACAATGGGCAGCATTGATTGCTTTAGAAATGGATCAATTAGAAAAAGCTGAAATACACATCAATCAGATGAATGGACTGATTAAAGAACTTGGCAGTTCTGAACCTCTTCTCAATGGTGTTCGCATCATGCAATTGAAATTGGCATTAGAATCTAAACAATTTATCGAAGCCGAAAGGTTATTACAGTTACTCGATCATGTGGATAACAAAGCATTGATACAAAGTTATATCACGCCATTGAAAAGCAAATATTTAGCCCTAACTGCTGGGTCGGATCAAGCCATAGCATTTTTATCAAGGCGTAAAAATACAATCAATGGCCAAGATGATACTGCTGATTTATCGGCTATAGAAATGCTTATGGCTGAACAATATTTATCATCAGCACCAGATAAAAGCATTGATTTACTCACCCATATAGAGGTGGATGATAATAATGCATATCCATACCATTGGGTTTTGGCACAAGCCTACAGTCAATTAGGTCGTTCAGAAGAAGCCTTAGTCGAGCTTAACAAAGCCAAACTTAAGTACAACCAACGTTGGACTTTAGAAATGCAACAATTACTGACAGCTATGACTGACAAGCAATAATTAAATGTTGGCGACGATTTCTTTGAAACCACAATTCAGGAAATTGCCCTGAGAATAAAACGATCATTTAATGAAATAATTAACCACAAAATTCTCTAAACCTAATGATTGCGGGCTATTAGAGCTGATTTCAGTAAAAAATCAGAAAAAACTAAATACTTTTTCAGAGTT
>CAZVZJ010000115.1:1489-4636 GCA_964631055.1 uncultured Marinicella sp.
TCTATGAATGGGGCTTTTTTCAACGCACAGAATATGGTCGTTACCGCTTCAGATGTACCTGATTTGTCACAGGTTCTGGATATGAGATCCATGTTCTACTTAGCTCGTATGGCTAACCCGAACACCAGTGTCTGGGATACCTCCAATGTAACCAATATGAGGAACATGTTCAGAGCAGCCATTTCAGCTAATCCAAACACCAGTGATTGGAATACTGGTAATGTCAGGGATATGGCTCATATGTTCAGTATGGAGGTTCTTGGGGGCATAGCTAATCCAGATACCAGTGGTTGGGATACGAGTAAGGTAACTGACATGAGTTGGATGTTTCAAGCCAGTGCGATGGCTAACCCTGATACGAGTAATTGGAATACAGCCAATGTGACCAATATGCAGGTGATGTTTGCAGCTGCGCAATCAGCCAACCCAGATACCAGTAATTGGGACATCACAGCAGTAACAGATATGAGTGATATGTTCACGGGTGTGACTTTACCCACTGACAGTTACGATGCCATGTTATTGAATTTCAGCAAGCAAGTCGTTCAGTCAGGTGTTAACTTTCATGGTGGTGATTCCACTTACTGTATCAGTGGACCACGAAATAACTTAATTAACAATTTTCAGTGGAGTATAGTTGATGGAGGTCAGAATCCATTATGTACAATCTCAAGTGATGACTTTGTGGTTCAAGTAGATACTCGCATCAGTGGCTCAAGTAGCGGTACTCAATTTGAAATCAGGGCTTTAGGTGCTGGATTTAATTACAATGTTGATTGTGATGTGGCTAATCCAGGAACCAACACAGCCGAGGGAGAAACAAGTAGTTACACCTGCTCATATCTTAACCCAGGTATTTATACCATTCGCATTGAGGACAATGTGGGTGATGGCACCGGCTTTCCCAGGTTTGCTTACAGTGCTACCAGTGAAGTAAAAAAAATTATAGATATTCAGCAATGGGGAAGCGGACAGTGGACAAGTATGGAGTCTGCCTATTGGGATGCAGTAAACATGAGAGTTAGCGCCATTGACACCCCTGATTTTTCTCAAGTCAGTAGTTTCAGGAGCATGTTTTTAGGAGCCGTATTGGCAGATCCAGATACCAGTGATTGGGACACTTCCAGTGCCACAGATATGATCAACATGTTCAGAAATGCAGACTCTGCCAATCCCGATACCAGTAATTGGGATACCTCTGAAGTAACAAGTATGGTCGCTATGTTTAGTGGCGCTGATTTGGCTAACCCAGATGTGAGTGGTTGGAATACATCCAATGTCACAGACATGAGCTTTATGTTTTCAGGTACCTCAGCAAACCCAGATACCAGTGGTTGGGATATTACGGCTGTGACAAACATGCAAGGTATGTTTGGGAATGTGACTTTACCCACCGCCAGTTATGAGGCCATGTTATTAAACTTCAGCACCCAAAGTGTTCAGTCGGGTGTGGAGTTTGGCGGAGGTAATTCAATGTATTGTGATACAACAGCGCGAGATATTTTAATCAATGAATATGGTTGGGTCATCACTGATGGCGGCCCCTTACCTGAATGTGATGTGATTTTTAAAAATTCCTTTGATGTACCGGTAGAGACATTCGCTGCCAGTTCTAAGTGGTTTGAATATGACTTTGAATGGTTGGAAACAGTACAAATAGGTGCTAAACCGAAGCTGATAGGGATTGGTTTAGATGAAAACAATCAAGCCATTATTAAATTTCATGTCAGAAAAGTAAATCAACAGTTACAAATACGCATCAGTGACTTGGATTTGCAGGCATTTGAGCCTGATACATGGGTCGAACACCAATGGCAAAACTTTAACAATTCAGGTTTAACCGAGATCACCTGGGTACATTTTAAGGATTAATTTTATGAGAAAAAATAAGTTAAATATAAGTGTAAGTTATCAAGAATTGTTACTGGTTATTTTGTTTATGTTTGTGGTTTCATCTTCGATGGCCGGTCCAGATGATTTTGTGTTTACTGTTGACACTCGGATTTCAACTGATAATGAAAGTTTTACCATCCCTACTTATGATACAGGATATAAGTACGATGTCGATTGTGATAATGACGGTATTTTTGAGGCCATCAATCAAACAACAGCTTATACTTGCGATTACAGTATGGGTGGTGCTGGAAGGAATGTCATTCTCATCAAGGATAACACAGATGACGGTAATGGTTTTCCACGGTTTCGCTTCAACGAATTTGGTGAAGAGGCTGAAATCATTGAACTGAATAATTGGGGTACAGGTGTTTGGGATTCTATGGACAGCGCTTTTGAGGATGCAGTTAATATGGTTGTGATCGCTTCGGACTGGCCTGATTTATCTCAAGTGTCCAGTGTCAGTAAAATGTTTTTAGAGGCCGCGTTAGTTAATCCCAATACCAGCAATTGGAATACTTCGAACATCACAGATATGAGCTTTATGTTTGCCAATGTAGCTGCTGCTGATCCGGATACCAGCGGTTGGAACACTTCCAATGTAACGGATATGCGAAATTTGTTTTTTGGTGCTAGCGTTGCCACCCCTGATACCAGTAACTGGGATATGAGCCAGGTTACAGATATAAGTTTTATGTTTCTTGGCGCACAAATGGCTGACCCAAATACAAGTGACTGGGATACCGGAAATGTGACCAGTATGAGGAACACTTTTGCTGGAGCTCTTGTTGCTAATCCCGATGTGTCTGATTGGGACACTGCTAATGTGAGAGACATGGGAAGTATGTTCTCATCAGCACTTTTGGCTACCCCTGATACAAGCAGTTGGAATACCTCGAGTGTTACTAACATGAGTTTTATGTTCAATGCAGCTCGAACGGCAAACCCAGATGTCAGCGGTTGGGATACAGCTAATGTAACTGATATGAGGTTTATGTTCAGTAATGCTGATGTGGCTAATCCAGATACCAGTGATTGGGATACCGCTAATGTAACAGACATGGATCGTATGTTTAGCAATGCTGTGCTTGCTGATCCAGATACCGGCAGTTGGGATATCAGCAAAGTAGCTGTTATGGCTAACATGTTCAGTGGAGTGACTCTGCCCATAGCAAGTTATGATTCGATATTAACCAACTTCAGTGCTCAAATGGTTCTATCAGGTGTCCAATTTAATGGAGGGAACTCGTTGTA
>CAZVZJ010000116.1:0-4233 GCA_964631055.1 uncultured Marinicella sp.
CTGCCAAGGCATTGCAAGGGGATTTAGATAATCTGGTGATGATGTGTATCAGGAAAGAAATCGATAGGCGCTACAAAAATGCAGATGACGTCATCACAGATGTTAACAATTATCTACTATCAAGGCCGCTATTGGCAAGTGGTGACAGTCTATTCTATAAAGTGGGTAAGTTATTAAAACGCAACCCCCTCACGTCTCTATTATCAGCAGCAGTACTGGTATTTTTAGTGACCTTACCCGTATTAATGTATCAAAATGGAATTAAGTTAACACAAGAAAGAGACAGGGCCCAAGAGCAAGCCTTGATCGCCAATAAAACCACAGAATTTTTATCAACGCTGTTTCAAGCCACTTCTCCGCTAGGGCATAATGGTGAACCCATCGATTTAAACAGTGTCATGGCTCAGGGTGAGCGTCAGATAAATTTGGATATTGGTCAACAGCCTCAAGTGGTTGCTGCATTGTCAACTGAATTTGCCCAAATTTACCATCACTTGGAAAACACGCCAAAGGCAATTACCTATTACCAAAAAGCAATTGCAAGTTATAAGCAAACCGATAATCAACAGGGTTTGTTAGCCGCACAAGGGCAATTGGCATTGATGTACTTTCGCAATGATCAACTGGATGAAAGTGATGAAATATTTAAACAAGCCGATGCAACAGCCGGCTTAATACCCAATTCAAGGGAAGCAGTATTGCACCAAACCAGAAAGGCCACTGTTGAAACAGAACGTGGTGAACGCGAAAAAGCTGCTGTGGTTATAGAACAGACTTTTAATCAATTAACTGATGAAAATAAGCTAGATGTTGAATTGATGAGTCGCATTTATCATGTTTGGGGAGAGGCCATCAAATTTTCTGATAAAGAACGTGCGCTTGAATTTGCCATAAAATCCACTGAATTTGAAAAAGAAAATGTGGGTGAATTACACCCTTTCTATCTTTTGAGAATCAATAGTTTAGCAACCAGGTTGATGCGATTGAATCGACACAAAGAAGCTGAAGTCGTCTTGGATGAAGTGCTGGAATTAAGTGAAGGACTATTCTCTAAAGATCACCCGGAATATGCTTCCATGTTATCAGGTAAAGGAGGTTTTTTGCATGATCTTGGGTATTTTGTAGAAGCTGAAGAAGTGTATGTTGAATCATTGGAAATATACCGTGAATTTTATGGTGAAAAGAATTTTGAAACGGCCAGAATGATTAATAACTTAGCTTATTTATATGAAGATATGCATTGGTATGATAAAGCAAAGCCGCTGTATCAACGTTCTGTTGAACTGAGATATGAGCTTGATCCTAAAAACACGATAAGAGTAGCCACTTCAAAAGCAAACTTAGCCAGGTTGTTAAGTAAGTTAAGTGAATTTGAACAATCTGATGTTTTACTAGATGAGTTGATGCCAGTGTATGATTCTCACAACAGGAATAATCTCTATAATGAAATAACTCGTTTTGCTAACTTGATAGGTAATGGTGATTCACCAGAAAAATGTGAAAGCGCTTTGCTTCAATTAACTCAGATAGAACCTCATTTGAAAAAAGAGTCTGCTGAAGGTTGGCGTCGTTTAGGAGCTGAAGTATGGATCAGCCAATTATTAAAAAGATGTCATAATGAAGATTTAGCCATACAATGGTTAATGGCAGCTGTTGATAAATCTGTAGATGTGTACCAAAGTGACTCTGAGGGTTTGCAATACATTCACAAACTATTAGCTGACTGGCAAGCCAGTCAATGAATGTCACGAACCTCCATAAGCCATCAATGAATAATAAAGCCTATTGAAGTCATAATCAATTTTGGTTGCTCATGAAGCAAAAAAGGCTGCAAAGAGGCAGCCTTTAACTATAAGCGCATGACTTCTTTTTAACCTTTTGGTGTTATGAATCGATCCGCAACAATTAATACGATACCCGCAACCATCAGTCCGATGCCAACCAAGTCAGTAACAAAAAACAAAGGTAACCCAATGATAAACAATCCTAAGCCTTTAGATATGAAGTCTGAAGTGATTGGGTGTTTAGTATCACCTCCAGTAAAGTGAGTCAGTAAATGATCTAAACTGAATTTTCCGCCACCAGAGAAAATCAAAGGCATCAATAAAATGACAAACAGTAATGGGAGTTTATAGTTACCTGCATCAGAGCTTGAAACTCGGTATCCTTCCCATAATTGAGATAATGATGAATAACTTTCAGGCCAATGAACTGCAGCTGTTGCTACGGCTGTAATGACCAATAGAGAAATAGCAGCAAATCGAGTAAACAGACCTAATAATAATAGGATAGCAAATATATATTCGCCCCATGCAGCCATAAACCAAGAAACATCAGCTGGAATATAATTAAATGGAAATGGGAAGTTTTCTTGAATACTGGAAAACCAATTTTCACCATTTAATTTTTGTGTACCTGCCTCATAAAACTCCCAAAACAATATCAATCTAATTAAAAAGTTCGGCACCCATTGGCCAACCGAGTTAAGTCTACTGGTTAAATAAACCCAGAGGTTTTGTTGTGTGTTTAATGACATGTATTCGCTCCTTATTGAGTTATTATAAATTTATTGGTTTTTTTGTGTTGTGGTGATGATATCTTGCTCAAGCCATTTTTTCAGAGTTTGAAGGCCAAACTGTACAAATTGCTCTTTATCTGGATGTTGGTGTTCATCAGCTAATGTTTCAAGTACCTGTTGGCCACTTAATCTATTGTTGTTGATCAGCCTTTCTAATAACAATGCTGAAAAAGGATTCATGGTAGTAAATTGTACCTGATACTGAGTATCTCTCCAAACAACCATGAAAATTGATTGTTCAAGTTTTTCTGTTGGTTGAAAACTGGTTTTTATTTGGTGTACTGGGTATTGGTATGACTGCAACTTCAACAGCGGTGAAATCACAGGTATTTGATTCAGTAATAATGTTTCATTTATTTGTTTGCTTGATTTTTCAATTTCAACCGTGTGTTTTTCTAAATGAAGTTCTAACCATTCATAGTGCGCTAACTCATATAAAAAAGGTTTGCTTGGGTCAATCTGTTGATGATCCCTTAAAAAGGCCACAAATTCTCTGGGGATTTCAGGGAAGTGAGGCGTTTTGTTATGTTCTTTTTTAAAATAGGCCCTGACTAAATCTTCCCAACCTTGATCATTATACAATGTTCTGATAACAGGAAAAGAGCCACTGAGCAAATCAGAAATACTGTTGATAAATAGATCACGATAAATGGCCATACGTCGGTCTTCGATCGTGTCAGGTTTAGGGTTTAACTCAGGGTTTCTGATGTGAGCAGCAAACTCAATCTGAGTATGCTTAAATGATGGCTTGTTGAGACTCATGACTTTGAGTGTATTTAATTTGAAGTGTTTCAATTCTGCTCACTTCTGAGAGTAATTCAGCGACGGGTGGGTAATTAAAGTCGCGTTCCAAAAGAGTCGGGTATACGCCGTGATTTTTATAGGTATATTCGAGAATATTCCAGACCTTTTCTATGACTGCAGCACCATGGGTGTCAACAATTAAGTCATCAGCTTCATTGTAATGTCCTGCGACATGCATATAAGCGATGCGATCAGTAGGTAGTTGGTCTAGGAACTGTAATGGGTCATAGCGATGATTGACACTGTTTACATGAATGTTGTTAACATCGAGGTGCAACAAACAATCAGCTTTTGAAATAACATGATTGATAAATTCAATTTCTGTCATTTCGGGATTTGGTTGGGTTAAGTAGTAGGATACATTTTCTAATGCCATGCGTTCACCCAGAATGTCTTGCACACGCATGACTCTTTCAGCCACATAATTAGCAGCATCCTCTGTGAATGGAATGGGCATCAAGTCATACAGTTGTCCACCGTCAGTACAATAAGATAAATGTTCTGAGTATATGGGTGATTTAATTTCAGCCTTGAATTTTTTCAAAGCTTTGACAAAAGCTACATTCAATTCGTCAGGGCCGCCAATAGAAAGCGACAAGCCATGTAAAACCATGGGGTATTTTTCTGCAAAGGCTCGCAGGTCTTTACCTGCTTTGCCACCAACTGTCATCCAGTTTTCAGGAGCAATTTCCATAAACTGAACAGGGTTTAGGTCGCCATAAGACTGAAACGGGGACACAAGTCCCCGTCTCAAACCGATACCGGCTCCTGAAAGATTTACTTTTTTCATTTTAGCCTGTCTTTAATATTAAAAGAATATCAGTGGATTAACCGCCGCATTTGCCTTCACC
>CAZVZJ010000117.1:0-4172 GCA_964631055.1 uncultured Marinicella sp.
TCTATGAAGTCACAGGGATAGGCCTCGGTGAAAAAGCAGTCATTACACATGTTGCCAATCAGCCTGTTGATTACAACAACATTTCACCCATCTATGGTTCAGACAACAACATCATATTTACCACTGACATGCCAAGAACCAAAAAACGTTATAACTACCCACAAAAGGACGAATATGAATCCACTCCAACCAATACCGGTTTGTGGAAATTGAATACCCAAACTGGTGAAGTTTCTTTGTTACAACATTCACCATCAGGCTCTTTCTCACCTTTGATTGACAGCAGTGGGCGCTTAGTTTTTACGCGCTGGGATCATTTACAAAGAGACCAACAAGCTTCGCCCTTCAATGTCATTGAAGCTTTTAATTATGTCAGCGAACCGGTTGATGCAAACACACCAAGAACAGCAAGCGTACTTGAGGTGTTTCCTGAACCTCGGGAAGCCGAAACTGCTTTGTTAGATGGCACCAACTTAGAAGGCCACCGAATCAACCATTTTTTTCCATGGGAAATCAATCAGGATGGAACCGAAGAGGAAACATTAAACCATGTGGGCAGGCATGAATTACACAGTTATTTCAACCGCAGTATAAACGATGATGACAATTTAACAGCGTTTATACCCAACATCAATCGACCTAATTCCAACTCCATATTGAACGCATTCATGCTGCATGAAGATCCCAACCAAAATGGTCGTTTTATTGCCATTGAAGCACCCGAATTTGCCACACATAATGGTGGTCAAATCATTGCTTTTAATTTACTAGACGGTGACCTAAGACCAGACTTAGTCACAGTAGAAAACATAACACATGAATCTACCAGAGACACCGATGACAATCCAAACACTGAACACATTGGCTTCTCCCGCGATCCTGTAACTTTAAGCAATGGGACACTGCTTGCATCACACACCTCTGAAACCAGAGCCAATGCAAACGAAGGTACCCGTGCCAATCCCCTACCAAGGTATGACTTCAGAATCAAAACATTCACCTCTAATAATTCTAATCACTTCATCCCAGAATCTACAATCACCAATTTAGGTCAAGCCAACATCAGTTATTTTGATCCAGATGTATTGGTTACCTACAACGGTCCTCTTTGGGAGTTACAACCAGTAGAGGTGGTAGCCAGAACTGTCCCTCCTATGACCACCAGTGAACTGCCTTCACCAGAAGCTCAAGTCTTTGCTGAAGAAAACATAAACCCCGATCACTTCAAGGCTTATTTAAACAACAACAATTTAGCAGTGGTAGTGATGCGTGATGTCACCACCAGAGATGCACTTGATAAGCAACAGCCTTATAATTTAAAAGTTGATGGCCAAGCACACCAAACCATCGGTTCTACAGGTCAAATTTACGACATCTCACACATGCAATTTTTTCAAGGTGATCAAATTCGTGGTTCCGGTGGCATCAATTCTCCTGATCCAGGACAAAGAGTTCTCGCTCAATACCTGCATGACAACAATGCAGCAAGCAACAATATTCCATTCCCAAATGCACCAGCTGGAAGCACCGAAATTTACCCAGATGGATCAGTCGCTGCTTTTGTACCAGCCCAAAGAGCCATGTCATGGCAATCTTTAGACCCGTCAGGAACACCGGTGGTTCGTGAGCGTTATTGGATCACTTTTCAACCAGGTGAAATCAGAACCTGTGGTGGCTGTCACGGTGTCAATGACCTCGACCAATCAGGTGCTTTACCTTCTTCCATCAAAGCCGAAGCATTTCGAGCCTTATTACAGTACTGGCAAGCAAATTTTCCAGATTTAATATTTGCGCATGGATTTGAATCGAACTAGATAAAATACAAAGGTTGCAATGCCCCATAAACGGCTTACAACAAATCCCTACACAATCATTAGCTAATCTTCAGGTTTATAACCCAGTCGAGCATTAACATCAAGACCGACTAAACTAGACCAAGGAATAGAACATGCAAAAACCAATCACTGCAATTTTTCTAAGCAGCAGCCTGCTTGCGATTTATGCCTCATCAGTTCATGCAACGAGTGAGGACACAAAAATCACCCCACAAATACAACATGATATAGAACTGCTCGAACACTTTAAGCAAATAGAAGTTAATCACATCAAAAAGCAAATATCAGGTACTATCATAACCGTTGGTGCAGAACCCAACGGTTGTCACTTTGACAACATTCAGGATGCCATAGATTCAGCCTCCACTTTGGGGACTGAATTTATTCATATCGCCACCAATCAAACCTATAATGAAAACTTGGTTATAGATGACCTGACCGTCTCTTTGATTGGCGGGTATTCAGATTGTACGGCTGCCGGCTCGCCATTTATTCAACCCAGTAACAACCAGGTCCTTATTGATGGTGGTAACAATGCCCCAGTACTTCAAGTAAGCGGTGATTCACAAAGAAGTTCTGTTACTTTGCAGAACTTACGCTTTATTGAAGGCTTTGGCCAAGCGCCCAATGGCGACAGTGCAGGCGGTGGTATCTTGGCTTACAATGCCGATGTTGTGCTGTCATTAGATAATGTAGATGTTAGGAGCAATGATGCAGAATATGGCGCGGGAATCGCCATCATCAATGGTAACACTGATTTATTGATGCAAGATTCCAGAGTCATTAATAACTTAGCCGAATACGGCGCAGGGATTTACTGTGATGGGGGTGGTGCATCCATAGTTATGGTTGAAAACAGCGGTGTATCTGCCAATGTAGCCAATGGCACCCCAGGCAATACAATAAAACCAGGTAGAGGTGGTGGCCTTTACCTCAGTGGTTGTTATTTTGGGTTACACACAGGGTCAGCAAGCGGGGGAGTCGTTGGTATAAACACCAATATTGCTTACGGTAGTGGCGGTGGTATTTTTGCAGATCAGGGGAGTACCTTGTTACTTAACGGCCACCAAGCATGTGCCGGACAAACATGTATCGGCGATGACACAAATCCTGTGAGCTTAATTGGCAACAGAGCCGGCTTCACCAATAACAACGGAAACGGTGGTGCAATTGAAACATTTGATTCTTCACTTACCATCTATGCAGGACTTATTCAGGACAATTCTGCTTATAACGAAGGTGGAGGCATAAGTCTTACCAGATCCTCTCTGACAGTAGATCGCTTGCACAATCCTTGCTGGAACCAAGACCATTGTAATTACTTTGCAGATAACTTCTTGAACAACCCCGCTTTTTCTAGTGGAGGAGCAATCGCCAATATTCACAGTGATACAAATATTTTTGGTTCAGTATTTGAAAATAACATATCAATTCATGGTGCTGCTATATACAGCTTTGGAATAGATAACGTCTTGGACAGATTAAGGGTTGAGAGTAGTATGTTGATTAAAAATGGTGATGTCACATCATCTGAATCGATCATCTACAATTTGAACGAAATTGATATCACCTTAATTCACACCACCGTGGCTGATAATGATTTAAATAATGACGCCCCTAACAACGTAGGTATTATCAGATCAGTGAGTGACCCTTTTTCTGGTCTATACCCTAATTTATCTATATATTCAAGCATCATTCACAACCCTGGTTTCAATGTATTTACTCATAATTCAGGGTCTGATTATGAAGTTGATATCAGTTGTATGTTACTCAATGAAAGTACAACCTTATCGGCCACAAATGACATAATAAATGAAGCAGATGGTAACCCTGGTGGTTCCAGGATTTCCGAAGGCAACCCCATATTTTTAGACCCCGTAAACTCAAATTATTATTTAGCCGGCAACTCTCCAGCCATAGATTTTTGCTTCACCCCAGCCAATGTCACATCAAGAAATAAAGACATTCAGTTTGAAGATCAAGGCTATGAAGACCCTTTTATAGCAGGCCCTACACCCTTCTTTTTCTACGATATAGGGGCTGATGAAACTTATATTAATGATGTCATATTTTTAGATGACTTTGATTGAGTCAACAGCTACACAAGAACCAAGCATTGAAAATTTTCACAATGCTTGGTTTTGTTTAGATCAGCAAATCCATATTCAAAAAAAGCTTAACGCAACTTATACATACAAATATTAACCCGGCAGCCTAATACATTGGGATCAGTTTAACAGTCTCTACCTAATCATTAGATAATCTTCATGTTTGAATCCTCAGTAATTTATAACATTGATATCAATCGTTTATAAACTCTAAGGAGCATACAAT
>CAZVZJ010000118.1:0-2104 GCA_964631055.1 uncultured Marinicella sp.
ACCACATCGGCAGGGTCTTTAACATATTGATCAGCCAACTCTGAAATGTGTACCAATCCATCTTGATGAACACCCACATCAACAAAAGCGCCAAAAGCGGTCACATTGGTCACCACACCCTCCAAGCGCATTCCAATCTTCAAATCTTTGATTTCATGAACTTGGTCATCAAAAGTAGCTGTTTTGAACTCTCCACGAGGGTCTCGCCCTGGCTTCTTTAATTCTTCAATCACATCTTTAATGGTAGCAACACCAAACTGATCATTCGCAAAATCACTTGGATTCAACTGATTTAATGAACCTGTTTGACCAATCACTTGCTCAATCTGGATATTCATGTGTTCCAGTAGATTCTCAACCAACGGATAAGCCTCTGGATGAACGGCTGATTGATCCAATGGTTGTTCACCATTTCTGATGCGTAAAAATCCGGCACACTGCTCAAACATTTTCTCACCCAATCTAGATACTTTGAGTAATTGTTTGCGGTTTTTAAAACTGCCATTGGCATCCCGATACTTAACGATCTCCCCTGCCACTGAATCGGTAACACCAGCAACATATTTCAGTAACGGCGCGGAAGCGGTATTAACATCAACACCCACTTTATTCACACAATCTTCAACACAATCTCCCAAAGCTTTGGTCAACTGAGCTTGATTCACATCATGTTGATATTGGCCTACACCAATGGCCTTTGGATCAATTTTGACCAATTCAGCTAACGGGTCTTGTAACCTGCGGGCGATTGATACCGCCCCTCGGTATGATACATCTAAATCTGGAAATTCAGCTGCTGCCAAGGCAGATGCTGAATACACAGATGCACCTGCTTCGGAAACCATGATTTTTTGAGCTTTGATGTTTGTATTTTGTTTAATTAATTCAGCTGCCAATTGATCGGTTTCACGCGAAGCGGTGCCGTTACCAATGGCAATCAGTTTTACAGCATGTTTTTTGCATAAATCAACCAAAATTTGTTTGGCTTGTTCCCATTGTTTTTGCGGCGCATGGGGATAAATAACCGCCGTATCCAATAATTTACCATTGCCATCAATCACCACCGTTTTAACACCTGTTCTGAATCCAGGATCCAGCCCAAGAGTCACCAAGTCTCCAGCGGGCGCTGCCAACAACAAATCTTTTAAATTGCGGTTAAAAATTTGAATCGCTGCTTCATCAGATTGTTCACGTAAGTGCGATAACAGCTGGAGATTTAATTTCAACTGTAGTTTGGCTTTCCATGCCAACTCAGTGGTTCTTTTTAACCAATCCGATTGTTCAATATCCCAACCTGTATGCTTAACCAATCGCCCAATGGCTGGGTGAATTAATAAATTTTCATCCAGCACATCAGCGTGATCAATGTTGATTGAAAGAACACCTTCATTGCGACCACGTAACAGCGCCAGCATTCGATGAGAAGGAATTTTATTGATGGCTTCTGAAAACTCAAAATAATCTTTAAACCTGGCAGACTTATTATCTGCCTCCTGTCCTTTCATGACTTTAGATACCACCACACCTTGAGCCCACAGCCAATCGCGCAATTCTTGAATTAAATCAGCATCCTCAGCCAAGTCTTCTAACGCAATCTGTCTGGCACCATCCAATGCAGCAGTCACATCTTTAACATGTAATTTCTCATCATCACCATTGGTATGAACAAACTCAGCCGCCAACTCATTTTCATTGGCGCTGGGCTGATCTATGATCTTTTGCAATAAAGGTTCCAACCCTGCTGATCTGGCTATTTGAGCTTTGGTTTGTCGTTTCTTTTTGAAAGGTAAGTATAAATCTTCTAGACGCGTTTTGGTTTCTGCCGACATGATAGATTGCTTCAAAGCATCTGTTAACTTACCTTGCTCTTCAATGACTTTAATGATGGTTTCACGTCGATCATCCATTTCACGCAGGTAACCTAAACGTTCTTCCAATTGACGTAATTGGGTATCATCTAGTCCACCTGTCACTTCTTTGCGGTATCGTGCAATAAATGGCACCGTATCACCACCATCTAAAAGTTCAATGGCACTTTGAATTTGGTTATTTTTGGCACTGATTTCTGCCGCTATGATACTGACGTGTTTTGAATTGACCACTG
>CAZVZJ010000118.1:2204-3677 GCA_964631055.1 uncultured Marinicella sp.
CTTCGAATAAATCCATGCTTTCCTCTACAAATGGATGAGGGATTTCGCTCATGTCGCGCCCAGGAATTTCACCATTCGCAAAAAATGTAGCATCGAGTAAGGCATAATCAACTTTTTTTATTGCTTCAGCAATGTCTATATCCCACTTTTGCCATTTATCAATATCTGGAATAAATAGAGCTGTTTTACTTGGGCCTGAAATTTGATACCCAACCGTTTCTGTGAACTCATCTCGATGAGGTACTGTAAAAGGTGTTACAGTTAAACCGTCAGATAATTTGACATCAACATGATGACCCAAAGTTTTTAAAACAATATTCCCTAAATCTACCAATTGACTCCAAGGACCATTATTTTTTAGAAACTGTTTGAATCTTGGCATCACATAAACAGGCACAGCTTTGGTACCAGCAGCTTCTCGTCCCATATGTATCAAACCGGTATAGTGTCCCATATGACCATGGGTTAAAAATATACCATCAAGACGATATTCGTCATCAGGAGCCAGTTCATGCAATTGATACATTTGTGGCCTGATATCAGGCGTCGCTTCGAATAAATATTTGGTTTGACTGTTCTTGTCAATCACTGCCACCGATGTCGCAAACTTTCTGTTATTGGCATCATCCCAACCAGACTGACAGTGAGGTTTATAACAATTAAGCTGTGGATAGCCCGCATCTTGTGCCACACCCAACACATGTAAACTAACGGCTTTATGTTCAGCAAAAACACTTTCCACAAAAAATAACAACAATACAATTACTTCTATTTTATTCAATTTAACAACCCATTTTTCAAGCCAAGAATACATCATATCATGACCATTGGGAGTGTGAAATTTAACACCAGTGTGTCATCATATTTATTTACATTTAGGTGTATGTACATGAAAAATTTATTCCTAAAACCACTGCTCAAAGGTGCATTGGTGGTTTTCCCAGTTCTGATCACTATATGGGTGATTTGGAGTTTGGTCAGGTGGATAGATGGCTTAGGCCGTCGAACCCTTGAACCATTTTTATTAGACCATTTAATTTTTCCAGGCAGTGGTTTAATCATTGTGACGGTCATACTTTTAGTTGTAGGACTGTTGTTCCAGTTTAATTTCATTAATTGGATTTTTTCTAAGCTTGAAAAGAACCTAATGAAATTCCCACTGGTAAAAACAGTTTACAGTGCTGTGAAAGACTTGGCTGGCATGTTTGACAACAAGCAAAGCAAAGACCAACAAGTGGTTCTGGTCAATATGCAAGCCACTGGCCTAGGCTATTTGGTAGGTATGATCACCAATGCCCAATTACCACACGCCATCACTGATCAGTCTGGTGATAAAGACTCCTTAGTTTCAGTTTATTTACCTATGAGCTATATGGTTGGTGGTTATACCATCCTCATTGAACAATCAAAAGTCAAACCAGTTGACTGGACATTTGAAGAGGCCATGCGTTTTGCTTTAACAGCTGGGATTTC
>CAZVZJ010000119.1:0-3180 GCA_964631055.1 uncultured Marinicella sp.
TCAAAAAAGTATATACTCAGCAAAAGACGCACTTACATTCTTTGATATGCACTTCGCTTTAGGTAAGACAACTTAATTTGAGCGGATTTAACCTAAATAATTCTGTTTAAGGTAAAGTCCTTAAAGTAAATATGTATTATTAGATTTTTTTTAAGCCAGCAAAAAATACTGTTATTTAGTTTTATCAGCTACTGTATCTTGTAATCGCTCACCACGAACCATTTCTCGATACTTGATGCCTGCCATTGCTAAAGACTTGATTATTTCAATCTCAGCCATAGGGTCTTCTTGTTCATTGAAGTAAACCACTAAACGATGTTGACCAGGCTGGCCTGATTTAACAGAAGTTACTGCACTGACTGACTTAAATATTTCTGCAATGTCATCTGCTGGGTCTGTTTCTAATTTAAATGTGAGCGCTTTGGTTCTGGCAGTTAACTCAGCCACAGCTTGATGCGAATGTAAAGAACCTTGTTTTAAAATAATGATTTGTTGGCACAAATCTTCAATCACTTCTAAATTATGAGAGCTGATAATGATGGTACAATTTTCTGCCAGTTTACGAATAACTGCTTTGATTGAGTCAGTGGTATTGGGATCTAATCCAGCAGTTGGTTCATCTAACAAAACCACTTCAGGGTTACCCATGAATGCTTGAGCAATGGCTACACGTTTAAGCATGCCGTGGCTGAGCCTTTCTGGTAATTGATTGCCAGAATCTAATAAGTTGACCGCTTTCAAAACCCGTACCGCTTCCTTTCTGGCGTCTGCTTTAGAAAGGCCTTGTAATTCTGCCAGCATTGATAATTGTTTTATGACCGATAAAGATTTTAAAAATGAAGCATCTTGTGGCAAGACGGCTATTCGACTACGAATTTCAGGACTGTCTGGGCCATGACCAAGCACCTCTATATGTCCACTTGAGGGCTTTAAAAAACCGCACAACAATGAAAATAAGGTGGTTTTACCAGCACCATTGGGGCCGACCAGACCGGTTGTAGTTCCTTGTTGCACAGATAAATCTACTGATTTAAGTGCCTGGTTAACGCCAAAATTCTTAGATAAATTTTTAGTACTGATCACAGTTTGAGTCATTTAGATATCTCGTTTTGAAAAAATGCGCCAACCCAAAAAACCATATACCAAAACATAAATTGGCACAATCATCATCACTTGGATCAAAGATGACCATTGTAAACGCAAGATTGAAGACTTGGTTGCATTGGGAATTAAATAGGAAACAGTTTCTGCGACTGCAGGCATCTTAATACCAATAACAGAGACGACCAATAACACCACCACATATACACTGATACCAACCAATGCTGATAACCCAGCTGATCCAACAATCACCGAACACAATGACATCAAAGCAATGAAAGGCAATGCATACACAAGCAAAGATATAACAATAAGAACAGTATCAGACAAGACCACAGAGAATGAAACATCATCAACGAACACAGCCATCAAAGCCGCAATTAATGTCACCACTATATAAGCACCAGCAACTAAAACGGTTGCTCCAAAAAACCTGGCAACAAATATTTCTATTCGATTACATCTTGGCGTTAAAAAACGCAGGTATTTACTGCCTATATCATTGGCTGTCTGATCACTGGCTGCAAATAGCACAAACAGAGGTACCGTAGAAATAGCCAATAAGAAAAATGCGGATAACGTGACAGATCTCCCTACGAATAATGATCGAGCTATTTCTGGGTCAAACAACCAACCTATAATAATGTTACCTTCTGGGTTAGCAAGCCACTGCGCGCCTCCACCAGCTAACTTTGAAAATAACCACAACCAAAAAACCCCAAAAAATACCAGAAACAACAAGCCTCTGGTACTTCTTAATGCGTAATACACGTCTTGACGAATTAATGTCTTGACTGTTTTGAACCGCAATGCATTCATTGCGGTTTACTCAATTGATTCATATAGATTTTATTCAGCTTCTACAGGAGCTACAACACCGCCTGACATTGATTTTGCGGCTAAGATGGCTAAAACACCACCCACTAAACCTACGATATTAGTTACTCCAAACGTCGTGATGAGTATGCCAATGACTTCGGCCAAGATGGCCATACCGCCCGCCACCATAATAAACTGTGGCTTTTTGTCTTGAAACAAAAATACCGCACCTGCAATTAAGATTCCAACACTGACTAAAAGAAATACGCCAAACGCCAAAAAGCCAACGCCCGATCCACCGATTTCTTCTTTAGCTTTTTCTATATTTTTTCGATCTTCCTCAGTAAATTCAGCACTTTGTGTATAAGCTGAATCAATCAATTCTGATCCACCAGTTGCAACAGCGCCTCCAGCTAAATAACCCAATGATGCCAGTAAGTTGAATACGGCCGCGATAATTAAAATGACTCCAGCTGCTACACGCATAATAGTTTCCTCTTTTTCAAAATTTATTAATTTACAAGGAATGATTCCCTGCCCTTTAAGCACTTGATTAAATCACATATTATTAACAAATACAATGCGCTGTTATCATCTGTTTTAAATTCTTATAATTTTGTGTTTCATTCATCATTTTTTTATTTTCATTTGTTAAGCCACTATTCAAACTTTCTATTACTTCCATTATTTCCACCAATATCTTTTTATTTTGTTAGTTTTATAAAACACATTTATCAAACACCGTTTGACCGATCGGTCAGTCAGCATTATAATTGACACCATGGATATCTCAAAAAAACAAAAAATATTAAATGAGTCATTAAAGTTGTTTGCAACACATGGCTTTGCTCACGTCTCAATTTCTATGATTGCTAAACAAGCAGGTGTTACTAAGAGTTTAATTTTTCATCATTTTGAAAATAAAGAACAATTATGGGAAAGGGTCAAAGAAAGTTTCTTTGAACAATACGTACAGAAACAGATGAACTTATTTGATTCGGAAAAAGATCCAATTGAATTAATTAAAAAATCAATGCGCAGTTATTTTGATTTTGTCAAAATCAACCCAATGATTCCAAGATTCTTTGCATATGCGCATTTAGAAAATGATCAAAATTCTGGCAAACTTGACCTGCCATTGATGGAACGAGGTAGTCAGTTAATCACACAAGCACAAAAAGAAGGGTTAATGAGACAAGATTTTAACCCAGTCGTGTTGGTAATGAGCTTCATTACAGTTATCAATCAATATTTCATAGC
>CAZVZJ010000120.1:0-3090 GCA_964631055.1 uncultured Marinicella sp.
GGTTGTTCTTATTAAAAAATGAGTGCGTATTTGAACAACCGCTCGATTTAGAAAAGTTACACCTCTAAACTTTTTCTACAAATAAATCGTATGACAAATTGCTAAATAAATCAAATTACTAGGCTTTTGCCTAGTTTCTTCTACCCATAAGCCGTCAACGCAATCAACTCGACTAGTGATTAAAATTCAATGTGTACCAAATTGAGCCACCTTTGGTGCTCCAACGACCGTGCATTAGTCTCTCAGCCATATCTTTCATATAAAGGTGAGTATAGTTACTCCCAAAGATAACTTCCGCTTTGTGATTATCCAACAAATACGCGTAAAGCAGGTATTGCTCAGTCCAGTAAATTTGTTTTTCTAAAGCATTGTCTTGACGCATACCCTGAGGCAAATAGACATCATGCGTATGCACTAGTGTTTTAGATTGAATCTCGGGCATAACTTTGAGATATAGGTAGAGACAATCACTCCCTATTTTAACGGTATGAGTTGAATCAATAAACCAGAGATCAACCTCTTCAACCAAACGCACTAATTCTGAAACAGGAATGTCTTGTACTTTTTTTTCAATGATTTGCGTAACGCATTCTATTGATTTGAGAAATGGCATGGGGAATGGTTCTATTGAAATGACTTCGCCAAAACCATTTTTTTTAATTGCTTCATTAGCAACTAATGTAGAAAAACCTGAGCCTATTTCAAGAATTTTTTCAGGTTTAAAATGCCTAATGATGCAGTAATAAGCCATTGCATCAAGTTGCGAGAATGCAGGGTTACTCCAAAAATACCCTTTGGGTTCTTTCAAATCGCCCTCTACAGGCGGGTCAAACTCTATCGCATACGGTTTTAACAATTCACAAAATTCTGACATTGAAGCGTGGTCAAACAATTTTTCGTAAACAGGTTGGCCAGGGTTTCTATATTCGAAAGATTGTTCGATTTCTTCAATAGAGGGTGTTTGAGAATAAAAATTACATGGCACGACATTTACTCTTTCCTTTTGTAGTTTTGCGCGAACCTCTGGTGCGTCCCACATCACTCGTCTTGCGAGACTAATTAAGGTATCGAGCTCTTCTTTGGTTAAATTCATGATTCAACCTTTATTACTTTGAAAGGCTGCCCTATTATTTTATTAATCGCTTGAACAGCAGATTGTTTCGAAAAGTATTTTTTCAAAACTGCATTTGATTTGGATATTTTACTCTCACAAATATCGTCGTTCTCAAGCATCAGCAGTAGTTGTTCAGCAAATTCACTGGCTTCATCAGCAATGGTCAAATAGTTTGAGGGATTACCTGGCAGTCCTTCGGCTCCAATTTCCGTGGTTAAGACAGGCACACCATACTGCATGCTTTCAATTACTTTGCCTTTGACACCTGCACCATATCTGAGGGGCACAATTGACAATCGAGCCTTAGAATAAGCATCAATAAGTTCTTCTTCACTAACAAAACCTAATATTTTGACGTTATCAGATTCCAGTTTTTTTACCTCGTCGGGGCAGTTAGACCCAATGACTGATAATTTAACCTGTGGATATTTTGCTATTACAGTCGGGTAAACTTGCTCTAAAAACCATGTCAACCCGTCTAAATTTGGCGGATGACCAAAGCCACCGACAAATAATATATTTAATTCATTAACCACATTAATCTCAGAAAGGACATCCAATTCATCAAACCAATACATAGGCTTATAATCAACATTGATGCTTGAATCTTCTTTACGTATTAAATCAACTTCTTGATTTGATAACCATAGAGATATATCGCATTTTTTCATCAAATCATATTCTACTTTTTTCCATTGCTCTGCGGTTCTGCCTTCGTCATCTTTTACGCCCAGTGTTTCTTCTCTTCCAACACGAACATAGTGTAAATCAGCGCCATGATAAGCAAGGTGAGGTATGTGCTCTAAAGTTCGAATCTTATCGATATATTGTTCTGAAATATGTGGACGATTTAAATAAATCGCATCTATTTGAGTTGAGTTTTGTTGTAACCATTCAAACCAATTATTTTTGTAAAACTCTCCAAACAGAACTTCTACTCCTAATCTTTGAAGTTCATCGGTATAAGGCTGGTGCGGATAAAAATTATCACCCAAAAATATTACATGTACTCCCTGTTCTACTAACAACTCAATATATCGTTGAGCCACTTTGGAACCCGCGTCTTTATCGTAAAAAGGCACATAATGATCTATAAAAAGCATCGTCTTTTTATGCTTTCCATGAAATCTAGCTTTGAAGAGCTCATCTGGGCCAGAGCAATGCTCATTGCGTAAGGTCTTACCCCACTTCTGGAAAAAATTTTCCTTATTGGTTAATTGGTATTTCTTTATGCCAGCATCTTCCGAACTGCCATGTGAAACACCCTCAAAGTGAACAACTTTAGCGGTCGGAATATATTTTACTTTTAGCCCTAACGACCTTATGACAAAACAAAAATCTGTATCTTCATAGTAAGCAGGAATAAATAACTCATCAAAACCACCTATTTTATCCCATAAACTTTTACGAAAAACCAAACACGCACCTGACACATAATCTACTTCACGAGAAAAATTGTATTCAGGTTTCTCATAATGATCAAAGCGTCCATAGTTCCAGCCAGATGCATCTTCAAACACTATGCCGCCTGCTTCTTGTAGCTGCCCGTCAGGATATAAAAACATCGGACCGGTCACGCCAACTTGAGAGTCAGTTTCAAATGGGTTGAGGAGTTCAGATAACCACCCAGCTTGAACATTGGTATCATTGTTCAATAAAACAACAAACTCTCCTTTAGCCTTTTGCATCGCATGATTGCAGTTTTGTAAAAAGCCTAAATTTTTATTTGGTCGAACAACATTTACTCCACTAATTTTTAGATCAATATCACGTGTTTGGTCGGATGAACAATCATCTGCAATAATAACTTCATAAGAGATATTTATGTCAGTATGCTTTTTTATACTATGTAGACAAGCTAACGTCGTTGAGTAATTATTGTAAACTGGGATTACGATTGAAACTTGTGGGCTTGTCTCAGAATGAAACTCTAGACTTTCATCCAACCAAGATGCCATATCCTCAGGATCAAAAAT
>CAZVZJ010000121.1:0-3058 GCA_964631055.1 uncultured Marinicella sp.
CCATGGGCACATGAATTTTTACCTAATGGTGACATCTTAGTTACTGAGCGCAGCGGTACAATTAAAGTAGTGCGTAAAGACAAATTTGTAGAAGCAAACGTCAGCAACGTACCTGAAGTGTATTTTGCTGGCCAAGGTGGCTTGCTCGATATAATGTTAGATATAGAGTTTGAATTGAACAACACTGTTTATCTAAGCTATGCCATTGGTGATAGAAAAGCGAATGCCATTAGGCTTGTCTCAGCAAAATTAGCAAGCCAAAATAAAAGCTACAAACTAACTGATATTAAAACCTTATTCACCGCCTCACCGTTTAAAAGCGGGCCTCAACATTACTCTGGGCGGATTGCTCAATTAACTGATACAAGTTTGCTATTAACTACTGGTGATGGATTCGATTATCGTGAACAAGCACAAAAACTCGATAACCACTTTGGTAAGATTATCCGTATTAATACAGATGGTTCTGTACCCTCTAACAACCCATTTGTTAACCATGCCAGTGCTAAACCTGAAATATGGTCATACGGCCATCGCAACCAACAAGGGCTAGTCGTAGCTAATGGTGTTGTCTATCAACATGAACATGGTCCAGCTGGTGGTGATGAAGTCAATATAATAAAACCTAGTCTAAACTATGGCTGGCCAGCTATCACATATGGCAAAGACTATAATGGCGCGCAAATCACACCCTATAAAGAATACCCTGACATGCAACAACCGAAGATTGACTGGACGCCTTCAGTTGCGCCATCATCGATGGCTTATCGCGACAACACACTCTATGTCACCAGTATGGTTGGACCAGCGATTCGATCAATAGCGATTAATGGCAATGACTTGATTGACCAAGGTCAAATATTTTCTAACATAAGCGGTCGAGTTCGAGATATTTCGGTCGGCCCAGATGGCGCATTTTATATACTTACTGACGGGCAAGCTGCGCAATTAATTAAAATAAAATAAAATAAACAGAAAAGAGTTATACATAGCGCTGAAGCTAAAATTCTAACGTCGTCTAGTTTTACCTTGCGGGCGTGTCATAAACAGATAGTACCCACCCCAGACCATACTCACCATCATAATGAGACTGCCGGTATAAAAACTAATATTTGCAATGCGATAATCGTATTCCAGCATATCCAACATGGTCAATAAATTACCCCAGTCATGTGATGATTCTCCCATCCCAGCGATCAATGGTAGACCACGGTAAGTCGCATCAGCGATGTACGGAGACAAATCGATAAAATTTTGACCAAACCACCACAACGCAATCGACGCTGCAAAAATATCTCGCTTACCAATCAAAAACACACAGCAAATTATAAATGGCACTAATAACTGAAATAGGCTGCCTCCTAAAATCGTCATAAAGCGACCAAAAGGAATAAATAAAACATGACCAAACTCATGAAAAGGCAAATTAATATTATGCATGAAAGAATTCATGATTGGCTGCCAACTAGTACCCGACAATATAAAACTCCAACCCCATATAAAAAAAACAACATAGATAATGGCAGAACCAACCCATACTTCTATATCAACTTTCTTTGGTACTGTTAAAAATAACTGTGAGTACCATGGGCTTGAATCGATATCGGACTTTCCTTCTTCATATTCAACGTAAACTGAAGAGTCATTATCGTGATCAAATAACACAGCTTCCTGTCCCTTATAGACTCGTCGGCATGATGGACAAATGCTATCCATAACCATTGCATCGCCCTCATTACGAACGTAACCACAATAACTACATTTTGTTATTTTCATATCAGCCATAAAGATTCATTTTTCAATTAAATTATTTTACTTCATTTCATTAAATACTCGTATATTTTCAACTTAGAGCCTGTCTTAAGCTCACAATGACATAACTTGAATTGGTAATAGTTATTTAAAAATAGGAGTAGATCTATGCATAAGTCTGTAGTCTGTTATTTGTTTTTAGGTATGTTGAGTGCTTGCGGTGGAGGTTCATCAAATGATGGTGGTATGACGGAAGCACTACGCGGAGAGAGAGCAACTGACTGTATTACAGAACAAGTCAGCGACGAGTCTGATCTCAACAGCACCACGGATTACATCAATAGCTGTAATTTTGATGTTAATGTCAGAGATTTTCCAAACCTCCCTGTTATTTTAGTTCCTGCAAATTCAACGGTAAGAGTTGAAGGAGTTCAAGTGTTCGTTGGCGCTTGCCGAGCACCTTCATTCCCTGAAGAAGGTGGCACGATAAATTCATTTGAATGTTCACCACTTTAAAACTAACTCCCCAACTATGTAACACAGCTGACTAATATATCCATAACAAGTGAATTACTTTATATATGTATAGTAATATTCGTCAAGAATGGTGAAAAACTGTCAAATACCTCAACAAGCTAATGCGCACTATCAATAACTAATGATAAGTTATTGATATGTTGAATTATTTTACTTGCGTATGAGGTTATTATGACAAAGACTCATAACTGGATTACATATGTTAATCCTAGAAACGGTAAGGTTCGTGTTAAGGCTTGTTCACTATGCGGAATAATGAATATGCCTTTGACAGCGAACTCAGAATGTAACTTAAATACAAGAACAGACCGTATGGCTAATTGGACACCCTTAAACAAGCCATCTCAGAAAAATGCAGCCTAATGAATGTATGGCGCGCTGCTTTATGTAGCATTTAAGCCTTACCATATCGATCTATTTTAATTTCAGTATGATGAGTATCCATAATCATCAGACGGATAGAACATTTTTCGTCAACAGACACCTCCCTATGTATACCTCCCTCAGAACATAGTCACTTCAGATTCTTGTAAAAATACTTGGGCAAATTGCGCATAAATCAAATCGACTAACTAATAGTCCGATGGCTAAACCCAAGAAGTCTTTTTTTATTTGTAATCTATGATAATTAAAAATTCAAACTTAGTACAAATCAACAGATTCCCATAAATATTATAGTTTCTGCAAAAAGACCTTTTTATTCAGGGAGGACAGGACTTGACTAGACACAGATAACTCAGTTCGATAAGCTCAAATATCTTCTAATAAT
>CAZVZJ010000122.1:0-3047 GCA_964631055.1 uncultured Marinicella sp.
CATTGTGATGATTAATATGAAGCCATAGAATTCGTCAGTCTTCTAAATTAGGTCTCAATACTTTTTTGGCTTGATCTGTTGATATAACAAATTATACAAGATGGAGAATCTTGCATAATATGGTATGTGCCACGTTTAGTTAATGTCTAATTAGTTGCTAAACTGAATTCGGTGGATATGATTATCATGAGATCTGTAATGCCCTAACAATTTGGTGATGGTTCTCTCATACCAACTTGAACCTTAACTTATGCTTTATTTAACCTTTGATTCGCTTTTATTGTGCTATGCCATGGCTGGTAAATTATTTTTTTTTAAATATTTTGGCGTAATTTGCTCACATGGTTGTTAAGTATATCAATAGGCACAAAATTTTTTGTGTATTTAAGAAATTGAGATATATGTGAGGACAATCAAATGAGAATATATTTAGTATTTTTAATGGTCATTACTTTGACAGTGCATGATAGGGTTTCGGCTGATACCGAACCAACATATCAACAAGTTATTAAGCCATCTAAAGGGAGTGAATCGCCAAAAAGAGGAATTTCTTTTGCCACAGTTGGTTCTTTAAGTGATTCAGCTTGTGATTATGACAACATTCAGGATGCCTTGGATGACGGTGAAACTGATATACGGGTAAGTTGGGAAGATGCACATATTGAGACTGTTAGTTACGATGGTTTTGATGACATAACAATTGTGGGCGGATATTTAACTTGTGCAAGCGCGATTAATGGCAATCAAGACATCAATAGATATTCAAGAATCCAAGCGCCTGCAGCAGCCAATCAGCCTGTTTTTACAATAACCAATAGCACTTTTGGCGGCCATGTATACCTAGAAAACATTCAGTTAGAGGGTGGGAGTTTTACTGGCATTAACGGTGGTGGTTTGTCTATTGAGGGTGATAACGTCAATTTAACTTTAAATCGTGTCATTATCAAAGACAGTCAGATAATCAAATCAGGTGGCACTGGTTTAGGTGGTGGAATGGCTGTGTTGGGTACCGGTATAAATGTGATGATGACGGATGTTATTATTGAAGATAACTTGGCAGACAGTGGTGGTGGGATTTATTGTACCGGTGATACCAATCAGCTGACCATGAGTGGTCAAAGCGCGATACGCAATAACTTGGCCAGAGGGATCAATGCCAATGGCGGAGGTGTGCATATTTCGGATGGATGTGAATTAACTGTATATTCTGGATCTGAAGATTTCAGCTTGGGTATCGATGGTAATCAGGCTGCCAGAAACGGTGGTGGTTTATACATAAATAATGCCACGGTTAATTTAAAAGGAAATCAAGATTGTATCAATGGTTTGTGCCTGGGAAATAACACCGAACCAGTGAACTTATCTCGAAATAAAAAAATCTTCGACATCACTGAGCAAGCAGGACGTGGTGGTGGGGCCTACGTAACTAATGGGGTTCTATTTATTACTGCCGGTTTGGTGGCTGAAAACAGTACACAGGAGGGTATAGGGGGAGGTATTTATTTGGGCTCTGATTCCGAATTGATTGTTACTCGACCACTTTTTGATAAGTGTTGGAATGAGACTCGGTGTAATCAATTCATCGATAACGTATCAAATGGCACATTTTCTGAAGGTGGTGCTTTGTATATCAATGGCAGTAATGCGCTTATCCGCCATACATTTTTCGAAGGTAATTCTGCAAACTTTGGTACAGCCATCTATGCATCTGGTTTTCTAGGAAACATCGCTGAATTAGAAACCACCCATTCGGTATTCACTGATAATTCTGGTTCAAAGGCTGATAACAATTTAATGAGATTCCAAAGCGATGTGAGTGCGCTGCTTATCCATAATACGTATTCAGAATATAACTTAAGTGACCGGATTTTTACCAGTTCGAGTTCATTGAATAATATCAGAATTTTATCATCCATTATTCTGGGCGATGTGCCTGTATTCAGTGGTAACAGTTCTGTATCTTTTAATTGTGTGATCGCAGAGGATTTAAGCACAGTCTTTCCTGCTACCAATGCCGTCAAAGCACAGTTACCCTTGTTTGTTGATGCTGATTTTCATTTAAGGCCAGACTCACAAGCCATAGATTTTTGTGAAAATTTGATTTCATTTCCCGGTGGCCTTGATATAGATGGTGAACAAATCGGTTTTGATGACCCAACCATCATTAACACCCATGGTTCATTTGATGCGGGAGCTGATGAAAGTTATATCAATGAAATCATTTTTAAAAACGGGTTTGAATAAAGGGAGTTCTGCATGTTTATAAATTAACAGATGAAAAAATGGTTGCTGCTTTTACTGCTTGTCAGTTCATCAGTGATGTCTGAAAACTATTTGATCACCAAAGGAGTGGATGATCAAATTAACAATGGAAATTGCACTTTGCGAGAAGCATTGGCAGCTGCCATGACCGAAACAACAGTTGATCAATGTCCAGCTGGTGATGCTGATCTAAAGTTGATTAAGCTTGATGCTTCTGTGGGCACATTTTTATTCAACATTGGCGAATTTAGAGCGACTATAGATGATGTTCCTGATTTAACCATCAGCAGTACCTCATTCGATAATCGTCCTGTGATATCAATGAGTTTAAACAATCGTTTTATTAAATGGACTGATTTTATTGATAAAAAAACTAAGCATACAGGATTTGGGCTTTATTTTGGAAACAAATGATGACATGCAAGGCGCTGGTGTCTTTAAGATAGATGGTGACGCTCCAGGAGTTCCTGGGTTTAACTCTAGAAGTCAATCCAGTATTTTTCAGTGATTTAATTTTCAGCAATGGGTTTGGATAAAAAGGACCGTAAAAATAAGAAAGTCAATGAATCAAGCAGGCACCGAATGGCTTAGGTGCCTTAAGGACTTCTTTACGTTCATTGTTGAAATTCAAACATCCAGATTTGGCCGCAATACTTTCTTTGCTTTATCAACTGATACACCTTTTCTCATTGCATAGTCCTCAACTTGTTGCTGGTTGATTTTGCCTACAACAAAATACTGAGAATCAGGGTGGGCATAGTAAAAGCCGCTGACAGATGAAGCTG
>CAZVZJ010000123.1:0-2971 GCA_964631055.1 uncultured Marinicella sp.
GACTTATCTGCATTACGCGATAACTTGAGCAGTTGCATCGGCTGTGGATGCTTATCTTTAAAAGCCTGTCCACTCTATAACCCCAATGATCAATTAGGTAAGAAAGATTCTGGAGCAGTGCTTTTAAAAAAGCATTTAAATGATTCTGAGTGAATCAAAACTGATTCAATCACAGAGTTTCCATATATAACAATAACCTAAGACGATTCTTTCAACAGCCTTTGGTGTAAGCGATTTAAAACACCTTGCGCGTAAATTTTACATCCCATTGAATCAATTAAGCCTTCTTGGCTGGATAAACGATCACGCATTTGACTGGCTGAAGGGTGAGGTGCCAAAATAATGTCACAATCTAATTGACTCAATGCCTCTAAACTTGACCTATAAGCTTTGACATATTCTGGATGATCACTGAAACGGTAAGAATCTGAGCTGACGGGTGACAAACTATCAGCATAAACAATATCAAGGCATATTTTATTTTCACAAGATTGCCATTGCCAACTCAATGCACCAGGTGTATGACCTGGTGTTGCAAAAGGAGTCAATTCAATGTCACCTAAAACAATGGCTTCTGCATGTGCAACGGTACCACCTACTTCTGCAGCTAAAAATGGTTTTAAAACAGTTTTTTGTGGGTCATCATCAGATGCTATACCCGTACTGATGACTGGTTCTGCTTTTGACGATGTCAGCAGTTTGGCTCCACTGAGTTGCTGTAAAAACGCCATGCCTCCCACATGATCAAAATGTTCATGACTGTGCAACAATAATTTTATATCACTCAATGAAAAACCCAACGACTTGATATTTGCTGCAACCACCTTTGCACCTGCTTCAGTACCGCTGTCGATCAATACGTGCCCGGAATCACTGGTGATTAATATGGCTGAAATTCCACATGTGCCCACATAATAACTGTTGCCATAAATCTGAAAAGCAGGGCCAGGCTTGTCCCAAAGGTCCCAGTCTTCACATGATTCAACCCATGCTTTTTTGTTGAGAATTGCATTATCAGTGGTTAACCCCGTAGATTGGCATCCAGTAAGAAGAATAAAATTCGTACATATAAAAAGAATAGATTGAAATCGAAGGAAGCTACTGTTTGTGTTTAGCATTGAATATAAATATATATGTATGGTTATATTTTCTCATGTAAAGAAATGACTGTCACTGAGGTTACAGATGGATTAAAAAATTTATTTTTTACGGCCAAATAATCTGCATCGGAAAAAAAAGCATCCATAACTTCTTGAGATGGAAACTCAATGGTGAAAACTCGATTAATAGGTTCGTTGGTTTTGGCTTTCAGTACCTGTGAAACTTTAAAATCATAACCAAAAAATCCGCCATACTCTGTCAATATTGGCAGCATAGCTTCTCGGTATTTTTGATACAAATCATCATCTGTAACTTGGATGCCCATGATTCGTTCGAATTTCATCATTTATCTAATTGTTCAGTTTAAACGGGTAATAATTTTAATGCTTCAAAGTCTAACATGCGAAGGTTAATGCCTCATTCTTCAAACGCTGACTTATTAATTTGCATAAAGTTCAGGTAACTGTGCAACAGAGCATAGAAGCGTTTGGGCAAAGACAGCTATGTAAAACTCATATTGAGCGTCAGCATTAATAGCGACTTTAGTTTTCAATCAAATGCATATATACTTCCGACAGAAGCATCGATTGAATCATACCAGCACCAGAGGTCAATTACGCGGAACCATCTGCAATGCAAAAGGCCTCGAGCAATTACTTTTTATTCATAATCATGCCCCCAGCCTTTGGGTTGACTGATGGAATTCTTAGGGTACTTGATTTTAAACAAAGATTTTTGTGGAAAGTTGATTGCTGGCTTGATCAAAGAAATATTACTGTGCACCTCGCTGTATACTTGATAAGCATAATTACCGTTCACTAGCTCTTGAACCAAAACCCTTTCACCGACTCTGAAACCATGAAAAATACCTGGTATTTTTTTACCATTATCTAATATCAAGTAGTTATCAACTCGGTATTGGCCCTTCTCGTTAGTGTGAATATAGCCAGCATCTATAACCTCTTTAACCACCATGGCTTTGCCTTCAAATGGGTCGTTATCAATCAACTGCATACCGACCACATTTGTATAAGCTGGATTCAAGACTAAAGTTATACAATAGAATAAAGTTATTGCAACCAATGCCATTCTTTTGGGGCCTCTCTTTAATTCTGGGAAATAAATAAAAACCAACAAAAACAATAACAGCAAACCATACAAAATAATAGAAAGTATAAACCCAGAATAATCCCAGGAAAACAAAAACTGAATTGTACTGAGTACCCAAATCAGTGCCGGCAAAGTGAGAAAAAAACGGCCAACTGGTTTTTTTACTTTGAAAGCAAAAAGCAACAAAATCAATGTAACACCCGCACATATGACTGCTCCAAAGTAGAATAAACCTGCTAGCCCAGACAAGGAATTTGGACTAGCCCATGAAACAGCAGAATATGCAAGGGGCAGTAATGACGTTAACAGTTTTAATTTTGAGATATACATTATTGAGACAATCTGAAAAAACCAATAATAATAGTTCAATCAAACTGTTATGAATTTAATCAAAAACGTTTGGGCAGCCACTATATTCATTGATTGAATCATCCCAGCGTCTTACATCATTAGCTCGCCGCCAGCGATTATGAAAAAACTCCATCAGACAGATGCCTTGGGCAACTTCAACCATAAAGGTATCACCTTCTTTGACTTTGGCATATTCAGGGTATTGGCTTGATTGCCCCCAGGTTAAACCACCTTTAGATTTGGCATAATCCCGCCAAAACTTTTCAGTGTCCAAACCAGTTTGCCAAATAACTTCGTTAACTGATGATTTTTGGCCTTTATCATTCATACCGCCAGCACAAGCTGACAAAGAAATACATATACATATCAAAACACAGGCCATAAATTGATTCATGATCGACTCCTAATT
>CAZVZJ010000124.1:0-2971 GCA_964631055.1 uncultured Marinicella sp.
ATGAGGGCGATGCTCATCCACATTTATGGCCAATAACGGATTGGCGTTTTCATTCAACTGTTAGTTATTGGGATAAACATCACTATGGTATTGTGTTTTCAATTTTTGAGGCATTATTCGGTATTTGTTTATCCATCATATTATTTAGACGATTTAAAATAAATTGGGCGCGGGCGCTGACTGTATTGGCTCTAGTTTCATATGCTGCAGTACCTATTTATTTTTTTATTCAATTAGGATGAAGTCAGCCTAGTTGCAGATAAAAAAATTCAAATACTCAATTGTGATCACGTGTTCTATATATACCTTTACACGTCTAAATTACTGTAAAATTAATGAGTAATAAATGAACATTATTGACTAATTCAAATATGAGTTCCTTAAAAGACCAATTGCTCGCTGCTGGATTGACTGACAAACAATCACATAAAAACGCACGAAAAAAAAAGCAACCCAAAGCTGCTAAAAAAGATCGCGGTAAGTTAACCGAAAGTGCTAGGTTAGCCGATCAAGCACGATCCACAAAGGCTATTCGTGATAAAGAGTTGAACCATCAACGCCAATTAGAGCTGGATAAAAAAGCTCGTTTTGCTCAAGTGAAACAGTTAGTCGAGAATAGCAAAATTGATCGAATAGATGCAGATGTTGCTTATAGTTTTTCATTTGAAAAGAAAATTAAACAGCTATATGTAACGCAAGAGCAGCAGACATTACTGTCGCGTGGACAAATATGCATTGTTTGCTTATCGGCTGATACTTTTGAATTAGTACCAAAGATTGTCGCTGAAAAAATTGCTCAACGTGATGATGCATATGTGATTCAAAATTTGGATAATGAAACTGATCACACTGATGGAGACGACCCATATGCTGACTATAAAATACCAGACGATCTTATTTGGTGAAATATTATGTTAGCGATAAGTATGCAGAGCTGTTTGAGATGATAAAAAAGAGTGATAATTACGTTTCTAATCCAACTAGTTTAGACTCTGGATTATTAGAGATTTGTGAAAAACGATTTTCTCGACGTAGTTTTGTAAAAACAACATTGGCGGCCAGTGTTGTTAATCTTGCGGGCTGTGGTGATATTGAAAATAACGTCAATGGAGCTGAAGAAATTAGCTCATACATGAATGAAGTTGACTCTTCTACTTTCAACTTTATTGAAATAGAACATGGTATGGATACAAACCATTTAGTTGCACCTGACCATTTGGCAGAAGTACTGCTTCGTTGGGGAGATCCTATTTTTGAAAATGCACCTGAATTTGATTTTCACAATCAGAGCGCTGAAGCCCAATTAAAACAGTTTGGCTATAACAATGATTTTGTTGGTTATTTACCATTAACTTCAAAACCTGGGCAAGGTGCGCGAGCATTATTATGCGTTAATCATGAATACCCTATAAATGGTTTGATGGTTCCCGATTTAGAGAATGAAGCGCGCGAATCGATAACTGAGGAACAATTGAATATCGCGATGGCATCTGTTGGTAATACGATCGTTGAAATTGTTATGACTGATGGAAAGTGGTCGATAAACAAAGCGTCTAAATATAATCGCCGGATTACACCTCTAGATACAATTATTGAAATGAGTGGCCCAGTGGCAGGTCACCCACGTTTACAAACTAAAGCTGATCCTGAAGGAAAAACTGTATTAGGTACGCTTAATAATTGTGCTGGTGGTATGACTCCATGGGGTACATTTTTAACTTGTGAAGAAAACTTTAATTATCATTTTTCAGGTAAATTAGATGACCATCATCCTGAGTCAGAAAATCATAAACGCTATAACGTGCCGTCTGACTTTTTGTATTGGGGTAAATTCAATAAACGTTTTGATGTTAGCGAAGAACCAAACGAGCCTAATCGCTTTGGTTGGGTGGTTGAAATTGATCCTATGGATCCAAATTCGACACCAAAAAAACGTACGGCTATGGGCCGCTTCAAGCATGAAGGAGGAGAAAATGTAATAGCTCCAAATGGTCGCCTTGTTGTGTATATGGGTGATGATCAGCGGTTTGAATACTTGTATAAGTTTGTAACAGATGATGTTGTCGATATAGATAAACCAAAAAATAATACAGATATATTAGACAAAGGAACTCTCTACGTTGCTAAATTCTACCAAGAAGGTTATTTGGAATGGTTGCCATTAGTTTATGAGAATGAATTGCTGCAAACAGAGTTTCAGTCATTGGCAGAGGTTCTGTTAGAACCTCGTCGTGCTGCAGATCTTCTCGGTGCGACCCCAATGGATAGGCCTGAAGATGTAATACCAAATTCTAAGACGGGCAAAGTATATGTATTGTTAACTAACAATACTCGTCGTAAAGAAGTAAATGCGGTTAATACGCGTGTTAATAATACCTATGGTCACATCATTGAGTTAACTGAAAAAGATGGTGATTTTTCAGGAACACGAGCCGAATGGGATTTGTTAGTCAAAGCAGGAGACCCAAAAAATCCTGAAGTTGACGCACTATGGAATTCGGCAACGTCTAATAATGGGTGGTTTGCTTGCCCTGATAACGGCGTGATTGATCCGCAAGGGCGCCTGTGGGTGAGTACAGACTCGAGCACGAAAGTCAGGGCTACTGGCACAAATGATGGCTTATGGGCGCTAGAAACTGCTGGATCTTTGCGTGGTAAGAGCAAAATGTTTTTTCGCGTTCCAAATGGTGCTGAATTGTGCGGTCCAGAATTCTCAGATGATGGCGAAAGTTTGTTTTTAGCTGTTCAACACCCCGGTGATCGAGAAGAATTAGGGGGTGGTGTGCGACTCAATACGGCAACAACATTATGGCCTGACTTTGTTGAGGGAACACCGCCACGACCATCAATTATGGTGGTGCGTAAAAAAGGCGGTGGCCCGATCGCTTAATCGTCTATTACTTAACTAGAGATTTTTCCATTGTAGATAAGGTTTCAGCGCAAGCATGTGCGGCTTCATTGCCTTTGATTA
>CAZVZJ010000125.1:0-2923 GCA_964631055.1 uncultured Marinicella sp.
CATGCAATAAATACGGATAAAACCATAGATTTGGTAAAAGACCGTAACAAAGAAACTCATTTAAGTGATTCATCAAGACGAGTGCTAACTCGTTATTTAATGAATAAATAAGCCAATACTAGCTCAGAAAAATTGTAAATAACAGGTATTTACATTAGACTCTTTATAAAATTAAATTGACCGAGGGAAACCATGATTAAACACACCCATAAAAAAGCAGGGGTTATTACCACTTCACTGATGTTCACACTCACAAGTATGAACTCATTTGCTGCTATCAAAGATGATAACCTGGTAACTGGAACTGCTGTTAGGCATGACACATCCTTACCACTGCGAGAGATGTTAATTAATATCGAAAACAAAACTGCGACAGCTGAAACCAATCAACCAGCTGACTTTATTATTCCTAATATATTAAACATCCCACCCAGCCCAACAGAACAAATCTTCAACAACAATTTACCTCAGCCAAAAGGTTCAACTGGGACTAATGGCTTGTCATCACCAGCTGTTGAAATCAGTGTTGATGGTTTTACTGCTGATGATAATATTTCAATTTTAGGTGGCGTGCCCTTACCACCAGATACCAATGGTGATGTCGGTATAAATTTTTATATTCAGTATGTCAATCTGGGTTGGAAAATCATGAATAAAAGCGACGGTTCTGTCGCTGCTGGACCATTCATTGGTAACTCATTTTGGACTGGCTTCGGTGGAAATTGTGAAATCAATAATGCGGGTGATCCCATTGTTTTATTTGATAAAAATGTCAACCGCTGGGTTTTCAGCCAATTCACCAGTTCTGGTAACACAGATGGTAGACAATGTTTTGCAGTTTCTACTACCGACGACCCCATGGGTACTTATCACCGATATGAATTCGTATTTCCAGGTGAGTTTAATGATTATCCTCACATTGGTATTTGGGATGATGAGTCTGGTAGTAGAAGTGGTTACTACTTTGTAACCCATGACTTTTTTGATGTCGGCGGTCCTAACCAAAGTTTCATGCAAGCGTCATATGCTGTAGTAGAGAGAGACCAAATGTTGAATGGTGAACCTGCACAATTTGTTAGATTCACCGATACAAACTTTCTAGGAACCAGTAGTTTTGGCGCTCAACCGGCCCACTTGGAAAGTAAAGAATTACCCCCTTCAGGTATGTGTAACCCATTTGTATTAGGTCGACCAGACCTGAGTGGTTACCAATTGGTTGATTTATGTGTTGATTGGCAAGATGCCAGCAATTCCACCTTATCTGATGCTTTTATAGTTGATGCTGGGGAAAGCTGGACCCCCGGTCCTGGTGGGGTTGCACAACCTGGAACAACTCAAGCCCTTGGAACATTGGCAGGCTTTGGTCGCATAATGTACAGGGCTTCATTCAGAGCTTATCCTGATGAAAAAGGCTTGGAAAATACCATGGTTATCAGTTTTCCAGTGAACGTAGGTGGCGGCCAAGCTGGTGTTAGGTGGGCACAACTGAATTTTCCTGGCAATGAACGTGATTTTCCAGATCTTATTTTCAAGAATGGCTTTGAAGAAACAATAGCCTTAACCTCACCTGTGGTATTGAATCAAGGCGAATACGCACCTGATGCCACTGATCGCTGGATGCCAGGCATATCAATTGATCAAGATGGCAATATCGGTATTGCTTATTCTGCTGCTAATAGCGAGGAAGGCGTTTTCCCAGGTGTTAGGTACACCACAAGGAACCATTCTGACCCGCCTAACACGCTCAGAGACGAACAAGTTTGTGTTGACGGAGGCGGCTCCCAAACCAGTACCAGTGGTCGATGGGGTGATTATTCATCTATGAGTGTTGACCCAGTTGATGAATGTACTTTCTGGGCATCGATTGAATATCAGTTATCAACAGCTGAACGTAACTGGAGTAATAGAGTATGTTCCTTTAAAATGGAGAATTGTGGCGAAGCTTTCGTATCATTAGATTCAAATGTAATCGATACGATTTCAATTTGTTCTGCTGATGAAGATGAAGTAACTTTCGATTTTGGTTTAAATGCATTTAATGGCTTTTCAGAAACAGTCACTGTCAGCCTTTCCGATGAGCCTATTGGTTCAACTGTTTCTTTCCCAGAGGGAATGGTTTTCTCTGACTTCCCGGCAACTGGTACATTTAACATCAGCAATTTAACGGGTCAGGCCACTGGTAATGTTGATATGACACTGACCGCATCATCTACAAGTGTTACAGATACTTTGGCATATCATTTAAATATCTCGTCTGCTACACCAGCTGTAGGTGCAAATCTGGTATTACCTGCTGATTTAGATACAGGTGTTGAACTGAATCCTACATTTGTATGGGATTCAGTTGCAGATGCCTTATCTTATAGGTTAGAAGTGTCTACTGATAATAACTTCACTGATATTATCATTGATGAATTAACCGATGGATTAAGTTTTACAGTCGAATCATCTTTGAACATCAATACCACCTACTTCTGGAGAGTCACCTCTAGTAATAATTGCGGTGATGGTGTAGTATCGGATGTATCTGAGTTCAACACAGGAAGCTTTGTCACTGGAACACCTGCAGAATGTACAATTGGTACTGCACCTAATGTAGTTTTCTTTGATGACTTAGAAGGAGACTTAAGTGACTGGACATTACCAGCAGCCCCAGTGGGAACTAATACTTGGGCGACCAGTACTTCACAATCATTCTCTGGTAATGCATGGTTTGGACAAGACGTTGCTGTCAGTTCTGATCAATATTTAGTATCACCTGAAATTACCTTGCCAACTGCTGACCAATCACCATTGTCTTTATCTTATTGGAACTTCCAAGAACTAGAGACTGATTCAGGAAGTGGTAACAATGCTTGTTGGGACGGTGGATTGCTTGAAATTTCAACTGATGGAGGTACTAGTTTTACACAAATAACTGGAG
>CAZVZJ010000126.1:0-2805 GCA_964631055.1 uncultured Marinicella sp.
TGCGCTAATTATCAATTATATTACCGCCCAAGTCAAACATTAACAATTAATACATGAAAAAAATACTTACGTTATCTGCATTATCGTTAGGAATAATGACCGTTTTAAATGTACAAGCAGATGAAGAAGAATCATTTGATTTAGAAAAAGTAACAGTTACAGCTAATAGAACAGCTAAAGAAATTGATGAATTAACAAATAAAGCATCAGTCATTACTGAAGCAGAAATAGAACAATATTCTCACAGAAATATCAGAGATTTAATCAGATATGAACCAGGCGTAACTGTATCGGGTTTAGGAAGGTTCGGTTTATCAGGATTCAATATCAGAGGTATTGGTGGTGACCGGGTATTAACATTAATAGATGGTGCCCCTGTTGCAGATGAATTTTCATTTGGCCCAAACCTTTCAGCAAGAAGAAATTATATTGATGTAGATACATTAAAAGCTGTTGAAATAGTTCGAGGACCCGCTTCAAGTTTATATGGCAGTAATGCAATTGGTGGCTTAGTCACTTTTATCACCAAAGACCCAAATGATTATTTTAATAACAAAGAAGAAAAGCAATACTTTTCAATCAAATCTGGATTGGACTCTGTTGACTCATCTTGGGACAATACTTTTACTTATGCAGCAGGAGGAGATCGATTACAAGGTATGCTCGTAGCCACTCACCGCTCAGGAAATGAAACTGAAACTTATTTTACAGCTGACAGAAGTACAGGTGCGACCAGAATGTCAGCCAATCCAATCGATAACACTGAAATAAATATTTTAGGTAAAGCTGTTTTCCAAGCCAATGAAGACCATGAATTTAAGTTGACATTAGAAAGTTATCAAGCTGATACAGATACCGATGTGTTGTCCCAAGTTGGAAGTGTGGTATTTGGCACTTTAAAAACTTCTGTCAATGCAGAAGACAGCAGAGATCGTACTCGATTTGCTTTGGAATATAGTGGCACAAATGCGACAGCATTTTATGATGAAATTAACTTTAACTTGTATGGTCAAGATTCTGAGTCCGAACAAGCAACGTTTGAAACAAGAATTTCACCAGCAATGGCCAATGAATTCAGAACCAGAGACTCGATTTACGATCAAAATAATATCGGTTTTCGATTAAATTTTGTTAAAGACATCAACACGCAAATTGCTCAACAATGGGTGTACGGTTTAGACTATGATATTTCAGATATTAAAACATTAAGAACGGGACAAACCACAAACACCGATACCAATGAACCTGTGCCAGAATTCAGTAACTTCCCTACCCGTGATTTTCCAAATTCTGAATATGAAAGTTATGGTATTTATGTGCAAAATGAATTGGCATTTTTTGATCAAAGATTACTGCTTGTTCCAAGTATAAGATACGATCATTTTGAATTAACACCCACAGTTGATGAAATCTATCTAACAGGAAATACGGGGTCCCCTACTCCAGCTGCCTATTCAGAATCAGAGTTTTCAACTAAACTGGGTGCACTTTATCGTTTTAATGACCAATGGTCTATATTCGGTCAATATGCAGAGGGGTTTAAAGCACCGCCCATAGATGCAGTTAATACTGGCTTCACTAATTTTGCCGGCGGATATACTACTTTACCCAATCCTGACTTGAATCCTGAGTCATCTGAAACCACTGAAATAGGTATTCGTTTCAAGAGTGATATTCATCAAGTAGAATTTTCAACCTACCGAAATAATTATGATGACTTCATTGAGTCATTGGCTTTCAGAGGTTTCAATCCAGCCACTGGGCTACTAGAATTTCAAGCTAGAAATCTCGATGAAGCAGAAATTGATGGCTTCGAATTAAGAGGATATTTAGATTTAAGAGATTTTTATGAAGGCTTTCATCTACAGTATGCATATGCTAAATCAGAAGGTAAAGATAAAAGCACAGGTTTAGCAATCAACTCCATTCAACCAGAATCATTTGTCGCAGGAATTGGTTATGATGCACCCAATGGAAGCTGGGGTTCAGAATTGATTTTAACAATTAACGGTAGAAAGACTGACATAGATGATTCCGCCTTACAACCAGCAGATCCAACCGAACCTGCTGTACAAGTTTTCCAAACACCAGGATTCAGTGCTTATGATTGGGTCGGATATTACAACATATCTGATCAAGTGAAATTAAATTGGGGTGTTTTCAATTTAACCGATAAACAATATTGGCAATGGAATGATGTTTTAGTACAAGAGGAATCTTCTGACTTATTACCCCGTTTAACTCAACCAGGAAGGAATGCATCTATTACTGTCAGAGTTGAATTTTAAAATATAAAAAAATTGTTCTACCAAACCCCTGATTAGCCAGTTGCAAGACTGGCTCTTTTTATTGCCTTAAAATAAACTCAAGTACCTCTGCTGTTGATTCATAAACCATCATTAAATTGTAGCTACAAAATTTTACATTATTTAACTTCAACCCTTGAAGATTCGAAGTACCATTAAACCTGAATCAATTAAAAAGCTGTTTATGATTAAACATTCAATAGTAAGACTCCCTAAAAGTTATTTACTTAAAACTTACAATGGCAAATGCCTGATACAGTCATACAGCAAAGACATTGCATTCTGGCTTTCTGATTCATCGGTGTCTCTCGGTGACGAATTTTTTGAATTTGCTATCGATTCAGACAAAATGTACACTGCATCTTATATCCACAGTCTAGAAAATAAACCACAACATCAAAAAAGTATATACTCAGCAAAAGACGCACTTACATTCTTTGATATGCACTTAGCTTTAGGTGAGACAACTTAACTTGAGTGGATTTAAGCTAAATAATTC
>CAZVZJ010000127.1:0-2756 GCA_964631055.1 uncultured Marinicella sp.
AGACTTGACTAAATTCCCACCCTTAGAAAACATTAGACTCTAAAATCATAATATAGCACCATAAAATGAACGAAGGTGAATACGCTAAAAAAAACCCGCATTGAAAATGCGGGTTTTAAAATCTCTAGAATTTGATTTCTAGAAAATAACAAGAAAGCATTAGAAGTCTTTACGAACTCTAATTCCATATTGACGTGGCGCACCGACATTGCCTTGCGCAAGCAGAAGACCAAGCGTTTCAATTGCAAATGCATTAGAAAAATACTCTTCATCAGTCAAATTGGTTCCCCAAAGCGCAATATTTAAAGTATCAGTAACATCAAAATCAATCTGGCCATTCAATAAGCTGATTGAATTAACAACTGCTTGACCTGGATCAAATCGTGCTGATAGTGCTGGGCTAGCCAATTCATTCTCATCAATATATGAATAGGTTAATTGTGCGTTACCTCTAATGCTTTGAGTTAAATCAAAAGCATAGCGAGCCGTTACATTAAATTGCAGCTCTGGTCCGCCAATAGGTTCATCTGAACGATCAAATGTAAATATTGATGATGGATCACCAGGAATAGATAACCTTGGTTCGGTAAACTCATCATAATCCCCATCGGTATAACCAATACCTGCACTCAATGAAAAACTTGCATTCGGCACCCATTCAAGCTCTGCTTCAAAACCTGCCAACGTTGCTTCAGCCGCATTTCTCAAGATAATAATTGGCACTCCTTGTGCTGAAGTGTCTCCGTCAGTAGTAAAACTCGCAATTTGAATATCCGAGTAATCTGAATACCATAAAGCTGTATTAAACCTAAGAGTATCATCGAGTAAATCTGCTTTATAACCAACCTCATAGTTCAAAACAAATTCAGGCTCAACAACTGCATTGATATTAGCATCACCATCAATGCCGCCAGATCTAAAACCTCTCGATACGGAAAAATAACCTAAAGAACTTGGTGTAAATTCATAATCCAACGCAACGGTCCATGAAGTACCATCAAAATCAGCTTCATTGGTAGGGCCTGCTACCGGGACTCCGCCATCTTCAATCCGCGCAACAAATCTTTCTTCATCTGTATAACGAACACCAGCAGTTAAATTAAGGTTATCATTAACAGAATAAGTACCTTGAGCAAAGATCGACCACGAATCATTTTCAACTGCGGTTAAATCTCCCCTGCCACCAACATCATTAAAATCTTCACCATCTTCACTTGAAATAAAGACACCTGTTTGCCAATTTAATTTATCTGTGGCTCCGGATAAACGAAGCTCCTGTGCAAATAAATCTGATTCCTGTCCAATTGGAATATCTGCCGCAACTGCATAGGTTACATTGGTAAATGATTCTTGTTCACGAAAACTAGTAATCGACGTAAGATCAGCAAAACCTAAGTCTGCTTCAATTGTTGCGTTAATATTGGTTTCTTCAGCGGTGAGTTCAGGCTCTCGCTCACGTAAATCTGAAGAATTGAAAATACCACCAGGTGTTGGGGCTGCTATCGTAAAAAAACCAAATAACAAGCCTTCTCTAAAAACTCTAGAAGCACCACCATTTTCGTCAACTTCATGGGTGTCGGCATTAATTCGTATTGATACATTCTCACTTGCTTCAACTAAAAGTGATGCACGAAAAAAATCTTCGTCGTCGTCACCAAAATCTCTTCCAGTCAAAGTTCCATCCAAACGTATACCGTCAGCAAAGCCATCCTGCTCTGTGGTAGCGGCACCAAGACGTAGAGCAGTGTTATCAGCAACAGGAATATTAACTACGCCTTCGAGGTTGGTTCGACCATTGTTACCCAAACTCACCTCACCATAACCGGAAAATTCACCGATTTGTGGTGCAACAGTACGAACAATCACCGTTCCACCAGTAGTGTTTTTACCAAAAAGTGTGCCTTGGGGACCTCTTAAAATTTCAACCTGTTCTATATCGAATAGATTGGCAAAAATATTGGTGCCTCGTGTTACCGGCGCTCCATTGATATTTATGCCAACGGCTTGGTCAATACTCAAGTCCGATGTGGTTGAGCTTTGTCCGCGAATATTAAGTTCCGCAGCAAACTCACCCCGAGAGGCACTTGAACGAACATCAAAGTTAGGCGTGACAGCAGCAATTTGCGGAAAAGCTACCAGCCCAGAGTCTTTTAGATTTTCGCCCGTTACAGCGGTTACTGAAATTGGGACCGATTGTAGGCTCTCTTCAATTTTCCGTGCTGTTACGATCAGCTCTTCTAATTGCGCATGCACTGAAGCCACTGGCACTGCTAAAGCCGCCAGTCCGAATGCTCCCGTGAATAACGAAATCCGCGTAAACTTATTCTTATTTGTTTTTTTATACATCTATGTCTCCTCACTATTATTATAAAAATTCAATGGTATTGCTTAATTAATAAAATAATTAAAGGCTCTTTTATCGTGTTTTTTTTATAAAAAGACTAAAATTATTTTTACCACTTATCTGAATCTATCACATTAAAAAAAATAACCGCCTATCAATACTGATATCACGAGCGATTCATTTACATAGAAACATTGACTATTCGCAATCCTTCGAAAACCTAAGAATTTTAGTTTTATTTGAATTTTGTAAATATTTTTCCAAAAAAAACCCGCATTAAAAATGCGGGTTTCAAAATTTCTAGAATTTGACTTCTAGAAAGTGAGAAGAAAGTTATTAGAAGTCTTTACGAATTCTAATTCCGTATTGACGAGGTGCACCAGTAGTTCGCTGAGAAAGCAAAAGACCAAGT
>CAZVZJ010000128.1:0-2629 GCA_964631055.1 uncultured Marinicella sp.
AAGTTTCCTCAAAATTTTTGAAATCTTCCCTGACTGTTGGGTCGGCATTTTCATTTATGGTTAAACTGGCTGAAGTATGCTTAAGGAACACATGTAGTAGGCTTGCATTCATATTTTTAATATCTTCATTTATGGTATCAGATATTTCATCTGTGATTAAATAATAGCCTCGTCCTGGAGTTTGAATTAACAGATTAAATTGTTTCATAGGCTTACAGCATGAATGACAAAGTTCTATAATATCAATTTAGGACAAGGAAGTAAGAGTAATTTAAATGAATAAGCATTGTTGTAAAGAAATGGACCAACAAACATCTCTCAAAGGACGATAAAAATGAAAGTATACTTGGATGACGAACGAAAGACCCCAGATGGATGGGAGAGGGTTTATTGGCCAGATGAAGCCCATAGAACTACTGCAAACTGGAAAAGCCTCTGAGGTCAGTCTAGATCATGATTTGGGTGTTGATGACAGAAGTACTGGTTATGATGTCGTTCTGTGGATTGAAGAAGCAGTTTTCACAAAAGGTTTTAAACTACCAATAATCAAAGTTCACTCTGCTAATAGTTCCGCTAGGCATAAGATGGAATTGGGCATCAATAGAATTATTAAGTTCTCAGCAGAATGAATACTAAAGAAATCGCTAAAGCTTATGCTACTGCACTAGAGTTTAAAGCAGTTTGTTTAAATGAAATCATTAAGTGGTCTGACTCAGTTATTGCTGTAACAGATAATCCAGATATTTCATTCATTGAATTATCATTATGTAATGAAGCAAGTGATGCCCAAACGCATTTAAACAATATTGCTGTTGGAGCTGAAGATAGATTATTTCAAGGCTATTTATTTGGAATACTTTACAAAGGACTGGTGAGTAAACGTAGCAGTTACGAAGATATTTCTAATTTTCTGTACTTTTTAGCAATCGAAGATGATGAATTGGAAATTTATGATGAGGCGATGCATTATTGGGATGCTATTGACTTAGCAGATATTGGAACAGTTGGTGATTCTGTTACAGTAAGAGAAGAGTTTCTAAACGTTTTAAAACAAAATATGATTGAATTAACCTTGTCAAATAAATCTGAATAAACGAAAGATATAAGGAGTAGTTAAATTGAAATTAAATCAACAAAAAGATACTTGCCCAATTTGTAAGACTAACAAGCTGGTTCGATCCAAACTCATCCTCATTGATTCTTTATGGGAAGAAACACTTGAGACTGATCCACGGCTGAGATATTTCACTGATTTACGCTTAGATGACGTTATAGAAAAACATAGATCAGACCCTCCTTTACAGCAATTCATTGAAGGGTATTACTGTGATCAGTGCATGAAAGGTTTTGCCTCGAAAGAGAACTTAAAGCCTTCACACAAAATAAATTATGGAAAATAAAATGAAGCACTTAGTATTGGTAGGCGACTCAATATTTGACAATGCGGGGTATGTTGCTGCTGGTGCCGCAGTGATTGATCAATTACAAGATAAGTTACCTCAGGGGTACAGAGCGTCTTTGCTAGCGGTAGATGGAGATGTGACCGATGATGTTTATGCTCAACTTGAAAACATCCCGTCAGATGCTACTCATTTGTTTCTTAGCGTGGGTGGAAATGATGCACTGAGAATTGCCAGTGTCATGTATGAAAAAGTGAATTCAGTTGGAGAAGCGATGGAAATCTTTACTGAAATTAAATCAGATTTTCAAAACAGATACAGGAAATTATTAGGTGAGCTAGCTGAGAGACATGTCCAATTAACTATTTGCACTGTCCATGATTCAGTACCTGAATTAGAACAAAGGTCATTAACTGCGTTGGCTTTGTACAATGAGGTTATTTTGAAAGAGGCTTTTGCTATCGGTGCTCCAGTGATTGACCTTCGGCTGATCTGTAATGAAAGTACAGATTACTCTGAAATTTCACCTATTGAACCTTCACAAAAGGGTGGAAATAAAATTGTTAGTAGAATCATTGAAATAGTAAATAATGATAACTGCAGTACTAGACCAGAAATATATTTATAACATATGAATGGGATCATTTTTATAGGGCTTCAAGGGCTTTAAGTCTGAGCTTGAAATTATGTAGGTCATGTCTGAGCCAGATACAGCGGACACCACTAGGTGAAATAAATACGCCTTTTTTTCTGAGTTCGTTGCTGGTTCTAAGCTGGCCATGAGCTGGAAATTCGATGGCATAAGCAGCTACAGCTTGTTCAGTTTCAGAATCGATTCGGTTTTTGATGTTCGGTTTTCTTCTGTTCTTTTCAAACAGAGCATCAATACCACCTTCATCATTGGCTTGTTTGTAACGATAAAAGGTGTCACGCGACACACCCATCATCTTGCAGGCTTTTTGATACATTGCCAAGTTCTGTGGCTAAATTCAATAAGCCAATCTTGTGTTTAATTATTTTAGGATTATGATTGTTCATAAGGGTTACCTCTTTGTTTAAATTAAAAATTCGCATTCTTAATCTAAACCGGTAACCCTTACTTTTCAAAGTAATGTGTCAGATTTAGTCGAAACTAATATAAATTAAGTGCATCAATCATTTTAAGTTTAAATTTTGAATAAGAAGAGTGAGTAATCATTATTGTTTAATAGCTCATTATTTTGTTAAAT
>CAZVZJ010000129.1:0-2572 GCA_964631055.1 uncultured Marinicella sp.
CCACATTATCAAGCATTGCTATGGCCAATGATGTCTGTGAAGGTTATGGACCTCAAACACCCAGAGACATTGATTCAATCTACGGAACCAACGAGCGAATTTTTGCCTTGGCTGATGATTATCAAAATATGAATCTATGTAACATTCACTTTCATGTCAATGCAGAACACAAAGCCAAAGATTTTTCAATTTTAGCGAAAACGGATGATGGCAAAGCCAATGGGTATCAATGTTCGATCAGCCAAAACTTAAGTGCAGCCGAACTTAAGATGCCAAGTAAAAACATGTGCAAAGGTGTTAAACCAGGCGACACCATTGAAATGCACTGGGTTCACAGTTCATGTGATGTACAACCAGGTGAAGGTTTAGGCGCATGTTTATCAGAGCAATGTGCCAACCCTACATTACGTGTAGAAACACAAGTTTTCACCTTGGTTAATGATAAAAATGCCATGAGTTTTGCAGAACTTGAATATGCAGGCAATCTAGCAAGCAATTCATACCACCAAGCTAAAAACATTCCTAACAACACCGGTGAACCTGTGGTATTCGCTGGCTCAACCACTGGACCTAAATACACAGAACAAAGCTGCTCTCCTTTACAGGTCACTTGGAGTGTTAGACCTCAATGCGCTAAATTGGACATTAATAGCTTAAGTCAATGGTGTGAAAGCAACCCATTCAATGAGAATAAAGCCCACGGTGTTCGTGAGTTGGTCACCAACCCAGCTTTATTATCTAAAATTAACCATTAATTGTTGGTCAAATGTGAGTTTTATTCAGGCCTGTCATTGACAGGCCTGAATATGTTTTATCCCAAGAAATGGCCTCATTGTTTCACTCTTTTTTTATCTGCAAATCTGATCAAAGCAAAAACAATGGTTGCTACTGGCACAACAGACGTACCTGGCAACGTAAAGTATACAACAATGAGCACAATGATCATACACTGACCTAATGTGCCAAAACCGTAAACAGAAGACAACCACCAACCCAGTATGCCACCAAGTATGGGGCCTAAATAAAATCCAATGACACCAAAGGTTGCTAGATCAACAGCATCAAGCAATAAACCTCCACCCAGCGGGCCAAATGCTCGCAATGTACGTTCAGCAGTGCTCATTTCAGCAACATCACTTGGTTTGTTTTCGTCAGTCATCATTTTCTCCTTAAATAATCAGGTTCCCACATGGCTTTCATGCTGAAGCTGCTTTGATAATTGAGTGAATAACCATTCGACAACCTTATAAATACCTTATCAAAATTCTGAGTTTAAAGCATGTGCTGAAGGTATATACTGATGATGTGAATATGCTGATTACAAGGCCATTAAACCAACAATAAACAAACCTATTAAACACAATAAACTTAATCCAAATATCACACCTCTTAATACTGACCAGCCGGCATAATAACAAATCATGTGCATTACACGAGTAGCAAAGTAACCAATCATCAAGTTATTAACCCAATCAGAATCTGCTGCACTTAAAACCGAAAATAAGAACAATAAAATCATTACACCCATGGTTTCATTGGTGTTGGCATGGGCTCTGGACAACCTGAACAATAAGTTTTTATGGTTGCTTTCGATCGGGTACCCAGGTGGATGTTTAAGTTTGATCGCCATTAAATCAAACAACAACAACTGAAACAAAGACAAGGCCCCAGTTAACCCCAATACCAAAACTGCCCATTGGTAATCCACCAAATATTGTGCCATATATTTATCCTCTATATTTATATCAGTTTTATTATAATGCCAATTTGGTACAATGCGTTGATGTCAAATGTCAATCCACATCCCTATGAAAAGTTATCACCTGATGCAGTTCTAGATGCCATAGAATCCAGAGGGTACCAAACTGACGGTCGTGTCACCGCATTGAATAGCTATGAAAACCGCGTCTATCAAGTGGGAATTGAACAGGCTGAACCTGTGATAGTTAAGTTTTATCGGCCAGAACGATGGAATCATGCACAAATCCAAGAAGAACATGACTTTTGCTTTGAAATCGAAGCCCAAGAAATCCCTGTAGTTTGCCCAATTAAAGATAACTCAGGAAAAAGCATTTATGAATATACAGGGTTTGAATTTGCTCTTTTTCCTCGCAAAGGTGGTTATGCGCCTGAATTAGACCACCAAGACAACTTGTCCATCATGGGAAGGACATTGGCCCGAGTACACAATATTGGAGCTCAGCACACATTCAAACACCGGCCTGAGTTGAATGCACTCACATTTGGCCATGATTCAGTGAGCTTTGTGGCCGAATGCTTCATACCATTCGAGCACAAGACAGCTTATCTCACTGTCTGTAGACATATCATGGATTGTGTAACTGAAAAATTAAAAGGCGCCATTAATATTCGTGTGCATGGTGATTTGCACATCGGTAACATTCTGTTGCGCGAGGATATTCCTAACTTGGTTGATTTCGATGACTCCAGATCAGCCCCTGCCATACAAGACATCTGGATGTTGCTTTCTGGTGAACCTCATGAACAAGAACTTCAACTTCAAAAAATAACAACTGCTTACAGCGAATTCAGAGACTTTCCTCATGCTGAA
>CAZVZJ010000130.1:0-2523 GCA_964631055.1 uncultured Marinicella sp.
TTTAATTGATTAGATAGCAGCTTAATCAAGTTTGTTGACATTAATCTGAAATAGACCCGGGAACCCATTTTAATGATTGCCTCAAAACTTCGATAAAAATGGATCCCCGGTTCTCTTCCAATTAAAGAAAATAATCTACAATCTACCATCATCAAAATTTGCTGAGTACAAACCAAACCTACAGCCCGACCGAGGATGACCGTAGTAAGGTATGTATTGCCCCACTACCTAACTTTGGACAAGAACTTTAATTTCGCTTAAAATTGAAAATTAAATTATTCGTCACCCCTCCCACCATATTTGTCATTCCCGCCTCCAAAAGTAGGGGCTTTGGTCGAGGTGGTAATCTTTAAAATTTAGTTTAAAAAACAGAATAAGTGGCCAGTGATATTAATACCAAACCTAACACATAGATTTAAATACCCTTAACACCGGCCCATTGGATAAACTTAATTTTCGAAAGGGTCACGGAACCAATTCTTCAAAACCATTATTAAATATGATTTCACTTTCATCGATAAATTGAACACTAACATTAATGTCTGTCCCACTTTTGAATATGAAACAGCGACCTAGGCTTTGAAATTGACAATCTTGCCCCCAGGCATCAAATATCGAACCTGAATTTGCAGTTGGTCTCAGACTCAGACTTTCAGTACTTTGCATGATGAATGAGCAATCTGAAGCGCAAGTATCAATTAAAACACCGTCAAAATTATAAGCAACTGCGCCTGCACCTGTACCTAAAAAGGTTAAATTAACATTAATAGGTCCTTGTAACTCATAAGCACCCATATCTGGCAAATCATTGTATATTCTGGGATTTAAATTAATATCAAAATTAATCCTGTCAATTACTGAAGTTAAAGACACTGCATCCACCGCCGGACTGGTTGCCGTTAAAGTAAAATCCTCATTAGCCACATCAGTGAACAACGGGTCAACACCAATCAAAGAATCATTATCAAAGTCAAAATTAAATAGATTATTAACATTATCATACACAATAGAGTTTCTTAAATCTACAGATTGAGGATTTGGCACACCCGAACCCACTATTCCCGCGACATGATTTACTATGGTGGCATGCCTGACACTGACTTCACTGTTTTCATCATCAACCCTAATTACCATTCCAACACCCTGTTGTGTAATAGATTGATAGGCCAGAATGTTACTCAACAATGTTTGCCCTGTTGTTGTAGATGAATTAACATTGATTTGGTTAGAACCTAAACCGCCAACTTTAAAATTATTTTTTAAAATCGCACCATCAAAAACAACATTGCCTTTAGAGTTGTTGACAAAAATACCAGCACCTTCATTTTCTTCAATCGTAAGTCCAAATAAATTGATGTTATTACTGAACACATCGTTAATCGTTTCAATATAAATTCCAGCCACATCATTACCGCCAGATGCCAAATTATCAACCACTTCCACACCAGTAACCAGTAAAAATCCGCCATTAATTGAGATATTCAAAGCGCCTCGTCCATTTTTTGAATCATTGTTTATGAACTCTATTTCATTTATAACATTAAACGCACTACTTTCTCGTATGTTCAAAGACATGCCACTGCCAGCATCCGCAGTATTGTTTTGAAACAAGACCCTTCGGAAAAAAGCATAACCACTGCCGCTGAATAAAACAGCACCACCATCAGCAGCCACCGCTGTGCTGGATAAAAATTGCACATTTGTAACAGTCAAATCAGATGCCTCATTACCACTATCTATCCACAACACCCCACCGCCTTCGCCTGATGTATCTCTACCCTGAAAAAAGTTAACACCTGTAATGGTGAGGTTAAACCCAGCCAGTTCTGCTGCGATAAAGCGATTTGCATTCAACATATTTATTGTTGGAGGGTCCTCAGAAATATCTAATGAATTGATGGTTAAATTTTGTGGGTTTGTGATTTCCATTTCACCTTGAATAAAAAAAAACACTACTACGGAATTATCTAAGGTAATGGTATTATCAGCTGTACCAGCTGGACATTCGTCCACTGCACTTTGTGTGTCTGCAGCCAGTAAAGCCTCTCGCAAGGTACAGTTACCATCATTAGCAACGCCATCAACTCCAGTTGTGATTAAGTAATTAGTGGCAGATACCTGGGGCAAGCCTATCACGAACAATAAAACTGTCATTAATAATTTCATGTTTCTCTCCTTTATATTTGGTTATGTGTACTGAAAAATTCAGTTCATACCTATATAAACAAGAAAAATTTTAAAACCCGACAATTTTAAAAAACAAAGCTGAAAAAAAGTGTAAATGACTGACAAATTATCTTAAATACCACGAGCGTTGTCATTCTCGGGTGGGCTTTAATTGGATACGGAATAAATTGGTTCTATAGCAGCGTAATCAAGTTTGTTGAATTTAATCTGATATAGACCCGGGAATCCATTTTAATGATTGTCTCAAAACTTCTATAAAAATGAATCCCCGGTTCTCTTCTAATTAAAGAAAATAATCTACAATTTACCATCATCAAAAGTTGCTGAGTGCAAACC
>CAZVZJ010000131.1:0-2504 GCA_964631055.1 uncultured Marinicella sp.
ATAAGCATCCACAGCCGATGCAACTGCTCAAGTTATCGCGTAATGCAGATAAGTCTAGTATTCTTTGATTTAGTTGGATGTCCCATTGTTGAGATAGTTTTTGCCAATCGTTTTTGGTTGGTGCTTGCGTCTTTGGAAGGAATGACAAATTGTTTTTAATTTCTTTGAGACTGATGCCTACTTTTTGAGCTGCTTTGATGACAGCAATGCGTCGTAACACGCTTTTAGAATAACGTCTTTGGTTCCCTGAGTTCCGGACCGCATGGATAAGCCCTTTTTCTTCATAAAAATGTAAAGTTGATATATTCACACCACTGCGTTTGGCTACGTCGCCAACTGATAAATTGGTTGGTTCGATTTTTTTCTTCATTACATTACACCTCAAGTTAACTTGAGACTTAATGGTAGCACAGGTGTATCAATAAACAATGGTTACCGCAAATATAAAAAAGCATGTCAACCTGCGGATTGACAATTACATATTTTTATCTACTCAAAGCCATTTGCAAAAATAAGATCAGTCAATTCGTCAGCTCCAACATCACTGCTCCCAGCTAAGTTGACAAGCAAAGGATTGTCATGGGGTCGCTCTTGGCCTTCAACATCTAAACCAATACCAAAATCAGGGCATTTATCTTGGGCTCCCTGGTCATCGGCAGATAAACGCAAATCGCCATTGGCTTCATTGACATAGGTTATAGGTGCACTGAAAACATCTGTTCCTGTTAAGGGAAGTAAGTTGGTATTAACGCAATCGACACCAACTGAAATAGCACTGGCTGTTCGTACTGCTGAGACTGCTGTATCTGAATATATGATATTGCCTTGAATGATTAAGCCAGAATCATTCTGATTACGAAAAGTTGAAACAGTTTCACCATTATTATAAAAAGTGTTGTGAATCGAATGAATATTTGATTCGTTATCAGCCATAATCACATTATTATCGCTGAAGTCCTCGGAGCCATTGTTTCCATTATTAAAGAATGTGGTGTTGCTTATGGTCAATTCACTGGGCTCACTGGTGATATAAATGGCTGTACCATTATCACCACGATTACCTTCAAAGTATGCGGTTTCAATGACCCCAAAAGCACCATTGGTTAAATACACACCACCGCCATTACCACCGCTGGGGTCGGTTTGGTTATCAATAATCTGATTGCATTTATAACCAGTCCAGCACAAGTCATTTTGTCTAAGCATTTTGAGGTTTGCATTCAGTTGCGCATAAATACCGCCACCATTGCCACCTGAAACGTTGCTTTGAACTATTGAGCCAAAGAGATTTACAGTAGAATCATTGACATAAATACCACCGCCGTCGCCAATACCATCATGGTTGTTATCAGCTGTATTATTAACAACCGAGCCAAAAAATATAGCTACTTCATTAGCAGTTCCTAATTGGATCGCACTGCCATTAGTGGCAAATATACCGCCACCATGTATGTTCGCTTTGTTACCAAATATACCTTTCTCAGGGTCATCATTAATAGACTCTCCACTCCATTCAGAAACAGTACATTCTTCAGCATAAATACCACCACCAGAACCCTCTGTTGTGTTGAGTTTGATACTCGAATTAGACCAGATAGTTACAGCGGCATTTTCACAGTATATACCTCCACCACCCAAGGTTTCACTGCTACTGGAATTATTTAATATCAAACTGTTCTCGGTAAGGAACAAAACTGCTCGGTCACCACCGCTCACACCGCTCAAATAAATGCCTCCGCCTAACAAACCCTCGTTTAAAGCAATCGTCGTTTCTCTGATAGTCAAAATATCATTTGAGCTTGGTATATTAATGCCACCGGCAGGAATAAAACCAGAACCGGTACCATTAACTATAAACATATTCCTGATGATTATACTTTTACGTTCAGTTGAAGGCATGATAACCATTACAGGTAAGTTTGCAAGGATTCCAGACAAGGTCGACTTCAAAGCTGGATCAAATGAATTGGTAGAACAATCTGTAAAACCACCTCTGATAACTACATCTAAATTAGTATCAGGCACTGTTATGTTTTCATTGTATTGCATTTCAGTAGAAACAAAGATTTCAGTTGCACCAGAATCAAATGCCGCTTGAATGCTATTGAATTGACAGTTGCTGTCTGAAGCAGGCCCAACAAATGTTGCCCCACCGGCAATTGCTCTGTAACTGTTTATAAGTAATATCAGGACTATGCCAGTCAATTTATAATTATTCATATTAATTTCCTCAACCCATTTAATTAGTTTTGGTCTGTTGAATTTATGCAATTCTGAAATGATTGTTCTTAATTTAAAGCTCAGTTGATAAGCGCCTTTGTAACTTAGTTCGAGAAAGTGTCAAGAAACATGACATTTACGTGCAATTAAATTTAATACTTGACCTCAGGTTAACCTGAGCTTTTATCATTGTTTGAATTCTTAATAGGTAAATAATTCAGGAGTATTTTATGGCACGTTTAGAGCATGTGAACTTAGTAGGTAAAAATATAAAAAACAGCTTA
>CAZVZJ010000132.1:0-2374 GCA_964631055.1 uncultured Marinicella sp.
TAATGTGGACAGATATTCTCGGGTTGCGAAATGCGTTTCGAGTTATGGCAAGACGTTTAGCTGAATCTGGTTATTCTGTACTAGTTCCGAACCCATTTTATCGCGATGCTAAAATCCCAGTCGTACCTGAAGGCTCAAGTTTCGGTGACACTGATACACGTAACATACTTCGCTCTTATGCTGGTAAATTAACCCAAGAAGCAGCTTTTTCTGATGCAAAAACGTATATTGGTTTTCTCGACGAGCAGCCAAGTGTTGATACGGACCTTAAAATTGGTACCAATGGTTATTGCATGGGAGGCCCGCTTATTATGCGCACCGCTGCTGCTGTACCTGATCGTGTTGGAGCGGCTGCCTCTTTTCATGGCGGTAGATTAGTTACTGATAGCGAAGATAGCCCGCATTTACTTATACCAAAAACGCCTGCGCATATTTTGCATGCCATTGCAGAGAATGACGATGAAAAAGCGCCAGAAACAAAAAATATTTTAGCCGCAGCTTACAAAGAAGCTGGCGTCCCTGCTGAGATTGAGGTCTATGAGGGTGCAATGCATGGTTGGTGCTCCCTTGATTCACCTGTTTATAACGAACCTCAAGCTGAAAAAGCTTGGGCAAGAATGTTGCATCTATTTGAAACTGCGCTCGTATAAAAACTGCAAGAGTCATTTTGAGAATGGCAGCTTTAGAATTAAAGCTGCCATTTTTCAATCTAAAGAATCACCCGTATAAAAATCAAGCTTCTCTTTTAATTTAAACAGGTTATATGGTTTTGATAAAAAGCCATCTACACCAACCTCGCTACAACGCTCACGGTATTCATTAAACGCGTGACCACTGACAGCGATAATTTTGGCACGCGAACCTTTTTTCTCGTTTTTACGAATTTTTTCTGTCGCTTCAAACCCATCCATCTGAGGCATAGAAAGATCCATCAAAATGATTTTATAGTCATTTTCTTTACACAGCTTTACTGCCTCTTCACCATTACTTGCAATAGTAACCGGATAACCTAGCTTTTCAACAATTAATGAAGTCACTTTTTGGTTAACTAAATTATCTTCTACTACTAGAATAGGTTTGTTTTCAAACTTATTCCCGTCTGATATTTCTTTAATTGTAGCTTGTGATCTTTGCTCACTATCAGTCTCACTCGATATGCTTGTATTTTTTGGCGCCTCTAGACTGACATCAAAATGAAATACTGACCCTTTGCCCACTTCCGATTCAATGATAATTTTTCCACCCATCGTTTCTGCCAAGTCTTTACATATTGCTAAACCTAAACCAGTACCTCCAAAATTTCTGGTTATTGATGCATCTGCCTGCATAAAAGGTTGAAAGAGTTTTTTGATAGTCTCTTCATCCATACCTATACCACTGTCTGATACTGAAAACCGAATCAAGCTATTTGAATCTTGATTCTCTGTCAGTGTAACATTAATGCTGACGTGTCCTTTATATGTGAACTTGACCGCATTACCGACGAGATTGGTTAATATTTGGCGTATTCGATGATCATCACCTAATAAAATTTTAGGCACATCAGGGTGAACAATAGAATCTAAATGAAGTCCTTTATTGGCAGCAACAACCTGGAATGTGCGATTAATATCCATTATGAGATGCCGCAAATTGAACTTGCGTACTTCTATAGTAATTCCAGTATTAGATAATTTTGAATACTCTAAGACGTCATTAAGAATTGTCAAAAGTGACTCTGTGGAACTCTGAATTGTTTCAATATAATCTTTTTGTTCAACATCCAGTGGCGTATCTAACACTAAATTCACCATTCCAAAAATACCATTCATTGGAGTACGAATCTCATGACTCATGTTGGCTAAAAAATCCATTTTAGACTGAGCTGCTGCTTCAGCTTCTTTTCGAGCTATTTCTAAGTATTTGTTTTGTTTTTGCAATTCATCTACCAAAGAAGTCACCGCTGGGATCAATTGATCAATCGGTTGTTCTTGCTGCGAAGGCTGATCGCCATGTACTAATTTTGACAACTCAGTTAACACTCGTTGGTTTTCATGAAGGGCAATATTCAATTTTTCATTCGTCGCTCTTGTTGCCTCTACCGATCGTCGAGCAGTATTTTCAGATTGTTGTAAAATTAAATCGATTTCAACCAACAAATCAAAGATTTGATATGTTTCAAGTTGAGCAAGTAATATTTCAAGCTGACTTCTATTCTTGTGTGCGTCAACAATGGTATTTGTATCAACACCAAGAACTATACCAGCCTTACGAGCAATCGATTTAGATAAAGGCAGTTTGTTTCTACCGCTAAAAATAACGGATGATCGCTTTGGTCTATGTTTCATATAAAGTCATCATACTCAATGTATGATTATGTAAAAGAGAAGGGTTA
>CAZVZJ010000133.1:0-2302 GCA_964631055.1 uncultured Marinicella sp.
ATTCGAGTAATTTGATCTTTTGTTGTTGATATAGGTTTGGAAGCAAAGAATACAGACCATTTCGTTCACTGTACTTTTCTTATTTGGGCGTTATAAAATATATTCTTAGGTTTTTTTCCAACAGTCGAACTTTGTCAGACATTGTCAGTATGCCAAAACCCTTTAGAGAACCGATAATATGATTTCTTTAATAAATATGCGAGATAGCGTTAATGAAAAAACTATTAAAACCAAGCAGGGTGTTTTTTATACTTATTTTTTTTAATTCAGTACATTCACAAGCATGTGATAGCGATAAACGTTTTGTCCTAAACAATGATGGAACAGTGACAGATACTACCACTAACCTTATGTGGCAGTCATGCCAGATAGGCTTTTCTGGAGAACAGTGCGAGATTGGATATTCAAAGTCTTACAACTGGCAACAAGGCACTGATATAGCTAATGATAATAAACTGGCAGGCTTTAACGACTGGAGGATTCCAAATAAAGAAGAATTAATTACACTTGTTGATAAAAATTGCGGCATTCCTTCAATAAACGCTCATTATTTTCCAAACACTTCAACAATCAAATTTTGGTCTAATGATATTCATGATACTTATCCAGAGTATGCTTGGATGGTTGGTTTTATAGTAGGTCACGTTACATTTGGTAAGCGCACAAATTACGGCGGTGTCCGTTTAGTTCGCTCTTTATGAGCGTCAGAATCGGTGCCAAAGAATTTTAATGTTTGTTCTGCGATACATATTAAGTTGTTTAAATTTGAATGAAACCCTGCAAACATTCCATTGCGTCAACCAACAAAAGGAAGGGGTTGGGCTTATATATATGTGATAAAGCGCACGGTAATATAATAATTTACTTTTATAATGGCCAAGATTACTGAGTGAGGCCTTCATGAAATTCAAATGTATTGCCAGTTTATTAGCTGTAATTTTACAACCCGCTTACGCTTTAAACACGAAGGATTCGGACTTGATCTATAAAAATGGTTTCGAGTTGATAATTAATCCCCAAGAATTAAGGCGAGCTGGTATCAATGACTTATTGTCTCGGTATGTTGGTGCATTTCGAACTAATGTGGGTTCTTACATCAAAGGAACCATTGCTTACAATCCCGATGGTAACAGTCTGTTTATCACGGCTTCAGAGTTGACGTTCAGTATTGGAGAATACAGTATACCAATACCTTCAATGAGTACTGATTATAATGCATTGCCTATTTCAAGCACGATTCAAGAGCCCGCGCCTATGTTGGCTCGCATTCCTGAAAGCAGTTGGTCTGATTTACCTTTAGAAAACAGCATGATGAGTTTGTATTACCATAACAACCAATTATTGGTAAATGGCGCTTTATACTATGATGCTCAAACAAACAATATTGACACCACTTTCAAAGTGGCCGATGCAAGTGACTTGGCTAACAGCTCATTGGTTGGAAATTTTACTGTAACTGGCTTACAACATACGACTGGTTGGACGTCCGAAATTCCTGAAGATTGGCAGCCATTCCTACAGAAGAGTCATTTATTAGGAGGGGGTTTTGGCCTACCCATTGTTGGCCGTTTGTCATTTGGCCCAAGTTTATTCACAGTCAATTTAAATGATTTAATTGGCGCCAACACCAACAGTGTTGTGCCCACTTTAAATTGGATGGACTTTCCGCAAGAAACCCCAATGGGAACGACAGATTTTCTCAATTATGGTGGTGCCACTGGTGGCATAAATAATGATTTATATACCATTATGTCCGTCCCATCTTTTGGCTTTATTGTTCCCGATTCTCGAACATATATGGTCATTGGTGGTTCTTCAGGACATACACCACGTACACCTGGGACCACCCCTTATGTGGGCGAGGTGAATGACTTTGCCAATTCCAATGGCACCATTTTTTATAAAGACACCATTGAACCAATTGAACCAAGGCAAGACACCGCAGGCACCATAGCTGAAGGTTATTTAGCCTATGATGCCACCGATAAAGGCCCTTATTTTTGGTTGTTCGATTTGAATGAAATCATCAGCGCGAAGAACCCCAGTGATGTTTTGCCTTATGACAAAGGTTATTTTCCGGAACCTTTCCCGGTCCAACCTGGTGCATCAAGAAGTTTTAATGTTCCGCTTTCGGGCAGTTGGGACCCTGTGAGTCAAAGGTTGTTCCTGTCGTGGCCACAAGTTCAGCCAACAGTTGATGGTTATAACCAATCTCCAGTAATCACTGTATATCAGTTTTAATTTCTTTAGCTTTCTCTTATGTGATGTTCTTTAAATTGTTGAATTGCATTTGCAAATTCAA
>CAZVZJ010000134.1:0-2199 GCA_964631055.1 uncultured Marinicella sp.
AATTAAAGAAAATAATCTACAATTTACCATCATCAAAAGTTGCTGAGTGCAAACCAAACATACAGCCCGACGGAGGATAACAATAGTAAGGTATGTATTGCTTCACAACACCAATTTAGACAAGACCTTAAACCTCACTTTGAATAGATAATTAATTCAAATGTCTTTGCTTTCGACGAGTTAGGATCCCCCAAATAATCACTTTCCCTTACATACCTGTCAATTCGCTTAACTCATGCATCATGGAATCACGGCATGACCCCTCCAAAACTATTCTTAAATATGATTTCATCCTCATCAATAAACTGCACGCTGATATTGAGATCAGCTCCATTTTTACCAATTGTACATAACCTTGATGAGCCTGCTGACTGACATTCTTGTCCCCAGGTATCAAATACTGATCCCGATTCTGACGTACTAAACAGACGAAGTGTTTCAGAACTTTGCAGAGTAAATGAACAATCTCCACTACATGAATCAACCAAAACACCTTCAATTTCATAGGAAACTGTACCCAAACCTGTACCTAAAAAAGTTAAATTAACATTGATAGGTCCTTGCCTTTCATAAGCGCCAAGATCAGGTGCACCATTATACACCCTTGGGTTTTTGGCAACATCAACAGGAATACCAAATACCTCAGTGGCCATATCTACTGCAGGACTGTTAGCAGTTAATGTAAAATCCTCATTCGTCATATCAGTAAACAAAGGATCAACTCCTATCAGCGAATCCACATCAAAATCGAAATTCAAAAGTTCAGTAAGGTTACCATATACTATTGAGTCTATTAATTCTAAAGATTCTGGGTTTGCCGCTGTTGAACTACCTATCACACCAATTGAATGATTCACTATGGTTGCATGTCTGACACTGACTTTACTGCTGTCATCATCAACTCCTAACACCAAACCTGCTCCTTGTTGGGTGTCAGATTGATATATCAACGGATTGTGAATCCTCACCCTTCCATCTTCGGTAGCTGAATTAACAATGGCTTGAAAAGTTCCTTGGCCATTGGGTTTGAAATTATCTTTTAATACCAGGCCATTAATGGTTATCAATCCACCAGTGTTATCGATATATAAGCCAGCACCTTGATTATCTTTGACTGAATTATCATTTAATATAATAGTAGATGGATCTGAGGAAAAATCTTGGACATGCATAAAAATACCAGCCACATCATCCCCACCTGATGCTGTATTTTCTTCAAAATTAAACCGCTGCAGAATTGCCTGTCCATTTACTGCATTAATATTCAGCGCCCCACCACCACTGTTGCTGATATTGTTAACAAACTCGACATCAGATGAAATGGAAAAGCCAAGGCTTCCGATTAAGTTCAATGCCAACCCAGCACCACCATCAGCTCTATTGCTTTGAAATAAAACATTATCCATAGTGAGGTTTCCAGCTCCACTGAAATAAACGCCACCACCAACCGCACCCACAGCAATACTGTTATAAAAACCGACATTAATTAAGCGCAGGTTAGAAACCCCACTGGCTACATTCATCAGTATCACACCACCACCATCACCAGTTTCATCCAATCCAAAAGCAAAATTAATGTTTGAAATGTCTAGAAAAACCCCTGCCTCATCAGTAAATAAAAAACGATTGCCCCCATCCATATTCACCACTGGGCGTATTCCTGATGAGCCTGAAGCAACAATACGTAAGCTTTGTGGATTAGTGACCACCATCTCACCTTGATCAAATGTATACCCTTCTGAAATTGTCATCAATCTAATTACGTTATTTGAACTTCCAGCAGGACATTGATCCACTGCACTTTGTGTATTTGCAGCCAACAAGGCTTCTCGCAAAGTACAGTTTCCATCATCAACAGCACCATCTACACCTGTTGTGATTAAGTAATCTGTGGCGTTAGCCTGTGTCAGCGTAATCACAAAAAGCAAAACTACCATTATAAATTTCATGTTTCTCTCCTTTATATTTAAGTATCTGTACTGAAAAACTAAGTTCATACCTATATAAACAAGCAAAACTTTAAAAGCCGACATTTAAAAATAAATAAAGCTTAAAAATCATGTAGGTGAGGTGTGGATTCCTGACAAATTATCTTAAATAACAAGAGCGTTGTCATTCTCGGGTGGGCTTTAATTGGGTACATATTTAATTGATTAGATAGCAGCTTAATCAAGTTTGTTGACATTAATCTGAAATAGA
>CAZVZJ010000135.1:0-2135 GCA_964631055.1 uncultured Marinicella sp.
AGTTTATATAGACTAAATGAATTTATATGATAAATAAATTAAGTCCAATGATGATTTTTATTGCAACATCCAGTCACATTTTCTTACAAACAAATCAGTAATCAACCACTGTTTAATCATTCACTCAAAGCATAAACTGACCGATTTGATTGATGGATTAAACAATGACCAAACTCGCGGTGGTGTTATCAAGGGCAGAATATGGCATAGAGGCGCCGCAAGTTCGGGTAGAAGTACATATCTCTAGAGGCTTACCCGGACTATCGATTGTTGGTATGCCAGAAACTGCCGTTAAAGAATCCAAAGATCGGGTGCGGGCAGCGATCATGAATTCAGGCTATGAGTTTCCACAACACCGGATCACCATTAACTTATCTCCTGCCGATATACCTAAACAGGGCGGACGTTATGATTTACCCATCGCTGTGGGTGTTTTAGCCGCTTCAAGTCAAATTAAGCAGGATCGTTTGTGCGATGTTGAATTGGTTGGCGAATTGGCCTTAGGTGGAGATTTACGCCCCATTCGCGGCGTTTTACCTGTGGTGAGCGCTGTTGCGATGACTGGTCGTAGTTTAATTTGCCCAGTTAACAATGGTGTTGAAGCGGCTTTGGTACAGTCATGTGATTGTATGCTGGCTGGTAACTTACTTGAAGTGGCTGCTTGGATGGATACTGTCGATGAATTACCTCGAGCTGAATTGAAAGGGATCAATACAAAAAACAAATGTCCAGATTTGGCCGATGTCAAAGGCCAAGAACACGCTAAACGCGCATTAATTATCGCTGCTGCTGGTAAGCACAACCTACTGTTCTACGGCCCTCCTGGCACAGGAAAAACCATGTTGGCCAGCCGTTTACCTGGTATACTGCCTGAATTAACTGAAGCCGAAGCCTTAGAAACAGCCTCGGTAGCCTCTATAAGTGCTCAAGGGTTTGACCCAGCCAGTTGGAGCCAGCCGCCATTTCGCAATCCTCATCACACCGCATCAGCCCCTTCGTTGGTGGGCGGAGGCTCGAATCCGATGCCAGGAGAAATATCATTGGCCCAAAATGGCATTTTATTTTTAGATGAACTGCCAGAATTTTCTCGCCATGTACTAGAAGTATTGCGTGAGCCATTGGAGTCTGGAAGAATCATTATATCACGGGCAGCCAGAACAGCAGAATTTCCTGCCAGGTTTCAGTTATTGGCCAGTTTGAACCCTTGTCCATGTGGCTATTTTGGTGACCCTGACAGGACTTGCGAATGTTCAATCGGACAGATTCAAAACTACCGCAATCGGATTTCAGGCCCCCTACTGGATCGCATTGACTTACAAGTTGAGGTACCTCGAATTCCCCATAAAACCCTGCGCCAACCCAGTAAAAAAATCACCAACAGCCATATCATCAAAGCAGATGTGATTAAAAGTCGGAACATTCAACTGAAACGCAATCAAGGCAAGTGCAATTCACAGCTACAAGGTAAAGAAATTGAACAGTTCATCCCACTGAGTGAACCTTTGCTTGATTTTCTAGAACAAGTGGTGGATCAACTTAAACTTTCTGCCAGAGCATATCACCGCATCATCAAAGTGAGCAGAACCATAGCAGATTTAGCAGGTTCAGAATTGGTGCAACAAAACCACTTAGCTGAAGCCATCAGCTTTCGTGGTTTTGATCGGGCTCAATAAATATTCTTGCGTTTAAAAGGTGAAATTAACACCCAGGTTAAACTGTGATAAATCTTGATCTACAGTGGCTCGATATTCGCTGGTAGCGATTAAATCTTCAAGAACGATGTTATTGTCTCCAAGATCTGTGTAATTGTATTCAGCAAAAAGAGAAAAACCACCTGATAACTTGTGTTCATAACCAACACCTATCAAAACACCTCTTTGACTCTCACGCGATCTGAAAGAAAATTGAAAGGGGGTCTGAGCAATATCTGTATACACATGTGAACTTTGTGTATAACCTAAGTTTCCGTATAACAAACCATTGTCACTAGCTTTGAACCCAATACGACCTATGATAGAAACCACATCTTCTGTATTATAAGAAATAAAGTTATCTGCACCAGTGCCGCCAACGTATAAGTGAGAAGCATTTAACTCATTATCAGCAGCTGTTAACTTAGCACCGAATACCCAGTC
>CAZVZJ010000136.1:0-2032 GCA_964631055.1 uncultured Marinicella sp.
ACGTGCTGACATGCCTTCAATGAAAAAAACAATAACATTCATTTGTTGTTGACTCGTCCCATCCGAAACATTGGCTTGTGAAATAAAGTCTAACTTCTCATCAAATTCTAAGTTTCTTACTAGGTTGAAATGAGAATCTAATTCTCCAAAGCCTTGATAGTTTTCATATAGATAATTAACAGATTCAGCTGAAAGTACTGCTGCATTTTGGTTGATAAAGAATTGTTTTTTTAGATAAGAATAATATTCTCTGAACGTCTCATAGAGAGCACTTAATGGCGAAACATTTTCTATTCTGGGTTTGCCAGAATTATAAAACTCAAAGCGATTATTGATTGTTTCTTCATTTAACCAATGTTTATCATTTTTAATTAACGCTGAGATAATGATTAGAGTCACAGCCATTATTAGCGCCGATTTTAAAGATACATTCTTTAAGCAAGGGTAAATTAAACAGCATGCTAAAAGAAATATAAATAACCAGACCAATCCTGATAATATAATCTTATCAAGATCTAAAAAATCAGCATGATCTGCATTTTCGAGAGCTATTGATGGGAGGAAGTTTCCTGTGGTTGAGAATGATTGAGACTGTATGAAATAAAAGAAAGTAAATATAAAACCGATTATTGCGCCTAAAATTCTGAATATCGTGTTACCACTTAAGAGTAGTATAGTGATCGCGCAAAATTGGAAAAAATCAGTGAAGAAGCGGTGTTGATAAATATACTTTTCAAAAAAAGTAATATTATTTAACCAATCAATTCGAATACTAAAAGTCGCTACAATGAATAAAAATCCAAGCAACAATAAAGTGAAAATTTGTAATTGCCATAAGAGTTCCTTCCCTAGAGTCTTAGTCATATGCTTGTGTCCTTACCCTCCCGTCGTAAACGATGTAAGAATTGTAATTGGTTACTCGTATTGAGTAAACTGGATTTTATCGATGTTGTATTACCATAGGTTAACTGTAAGAGAATGAGGCGTTTAATGAATCAAACGAATATGGCAGCTTTATTGCTTAATCAGCAGCAAGCGCATAAAAATGATCCCTACCCAGATGTGTCGACTAGAATAGATCGTATAGATCGACTTGCAGATATGGTGGTTAGGCATAGCGATGCAATTTGTGAAACGCTTATGGCTGACTATGGAAACCGATCACCGATCAGTACAAAAGCATCCGAAGTATTGACTGTTATTGAAAGTTGCAACTACGCAAAAAAACATATTGCTCATTGGATGAAAATACAACGTCGAAAGACTAAGTTCCCGTTTTCTTTGATGGGGGCTAAGTCGTCAGTGCTGCATCAACCTTTAGGTGTTGTTGGTAATATCTCGGCATGGAATTTTCCGATTCAGTTATCTCTAGCGCCGTTGGTTGATATTTTTTCTGCCGGCAACAGAGCAATGCTAAAACCGTCTGAGCTGAGTTCGCATTCGTCTGATCTATTGGCCAAGATCATTAAAGATAGTTTTGATGAGGATGAATTAGCTGTTGTTTTAGGTGGTGCAGAAACTGCTGCACAATTCTCTTCATTACGGTTTGATCATCTGTTGTTTACTGGGTCGACACATGTTGGCAAATTAGTCGCCCAAGCCGCAGCCGCTAATTTGGTGCCAGTGACACTGGAGTTGGGGGGTAAAAACCCTGTTGTTATATCAGAATCGGCAGACGTGGCATTGGCGGCTGAAAAAGTAATGTGGTCTAAAACACTGAATGGCGGTCAGATCTGCTTAAGTCCTGATACTGTTCTTGTACAAGAAGGTATAGTATCCGAATTTGTCGAAAGCTGTAAAAAGAGTGTGGCAAAAATGTATCCAAATATTGAGAGTGATATGGACTATACACATATTATCAATGATCGGCATGCAGATCGTTTAAGAGCCTTGGTTAGCGAGGTTGAAGCTGATGGTTCAACGGTTATTCATTTAGGCGAAGGGTCTGGAAGATGTGTTACACCGAGTTTAATTCTCGATCCAAAACTTGATAGTAAGATGATGAATGAAGAAATTTTTGGCGGACCTTTAC
>CAZVZJ010000137.1:0-1954 GCA_964631055.1 uncultured Marinicella sp.
TCTGTTAGTAATGCGAGGTTGCCAGACACTGAAACCTCATCAACATCCATATCAATCTCAACGGTTTTAACAAGCGTATCATTTTCTACATCCCAAACATGAAAGTCAGAATAATCACGTACCAATAGCTTACGATTATTGTCAAAGAAAAACATGTCTTCATCATAAGCATTGGCTTCTTCACCCACAAATGTGTTTTGAATATTCCCGGTCGCTAAATTAATAACATTAACTTGATACTCATCAACTGAATACTCATCGTCATCAAACTTATACGACTGAATGGCTAACAAGGTTTGGTCTGGCGAAGTATTACAATCGCCATTATTTTTAAAAATAATCTTTTCTTTCTTTAATGAACCATTAGCCACCAATAACTGTTTATAACCAAAATCATGGTACTGATCATCATAATAAATTTTAGAATGGTCATTTGAAATAACACCACACTCTGCATTTTCTGTTGACGTTTTTCGAGCAATCCGCTTACCCTTTTCCATATCCCATACTGATACCGCATCCCAACCAGACGAAAGTAACTTAGTACTGTCTGCGCTAAATTTCAATACAAATGGGTCTTCTGTACCCGCATCAAACTGATGTAACTTTGCGCCTGACTCTATATTAAAAATTGAAATTGATTCACCCCAATAAGCGGCAAGTAACTTACCTGATGACGAAACTGCGGTTGTTTGTTGTTCAAAAATTTCTTCATTTGATTGAGCAAAAACCTGCGATGCATATAGAGACAAACTCACGATGACTATTTGAAAAACTCGAACTATTTTTATGCGTTTCATATAAACCTTGTTTTATTGTTTAAGTAATTATTTATAAAATCCAGGACAGACCACATTTACTTACAGAAAATGGCAACACCTGACACACTTTTATTTTTTTACTCTGGCTCCAATTATTTAATGAGAATGAGCTAGGCTATGATATGCGCGATCTATAAACATTTTGTTATTACCTCTGTTTTCGTCGAATTCAGCAGTTGGATTAGCCGCAATCACTTCTTCTAGAGTCTTACCTTGGTCTATTAGCTCTTTGATTCGATCTCGAACGGTGATTAACATCTCAACATACTCTTGCATACCTTGATAGTTAGACACAGGGCCATGACCTGGAATGACAATAGTATTGCTATCTATTTGTTTTAATATCTCTTGGCAAAACTTGATAACGCCATTTAGCTCACCACCATTACTCGAATCAATAAACGGGTATCCGGAAGTATTAAATACGTCCCCCATATGCACGACATTGCCGCCCCGAAATACCACGGCGGTATCTCCCGTAGTGTGTGCAGGACCAAAATGAAATAAATCAATCTGTTGACCATTAAGATGAAACTGCATCTCGTCTTTAAAGGTCACATCTGGCCACGCGCTCTCTGGGTATGCCTTTTGTTCATAGGCAACCATCACTAAGTTAATGACATTGTCCTGCTTCATCATTTCTCTAGAATTATGATGCGCCACCAACCAAGTACCCTCTGGACCAAGTATTAAATTGCCTTCAGCATGATCAAAATGCCAATGCGTATTAACTGCAAAATCAATATCACCACCACCGATCTCGCGTATCGCTTCTTTGATTTTTGGCATCACTTGAGGAAACTGATCGTCGACAATAAAAACACCATCTTCGCCAACACTCACAACAATGTTGCCACCGACCCCAAACAATACATAAAGATTCTCGGCAAGTTTCTCGGTCTTTACTTCAGCGTTGTCAAAATCCATTCCAAAAGCCGATGTGATTTGTTCAAAGTTCATTGGCTCAGGGCCAGCAACAATATCGTGCGCTTGAGAAGCACCAAGAACGACAAAATTAAGACTAAGAAAAACCAAATAAATAAATATTTTTTTCATAATTAGCACCACTTTGAATAATCCAGATCGTTAAAAGAAGTCGATAGTAATTATTACTAACAACCTACATTATAACT
>CAZVZJ010000138.1:0-1899 GCA_964631055.1 uncultured Marinicella sp.
TCAGGCGCATGGGCGGTTATGAAGAGCCAAACGCCAAATGCCTCCGTTAATGCCATAAGAAATAGACTTAGAGTTACTGGAAGATCTATAACTCAAGGTTTGTTTACCGAGCCAAGGATTGATATAACTGATGCGTTGGATGAAGAGTTTGATTTTGAAATTGATTTTCTTCCATCGATTTACTTATTGCTAGATGACGATTGAGACAATTTATAGCTAAATAGAAAAGGCATTATTTATCAAAAGTAGCAATCATCTCTTGTTGTTTTTGATGTGGCAGGGTAAAAAGGGTTTACTAACAACAAGAATAAATGAAATTATTTGATATGGTGTTTTCTGAATACTTAAATTCATTTTCTGCCCGCGCCTCACAATTTTGGTCGGGCATGCATAATCTTGAACAGAGTTTGCTGGCTATCATCGGCATGATAGTGGTTTATTATTTTGTTCGATATTTTGTGATAAGGCGTTTAGAGCGATTAACTGCGAAAACTGAAAATGACTTAGATGACCGTTTAATACACTTCATTAAACAGTTTCTCTGGTTAGGTATGTTTCTAGGAACATTGGTTTTCGTGTTGAGTATTAATGGTATTGCCATTTCACCTATTCTTGCAGGTGCTGGTATTTTTGGGGTGGCAGTTGGTTTTGCGGCGAAAGAAACCATTGCTGATATTTTGTCAGGTATTTTTCTGATCGTTGACAGGCCGTTACGTATCGGAGATCGGGTAACGATTGATAGAATTGGAAAGCACTGGGGCTCTTGGGGTGATGTTGTTGATATTGGGTTACGCAGAACAGCAGTTCGAAATACTGATGGAGTTATCGTAAATTATCCGAATTCAATGCTGTCGAGTGGGATCATTAAAAACTTTTCCATTAATGTTGCTCCTGTGCGTGCGCGTGTTCGTTTTCAGGTTGATTATTCAGCTGACCCAGACAAAGTGAAGAGTTTAGTTATGCAAGCTATTGATGATGTCGATGGTATCTTAGAAGACAAAGTTACGATTGTGATTCGATCAATGTGGGATGATGATCAAGGACATCAACTTGCTGGTGTGCTTTACGAAGCGCGCTATCTATTAAAAGATGTAAAACAAAGAACTACAATTCGGTCACTTGTTCTTGAAAAAATTATACGCGCCTTTAATCAACACAATATTCCAATGGCTGCGCAGCCAGTTGCCATGATTAATCGAATCGAGAATCAGTGAAATAGATGTATGGAAGCATTAATTTGTTGTTGTAAAAACACCATTTCTGTTGTGTAACTAGCGAAATTGACACTTCCGTAGTTAAAGTCGAGTTAGTAACACTTAAATTAGGCTGATTTAAAGTATTGTTCATATATGGGCAGGACGAAACATTCCTTTTCATAACTCTCTTCTTTTGTTATTTTTTTAAGCCGCTTGGAATTTATCCTAGCGGCTTTTTTTATAAATATTTTCGAAAGTCAGCAGATTTTATATTAAATAACGCTCTAGTATTTGATAAGTGTGGAATTTGAGTGAATCACATGATCCTCATGTGTATATAAAAAATTTAATACTACTGTGACAAGAAATGAACTTTGATCAGGATAATGTGTCGCTTCAATACACAACAGGAGCATGACAATTATGTCGAACATTATAAAAATCAAATCACTACAAAGCATTTTCATTCTAGCCATTACCGCTTTATTTTCTATCAACGCGTTTGCCGAAAATCATGGCGATAAAGAAGCTGCGAAAATGGATATAGTTGATACAGCGGTGGCAGCTGGATCATTTAATACCTTAGCGACAGCGTTAACTGAGGCTGGCCTTATAAATACGTTGAAAGGTGAAGGGCCATTTACAGTTTTCGCACCAACAGATGAAGCATTCGCAAAAATTCCAGCCGCTGATTTAGAAGCAA
>CAZVZJ010000139.1:0-1849 GCA_964631055.1 uncultured Marinicella sp.
CACCAGCTGAAATTCAGGAGTTGGTAGAGTCTATTCGCGTGCCGAAGGCTATCTAACTTGAATTGAGTGTTCATGTATTGGTAAACAACCTTCTTCTTGCCAATACATTGAGGAAAGCCCTGTATTCCAGGGCTTTTTTACTTAAATACTATTAAAGAAAAGTTTTAACATCAATTCATTAATTGCATAATCTCGGCTAATTCAACTTGGTACAGATAAATGTTCTATTTCTATGGAAACAGCTGTAAACTTTATAAGGTTTCGTTTGAGCCGTCTACTGGATATTTACCAACCCAAAAACCACAAGCACAAAAACACCTATCAACCATTTAAATTGCTGCCAATATTTGACTCTTGATTGTTTATTGACATTATTTATTGATGATTTTTGATTGTTTTTTTGAGATTCTTTTACTTTTGCCACAAATTGATAACCCCTTCCTCTGACAGTTCTTATATGTGACTCACCTTCACTTTTATTGTCTAATATTTTTCGAAGCTGATAAATAATTCGTGTAATCACATGATGAGAGACAATTCGCCCATGCCAAATTTTCTCAAGCAATTCATCTTTGGTAACCACACGATTTCGCTGCTCAATTAACAACAATAAAGTATCAAAAACCTGAGGCTCTATATCAACTTCATGCCCCAGTTTAATAAGCCGAAAATCACTGGGTTGAACAATAAAAGAATTGAATTCATAAACTTTGGTTATATCTGGCAATGCATTCATTTTTTGTAACCTCTATAGCTCTATCAACTCACAACCGATAATTAATCTCAATATACGATATCAAAATCATCGAAAAAGATCACATCTTCCAACAACTCTATGGCACCACGATCACAACGATCATTACCAGCATCTTGAGGCCTAACAACCCCCCTTTGATCCTCCAAATCACAACCAATTCCTGGACCTGGTGCTGCTGGGTGTGCACTGTCAACCACAGGACTAAAAAAACCCGGTCGGTAATAACGATGCCAGTTTTCAGCATCCACTTTTAATGAAGTTAGCTTTGGATCATCGAAAAGAGTAGTCGTACTGCCAGGAAAACAAAATGATGAACCAGTGGTGGCATTCCAATTATCTGTGATTTTATTAATGCCACTACCCGTGCCACAATCAATACCATTGAAATACAAAATAGAATTACTGATTCTTAAATCGATTGTATCTTGAGTGCCTCGATTCATTGCAATGCCACTATCTGTATTTTGAGCAAGGGTTGAATTTTTAATGGTTAAATCTGCTCCTTCGGAATAAATGCCCGAAGAACTATTATCAAATACGGTAGAATTCCTCAGAGTCAAACCTGTTGGCCCAAATGAATCCAATCCTACATAAATGGCTTCTTGAAACTCTGTGTTTAAATTTAAATTATCAAAAATGGTCGATTTATCGATCTCTGTGGGACTAAAAACACTTAATGCGCCACCTTGAGAAACAGCTGCATTACCCGTAAAAACACTGTCAACAATGCTTAATTCACTTAAAGGACCGATATATATAGCCCCCCCAGAGTTAGCCGTATTGTCTTCAAACCAGACTCGATTAACCACAACTTGATTATCAAGGCTGATATTTATCGCACCACCATTAGCAAAATCAGCAGAACCATTGATAATTCTGAAATTCACAAATGTAACCAAACCACTGTCAGATAAAACGTGGAATACCCGATCATTTAAGTTATTGGCATCTATGGTTGGATAACTTGCTGTTGGTTCTATAAAAGTACCTATGACAACTGCATCAGTGATGTCTAGGTCACCAGTTGCCGCTGAATCCTCACCTGAACCTGTTATTGTAAGCCTGATTGTTGCATCCCCAGGTAAGATAATT
>CAZVZJ010000140.1:0-1828 GCA_964631055.1 uncultured Marinicella sp.
CTTATATATTCCCATATAGGAATATATAAGTATGGCGAGATTAAAAACAACACATGATGTTTTCAGTGCTATTGGCGAACCAAAACGAAGGGCTTTAATTGAGCAACTTTTGCTCAAAGAGATGTCTGTAAATGACTTAGTGGATATTGTGCAGTGGCCGCAACCAGTCGTATCAAAACATTTGAGTGTGTTAAGACAAGTAAAACTTGTTTCTGAAAGAAAACACGGTCGTAAGAGATTATATCGAGTTCATGCAGAGGAATTTCGTCCTATTCAAACTTGGATGCATCAATTTGAAAAATATTGGGGCAACTCATTAAACCAATTAGATACATATTTAACTGAGATACAAACAAGAGGTCATAATGAAACAGATTAGCGTAGAGCCTTCTATAATTATTCGCGAATTTAATGCACCAAGACAGTTGGTGTTTGACGCATGGACACAAGTTAAACATCTTAATAATTGGATGTTTCCTATGGATGGTTGTACTTGTGAATTTGTATCCGCCAACATTGAAAATGACGGATCATCTCTACATAAAGTCACCATGCCAAATGGGCATGAAATGTGGTTATTTACCAAATATGAACAAGTGATATCACCTGAGAAACTTGTTTTCTTACAATATATGTCTAATTCCGATGGTGAAATAATCCCTAATGCACATATACCAAACTGGCCAAAAGATATGTTAGCGACTCTAGAGTTTGAAGAACTGTCAGACACAAAAACAAAACTTATTTTCTACTGGGAACCTCGCAATCCAACACCTGAAGAAGCTGAAGTTTTTGAAAATACGCGCTCTGATCATGACAAAGGATGGGGAGCTGGTCTACAGCAACTGGAATTTTATCTTTCATCATAAAAATTTTAGTTCGAACTTAAATCGGATGAAGCAAAAGATGAATAATGAAATAAATCAATCCATTCCCAAATGGTTTTGGGTAATTTCAATTCTGGCATTACTTTGGTTTCTGATGGATATGTCAGCTTATGTTATGCGCACTTTTATGCTTCAAGAGATGATAGTGAACATGTCAGAGGCACATCAACGTTTATATATAACGATGCCATCGTGGGTAAACGCGGTGTTTGCCGCAGAAGTGTTTGGCGGCTTGTTTGGTAGTATCTGTTTGCTACTAAAAAAACGTTTTGCATTAACTTTATATTTGATTTCTCTTGTTGGCGTATTACTGCAAACAAGTTATGTTTACTTTTTATCTAATGCAATTAAAGTTATGGGGACAGCTGCATTAATAATGCCTTTAATCGCGATTATTATTGGATTAGTCATGGTGGTGTTTTCAAAGTCGGGAATTTCTAAAGGTTGGCTGTCTTAAGGGTGGCCTCATTCCTGACAAATAAATAAAGACTGACTTCTTTTTGTTAACTATATTTAGATGCAGGTAATAATTGTTCGTTATTTAGAAGGATTAGTATTGGCATAAAAAAAGGCGCTCAATGAGCGCCTTTTTTTGGATACATAATAACTTAGTTATTCAGTGGAATCTGACATTCCACCTCAGTAAACTGATAATCTTCGACATAAAAGCTGTATCTATACATGTCCATGGGTGCAGTCAACCGGGCTGGGTCTTCAACCGTCATCAGTACCGAAATTACGGATCTGCCATCTTTATCGGCTAAGCGTGAAAAGACTTCCTTAGTCGTGGTCTGATCACTAAGTGAAATACCAATCGGTGATGCTAATGCCCCTTCGACATGGGTTGTCTCGATGACCAATGTATCGCCTTCATAGCGGGCAATTGATTGACCAAATCGACTGACTTCGCCACCCACCAAATCTCGATCATCAAAATAAAC
>CAZVZJ010000141.1:0-1788 GCA_964631055.1 uncultured Marinicella sp.
AATCAACAGTTACAAATACGCATCAGTGATTTGGATATCGATGCATTTGAATCTGTTACATGGATTGAACATCAATGGCAGAATATTAACAGTTCAGGTTTAACCGAGATCACTTGGTTGCAATATTAGGATGAATTTTATGAGTGGAAATAGATTTGATGTGTGTGTGAGCTATAAAAAACTATTGTTATTCATCTTGTTGATGTTTGTAGTTCATATTTCTATGGCAGAGTCAGGTGATTTTATGTTTACCATAGACACGCGATTGTCAGCTAGTGATGAGGCTTTCACCATCCCAACTTATGGAATGAATTATAAGTACGATGTGGATTGCGACGATGATGGCATATTTGAAGCGATCAATCAATTAACCGCTTATACCTGTGATTACAGTGTAAATGGTGGGGGAGAAAAAACCATTGTTATCAGAGGTACAACTGGTGATGGCAGTGGTTTTCCACGGATTCGTGTTAATGAATTTAATGAAGCCGTTGAAATAATAAAGTTAAGTAATTGGGGTGACTTTGTTTGGGACACAATGGACAGGGCTTTTTCGGGTGCTGTCAACATGGTTGTAACTGCCACAGATGTGCCAGATTTATCTCAAGTTTCCAGTACGGCTTTGATGTTTTCAGGGGCAAATTTAGCCAATCCAGATACCAGTGGCTGGAACACGGAACAGGTGACCAATATGCGGTATATGTTTTTCGCAGCCCGAGGGGCCAATCCAGATACCAGTGGTTGGAATACCTCTCAAGTCACAGATATGCAAGGCATGTTTGACCTTGCGTTGATTGCCAATCCAGACACCAGTGGTTGGAACACTGGTCAGGTGACAGATATGAGTTTAATGTTTGTCGGTGCAGAATCTGCTAATCCTAATACCAGTGGATGGAACACAGCGAACGTGACTGATATGAGCGCTATGTTCAACGGTGCTGATGTTGCAAGACCAGACACCAGTGGTTGGGATACCGGTCAAGTGGTGGATATGGGGTTTATGTTCTTTGGAGCACTTAATGCCAACCCTGACACCAGTGGTTGGAACACCAGTCAAGTTACGGATATGAGCGGTATGTTTGGTGCGACATTGGCTGCAGATCCAGATGTGAGTGGCTTTGATACCAGTGCAGTGACTGACATGAGTCGAATGTTTTTTAATGCAGATTTAGCCAACCCGGATACCAGTGATTGGGACACCAGTGAAGTGACTGACATGGGTTTTATGTTTTTGAATGCAACAGCAGCCAACCCGGATACTGAAAGTTGGGACATCACCAATGTCATAACCATGGAAAGGATGTTTGAGGGCGTCACTCTGCCGACTGCCGATTATGATGAAATATTATCCAATTTCAGTTCGCAGCCTGTCCAGCAAGGTGTGCTTTTTCATGGGGGTAATTCACAATACTGTAATGAAGATGATCGTGAAATCTTAACAAATCCAAGTATAGGCAACTGGGAGATTACAGATGGGGGTTTATCGAGTTCTTGCGGTGATGTTATTTTTAAAAACTCCTTTGATGTACCTGTAGTGATTTTTGCTGCCAGTAAAAGGTCCTTTGAGTATGATTTTGAATCATTAGAAACAGTCGGGTTAGATGATTTTCCTGTGTTAATAGGAATTGGTTTAAATCATGATAATCAAGCCATAATAAATTTCCATGTCAGAATAATAAATGATCAGTTACAAATCCGTGTCAGTGAATTAGATCAGCAGGCTTTTGAACCTTATACATGGATTGATCATCAATGGCAGGATTTTGACAGTCAAGGTTTAATAGATGT
>CAZVZJ010000142.1:0-1787 GCA_964631055.1 uncultured Marinicella sp.
CATTACCAATACCGTCGATAAGAATAAAACTAAGTTTGCCATTAATATTCTTTTTGTCGTGAGAAACGACTTCCAATACTTTTTCAGGTGCCACAGCACCAAGTTCAGGCAACGGAAAACGGTTCAGTACCGCTTGAGCATGTTTATAGTCATCATCATTTAAAAGACCATGCTTGTGCGATATAAAGTTTGCACATTTCATACCGTAGAGAACTGCTTCACCGTGATACAAGCCCCCATACTCTTGAATGGTTTCAAAAGCATGACCAATAGTATGTCCATAATTGAGTAATTTACGCTCGCCATTTTCAAACTGATCATTTGATACTATCTGCGCTTTAATATGACAACTTTTAGCTATTAACTCCGTCAGTAATTGCTGGTCAGTTAACTCAAGTAAATCATCAAAACGTTGATCAATACTGTCAAAAATGGATGGATCTTTAATAAAACCGTATTTCACAGCTTCTGCAAGAGAAGAAACTACGTTCCTTTTTGGTAATGTTGCTAAAAAACCAGGATCTACAATCACCGCTTTTGGTTGATACACAGCTCCAACTAGGTTCTTCCCAGCAGATAAATTAACAGCCGTTTTTCCACCAATAGCAGAATCAATCATTGCTAACAAGGTAGTAGGAATCTGTATTACAGGAATTCCGCGCATATAGGTTGCTGCAACAAAGCCGCCTAAATCTCCTACCACACCGCCACCTAATGCGAGCAATATAGATGATCGGTCACAGCCTATTTCAACCATTTTAGTCCAAACTTGTTCAGCGTGATTGATATTTTTAGCGGACTCATCACCAGGCACAATGATGGGGTCAATTTTATACCCTTGAGCGCGCAATTCGTCGATTAGAGGTTGATACAAATCAAAGATAGCTTGCTGTGTCAAAACTACCCATTGCTGGCCGTCATTCCAATCACGCAATATTTCAGATAGTTGATCTTTCAGGCCATAACCAACTGAAATATCATAAGACAATTCGCCCAATTCAAGTGGGATAACTTGATGTTGATGTAAGCCCATAGTGTTTATTTGTAAAGATTATCGAGTTAAAAATTTCGAAATAATAGCCATAAGGGCTAAAAATACTCAAATACTGAATAGTTAGAACGAATGTATTATTTGATTGCTTTTTCAAGGTCTCTTACAAGAGCATTCATATCAACATGCGCAACAATATTACCACCCATCCATATTTCAACCGAATAAACAGCTTGAGCTACTAGCATTTGTAAACCATTGACAGTCGAAGCACCTTGTTTTTCTGCAGACTTTAAAAACTGAGTCGACACTGGGTTATAAACCAAATCAAATGCCAAGGTGTTTTCTGTAAAGACTTCCACTGATAATGGTGATTCTTTTATCTTTGGGCTCATTCCAAGCGTTGTCGTGTTAATCACACAATCGAGATGTTTAGAGCGTTTAACTAAGCCTTCTTCATCAACAATAGAGACTTTTACCTGGTCATTAACTGCCAAAATCGTTTCTTTAAGTTTTTCAGCGTTTTCAGGCGTGCGATTTACAATAGAAATACGCTTCGCATCACCTTCAGCGAGAACCGCACCAACCGCCTGTGCACTACCGCCAGCACCCAAAATAGCAAATTCAGCACCCTCTATATCAACGCCATTTTGTCGCAATGAATACGCAAAACCTAACAAATCAGTGTTATAGCCTGTTAATTTATTTTGACTACGATGAATGCAGTTAACAGCGTTCAGTAGTTTTGCCTTACTGTCTATTTCATCTAACAGAGGTATCACTGAAGCTTTATGCG
>CAZVZJ010000143.1:0-1688 GCA_964631055.1 uncultured Marinicella sp.
TAAACACGCTTATTATTAATCCACTCATACTGTGGTTGCGCATTTATTCGAGTTGCTTTGATATACTTATCGTCAATCTCCGCAGCTTTAATTTGTTGAAGCACCATCGCATATCGTTGATCAGCGACTTTTTTGGCCTCAACTAAAGTTAGTTCTTGAGCATTAATACCTATGCTTAGCACAACTTGATCAGGTTCTTCATTTACTTCACCAACGCCAACAACATTGATAGTGTCTTGGACTGCTTGTAATTCATGAGCTTGAATTGGTAGCGCTAACATCAAAAAGATGATTAATATAGGTATTTTTAACATGCTTCTTGCTCCAAAGAGTTGTTTATAAAGAAGAATTATCAATCTTTAATTTTCGCTTTCTTGCCATCAGAGTTTACGCATACAAAGGTTATATTATTTTCAAACAATACTTTTTCTGAATCTGTTTGATAACGTTCTCCGTAGACCTTTACATTATAAGTAACCGAAGTGGAACCTACTCGAGTTTTATTACAACTAAAACGTAGTATCTGGCCCTGGCGAATTGCATGACGGAACTCGACATTATCCAAACCAATTGTTACAAATGGTTTTCCTGGGAAATCTAAACTTACCCGAATATAAGCAATTTCATCAATCCACTTTAATAAAATGCCACCAAATAGGCTGCCATAATCATTTAAGTCGGCAGGTAAAACTATTTTGTAATGATCCATCTGAATCTCTCAATATTCAATTTTACAATGTTATGATCCAATTATGCCTATGTTCTGAGTTTTTACATACTCACTTTGTTAACTTTTATCATGAACCATATACCGACAAATATTCGCTTACATGCCAAATCTAAATTACTCGAAGTCAGCTTTGACAATGATGTTTTCATGTTGCCTTGTGAATATCTAAGAGTTCATTCACCTTCAGCAGAAGTTAAAGGACATGGGCCAGGCCAAGAAGTTTTACAATTAAATAAAGAAAATGTGAACATAGTTGCGATCGAACCAATCGGCAAATACGCCGTGAGACTGATCTTTGACGATTCACATAACTCTGGCCTATATTCATGGGATGTGCTGTATGATCTTGGTTCAAATATGAAAAATCATTGGAAAAAATATTTAACTAGACTTGAAGATGCGGGTTATAAACGAGAATCACAGCCAAATGATCACTACTTAGGCTAAAATAGCACCCCTCTTATATAATTCGATATAACAATCAGTTTATTTAACTAATAATTTTCAGTCATGTCAGAAGCACAAAACAAAACACACTTTGGTTTTCAAGAAGTTGACGAGAAAGATAAGCAGGGCCTAGTTGGCAATGTTTTTAGATCAGTCGCTGGTAACTATGACGTCATGAATGACGCTATGTCTCTTGGTGTACATCGGGCATGGAAGTGGTTTGCGATCGCGCAGAGTGGTGTCAAACTTGGTGACACTGTACTAGACCTTGCTGCAGGCAGCGCTGATCTATCATTAAAATTTGCCAAAAAAGTTGGCGAGCAAGGCAACGTTATAGTTACTGATATCAATGAAGCAATGCTTGAACAAGGTCGCAGACGGATGACTGACGCAGGTCTTAGTGGCAATATTGATTATTGTCTAGTCAATGCTGAACAACTACCATTTGCAGACAATCACTTTGATTGTATTTCCATCAGTTTTGGCTTACGCAATGTGACTAAAAAAGAAG
>CAZVZJ010000144.1:0-1686 GCA_964631055.1 uncultured Marinicella sp.
AAATCGACGTAATAGGGGATCAACAACAAGGTATGTGGGAAGGCTGTTTGAGTGTACCTGGTATGCGCGGATATGTGGAAAGACCTTCAAATATTCGTTATCGAGGATTTGATCAAAAGGGTAATGAAATTGATCGTACTGTGACAGGTTTTCATGCCATTGTCGTACAACATGAATGTGATCACCTCGATGGTGTTTTATACCCTATGAAAATTAAAGATCTACGTTTATTTGGTTTTGAAGAAGAACTAATCAATCGTAGCGATTACCCCTCAATACATAGTTAATTTATTTGTCATGCAGTTTAAACCACCTTTCGGTTTAAGAAACCGTCATATACAAACTATATTTTCCAGCGTTGGACCGCGGCGTTTTATTGTTCGAAATAACTTTAAGCCATTTGTTTCGACGACGCAGCCAATGATTCTAAACTGCCATGATGGTATTCGCTTAGCCGGTGCACTAAATCAAGCGTCTGCTAATTCTGCAAAAAAATGTGCGATTTTGATACACGGTTGGGAAGGCAGCATAGATTCATCTTATATGCTGTCAATGACAAGTAAGTTGCTTAAAGCTGGAATTGATGTGTTTAGGCTAAATTTGCGAGATCATGGAGAATCGCATCATCTTAATAAAGTGATTTTTAACTCTACTTTAATTGAAGAAGTGATGACTGGTTTAGAGGATTTACAAAGTCGATTGAATTACACCGAGTATAGTCTGTCTGGCTTTTCACTAGGCGGTAACTTTGCTTTACGTGTTGCGGCTTTAGGACATGACAAAAACCTTACATTGTCAAAGGTGGTTGCATTTTGCCCAGCAGTTCATGCTAAGACTAGTAATGAGGTTTTAAATCAATCTAAGAATTATATATATGGGCAGTACTTTGTCCGCAAATGGAAACGTTCGTTAGTAAAAAAACTTAAATATTTTCCTGAATACGATTATGGTGGCTCACTTAATCAAATGAAAACTCTTGATGAGATGAATCGTGTGTTAATTCCTAAATACACAGAGTTTGATGATGTTGACACTTATTTTGATGCTTATGCAATTACTGGAGACGTAATGGCTAAAACGATCTGCCCTTGTTACTTACACTTTGCTAAAGACGATATGATTATTCCATACCAAGATATCGAATTGCTTGCCGATAACCCTGATTTGCATATTACATTAACTGAAAGAGGCGGCCATTGCGGTTATATTCAGAACTGGAAATTTGATTCTTGGCAGGATGAACGGGTATTGGAGTTGGTAAATCAAAACTAGTGTTGTATCAATTAAAACCGATACAATAGTGCGCCGTTGTCATGTAGCCATTGTTGATGGTGCTTCCAATCAGACATTTGCTTAGCTACGATATTCCAAAACTTTGTTGAGTGATTGAACTCGATTAGATGAGCAAGCTCATGTATTGCGACGTAATCAATAGTGGCTTCTGGAGCCATAATGATGCGCCAATTGAATGATAGGTCTCCTTTATGATCACAGCTTCCCCAGCGACGTTTATAGTCACGTACTTTTACATTCATTGAGTTTGGTAAATGAATGTCCATCTCATCAGCAAAAAAAGCGACTTTATCACGTAAACAAGTAAGTGCTTGATGCTTGTACCAACGGATTAATTTGTCTTTTATAGAGTCTTCGATAGGGCGTTTTGTTTGTATAACTGGTAACTCTAAA
>CAZVZJ010000145.1:0-1533 GCA_964631055.1 uncultured Marinicella sp.
TGTTGTTATATAAATGACTATATCAAAATTAATCAAACAAACATTGATTAAAAAACTTAAAAAAAAACCGAAAAACTTCCACCTAAGTGGAAATTTTTCGGTCTACAAGGTAGTTGAAATAATTAACTATAAATAAATCAAGAGTTTAGAAAGAATACTTAGCTGTGAGTTGGAAGCGAGTTAAATCGCCATCTGTGCCATTCTCAAGCTCACGCTCAGCAAAAATTAGCGCACCGCCAAAATCTAGTTTAGGTACCGGATTATATACAAGGCTTACATTAAAGTTCTGAAGCGTCTCAGTATTCGTATCTTCCACACCGTCGCCTAGACTTGCAGTTGAGTAAGCACCTTGAATAGTACTGCGCCACTTGCTATTCCATTTATGCGTGAAAGCGAGAAAACCACCTGTAACTGTGGTTAAATCAACATTGCCTGAGTCATCAATACCACCATCACCAAAAGCTGACAGTGCTATATAACGACCAAGATTACCTGCAGCAATAGAGAACTTAAGTGTGTTTGCTGCATCAAAGGTATATGAACCTGAGAAATTTGCGGCAAAGCCATAAGCGCTATCATCAATGCCACCAACCTCATCTTGTTCGATACCAATATCACGACCTACAACAGCAACTGCGTACTTAAGTCCACCTGAACCACCGTTGTAACGCGCAACCAAATCAGGAATCGAACCATTATCAATATCACCACCTAAACCGAACAGGTTAGAAGATGGATTTTCAGCAGCTAGTTGAAATGATGTACCGTTGGCTAATTTTTTAGTCCAACGAATCATTTGCTGACGATTAAAGATAGTACCTGAAGTCGGACCAATGAAATCTACCGAATCGGGTAGAGACCCTACGTTAAAAAACGTGCCCCATGTTTGACCAACTAATATGGATTGATCTTCTGCATAATCCCAGTTAATAAATGCATGACGAATTCTTGGGTTTGTTGAGTTTGATACTGCTTCGTTACCACCACCACTTAAAAAGTCTAGCTCGATAAAGCTTCTTACTGCGCCATATTTAGTGTTAGTTACAGTATTGAAGTTAAAACGTGACGTGAACACATCAAAATCAAAATCATTACGGCCGTTACCACCCTCACCAACACCAATAGCGCTAGGCACCAAAATTGAATCAGTAACATTATTTTCAGCAGTTAGTCCATCAGATGTATCAGTCCATAGACCGTTTACTTTAATATAGCCACCATAGCTAAACTTTGTGCCTTCTTTTGCTTGGAAACCATATTCACTGCCCGTAGTTTTGGATACCGTTTCTACCTTGGTTTCTACTTCCTTAACTTTAGCAGCAGTTGTTTCATTTTGCTGACGAACAAGCTCTTTAAGCTCTCGGATTTCAGCTTCCATTTGCTTAATACGATCCTCAACCGGGGTCTGCGCCATTGCTGCAGGAGCAACCAGCAACGCTGAAATAGCTGTGATCAATACAGACTTAAAAATTCTATTCTTCATTATTATGATCTCCTCAATTAATTGTTATTAGAATCTATACTTGAGCACAT